>JAKQEK010000211.1 GCA_029558535.1 Bacteroidota bacterium | reverse complement strand
AAAAAAACTTTAAAATGAACGCAACTTTTTGTATCTTTGTATCATATTTAATAATATATGCTAAAGTCATTTCGATATAGAATCTATCCTGCTGTGAATATATTAAAGCAAGGAATAAACATATTGTCTGGTTGTGGGATGCAGTCGGACACAAAACAAAAACAGGAGGAGGCGTTACCATTAGGTGAGTCTATGATTCCTGAAGCCCAACCATCTTTAGTGGTTGGGTAGTTCACATCACAAAGGTTGGTAATCTCAACCGAATAAACGCGGGGTTAGCATAAGATAATGTGTTTAACATTCCTGTTAAAAGATGAGGTATCAAATCCATCATCCCGCTCTCTTGGGACGTTTGTCCAAATCCTTTATATTTATATATAAAGGATTTTTTATGCAAACAACATTTATTTATGGTCTAATATGTCCAAAAACAAACACAATTAAATATATTGGTAAAGCTGACGATATAAAACGTAGACTCAGACAACATATATACCAATCAAAATATTCTGATAATAATAAAAATTTGTGGATTAAAAATTTACTAAAAGAAAATTATAAACCCGAAATCGAGGTAATAGATGAAGTTCCTATTACTGATTGGGGTTATTGGGAAGATTTTTGGATTAAGTACTACAAATTTTTAGGTTCACAACTTATTAATGAAATGGATGGTGGTCACGGTTATGGTAAACACTCATTAGAAACAATAGAGAAAATTAGACAGTCACAAATTGGTGAAAAAAACCCTATGTTTGGTAAACCAGGTATAATGGGTATGTTAGGTAAAACATTTTCAGAAGAATCTAAGAAAAAAATTAGTGAAGCAAACAAAGGTAAACTTGTGGGTGAAAAAAATCCTATGTACGGTAAAACCCATAGTTTAGAGGTTAGGAAAAAAATTAGTGAGGCTAATATAGGTAGAAAAATAAAAAAGGGTCCAATGTCAGAAGAACAAAAAAATAAAATAAGAAATTCCGTAATATTATATAATAAAAATAAAAAATCTTCTTGACAAATAACTTATTTTATAATAAATTTGTTTCAGAATGGTGTTAGTAATTCACTAACGTGACACATCAGGCCGGTGGTCACTTAACAAAAATCCTCTGTCACCGAGTAGTGTGACCGTTGGTTCGCGAAAAACCATTTTTTACGGACTT
>JAKQEK010000206.1 GCA_029558535.1 Bacteroidota bacterium | reverse complement strand
TATCTTTATAAAAAAGTAATAAATAACAGCTACTATTACACCTATTATTAATATTATCCATCTTTTTTGTAGCTTTATTTTTGTTATTAATTTGCTTTTTGTTATCATATAACCTAATAACATTACACTACATATATAACTTACATCCAAGTTATCTATTATCAATTTTATATATTCATTCATTATCGCCGTTTAATCCTTTTTTAGCTAATATTATCTTTATTTTATCTACTTTTATGCAAATTTCAGATACTTTTTTGTCTAAATTTGTTATTTTTTCAGACAAATTCTTATTTTCCTCTACCAGCTTCGTAATTTGTATTTTAGTGTTTACATAACCACCAATAATAGCTACAAACAACGCTATTATGCTGACCAATTCCGAAATGTTAAAGTTGAATTCCATATATATTTATTCATTATTTTAACCTTGATATATCCAGTGATTTGTGCCAGCATCCCATACGTACGTCCCTGCTAACTTTCCATTAGCTGCATAATCATTTATGAACTCGGCACTGTGAGCACCTATGCAATTAGGCCCAAGGGTCGCATTTGCTCCTATTGTAATCGTTGTGAAAGTGCTATTCAAAAATGAATTTTGCCCAATTGTCGTGCACACTGGACAATTGAATGAACCAGTGAATTGACTATTCCGAAACGCATATTGCCCAACTGTCGTCAAATTCGGACAATCGAATACTCCATTGAATTGACTATTTACAAAAGCATATTGCCCAACTGTCGTCAAATTCGGACAATTAAATGTACCATTTAAATTACTCCTATAAAATGCAGATTTTCCCACTGTCAGTAAATTCGGACAATTAAATGTACCATTGAAGATACTTAATTCAAACGCATTATTTTCAACTGTCTGCAAATTCGGACAATCGAAATCACCTGTGAATACACTATTTAAAAACGCACTAATTCCAACTGTCGTCAAATTCGGACAATTAAATGTACCATTGAAATTACTCCTATAAAACGCACTAATTCCAACTGTTGTCAAATTCGGACAATTAAACACTCCTGTGAGTTGACTATAATAAAACGCACTAATTCCAACTGTTGTCAAATTCGGACAATTAAAATCATCTGTGAATTTACTATTTAAAAACGCATCATTTCCAACTGTTGTCAAATTCGGACAATCGAACGCACCATCGAATACACTATTCCGAAACGCACCATAGCCAACTGTCTGCAAATTCGGACAATTAAACACTCCTGTAAAGTTACTACTTCTAAAAGCATATTGCCCAACTGTTGTCAAATTCGGACAATTAAACACTCCTGTGAGTTGACTATAATAAAACGCACTACTGCCAACTGTTTTTATTTTTATTCCCTCAAACCTTCCTTCAAACCTACTTTCATAAAAGTCATTATCATTCACAACCTCCAAATTATTCATTTTAAAATCCCCTGTAAATTTAATATTTCTAAAGATATTTAGTGTGATTTTGTCGACAGGATTTCGGTAATCGTCGAGGAAATAAGTATAATTAGGAAAGACAGCCTCAGAGCCACTTGGCAGTAAACATTCGATTATTGTATATGTTTGTCTGTCATATTTGCTAATTC
>JAKQEK010000202.1 GCA_029558535.1 Bacteroidota bacterium | reverse complement strand
GTTTATTAGTTATGGCGGCAGCTCGCTGGTTACCTTGCTCCTTGGAATTGGACTGGTGGAAAACATCCACATGCGCACGGATAAGAAACTGCCGGCAGCATAAAATTGCTCTTGTAAGGGGGTAAATCATCTGGTAAAATAAGAACAAGCTTTGGGGGTTCGTCTAATGGCAGGACAGCAGACTCTGAATCTGTATGTGGAGGTTCGACTCCTTCACCCCCAGCCATTTTATAACGAGAAGAGATAATGCGTCTCTTCTCATTACTATTAATTAGGTTCGTGAAATAATCAATATATAATGGCTGTGCTTTCAAATAATTAGGCGGAGTTAATAAAAGAAGTGATTAACGAATTAGAAGTGACGAAATTTTAATATCTTTTTAAGGAAGGATAGATTGATCTAATTATTTCCTCGATAATGAAAAGTCATTGAACGTATAATAATTAGCTCGATTATGAATTTGAAATTTGATTATTTTAATTATTTACTTCTCCTTTAAGCAATAACAAATATATAACATATGATTAAATTTAATTCTAAGTTAATTTATTTTAATTTTCCCTACCTACTACTAATTATCAATATTACTTTTTTACATGTTTACAAGATTTTGTACACATCATCTGTATCAAATTCTGTTAGTCTGTTTACCAAAAAAGTAGCAATTTCTTTCAGCGACGGTGCGGCGTGATATGTTGCACTTAAATTATGCAATTTTAGCCTAGAAAATTCTTCAAGCTCAAGAGTACCCTCGAAATTCGATAACATTTTCGCAGAAAGATCATCAAATGTCGATCCGAATTCTAGAAAGTTCACTGGCTTGGATAAATCTATGATTGCAAGCGTAAGGATTTCCAGGTAAGCATTGAGCGGATTGAATCCCATCCCTAGGAAGTATATGTTTTTCTTTAATTCGTCTGAAACACTATTTGTCTCAATTTCCTCGATGCTGTAAGCAAATGTAAACTCTTTTTTTCCTCGGATTTCTTCTCCAAATTCACGGATAATATTTAATGATAGTGGTTCTAATTTTGTACTTAATACAGATGGTTGATAAGTTCCGGCAGGGACAGCATTAATAATGTTTTTTCCTTCAGCAACTTCTTCACTGCGTGAATGAACAACAAAAAAAGTCTTTTTCTGATCCTTTACCTTTACATTAGTGAATACTGTAAAAGCTACTGTGCCTACGCCGCAATATCTATTACTAAGATCAAACAATTCATTCACAGCTCTAAATCCCATAGTTTTTTTGTAATTGTAGGTAGGATTATTGGCAAGGTGAGCTAACTCATACCCAAAACACATACAAGAATTGTAAAAGTTAAAATAACTGGAAATGTAAACATGAAGTTTTGGCTTTATACCACCAATAATTGAATTCACAATGTAGGTAGGATTATCCCAAAGATGACCATGGTCAAGAAATAAAAAAATATTATCGACTAATGATTTCTTGGCGTAAGGTGTTATTTGTTTGCGGCGGAATATTTTTTCAGATTTGGAAATCTGATTTTGTCTCTCCATATTAGGTTTTGAGCCAATAGTAATTTCAATGTCATCAATTTTCAATAATTTTTGTTGTTCACTACTAACCCAGTCTTTTTTATAAATAAGATTGTTTACAATAACTTCTTGCTTTTTTTCAAAAGGTTTATATAGTTCTTTGTATATTTCTGTACTGGTTTTACAGAGTTTGGTGTAATCGTTTCGAATACTTCTATTGTCGAGTTCAAATCGATTTATTTTCATTGTCATCTTGTCGTGTAAATATTGCATTAGTGCAATATAGAATGCTGCGATCGCTAAAAAGATCGAAATGAAAAATGACAGTATCTCAATTGTTGACATGCCTTCTTTTCTCCTTACTAAATAATGAAATCCTTTGTAACCTAAACTGCTTATTTAATATGTCGAAATATCTTAAAATCGATTATACCTTCGAGCGTTACGCTCATAATGATTTAAGATAGCCGTAGTTCTTCTCACGACTAGAAAATATTATCTCATTTTATTTCGTTATAATTGGAACATGTAAGAAAAAACAGGATTTACCCAAACGATCATATGGAAAAAGGAAAATGCGTATATATATATTTGACCGTTTTCATTGGTGGAGCTGCCACAATGATGGTGGAATTTGGAGCCTCACGCTTGCTGGGGAACGTTTTTGGGACAAGTAATATCGTTTGGGCGGTGATTATTGGCTTGGTGCTGGTTTACCTAACATTAGGCAATTGGTTAGGCGGGAAATTAGCTGATAAGAATCCTTCGCCTATCAAGTATCTTTCGCTGTTGTGCTGGTCTGGGGTGGCAGTGGGCATCGTTCCGCTAGTCTCCG
>JAKQEK010000200.1 GCA_029558535.1 Bacteroidota bacterium | reverse complement strand
TTGTGTATTTCCATATCTACATGTGGTATATAGAATTTCGTATTCATTCCCCATGAGAAGGAATTCTTTGAATTTAAAATTTTCATTTACAATTTCAAGCTCTTGTGTTTTTTTATTATACAATAAAAAATGTGAGGGGTTTAAATTTATGAGGTATGATGTGGACGATGCACTATGTTTCATAAACAAACTTATAATGTCCGCAATCCCATATCCTGTCATATCCTAAGCCAACCATCATTTTTTTTTCGGTCGTTTTCTTATTATCGTATTCCGGATATTTTTTTAGTATTTTATGCTTCATAAATTTTTGCCTGTTATGTCTAACTCCCGTTTTCATGTCATAATACCAATAAGCTGGCTTGGTGTCGCCTACGTATTTGAACCCCAGTTTTAAATATACTGATTCGTTTGGAAAATGGCCATATCTTTTGTCAGAAAAAGTTGTTATCCTATCAATCCCATATAGAGACAATGCTTTCTTAAACATTTTAGACGCAAGCCCCATAACCCTATAACTAACCGAAGTTGCAAAGCGGTTTAACTTCCATTCTCCTTTGGCTTTAACTATAGTTAAAACTCCGACTAACTCATCGTTGTGATAAGCGCCTATCCTATGTTTAGCAATGTCTCCGCCTTGTATGTGGTTTTTATTTAAAAAAAATGTGCTTTCTTTATTGCTTATTTCTTTTATCGTACATTTTCTTGCCCCTATGGTTGGGCTGCGATTGACTTTTAGAGCATGCAATATTTTATTTAAGATTAACTCCCTGTTCTGTTTCCATTCGTCCTCAAAAATATGTATTAGCCTGACCCCCTTTTCTAAACACCCGTTTGTTTTACCTAAATGATACTCTTTCCCTTTGCCGTATCGCAAGTTATCCACTAACCCCTCCCTATGAAAATAAAGCCCATTAAATTCGATTGCAATTTTTTTATCGGGCATATATATGTCAAGTTCCTTGCCTTCTAAAATTTTATTATCGTTTTCTATATACAAGATATTATGCCCCTTTAATACCTCACAAATTTCTTGGACAGCTTTTGTTGTTCCTCTTGCACAATGGGGGCATCCTGATCCCATTAAATGATCGTTAGGCCGCTGTTCAAATGGCCCATGTGCAGGACAAATGATTTCTACTCTTATTTTACTTCCTTGATAAGTATTGTTGTATATATATCCCCCATGAATTTCATTCGCTTTATTTACAAATTCTTCATTAGATAATGTTAAAATACTCTTCATCCGATCTTCAAAGCATTGCCTACACCCTCTTCCACTTAAATGATTTCTTGCTTTTTGATAAAACGTGCCATGATTAGGGCATTCTATTTCTAAAACGGTATCGCTGTTCACATATTCGCTTTTATAAATAAAAAAAGAATGATGAATCGTATTTGCTTTTTCTAAAAAATCTTCATTGCTTATCCTATTCGCCTGCGATCTTGTAATATATGCACATTCAGGGCAATTATTCCCTCTTAAATGGTTTGTAGGAGTTTGGTGAAATTCGCCGTGTATATCACAAATGATTTTTAGGGGGGTGCTGAAACTTTTAAAAGTTTTAAAATCGTATTTGTATTTAGCCCCATGTACCAATACTATCTTTTCTTTAAAATAATCTAGTCTTGAACCGTATATTTTATTATATATCCCAATACAATGAGGGCAAGTATATCTTTTTGTGTGGTTACTGGGGGTTTCTAAGAAATTTTTATTGCAGGTTTTACATCTTATAAGAATATCGTCGCACATTGTGACATAAGGAGAAATATAATCGAAATTAGGGTTGCCATGTCTTTTTATAAACATTTTTTTATTTAAAGAGGGCATACCCCTATATTTATTTCTACATTTGGGGCAAGCCCCGCTTTTGCTGCGCCTAACATTGTATGCCAATGTTTCATATTTGCCATGATCTTTACAATACGCAATAATTTCTTTTTTAACTGCTTTAAAAGTATTAACGTCAATAGTATATTGATCGCCATGTTTATCCTGAATATCCGTTAATAATTTCTCTAATGAAGATTCCATATGAGTTATTTTCAACAAAGATACAAAAATATGGCAATAAAAAAAGGCTTCGCCAAATTAATGGCGAAACCTTTTTTGTTTTCAGTATAAATCGCTGTAAGCCAAAGGCTTAACGAAGTTCACGTGTGTCGAATGTAGGGATACGATCCACAAAAACAAGGCCATAATACCGATTATTAACCATTGCTTTCGCATATCGAGTTTGGATGCCCTTTACATTTGTGAAGTTGTTCGGGTCAGTCAGCGTAGGCGTTAACTGAGCAGCAACATAGGGAGCATAGATGTAGCCAGTATCGAGGATCGAAGTACCTTTATGCCCTACAAGGACATCATTCGGACGAGAATACGGGTCTACATAAACAGTGTACCTGCCAGATACCGTACCAATCCGGCGCATGCCAAGGTTGTACTTGTCGTCAGCCGGAGCGGCAGAAGATACCATGTAGTTTTCGAGGTCATCGAATATTGCTGAAGCTTCAGAACTGCAAACTATGAAGTTTGCACCGCCCCTCAGAGTAGACTTGTGAATTTGAGCAGAAACTTGGTTGATTGCAGTAATCAGCGTTTGATTCCATTCTTTTTGAGTGTACTTCTGAGAGCCAGTGTTGCGCCACCCCAAATAATTCCAGCGCTTTTTCCAAGCGGAGCCGCGCTTCAGATCGCGCAGGATTTCACGGTCGATTTCCATTGCGACTTGTTCGGAAAGCAGAGCGGTGAGTTCAGCTTCTGCGTCTATGGACTGGTATGCGTTTACGTCTTGAGCAAGCTCTGGCGACCAGCGGGCGCGCAATTTGCGAGGAGATACCGAAATATCTACTTTTTTCAACTCGAAAGTGACTTCGCCCATTTCGGTTTCATACTCCAAATCGTCGTAGCGCCGCCATGCGAAAGCGAACGTAGACCCGGTGAGGGTCGTACCAGAAGCAACGCCGATATAACCATCGAACGTCGGGCATTCGTCGCAATTCATGAGCGGGTGCGTAAGATCAAGTTCTACATACAAAGTGCCATTTGCATCGCACAAGTCTGTGTACTCGACAATCCGCTTGCCATAACGCTGCGCAGGTACGCGATAATGTACTGGATCGCCAGTATCATAAACGACATTGCCAAGAGGGTCGAGGATTGGGGCGCCCGCATTAAGGACTACGAACGAACTTAAAAATTCTTCGGTGTCGATTTCAAGGCCTTTTCCGCCATTCAACCGGGCCCGGTGGCCGGGGTTGGTGCCGGGGTTAGAGCCGTCGAAGCCGGTAACGCCGAACATTACGTTGCGCACAGACCCGTCAGCAGCCAAAGGAGCAGACGAAAATGCTTCCCAACAGCCGTCGTCACCAAGAGCGACTGGGGTTCCAGTGGCAGTGATGATCGTAAATTTGCCGCGAGAATGATCGAAAAGATCGTCGTTGTAGTAACGGTCGTACAAAGATTTACAGTTTTCGTAAGTAGTGTCGGGGCAGTTAGCGCCAACACAGGTTGCCAAGTTGCGGGCAAACGGAGAGGTGTGAGATTGTGTTTCGCGCCCGTCGCCATCTGTTCCTACAACACGATCAGAAATGTTCGGGTAGAAGTAGAACAACGTGCCCGCAGGCTGCGTCATAGCTTGGACTGAAACAATGTCGTTAGCCAGAAGCTTACTGAAAATCCGGCGTATCATCGGGAAAGCCACTACTTGAAACGAACCGCTGGAATCGCTGTCCGTAGCTTCGTTTACGAAGTAATTAGCTTGGTTTTCGAAAAGGATGGCTACGTTGGCTTTTTTATGCCCGTCAAGGCCAACCAACCAGTTTTCTCCTTCTACGATGATATTGCCTGATTCGTCATATTCGGCATTGACATTCTCATATTGCCGGACGATGGATTCTCGCAGTTGCTTTTCGCGTTCAAACCGGAGAGTGCCCATCTTGTTTTTCTTCATTAAAGACATATTGGTTTTTCGTTTTGTTTTTTTTTAAATTTCGTATTCGCTAAACCTTACAAAGGTGCTTGAGTTTTTTGGCTTTTTGAAGGAAGTGCTTTCGTTGACTTTAGAAACTGGGTTCTTTAGCTTGAACTGAGCGCTTTCTACAAGAGCCTCTTTGCTAGGCGCGTCTTGGGTGTTGCGCGTAGAGAGGTTTTTTGAATAAAATTCGAACAGCAATTCGCTTTCGCGCAGCGTTTTGACTTTATCGTTGAATGCGCTTAAGATTTGTTTTTTCTCATCTTTAGTCGTAGCATTCTCAGTGAAAAGCCTTGCAATATGTACTAAATTCTTGTTGACTAGGCTGAGGCCGTGAATGACCTCTTTTCCTTCGTTTAAAGCGCCCTTCATCTTAAGCATGTCAGCCCCTAAAGCTTTGTTGCCTCTGATAGATTGATCAAGCGCTTTTTGAAGCTGCCGTATCTTCGTTTCATATACAGCAATTTTTCCATTCTTGATTTTTAGTACTTTTGCAAAATCAGATTCGTTAATTGCGCCCTGCCTGCCTCGTTTCATAGATTCGCCCATCTTTAAACCGCCCGACGGGTTGTTTTCATCGTCATCGTCGCTATAGTCAGCATCATAATCGGCGGATACATTCATGTCAGCGCCATCTTCAGAGCTCATAGGCTCTTCTTCAGTGTCGCTATCCATATCGCCTGCTGGCAAGCCGCTTACGGCATCAGGCTCTTCGGAATATGCATCGCCGTTGCTTGTCGATACATCGAAAGCACTTCGTTTGACCATGACAAATTTTGTTCCGTCTGGTGCATTTTGAGCAATATCTAAAATTTTATCCAAATCAGTAACACCTACCAAATCATAATCGCCGTTTTCGTCTGGTTCGAATTCGTCAAGAGGGTTATAGGAAGCACTGGGCTCAGAACTGCCGTCTGGCACGCTCTCTTCACCTTCGTCTTCTATACCTCCGACATCGCCCACTTCATCTTCTGGGGCTAAATCCTCGCCTTCTTCGTCGGCATCTATTTCATCGGCATCCGGAGCATCTTCTATTTCAGTGGCATCTTCCACTTCGTCTTCAACTGCCTCATCTTCGTCCTCGTTCATGGACTCTTTTAAGCTCTCGTTTAAAGCAGTTGCTCTAATTACCTGTTTTACCGAATCGCTTGCAAGTTCTTTCGCATTTGCAAATTCTACCAACAGCGATTCAAGCAAAGTGTCGGCATTATTTTGGGTGTTATTATTATTAATATCCATTTAGTTATTCGAATATTTTTTTATAAATAGATATTGCTTTTTAAAAAATTTATATTTTATTAAAAATTTTGCAAAACGAGTTGATTAAACATGGATTTTCAAGAAAAAAGATGGGTAAATCTGTGATATTCGAAAAAGAAGAAGCACTATATGATTATGAGATAGGGGGGGTAATAGATCGGAAGCATGTCGTCATAAAGAAAGGAAAGCGTTTTTATTTGAACGAAGCAAACGAACAAAATGCTATTGTTTCTTATCCTTCTTTTTTAGACCGGATGGGGTATCCTGATATGTCAGAGCACGGCTTTGTATATCTGATAATGCATAACGATGTTTATAAGATAGGGATGACGAAAGATTTATTGACAAGGATACGTTTTTTTAAAAATACATTGCCTGGCAAGGTAGTCTTAGTTGGCTATATTGTTAGTCTTTCTTATAAAAAGGTAGAAAAAAGCTTGCATATTGTTTTTGAAAAAAAAATACATAGCCAGTTCGATAACGAATGGTTTGATTTAGACGAAGAAGATTTGTTATTTTTCAATAAGGTTAAGGCCGTTGTTGAAAACTAATATTTTTTTGCTTTTTGTGATGTTTATCAGATCTATCTCCCCAATTTGCCCTACTATAGGCGGGCTAGTCATATAATCCCTGTCGCTTATTTTGTTTTTTAACCTAAAGCTGTCTCTCAGCCGAAGATAATGTTCGTCATCGCCTGGCAATATATGCCCCCCAAACACATAAGACCCCGTTATCCATATTTTTTTGGCTTCCGGGTATTTTTTAACAATAGTTAAAATGTCTCCCGAAATTATATGCCTTTCTTTTTCGCTAAAGGATTTTACAGACGTTTTCATTCTTGATTTTACTATAGCCTGCAATTCCCGCAAGCTGTCCTGTTTAAACAGTTCTTTTAATAGCATGTTTTATTCAAAGGGCTTAAGTATCTTGCAGGCGACCCTGTTTCATATACCGGCCCACAACCTGTGGTGCCATAGTAATATACGCACTGCAAGCCTTCGTTAGTCAGTATAACACCATCAATGATATCATATTTATATCCAGCAGGCGATGGGTCTGTTCGAGTGCCAGTAAGGGTTATGCTCCACTCATAATCGTAGGGGTACATTACAGACATATACCAAGCGCCATGTTCATTTATCCCAACTAATTGAAATATAAAGTCTGTTGACAAGTTATTCAAGGCATTAGTAATATTGTTCACTCCATATTCACCTCCTATTTCTACTATATCTGCATTATCAGGAGTAATCTGTATCCCAACAGGCGATAAAAGCTGTTCCACGCCATTTACAACGAACGAAGATATTTGTGTATAAAACGCAAAATTAAACAATGTTAATGATTCATAAAGCCATCCTAAGTTTTCAGTAGCACTGACATATATCTGGCATACTTCCGGCAGTTCAGGCAATGAAATGCAACAGCTTCTGTCTGGTTTGAAAAAAGGCTGTTGCACATCAGAAAATGAGGGGGCGCTTATACGCTTATTGTTTACCAAATCATAAAAAACAGAATAAGTAGTATATTTCCCATCCGACAATTGCACTGTTATCATCGTTTCTAAAACCTTGCCGCCATCATGAAAAATAAAATTCTTATTCATTTAAATTTTTTTTTTTCTATAAATTGTATTGCAGATTCGCTTAATACAGCTAATGCCGTTTCCTCGTATCTTATTATTGAGGAAAAAGGAGATGCTTTGCCCCCCATTAGATATTTAATCATAAGCGAATAGCCATATTTCTGCAAAACAGGCATTATATCGCGCCGTTTCACTTCATCTAAAAGAGAGACATCAATTGCTTTAATAGTATCTTCTCTGCTTTTTTGCATATAACCGTACTAAAAAACCTTGATTTTCTGCATAGTTTTTCTTAACACGCTATATTATAGCGTGACGGGCGGACGGCAACGCCCTCTATCCCCTCTCCGCCAAAGGCATTGGGGACTGCTTTCATCATAATATTATACGACCCTATAGAGGCAACCATGTTTTTCACTTTATTAGTTCGAGCTTCCCTTTAAATTTGTTGGATCCGATCACAATATAAACCTCTTGCGTATTTTTGGGGATGACATGGTTCTCCGACAACATTTTTTCATGCTTATGCACCATAACTTCCAGCCGTTCAATAAGATATTTTAATTTATCTTCTGAAGAAGCATAAGAAGGCGAGTAATTTTCGTTTACCCCATCTCCCATCGACACTTGCCTAAACAACCTGTTTTTTTTATCTTCAATATCCATTTTTATTGATTTTTTAAGGTTTATTCCATTTTGGATTTTAACTGAGGCATAGCCCCCCCATGCCCTGACGGCTGTTCTTTTAAGGCTTGTTCCATCTTGGCCCTCATTTCATATTGAGCCATTTTTTCCTCTACGATTTTGGTTATAAGCATTTCTAGCGCAGGCATGTTGATTATTTGCATGCCGTTGTTTCCTGCGTTAATATCAATTTCTTCCTTGTAAATATTTGCTGCGCGAGTAATCTCAGTAAACCGCTTGTTTGTAAAGTTAGACAAAAGTTCTTTTTTTCTAGCTACGGCAGTTTCTTCATCTGGTACTGCCTCCTCGTTTTCAGGCAAAAAAGCGATTTCTGGGCTGGGGTTGCTTTCAATAGCAGGATCCTGTGCTTTTTTTTTAAAGAATTCGTTCATTTTTATTTAAAATATAAAAGTTTTTATGCAAATTTTAATTTTGAATAATTATTTCTGCGAACATTTCGTCGCCATGTGGGTTATATTGAGGCCTGGTATCAGATATATTTTCTTCTGTAACTTCCAAACTGTCTATTTTAGAAAGCAGAAATATTTTCCATTGCATATTTGATGTGTTTGTGGGGCCGGATATTTGAAATGCCCTTGTTGCTAAGTTCCCCGCTATAGTCCTGCCTATCAAGCGAGGTTCGACAAGCCTATTGCCTACATCGCCTTCATAAGAAATCTTAACTACATTTTTATTTTTAATAGCGCTTATCAAATCTGCTTTAGCAAAAGCCTCATTGATAATGCTGTATTCAAATAGTAGCTTCATTTTATCGTATTATCTAGGAGGGCATTGATATTGGTTGTGCGGGTTATATTCGTTTACGAAGAAAATTGCTTTCCTCCCAGACCCATATACTTCGGCTATGCCATTTATATCAACTGAGGTACCTCCGTTTACAGTGTCGAAAGCTACCCCCGTACCTCGCCCCCTGATATTGTTAGGGTCGTTCGCACCAACCGCTTGAGTCGCATTAGGGTGCAAAGACGAATATTGCTCTAATTCAGTATATGTATTCTGCCTTGTCATTTGTGCCCTTGCAGCATTCGCAATGTCTTCTATTTTAGAACATTCCATTTTATTTTATTTTATTTTATTATAAATATTTTCGTTTATAAAAACTCTGACATTTAATGACTCTGGAATTATGCTGCTGTTTTTTTCGTGCGCTTTCCTATGCGCATTGTTAAAGCCAGCCCTTTCTTTGTTGGCTTTATGGGTTTTTAACCTGTCGCTTTCCCGGCTTAACGTATGCTCATACCATTTAATGAAATTATTGTCCTTCAATAAAAAACTGAGCTCCGGGCTTTCTACGTTTTCAATAGTGTTTTTTATCTTTTTTAAATTGCCCAAAGTCGTGCGACTGGTTTTAAGCATGTTTAATACCGTAATATACCCCTTAGATTTTTGGCTGCCCTTAAAGTTGTCAAACCTCTTTTGGATATCAAGTAAAATGGGCTCCGGGATATATATTTTTTTATTTAATTGCATCCCTTAGTTGTTTTTTAAAATTTTCCGGGATAGATGAAACATCCACGTTATTTAAAACATAATTCAAGGCGATAGCTAAAGCCCCGCTTTCATCTTCTTTTGCTAAAGTACTTTGCATTTTTTGCAGTGCTGTTGTAAACTGTAATGTATGTTTCTTCATTAGTGGCTTGTCATAGATTTTTTCTAAATCGTCTAACGAAGGTATTTCTTCTTTATTAACTATTTCTCCTGATCTGCTGTTTCGCCCAACCATATATTCTTTGACTGGCCTTTCGTTGATGTTGATGTTTTTTCCTTCTGACACGGAGCCCGTCGATGCAACCCCATACCCTCCAAAAATATTCGTCAGCCACCATGGTTGCCTTGCATGTTTTATATAAACGTCTGTCGTTTGAGGTACGTCGCTTTCATCGTCAGGCGCAGGCACGTTTACGGTAGTAAAAACGCTTTGTATCGGGCGTATGCCTCCGCTGACTTGTTCTAAATCGTCCCCTACAAATTCTGATATTAATTCTTCTGGTATTTTAATCTTCATCTTATTGCTGCTCTCTTTGTTTATAAATATTTATTAAAAAACGTTTTCTAAAAATGAATAACCATTTTAATAACATCGAGTTGAGCCTTTCGTTAAAAAACTATTATGATTTAAAAATTTCGGAGGCTGCTTTAACGTCCATCGAGTGCAGTACAAGTTTAAAAAACAGGCTGATAGCCTCTTTTGAGTTTGACGGCAGCAACAAATTAATATCGGCTGTAAGGTGGGAAGGCTATGAGCTAGGAGAAGGTATTTGCGACGCTTCGCATGAAAACAACGAAGGGTATTTCGCTTTAAAGCAAATAACGGGGGATACTTTTTGCCATGAAATAACCGAGAATAATTTTTTAGGGGGGTTTTATCAGGGGTATTTCAAAGCCGAAGGATATGGCTACCAAACTCTGCCAGATTCCTATTTAAACGGGGCAGCGTTCGAATTTTGGCTAAAGCCCGCTACAGGCGATACTGAGGCTTGTGCTGACAAATTGTTGTTAAACGCTTTCAACGAAAATAACAGCGGCTTCTTTTTTTATTATGGGATAAAAGAGGAAAGCCCATATTGTGGGCGGGTTGTCAGCGGGCAGACTTGCGAAGGCATCCCATTACAACCTGAATATGAAGACAACACAATATACCCTTGGGCATCTGGAAACACCTTCTTATACTATACAGAACAAAATGTTTGTAACCCCCCTCCATGTGAGCAAATATTTACATACCCGGACTGCTGTGGAGAGATAACCTGTAATGCTTTAGGCGTTAGGCTGACCGGCGGCGGGGCATTTAATGTAAGGTATATTGGGACAAGCGGAGAATGCGTGAACAATGTTTTTGTATCAGAAAAAGTACTATTCGATTATTATAGCTCAACGGGCCAGACTTCTAATACAGAATGGAATCATATTGTCTTAAAATTTTCTCACGTTATTTCAACTCAAGAATGCGATAAACATAGGCAACCTCAAAAAATGCTGCTGTCTATATGGGTGGATGGGAAAAACATATACGAAATACTAGTGCCAGAATTAAGGCCCTATGGGATGAGCATGCATAGAAGCTTGCAATTAGGCATCCCATACAATATTTCTGTAGGAGGCGGTACTATGGGGAATTTGGAAAATGCCCTTTTAAACAGCGGCAGTGAAACTATAATGGGGTGTTCATATAGCTTGTGTTATAACCAAACCGAAGACGTACTTTTACTAGGGTATTACATAGGCAAAACCTTTTTTGAAACAAACCTAGCATTAGATGAAAATTTAGAGGATAATTTATCACAAATATTTGATGGACAAATCGTTGTAGAAAGAACAGTGCTTTCGAATAACTGTGTCAGATATAACATTGCTATACATACTTCTGAAAATTTAACAAGTGTTAAAATTGGAGAGCATATTATAAATGCGAAAAAAGATTATTGTTATAGCATAACCGCCAGCCCTGCCTGCTCTCATTTGGCGGAACAGTTCGCCGGAAGTTTTATAGGGCAAATAGATAAGTTTAATATTTACGATAAAGCTTTAAAAGTACAGGAGATACGGTGCTTATATGAAAACATGAAAGGAAACTATGGGAAAGGCAAAACACTGTGTTGTTTTTAAAAAGTTTTTGACATATCCTTATAATTTAAAAGCAGGCCTTGTGGGGCCTGCTTTTACTTGTATTAATAAGGAAAGCTTTTAGCTTCTATTACTTGTTTTCGTAATAATGCTTTATTTTCCTGCCTTGTGCATCTTGGACAAGCATCGCCTGTACGTCAAAAGTTTTTCCTGTCTTTTCTTTGAGCACCATCTTATAGAAGAAGGTTGCCCAATATGCAACATCGTTTAAATCGCTGTTAGGGTTAAGGAAAAACCCTGATTTGGAAAAAAAAGAAAGAGTTTCCTTAAGAAATAGGTCATATTCTACGTCAGCCATTTCAGTAGAATTTAAAGATATTTCCATCTCCAATATTTTAACCTTATTATGTTTTGCGGCCGCCGTTATTTCTTTGACAGGGGCAACCCCGTACATCAAAAGGTTTTCAATGTCATTATTATTGGACTTAGAAGTTGGCGACCAAGAAATCTTTAGGTTTTCTCTAAAAATAAACGATAGCGGCCTTTCAGGCTTAACTGGAGGTACTGGATCGTCTGGCGTGTCGGGATCGTCAGGGTCGTCAGGGTTGTTGGGGGTTCCGTCAGGCTTATTAGACATGTACGGAGGGATTATTGGCACCCCAGCCCCGGTTTTATCGTCTTCGCCAGCTTCTTCCAAGTCTTTCGCATGTGCCTTAAGATATGCTTCTAAAGTATCTTTGGTGATAGTAATATCTGCATATTTTGAAAGTATGAGAGCAAGAAGGCCGGAGACCATCGGCGTTGCCATTGAAGTGCCAGACAACTTTGCATATCCATTGTTTTTGTAGGTGCTATATATGGATTCTCCAAATGCCGATACATCTATTGCCTTTCCTCCGCTAGAAAAAATAGACGGCTTCCATAATTTTGACACAGATGCTACAGTTATGCAATATTGGTCGTAAGCACCCGGATAGTTAACGGTGTCTCTGCTCCCGTCAAACCCGGAATTGCCTGCCGCAGCTACAACATATACATTTTTTTCTTTAGCATGTTTTAAAGCGCTCTCTATAAGGCTGCTGCCAGACGATCCGCCAAGAGACATACTGATAATGCGCTTATACCCCTGATATTTTCCTAAATCAACGTCGCAGGCATATCTAATCCCGTTTACTATCCATTCCCATGTGCCCTGCCCTTGTGCATTCAATACCCTGACTGGGACCAATTTCACGTTAGGGGCTGCCCCTACCACGCCGATGCTGTTGTCCGCAGCCCCAATTATGCCTAAGCAGTGTATGCCATGCCCTTGAGGGTCGTCTTCGTTAGTCTCGTCAGTAAAAGACTTGGCAAACTCGTGAAGTATGTTGATGTTCAAATCAGGGTGCGAGGTCTTGAATGTAGTGTCTAACACAAACACAACAACTCCTTCGCCTTTAGTGTGAGAAAAACCTTCTTGTGTTTGAATCAGGCCATGCCAATAATCAACCACTTGGTCTTGCAAAGTATTGATGTCAACTTTTTCGACTGTGATTGGCGGGAGCCACACGTCATACTTATCTTTTTTAGCCATTTTTTTTATAATAAATATGAAGGCACGGCAGAAAATATTTATATAAAAAGTGATTAATAAAACAATACAATGGATTTTTACATAAAACAAAGCTCTACCATGCCTTACCTTGTCATGGAATTCAATTATAGGCAGTATAGCAACAACGGGATCGAAGATTTTTATAAAAGGTTAGAAAGCGCCGACATATTATTTACAATGGCAAACGTTGAAAAATGCTATACCAAAATTAAATGCCAACCTGCCCTGTTATATGAAATAAATGGTTGTATAAGCGAAAACTGCCCTAGCCAATACGTTGTCATATATAAATTCACTAAAAAAGACACATCAAAAAAAGGTACATTCGAAGGTACGTTTCATATACATTTCTTAGATAATGGAGACATCTTAAGAGTTCCAATCTTAGATAAGCTTTATGTCCATATAATTTAACGGATATATAGTTGTATTTTTAAAAACTATCCTTATATTTGCGCTTATACCATTTTATAACTACAAACAACCGTAAATGGCGTATAAGCAAAATCTTTCAAACTTCGATTACAAAAAAGACAATGCCATACTATATGGAGATTGCTTAACTCTGATGGAAGAAATACCAGATGGGCATTTAGACTTAATATTAGCCGATTTGCCTTTTGGCCTCACAAAAAACAAATGGGACATACCAATCCAGCTAAACAAGCTATGGCCTCAGTATGAGCGCATAATCAAGCCGAACGGGGCAATATTATTGCATGCACAAGGCATTTTTGCAGCAAAATTGATCCTTTCGAACGAAAAATGGTACAGATATGATTGGGTGTGGGAAAAAAGTTCTGCTACTGGCTATTTGAATGCAAAAAAAATGCCTTTAAGGTGCCATGAACAGATATTAGTTTTTTATAAAAAATTGCCCGTTTACAATTACCAAAAAACTAAAGGGCATGTTAGGAAAACGAGCACTGTAGCACATAAGAGAGGGAGCAAAAAGACCACTAATTACAATGAGCATGCGCCCCATCCTTATGACAGCACAGAAAGATACCCTAGAAGCATATTAAAGTACCCCACTGACAAGCAGACATGCTCGCTGCACCCTACTCAAAAGCCGGTAGCCCTATTGGAATATCTAATTAAGACATACACAAACGAAGGAGACATAGTATTGGACAACTGCGCTGGAAGCGGGACGGCAGGCATCGCATGCCTCAAAACAAACAGGGCCTTTATACTGATGGAAAACGACAAAGATTATTATGATATTATCCGGAACCGGATTGAAAGCCACATAAATGATAAGTAAAGAAGAAATCAAGCAGTTTTTAGAAGGCGACGGCCCTCTAAAAGATTTAAAATACATAAGGGCAATAGAAACAGCGTATTGGTCTAATAAAGCAAATGTCTTTGTTAGAAGCCCCAGTGAAGACAAGCCATCCTGCCACGAATATAAATTCACGCCGTTTCTCTTTTCTAAAAAATTAGATTTTAATAAGCATTTCAAATACAGGCATGTTGAAATCCATCCTGAAAAAGTAACATCTGGACAATTTGTATATGAAAACAAAAAATATCAAATAGATGGCATCGACGTAAAATTTGTAACACAAAATATATGGACTGGTTTAGACGTATATAGGCTTTTGATAAAAGACATCGAAGATAGGAAGAAATTTTTCATCAGCACATCAAAAATCTACGGGATAAAAATAAAAAAGCTTAAAATAAACGAAAAAATCCCTCGTCTTGTAAGCGGCTTCAACTATCTCATCTCTATTGAGGAACAGGCAACAAAGCAACATTCTGAGAACCCTCTTTTAAAATACAAAAAGAATGGGGCATTAAAAAACATACAAGGATCATATTCAGATTTGTTGAATTTCTTTAGAGAAGGCGGGATAAATGTTTATGAGCAAACTGGCGTGTTTTTCAACACGAAAAAAACACATTTATTTTGGGAAAGCCTTTCTGACGAAGGAAAGTTTAGGTTTTATTTGCAAACCGCAGACCTGTTCAAATCAACAGACCCTGGGCTGGATATTGAAAACTTTTATGCAAAGCCTCCTAACGCCTCCAACCTGTTAAACATAATAAAGAAAAAAGAACTAAAAGAAAGAATAAATTATTATTATGCTTCGTTTAAAGCACCTTTGACTATAAAAGACAGCAAATTCGATGAAATAGAACAATATTGCATACTAAACGCAAAAAAGGCTGGCTACAGCATAAAAGGCGGGCTAAACGAACTATACCTTTCTCCTGACGTGGAAAAGATAAACAAGCTGGCTAACGGCCTTGTTTTTTTAGAAGGCTTTCTAAAGGCAGGGGACGATTGGCAGTTAGTAGAAACTTACCTCGTACAATATTTAGTTGATTTAAAGAAAGAAATACCTCATTACTCTGTAATCTGCTTGGATGAAGAAAAGTATAAAGAAGTTTTTCATTCCAGCTATGAAAATTTTAAAAATTTTCTGGTCAAAAGCCTGTCTAATATTGAAAAGCATAAAAATACACAACCCACCCAATCTTTAAGCCCCGCACAAGTTTATAGGTATATCGACATAATTGGCATGGAAGTTTTCATGGAACATGCCGATTGCAAAAAAAACAAGCCGGAGATAAACGGATTGTTTGTGCCAGAATTAAATAAAAACGGCAGAAAAAATACATTTTCATTTCATAATACTATATGTGGAAGAAAATTTATTGATGTATGCCTAAAGTATAAATATGAAATTTTAGACTTTGTAGACCCTTTGTTTGTTAATGCTTCGCCTACCAGCCAGTTTATGATGCAATCGGGGGCCAGGCTTTTCAAGGGCCTGGCATACGACGATTTAAACATATTGACCCTCGACATTGAAACTGAAGCTTTAGAGGCCCACAAACATGATAAAAACGCAGCTTTAGACCCCAACAAAGCTCAAGTGTTTTATATAGGCATCAAAACGACAAAAGGCTATACAAATGTCATGCATGCTGATGGCCCTGTTGAAGAAAAGGCAATAATAGAAGAGACATATAAAATAATAAATGAAATTTCTCCCGACTTTATAATTGGCTATAGCTCTGAACATTTTGATTTTCCTTTCATGGAGCGCAGGCTGGAATTGTTAGGCTGTGTTAAAGAAGATAGAGACGGGAAGCTTTGCCCATTGGAATATATAAGAAGCCTAATGCCTCAAAAATATGGGAGCAACACTATATTTCCCTACTATCTTTATAATAAAAAAGAAAAATCTCACCTAAAGGTTGGTGGAACTACAAAAGAATATACTCAAACTAACATATATGGCATCAATATATTCGATGGCATACACCAAACAATGCGGTTGCAAGCTATCGACAAAAGGGATTCGCTTTCTTTGAAATGGAACGTGAAAAAAGAAAAAATCGCAAAACAAGATAGAGTGTATGTGAATGGCGATAAAATTGGAGAAATTGGAAAAGACAAAAGGACATATTTCTTGAACGAAACAAATGGAGATTGGTTTGTAAACGAAATACCGATTATCCAAATTGAAAAGCCATTTGAAAACAGAAAAATTAAACCTGACGAACAAGGAAATATATTCTATGAAAACAAGCGCAACCTATATATCAATTGCAAAGGCCCAGACGAATTGAAACAAAAATGCTTAAATGTCCTTACTTTAGAACATTATGAGGATATTAGTAAATTTAAAAACGACATATATAGTAAAATCCGTGATTATGATTCCTTAGCTATACCAAAAAAAAGATTTGGAGTTGCGTATAAAGAAACAAACCCCTTGTTATATAGGCAAATAATTTCTTTTTTACAAGGCTTAGGCAACGATTTAAAAAATTTAAAGAATGTATATTCGCATGTCGATTTTGAAAAGTATATTGAAGTAGACGGAAAAGAAATAATCCGCAGGTATTTGTTAGACGACCTGTGGGAAACTTTAGAACTATTCAAAAAAATGGGGCAGAGCCCTTTCTTGTTATGTTCTTGGATACCGACTTCAGCACAGAAGGTTTTTACGATGGGCAACGCCTCCATGTGGAAGCTGTTGATGATGACATGGTTTTATAAAAAAGGGCTTGGCATACCTGATTATGAAGATTATCGAAAAATTAATGGCGGACTCATTGGCATGTTCAAATCAGGGTACTGTGCCCCTGTAGTGAAAAAAGACGTATCCTCGCAGTATCCGTCAGTCAAATTACAGTACCTGCCATCTCCTGATTGGGATATTACAGGCGTAGGCGACGCATTCCTTGATTTCTTTTTAGATAACCGCTTAGATTATAAGGCGCTGGCTAGGAAGTACTTCAAAGCGATGGATTTAGTGATGGGGCAGCTATATGATATCCTGCAAAGCCCTTTAAAAATTTTCATAAACACTTATTATGGCTTTTTGGCTGCATGGAATATCTCTCCGTTTTCAGATATGCTGACTGCACACGGGATTACTGCAATTTCAAGGTCTATAGCAAGGCACATAATTTTTTGGTATGAGCAAAGGGGATTCGAAGCGATTTATGCACATACTGACGGCATTAATTTTATATACCCTCAAAACGCAGGCGAACGCACCTATATTGGCAAGGGGCTAAATTGGCTAACTGTAGAAGGAAAAGAATATAAAGGGCTAGAAGCATATGTGGCAGAATATAACGACAGTTTCATGAAAGGCAAATTGGGGATCGACATAGACGACATAGATCATTCGTGTATTAATATAGCCAAATCTAACGTAGTGCATTTCAAGCTAAAGCATGATGGGAAATATGAGATAAAAATTGTCGGAGGCTTAATTAAAAAAGATACGCCTAATTATATAAAAAATTTTTTAAATGACAATTTAGAAACGCTTATGTTGGGCAATGCCTACGGCTTCATCATGTCTTATTTCGATTATGTCAAAAGAATACTTGATAGAAAAATAAAAGGTATTGATATAGCCAGCAAAGTTAAATTCAAATCTTTGTATGAATATAAAAATGTTTTAAAATCCAAGTCAGCGCCATACGAAGCGATTATAAAGTATAAAGTCGATATAGACCCAGGAACTGTTTTTTTCTATTACAATAATGGCAGCGAAGATAGAGATTCTGGTACAGACAAGATAACTATTGGTAAAATGGCAATAAATGGCATACCGGAAGAAAAAATAAAAAACATCATATCCCTGTTAAAAAATTTTGATGATAAAGATAAAGTAAAAAGCATAATAGATTGGTTCGTTGCCAAAGACAAATTTACATGGAAAAAAACCAGAGTTGATAATAAGCTGGTTGACGATACTTCTAAAAAATATTTAGAGAACATCACATCATGGGATGGCATTGCATATAAAATAGGTTCTAAAACAAACAAAAAAACAGGAGAGATAGAAAAACACATAGAGATCATAATGGTAAAAGAAGTATTAAATGTAAAGCCATTAGCTTTAGAAGATCACCATTCTTTGATAGACTATAACCCCCAAAAATATTTGAAATCGTTTTATAATGCAGTCGAACCTTTATTTTTGTGCTTCCCTCCTGATTTAAGAGAACTGATGGCAGAAGGCAATATGCCTCTTGTTACAGATGACAATATCAGGCTAGTAAATGGGATACCTTTAAAAGATAAAGAGCAAAACCAACAGGATAAAAACGAAGCTATGTTAATCGAAAGCATAGAAATGGAGTTTTGGAAAGACAGCAGGCTAGACCCACATTGGTTTTTAAACAACAAAAAATACGGCGACGACAATTATGACATATCTGAAGATGGCAAAACAATCGCCACTGTAAATAAAATAGGAAAAATATGGCATGAATCTAAAAAAAATTTCACATAAACTTGAATAATTGAATCACATCGAATAATATATTCGATATATTTCATCCATATTTACACCAAAGTCAAAAAAAGAGATAAAAAGTTTTTAAATTTAAAATTTTATGTTATTTTTGTTAGAAAAAATTATTCATTTGAAAATAAAAAAAAATGAAATACAAAATTTATAATATTTTAGATGCCATCCGGATACCTATACTAACTGTGTTGCTACTGGCTTGCAGCAGGCCGGATTTTTCAGAAGAATACAGTACAAATAAACAGTATTTCTTAATTGCGGATACAACAAACACAAATACCCCCTTTATCTTTGAAAGTTCAGACAAAGCTGTTATTTTGTGTAAAGCAGAAGAAAACTGCATGAATTTAGGCGACGGCAATTATATCTTTGTATATGAATATGAAAAAGATTTGTCTCCAGAAATAATTAAATATTTCATAGAAAAAACTATATTTTAGATGAAATATTTTTATTACCTTTATATCGGCACAATTTCTAAAAAAGAAACCAAACATCCTAATATTTTTTCAGAAAAAAAATGAAAACGCTTAAGTTTAAAATAAAGGGCCTTTCAGAAGAGGACAAGCAGTTCATAAAAGAACTGCAAATAAACTATAGCGTTTCGTTCCGCAAAGCATACAACAACTTAGAATTATTGCACGACCCTGCTTTTCTATCTTCCTTGAAGCTTTCTTCTGAAAAGCAAATAGAATACTTAAGAAAAGAAGTATTAACTTTTGAAGAAAGAAACCTCAAAAACAAAGAACGGATATTAGGGCATATAACAGAATTGGAAGAACAAGAAGAGCTAACCGAAAAAGAGTTTAAGCGCCTGCAAAGGCTGAGGAAAAGCTATAAAAGAAAGGTAGTCTTTGGAGGCAGGAAAGAAATAGCAAGGAGGGCTAAAGGGCTTATATCCTCAGAAGAATGGAGGCAAAAAAGGCTTTTGCCTTTAGTATTCTATGGGCAGGCAGCAAGCTATGGGAACCGCTTTTTCGATTTAAAAGATATTGCCAGCGGCAATATCATATTTAAAATGGAAAACTCTAAAAGGAAGGTTCCTTTTAATATATCCACAAAAAAGCACAGCAAAGAGATAGCCATATTGCATTCTTTGATCAACAACAAAGAAATCCCTGTAACGGCTAAAATATGCGCAGAGTATTTTCAAATAACGTTCGACGAGGCTATAGCATATGGCACTAAGCACGACTTAAAAGCCTTTTATAAAACCATCAGGGGCGTAAAAGACAAAGAAACAAGGAAAGCCTTAATACAAAACGAACATAAAAGGTACGAAGCAGGATTAAAAAAAGATAAGAAAGACAGGTATCTCGCTATAGACTTAAACCCGGACGGGACAGGCTATTGCATCATAGACAAAAACGTTAAGGTTTTAAAACACGGTTATATAGACATCAGCAAGGTTGTAAAAGGCAATAAAAGGAAATACGAAACCTCTATAATGGTTAAAAAGCTTTTCAGCCTTATGAAATCATATAAATGCCATACCGTTATATTAGAGGATCTTTCTATAGAGCCTAAAAACAATGGCAGTAAGAAGGCTAACAGGAAGATAAACAACCTATGGAACCAAGCTTTTATTAAACAAATAATAAACAGGAGGTGTAATGAAGAAGGAATATTAAAAATCGAAATCAACCCTGTTTATACTTCCTTCATAGGGAATATATTAAACGATTATTACGACCCCGTTGCCTCTGCTATAGAAATAGGGAGGAGGGGGATAAAAAAGTACGTTAAAGGGGGGTTTTACCCGGAGTTTTGCATTGCCGATATTTTCAACGAATGGATGTATGAAGATATTAAGGGGCGTGAAACGTGGAAGGGCTTATACCAACTCTTTAGCCATTCGGGATGGAGTTACCGGAGAAAGCTAAAAAACTTTAGCTTTTCAGGATATGCCATGCAATCTAAAAAAAGCAAGGTTAAGAACCTCGCTTTTCTATGATTTTCTATGGAATATCTAACTCTAATGCCTTTTTAATATTCAAAGCCAAATAGAACCGCATTTTTAGTCAAACTGTTAACAATAACATCGCCTCGCCTCCCCCCCCCTGATGTTATAAGAGAGAATAAAAACGAGCATTTTTTAGATAAAAATTTTTTTAGCAACTATTTTTTATACTAATTTACTAACAATTGTAATCCACTAAAATGTCAACAACAACAGTAAAAAAAATTTCTTTTATGCAAGAAATTAAAGATTTACAATTCAGGACTCTGGTATTTAATGTCTTTGAAGACCTTAATGAGATCAGCTATAATTGGTTGCACCCTTCAATTTCAATAACAGCTTTTTTTTACAATAAAACGGGTCAACCTCTATTCCTTTTTAAGGAAAGAAATTTTTTGTGTACTAACGAAAATGAACGCTTTACCTTGGGTATCCCCGAAATTATTGAGATAGCTATTGAAGAAAGCAAAAAATATGATGATGTAGATGAATATTCCACGTACCTTATTTTGTTGAAAAGCTTTCTATGTTATAGATTCAATTTTGATTTAAAAATAGGGATGGAGCGAGTATCTCATATCCTTCTTCAAAAGAACAAACAATATGGCGACGCAGTATTAAAACCTCTGAGGTGTTTTTCCAAACAAATATCTATTAGCGAAGTAATTAAATCAAGGCTTGATGAAAAAATCAATCGGCTTTTGAATACTGACGGAGATACGGAAGATACCTACATGGATATAATTGGATATCTGGTCTTTCTGTGCATTTCTTTGAAACAAGGCGAAAACAATAATGCTTAAATTATAGAAGATTTAGTCATTAAACATGATACAGCCATATAAACATAGGAAGATCGACTTCACTAAACCAGTATTTTGTTATAGAAACTTGCATAGAAAAGATAATGGGTTTTCTATAAAGCAAAATAAACAAGTAATTGCACATGGATATAATTTTGCTTTAAACAACGTCGAGTTTGTCGTTAGCAAAGCTGGGCAAACAAAAGTGAGAAATACCTTCATTAGAAATATACATGCCTATGCGAAAGGGTTTTTAATATTAGAAACCAAAAACATAAAAAGGGGGAGGCACATTGTATATAACCCATACGTACACGAGGGTTTTATGATCGAGGATGAAAAAGTATTAACTTTAAATAAAGTGTTGTTTACAAACGCAGGAATATTCGATTGCGAATGATATTTATAATGAAAATATACGGCTAATGCATATTTTCATATCAGAAGATATTGAGTATTATGATGAAGATGGGGAGGGAGTTTACAAAGGTGTTTTTTCCTTATATGACTTCCTAAATAAATTACGGCTTAAAATGGTGGTGGCTGCTCAATCAGTGTACGACAATTGGCAACAAGAGGAAGATGATGATACTGGAGGTATCTGTCATGATATAGCTGATGCAATGGCATCAGTAGTCTATCAAAACTCTCCTAAAAATGAAAAAGTCAGTACATTTGGATTTAGAGATGATTCTCAATGCCATAATTGGTTTGTAGCATACCATCCTGCCTCTAAACAAATGTACGAGGTAGATATCCCATTCTATCATTATGAAATTGGTGGTGGCTATAATTGGAAAAAAATAAACGATGTAAAGTTTACCCCCAACCACATTATGATTCGCCCATTTCTAGGAGACTATGACGAATGGGTTGATGAGGATGGAAATCCTATAGATCAATATTGATTGGGCAATTTTATTTAGCGAAGATTTTTTCAACTAACTCTGTGCCGATCCATTTTTTATAATAGTTGAGTATTCTATCTTTTACAGTGTCGTTCTTTGCTAGTATTTTTTCTTTTACCGCTAAGAGCAAAGTTACTGCAATTTTTTTATCTACCTTATAAATTTTTTTAATTTCCTCCATTGGAATTTTTTTATACCTTTCCAGTATTTTCGCGTATTTTAATATATCTTCGTCTTTAAAACTTTCCAAATCGTCGGCTCTAAAAAACAGGGGTCGGTTATTATTATCATTATAACTAATGAATTCGTCCATTACAATATTAGAGTAGTTTGAAGTAAACATTCTGATATTTTGATCAAAAACATATGGCATGATAGTATCCATGTTAAATGCGGTAGGATCGTCATTTATGTTGTTATATAGTTTTTGAAAATAAGAACGAATGTAGTATTCGTTGTTAAAGTAAATTAAAATAGGAATGGCAATTGCCATTGTGGATATACTATCGGTATTTAAAGAATCTTGTAACCTGTTCTTTAAGATTTTTAATTCCTGTTCGCTACTAACGATGTTTAATAAGCCCTCATAAAAAAAACGTGCTTTTTTTAAGTAGGCGTTTTTATTCTTGAAAGTCATTTTTTGATACATCTCAGGGGTAAGAGGATGCCTGATAAAATAATTTTCCTGTAATTCGTCTGATAAATTGCCAAATTGGCTGCTGCTCAATAGATGTCCAATATCAATATATTTTTCGACTAATTTATAATCTTTAAAATAATCCAATAGGTTTTCAGTAGATTCGGGGACTGACTTTTTTATCTTATCATATATGTCCCGTTCTTCGCCTGAGATCGGGACATATATGAAATATTTCTTCAGGTTTTTTAACTTAGGGATTTCTTTGATTATTCCATTCCAAGACATGTCGTTGATATCGCCTTTGTTATTTGCATCAGAATACCCATATTTTCCATTGTTATAAACATGAATGACTATCGCATGCTGCGGGTCTGTTTTTGGTAAATTCCGGTCGAAAACAAAATAAAACATCCTTTCAATATTCTTATCATATCTAAAGGTATTAAATAAATTTCCTGACGATTTTCTTGAAATACACCAAGAATATCCGTTTCCATATTTTACACAGGAATTTTTATCACTTCCTCTATATATTTCCAAGCCATTTTTGTTATATACGGATTCTCCGCCGTTCAATGCTGCATCGTTTGATTCTATTTTATGCGGAAATATATCGACTAAGCGTTCTAAATCCTTAAAATTTTTATATATTAAAATATCTTTGGGGGTTTTTATGTATGGAAATATTTGTGCAGCAACTCTCTGAAAATCGCTTCTTCCCTTGATTTCTTTGAATCGTTGTATATAATAATTAATAGCATCATCAGAGATGCCTTCTGCTGAATAGCTTTTTTTCAAAGAAGATATTGAATTTAAAAATTCTGATTCTAACAGTACGAAATCCTATAGAAAACCATAGAACCTCTTAGCATCCGCCTTAGCCGATGCCGGGCTTACTGCAAAGCCCTCTATCCCCTCAACAAATGCGTTGGGGATTGCTTTTCGCATAATATTATACGCTCCGTTTAAGTCAGCATTAATAAAATACCCTTTGGCCGAACGGAAAAGCCCCCTTTTAGGCCGCTTTCCTGCATATTTTTCATGCTTCTTGACTGGCTCTCTGTCTAAAAAAGAGCATTTAGACGTATAGCTTTCCTCCTGAAAAACGGCGCTTATGCCTTCTAATTCTGCTTTGTATTTTATTAAGTTTAAAAAGCGCATAATTGGCAGATGAACAAAATTCTGGTTATTTGCTTTTCCGATATTGATGCCTTGTTTCATTTCTTTGTTTTTGCCTAATATCAGGCATTCGATTTTGTTAGAAACTAATTGGTTCACCAAATAACGGCTTGCTTTGTGCAAATAATCGTTGATCTTGTTATTTCTTTTATCTGTCAGCTTTAATATCCTTTTCGATGTTTTCTTGCCGTTGCTTATTTCTAATTCGCTTTTATATCCCGCAAGCTTTTTATTATAATATTGGTTTATCGACTTTAAGGGCCTGCCATTAATGTAAAACGGCGTTGCCGTTTTATCGTTAAAAGCGACGGTAGCTAAGTTGTTTAAGCCGGGGTCTATGCTTGCGCATACTCCCTTTTTGCATCTATAAGAAGAAAAAACGGGCTTGTTGTAGACTACTTCGATAACACAGCTTATGCGTTTGGGCACAATCCTTACCTCTTTTATATTATCCCACTCCTTTATTTTCGTTTTGACCTTGATGTTTGTCCCAGATAAATGAAGCAGCCCTTGCTTTTTAAACAAAAGGCTGCTAATAGCTTGCTTTTCAAACGTACATACATACTTCCCGTTTTCTATGTCCAAATAACCGGGAATCTTGATTGGCTTTTTATATTCTCCTTTCTTTTTCTTTTTTAACAAAGCAAAAAAGCTCCTAAAAGAAGCATCCGCTTTCTTTATTGTCTGGTTAGATACCTTTCTTTTGAGGGCAACATAACAATCAGATCCTTTTACGATATGGTATAGCGCCTTTACTCCGATATATTTTTTATGTTCAAAAAAATATTGCCTGATGTTATATAAAGAATAGTTGTATATATTCTTGCTCTTAAAGCATAGCTCTGCGCATTCTTCATAGGATTGATGCCCTTCTTTTATTATATGCCGTTCTGTTAATATCATCAGTTTTCTAAAAACATTATAATTTCTTTTTTACTTTTTTTTCTTCTTAGCCCGTATAGCCTTGCTGAAAAAGAATATATTATTGAAACCATATCTTTTAATATGTCTTCTTTATCGCCTTCAGCTTCGTTTATTACCAATATGTCTTTTCCGCTTTTATTTAATAAAAGCTTAAGGTAATTAAAGCCAAAGCGGGTTAGCCTATCCTTGTTTTCCACTATCAAAATATCCCAATCGTCTTTTAGCAATAACTTTTCTAGCTGCGGCCTAGCATCGTTCATCCCAGATGCGATTTCTTTTGCGGCATAGCTTATTTTATACCCGTTGTTTATGGCAAAATTGCTTATCCTGTTCATCTGTTGTTCCAAATCGCTTTTCCGGCCGCTATTAGATACTCTGGCATATAATGCCGCTTCTTTATGTTCTTTAGTTGGGAATACTGGAACCAAAATATTGCCGCTGCCGTCCTGAAAAGCCCCTTTAATCTTTCCCTCTTTAAAGCGGTTCCATGCAGTGCGATAAACCACGCCGTTTTCTTTTGCATATCCCGAAAGCTTTTTGTATCTTTGTACCATAATCTTTTCTCTTTTTATAAATATATGATTTTTTAGAACAATTTTAAATATTTTTCTATAATAATCTATATTTCTTAGGAATTATTTATTACACCAATATTTTCATTACAGTGTGAAATTTAGATTAAATCACTTCAAAGCCTAGCGGACGATAGGCTAATACTTTATTTAAATTTTCGGCTTCGCTTGCCCGGCGCTCCAATTGCTTGTCAGACCTTAATTCAATTAAAAATTCAGATATTTCTTTTTTTAGCTCTATATATTCTTCTTTAGATTCAGCCAATAACAAATCGTAATCTAGCTCTAGGTCAGATCCCCCCATATTAATCAGCTTCCCTTTAAACTTTCCTCTGGCCCTGCCCAAAGTTTCTTTTGCCATTGCAGTCAACCACTTTCTAAAAAAGTTTTTACCCCAAAGATTGAGGTCGCAATAATCTTGTTTGGGCAAATCTATTTGATGTGGGGCATATATTTTGTTACATTCTTGTTGACAAAGCAATTTATCTTCATCAGACATCTCTGAAACATCATAATATTCATACCAAACCCTCGAAGAATATAATTCTCTACGCATTCCCCATTTATATGGAGGGACAGAAAATAAATGGAGCAGTCGAGTGCCATTTGGCCCTTTAGTAATTTTATATGTCAATTCCGATTTAAAAATACGTTCGTTTAAATTAAAATGCGCGGCTCGCAATATAACGTCATGCGAAGGAAAAAGAGGATAAACTGCGCCGTAGCTTCCTCCAAACCCGATGGCACCGAAAGTCCCTAGCCCAGACATCTGAGATAAAGCTAAGTTCCCATACCCCCATGAAGCAAATTTGGCTGCGTCTATTGACGACGGAGTTACAAACAATACTTTCTTTATCTCTCTGCCAGCAGGTATTTGATAAACCTGCTGTCCGTCTTTAATTTCAACATACCCCTTTTGTAGTTCATATCTTCCGCCTCTTGACGATAGCCCTACGTCTTCGCTGTAAGCTTGTGCCAAAAGCAATTCATAATCGAATGAGGAAGTGGTTAATGAAACACATATATCAGCAGCAGTCACATCTTTCCCAAAAAAATTTGTAAATTTGTTGTCAATAATCCATTTGTATATAAACGCATAAAAATCTTCTGTGCTTAACCGGATCAGAGAACACCATACTTTATCTGTTAATTCCAGTTCCCATATGCCTCCGGTCAAAAGTGCCGTTATGTCTTGTATCAGGCAATTGAGTTCTTCGTTCTCTAAACAATTATTTCTATTCATTATTATCCTTTAGGAATAAATATGATTAATATCTGTTTTCACTATTTTAATATATGGATACGTATCGAAATTGCAATCGGAGGGATTGATCTTTATATATATACAAATTTTCACTATAGATTACTGTTGTATGATAATTTGGTATGGGCGATACAATTCTTTTATTTCGTCTATTCCAATGATAATTTCTGGGTGTTGATCTTTTTCATTGTCGGATATCATTTCTATAGTATCGCATTTTGTAAATTGAAGACATTTATATAAACGCTTATAATAAACTTTGTTAGATAAAACAACAATATAACAGTAGCCATCCTTGAACATTCTTATATCTTCTATCTGTTCGCCTATAATGATTGATCCATCGGGAACATCGGGCTCCATCGAATCCCCCTCAATTTGAAATGTACTATAATTGTGAATAGGGAACATAGGTTAATATTTTAAAATCGGAAAAATAATTAGTACAGTTAAACCTATCATCCGTAGTTACAGATATACATATTAATATCATCGTCATCCTTGAAAACATATACATCACCTGACAAAAAATGTCTTGGTGCAAAAAGCACAAGTCGTCACTTGCGTATAAGATTCTACTACTTGATTACGCTTACAGTGGGGGCATTTTACTATTTTTCTATTCATGTTTAGATATGGGTTGATATGCAAAAAATCAAACGACAAACTATTTATCCTATTTTTTCATAGCCAACAGCAAAATCCACATGATTGTTTATATTTTTTTAATCACAATATTATCTTCTATCAATTCTAACTCCGCCATATATTTAGATCTCTTGTCAGTTTGAGTTTCAGCGTGAAACCAAACATCCCAACCTACCCCTATGTCTACCGCACAGCCTTTATAAGCCCCTTTATGTTTAATTGTCGAGACAGTGCCTACCTTATCTTGCCATCTAACTTTAGGCAGCTTGCCGCTTGACACCGATTTTAAAAGTTCATCCCAAGTCATTTTACTTTATATTATTTTTGTTTAAATTGACAAATCTCTTTTTGTAACTTTTCGCCTTTAAATTCTGTTGCCAATTGCAACCTTCGTAATCCGATTTTTACATATTTTTCGTTAATTTCTATGCCTATTGATTTCCTGCCAAGTTCTTTTGCAACAAAGCAAGTAGTAAATGTCCCGGAAAATGGATCTACCACCAAATCTCCTGCGTTAGAACTTGCTTTGATAATCCTTTCAAGCAATGAGACTGGTTTTTGTGTGGGATGGTTTTCATATTCATTCATTTTATATCTAACTCTTGAAAATTCCCAAACATTGCCCGGTACTTTTGTAGAACTATAAACCGTTGGAATAGTTTTACGATAGTCGATTAATTTGCGTTTGCTCCCAGTTTTGGCTTCTATTAAAATATCGGCTGTGTTGAAAGTATAATTATTTCTATTTTTCACACTTAACAAAATTGGTTCATACATTGAGCCAAAATATTTTTTTGCCTGAACGCTTGAACTGTCATAATACCATATAATTCGAGAAAGGACATTCATTTTTTTTCGAAGATAAATGTCGAGAAATGGCATAAACTGCGTTGCTGCCATTACATAGAAAGTACCGTTAGAAGCTAATTTTTTAACACATAAATCAATCCATTCATAACACCATTCTAAATATGCTTCGTCAGTCCCCCATTTTTCTATATGTCCGGCAAAATTTTTACCAATGTTGTAAGGAGGGTCTGCAAATATCAAGTTCACAGAATTGTCAGAAAGCGTTTTTAGTCCTTCCAAAACATCTCCATATATAATTTTATGTTGTTCGTTTCCTAATATTTGCATTTTAAAAACGTATTATTGTTCTTTTACCTACATTATTATTATATCCCTATGCTTTTTGCAAACATCTCTATGACTACTATTGATATATTGTATTTTTTCTCACAATAAAATATTTAAAGTTTTGAAATATCGTTTATAATCTTCGAACAGTAAGCTTGGTTTATTTCGCTCATAATCCATTGCCTCCCCATCTTTTTGCACACTTTTCCTGTAGTACCGCTACCAGCGAACGGATCGTAAACTAAATCTCCTTCATATGAATAATACTGGACTATCTTTTCTACCAAAGCAGAGGGGAAAGGAGCAGGATGCCAATTAGAAGTATCAGGGTTGATCTCCCAGACATTGTTTCTTTCGTATCCATCTTCAACAAGGCTGTCGTTTTTTAATACTTTGTCTAACAAAAAAGGAGCAGGCTTTTTAAACACCAATATATATTCAGTAACAATATTAGGTTTATATGCAAGAGGTTTCCTATGCCTGTAAAAACTTCCGTTACGGTTTGGTACTGCACCATCTGGTTTTTTCCATATAATATCTTCTAAGAATTCGTACCCTATTTTTTCCATCATGGGAACATAATAAAAGGGCAACGGTATCCTATAGCTCTGGCTATTTCTATTGGCCCTGCTAATTAAAACAGGAGATATGTTTATTACGCACATCCGGCTTTTTTTAAGTTTTTCAAAAACCAACGTGAATACTTCTTCCATTTCGTCCATATAGCTTACCACAGAATTATATTGCGAATAAGGCTTGGCGTTATAATATGGCGGCGAAGTAACTACCAAATCTAAAGATTCGGCGTTAATTTTTTTCAACGTTTCTTTACAATCTTCGTTGTATAGGTTCATCTTTATTTTTTAAATTGGGCTATACTTTATGATAGTCAAATCGTCGTTTATGCCCCATCCTTCATGAGATAGTATGGCGAATTTTTTTTCAAGCTCGTTTTCTTTAGCTTGAAAAAGATTTTCGTGTATTAAGAAGTCTTTAGCGTATGACGGATTAATACTAAAATCTTTGCTTTCTTCCGCTAAATAGTTGTTTGGCGACAATAACCGATTAAAAGAACCTATGCCGTCCGTAGCTACCATGAATTCAATAATATTTTTATTATATATTGTTTTTCTACGTACTATTGATTGGTTTATTATTTCGCTGCGCTGATCTAAAAGATAAGCCAGATAGTTTGGCATGTTGCCTTCATCATTAACATGCTCTGCAAATTTTTCATCTCCTTCTTTTTTGAGGAAAATGCTTCCGTCTCCAAAAAACTTGCAGTAAAATATCTTTTCTTCTTTGTGGTATAAGAATAGGATTACTGTAGATAGAAAGCTTTTTTTATCAAGGCACAAAAAACTGCGCATGAATTCGGTTTGAAAAAGAATCTCATAGAAAAATTTATTGACACGTTCTTCGATTTCTTTCTTGTATAATAAGGAGTCAACGTATAATATCTCTTTATTCTTTTCAAATAATATTTTAAAAACCTCTGAAGCCCAATGGCTTCTTTTACCGGATGAACAACCGTCGAAAACGGCTCCGACAATCAGATCATTACTTTCATCTATGAAATAATTATCTTCGTTGTTTAATTCGTGCGACAGCCCCTTCTTCGTGAGGATTTTTATCATCGTTTACATTTTTTATGTGAAGTTAGTGTATTTGATTTTGTTAACGCATTAGCCTGTATTATAATCTATAATTAAAGCTTTAACTGTTTGCAATAACATACTATCCCAAGACTGGCAGGACAATCAACTTTATCGTCAGTTTCCTGTACTGGCTGGTCGCTTCAAACTAGGCCACAGAGAGTAAATTCCACGTCGATATAGCCTTTATAGCGGATGTATGCCCGCATTTCTTCGTCTGTATTACAGTCTGAATCTTCTGTCGCTATATACTCTATATTATTCACAGTTATCAATTAATTTAAACAAACAAACCGTAAGCTACGACAAAAGTACAAAGAATAAGCTTATAAAGCAAGATATCTGGCTAGTATTTTGCTCTTCAGTTCTGAATAAGATATCGGATAATAATCGGTTGCATCTATTGTTATGTCAACAGCATTTTTATGGGGGTGTATTAAATTGCCGTGAACATGCCCAAATACGTGCCAAGCCCCTTTTTCTTTGTGATACCAGCTTAATTCTGGAAAATGGTTAACTACTATTTTTTTGTAGCCATATTCAAAACCGGGGTCTTTAACTGTTATCAAGCATTTATCTCCAAAGCTGTCAATTTTCGGTTTGTTGCTATATAGATAGTTTTCTAATTTCCTGTCATGGTTTCCAATCACTTGAAAAATTATTTTCCCATTCAAGTGCTTTAAATATTTTGCATATAGTTCGCCTTTGCTTAAATTCATAGATAAATCCCCTCCATGTATAACCATCCCATTTTTAGGTATTTTCTCATTCCATCTTTTTATTAAATCGGTGTCCATCTCTTCAACTGAACTATATGGCCTGCTGCAATGCTTGATGACGTTTGCATGCCCAAAATGATGGTCGGACGTAAAAAAAAGATGTGACGGATCGTTTATTTTGATTTGCCGCATTTTTTAAAATTTAGCTTATTGTTTTGTTATCCGGACGGACGAACATATTTCCAAACCCCTCCCACTCTGTCAGTCCCACTCCTTTTATATGTTGTTTAATGTCATTAAAGTTTATGCTGTTATATATTTTATCACAAGCAACCCTCATTAAAATATCTTTAGTAATTGGCCTTTTCGAACTAGGGAATACAATTGATTTGATAAAAAGCTGCACTTCTTCTCGGTTTAACAGATAGTGCGCTATCCTTGCATAAGATGGATTTTCAAAACCTATAAAATAACAAGTGTCGTCAAGCATGACGGGCTTTTCCTGTGATGTGGCAAGACTAAAATGAGTAGTCTTATATAGCCCTGATATGCAGACTTTATACTGCGCAAATGAATATGGCCCCACTCCAAAAATCGAAAAATCTGGCTTATTGTTATATATAGAAGATTTCCGTTTGATAAAATATTGTTTGTTTGCAGACAAATAAGCATAAGCAAGAGGATATTCTTTTTCAATGTACGCTGTATCCCCCCCTATTTTCATTTGAGTTATGATTGTCCACTTTCTGGGTGTGCTGGCTTCTTTATTTTTTAAATCTGAACTCTTTAATAGCCTGTAAACAAGTTCGCTTTCAATTAAAAAATGTTCTCCAAGCCCATTAATAAAATATTCCCCTTGTTTTTCCAGTTCCATTATTTTTGCACAATCATGCTTTATCCCCTGCCTCCATTCAAATGGAGACTTGCCCTCTATTTCATTATATAGCTTATACTTTTCTATAGAATGGGCATAATAACCGTTTTCCCACCCAAACGTAGTAATCTTGCTGCTGTTATAAAAATCTAGTTCGCTGCAAACAAATTCGGGCGCTATGTTAAGCTTGGCAAAAAAAAGAGATGCTTCAACCGACACGCCAAACTCTTGTTTAGAATTAATAACCAAGCTCTTTAACTCTCCTATCCTAAATGGGCCGGATTTTTGTTCATATATCCTATTTTTCACTACAGAACTTTTTATTAAAAAACCTAAACATCCATCATGGCCAGAAAAATTTTTTAAAAGATTGTTAAGGATGGCTTCTCCAATGTCAAAGTTGCTTTTTCCTGTAATCGCTTCTATGCCCTTGTGTTTTTTCAAATTTGACTTAAGAGGCAGGTTTTCTGAACTAATGGCGCCCATCCTAGAATTTGTGACCCAAGGGGGGTTTCCTATTATCAACGTTATATATTCGGTTGTTGTTTTAGAAAGAAAATTAAAATCGTATTTAAAAACATTTTCATTAATAATTTGAATTTCAGGCTTGTTGGCATGCGGATGCTTGATAAAAAACTGAAGTATGCGCAATTTTGTTTCCCACACATAAGCAAGAGATATTTCTATGCCAATAATTTTTTTAAGCGATGTTATTTGGGCAAGCGCGGCTAATATGAAATTGCCCTTGCCACAAGTAGGTTCTATTAGCAGTTCAAAAACACTGGACGGGCATTGAGAAACAATATAATCGACGCATTCTGACGCTAGGCGTTCATTTGTTTGATAATCTCCTTTATCCTCTTCTATCTGCTTATTTTTACCCCTCCAGCCATTATACCGATTTGTGCTTTCATTTTCTTCTACAAAAGATAAAAAGCTGGTTAGTTCCTCTTTAGTACTAAAAAAATCAATTATGCCACAATAATACTTAAAAAAAGAATTGATAGCTTCTAAATTTTTAAATTTATCTATTTTTTCTTTGACAAAAATAGATACAATGTCAGGCTCATATATTTTAGAAGTCGGCATTTTTAAATTAATCTTGATAATGCAAGGGGCTTCCTACCAACGCTTCATAAATCGGCTTAAGTTGTTCTAAGCTGTTAATCCACCTGAAATTGACTGCATAATATTTACCCATCTTCATATTTGCATAGCCGACTAGAAAACTGCATTCAAGCCTTTCCTGTGTTGGAGTATTATAGAATAAACAAACTCCGTTGTGTACCCAATAATTCATGTTTTCATAACCTTCGAATTGGCATTTTCCAATATCGACAAAACCATGCCGCTTTAATATCCCGGCTGTTAGAGGAGTGTGTTCTTTTTTATTCATGTTTGTTGGTTAAATCATATTTTTTTGAAAAAGGATACATCCGAAATCATGTCTGCGACTGCGCATAATTGCTTGTATTTTAGATAATTCAAGCTCAAAGTACCGACGACTTGCTGAGGTGCAACTTCTATGCCTGCTTTAGGGATACTAGCTGTATCTATGTTATATGGGCATTCAGCCATCCAACTTATTACCTCGATTGTATCTTTGTTGATTGCAAACAAACCTAATATCTGGACAAATGCTTCCTCAGTGTTTATTTGCCCACTTTCCAGCAAAGATAGTATGGCATTTAATCTATTTTCCATATCAAATTATATTTTTATATTCTTTATCAGACCATTCTTTAAATGTCATTTCAATATATTGTTAATATTCGAAATATATTTTAGCCGTTTTTTAAAATCGGGAGGTTTATGATATTTTTCGTTAAAACATAAATGTTTCAAATTAGGCAAGTATAAGACAGGCATATATGCTTTTAAATCGTTCAAGTTATTAGAATAACAATCTAATTCCTCTAAATTAACCAGGCCTTCTATGCCTTGCAACGAAGTTATTTTATTATTAGAACAATATAATACCTTTAAGTTAACCAACTCTTCTAGCCCTTGCAACGAGGGTATATTATTACGAGAACAATATAATGTGTTTAGATTAACCAATCCCTCTAGCTCTTGCAACGAGGTTATATTATTATTAGAACAATATAATCTCTCCAATTTAACCAGCCTCTTTAGCCCTTGCAACGAATTTATTTTATTATCAGAACAATATAATACCTTTAATTTAAGGAGGCCCTCTAGCTCTTGCAACGAAGGTATATTATTAGAAGAACAATCTAATGCCTCTAAATTAACTAAGTCCTCTATGCCTTGCAACGAAGTTATATCATTGTTATAACAATCAATAGCCGATATGCTGAGAAGGTCAGTATGTTTATGTTTTTTATTAATGCATTCCTTAAATGTCATTTCAATATATTTTTAATATTTGAAATATATTTTAGCCGTTTTTTAAAATCGGCTATATTCTGACATTTTCTGTTAAAATGTAATTCCTTCAAATTAGACAAATATAAGACAGGCATACATGCTTTTAAATCGTTCAGCTTATTATTAGAACAATATAATTCTTCTAAAATAACCATCCCCTCTAGCTCTTGCAACGAGGGTATTTTATTGTGAGAACAATCTAATTCTTCTAAATTAACCGCCCCCTCTAGCTCTTGCAACGAGGATATTTTATTATAAGAACAACATAACCTCTTTAATTTAACCAAATCCTCTATACCTTGCAATGAGGGTATATTATTATTAGAACAATATAATTTCTCCAATTTAACCAGCCTCTTTAGGCTTTGCAACGAATTTATTTTATTATTAGAACAATATAATACCTTTAATTTAAGGAGGCCCTCTAGCTCTTGCAACGAAGGTATATTATTAGAGGAACAATCTAATGCCTCTAAATTAACTAAGTCCTCTATGCCTTTCAACGAAGTTATATCATTGTTATAACAATAAACATTTGTTATGCTGAGAGGATCCCTATCCTTATACCTTTGTTTAAACCATTCCTTAAATGTCATTTCAATATATTACTGATATTAGAAATATATTTTAGCCGTTTTTTAAAATCGGTTATATCATGATATTTTCTGTTAAAATAGAAATTCTTCAAGTTAGGCAAGTATAAAACAGGCATAAAAACTTTTAAATCGTTCAGGTTATTATTAGAATAATATAATCCCTCTAAATTAACCAGGCTCTCTATGCCTTGCAATGAGGTCATATCATTACTATAATAATATAATTTCTTTAAATTAACCAAGCCCTCTATCCCTTTCAAAGAGGTTATTTTATTATAAGAAATATTTAAAACCTCTAAATTAACCAGTACCTCTAACCCCTGCAATGAACTTATTTTATTAGAAGAACAATCAATAGCCGATATGCTGAGAGGATCCCTATCCTTATACCTTTTTTCAAACCATTCTTTAAATGTCATCTCAATGTATTATGAATGTTAAAAGTATATTTTAGCTGATTTTTTAAAAGGAGAAAATTTTCATCTATCCCTGCATAGAAATTCGCCCCATTCATTAATATTATAATTTTGTGACAGCAAAAATTGTAATTTAATACCGTACTAAAAAACTATGATTTTTTGTATAGTTTTTCTTAACACGCTATACTGTAGCGTGATAGGCGAACGGCAACGCCCTCTATCCCATCTTCATCAAAGGCATTGGGGACTGCTTTTATCATAATATTATACGATCCGTTTACGTCAGCATTTATTTTCCTTCTAAACGAAGTTTTAAACAGACCTCTTTTGAGCCTGATTTTTTTTTTGTGATTTTCAGCTTTATACTGTTAAATGAACCGATATTGCATGTGATAAAATACAGTAAAGCAATAGCAATGAAGTCAAACAAAAATACACAAAACTTTCAGATCATGCAAGTCTTTTACTGCCTGAAAATGAAAGAAATTTAAAAACAAAATCGTTAGATATAAAACAATTAAAAAATACAATATCATTTAATGAAGTAAAATAGTGGCGAGTTGGCATTGTGACAAACCCGGATGCCAAAATCAATATTATAGAGGCATTTTAATTATCCCATTGGGTATTATAACCTTATTCATCCAATGACTGTCTGTTTGTACATGACCTTTTCTAACCCATTTTACGACAGATTTTTGAAATTCGCTAAACATAAATTCATTTGACAACCTAACAACAAAACCTTCTTGGATACTTGTGTCCACTTTAAAATTTTTAATCATTTTTAAATCGAATTTTCCTCGATATAAAACATTTACGGTTGTTAGCCCAAGCAATTCACAATATTCAATTGTATTATCCCATGATAAACACTTCTTATCATCCCAAATAGAAAATACCATGAAATAACTTGGTAAATTTTCATACCTCAAAGAATGCTGTGCATAAAGGTTTTCACCACAAATTCTAAAATTGTCAGGTATATCATGCTTAATACCCCCCCAAATCCCTTTCACATAATTTCTTGAAGGGTGGTTATTACTATCTAATGAACGTGCGTAAAAGTGGCTGTTC
>JAKQEK010000193.1 GCA_029558535.1 Bacteroidota bacterium | reverse complement strand
TAAATTTGTGGACAAAATGCGTGTAAATTCGTGGGCAAAATGCGTGTTAATTAGTGGACTAAATACTTGGGCAAAGAAATTTTTGGATTTGTCACCACTTTTTCATTTTTGTCACCTTATATAGAAGTGGAGGGGAATAAAATTATTAGTACCTCAAAAAGATATTTAAGGAGTCAAAAATGAAAGCGTATGTAAAACTTACCCTTCCCGGTTTCACGGGGAATATGGATGATGTAGTGATATACTATAATTCTCATTTGAATAAGTATATTGCCCGGCGAAAAGTGATACCCAAGTATACACCTTCTAATGAAATTATTAAAGAAATCTTTGCTTTTGCCAAACGCATAGAACTAAGTGATGGCTATTTGAATGACTGCCGCGAATATATCAGGCAGTTTAATCGTAAAAATCGTCGGCAAAATAGAGCAATGAATACTTGGCCCAATGTTTTTATGAAAGTTATGCATGCTATAATGAAGTCCTATCCTGATCTTGATCTTAAAACCCTTACCAGAGAAGAAATAATAGCAATGAACCTTCCCTGCAGATCAATTTATGAGTCAATAAATGCAGGATATCTGGAAAAAGTTCGCGAGTATGCAAAGTTAACATCTCCAATATAATATTAGCTATATTGGAATTAAATTAAATTATTAATATATAACAATACTTAAGGAATTAAAATATGATTGGGATTAAGGAATAATAGTATTGCTGAGAAAGAAAGCCGAAACTGCCTGTTTTTATATAAAACATTTTTTTACCAGTGGACATCCCAGGTCTCAGAATTTAAAGAAAAACATTGTTGCTTCCTTTGTATTAAAAGCAATATCAATAATTCTGAGCTTAATCAAAGTTCCTATCCTTTTGGCTTATTTAAATTCAGAAAAATATGGTGTATGGCTAACGATTGCTTCAATTTTGGATTGGATGTCTATCTTTGATCTTGGTCTTGGGCATGGTTTCAGGAATCGTTTTGCGGAAGCAATAGCTATAAATGATCAGGATAGAGCAAAGGGTTTAGTGAGCACTGCTTATACTTCAATGAGTGCAATAATGTTATTTGTATTTTTAATTGCTGTGCCTGTTATTCTGTTATTAAATTGGGGGAAAATATTAAATACTAATTTAATATCTGAAAAAGAGTTAAAAATAACAGTTTTGATGGTTACAGCTGTATTCGCAGCCAGGTTTGTTCTTCAGCTTGTAACCGTTATGCTAAAGGCATTACAAAAACCAGCTTTATCAGATGTTTTTTTACCTGTTACCAACGCTCTTATCTTAATTTTAATACCTATATTAGGTCACTATATTAAAAATTCGCTTTTTTGGGCAAGTGCTGTTATTGCGATCCCTCCAGTATTAGTGTTATTAATAGCTAATTATATATTATTTAAAAAATATTATAAAACTTATAAACCAACTTTATATACTTCTGATAAAATATATCTTAAAGATATATATTCTTTGGGATGGAAGTTCTTTGTAGGGCAGATTTGTGGGTTGATTTTATTCAGCTCTGCCAATATAATCCTAACCCAAGCTGTAAATCCATCGGAAGTAACAATTTATAATATTGCCTATAAATACTTTTCTCTTCCCATCTCATATTTTATGATTATTATTACTCCTTATTGGTCAGCGGTAACAGATGCTTATTATAAGGATGAATTTAACTGGATAAAAAACAATATGCGAAAGATTCTATATATTGCTTGCACTTTTTGTTTTGTAATATTAGGAATGTTATTGGTCTCCAAATTGGCATTTCATATTTGGATACAAGATAGAGTAAAAATACCTTTGCGTTTATCCCTAACTTTAACCTTGTATAATATTTTTGTGGTCTTTATGTCTCCCTTTTCAATGTTCCTTAATGGTTTTGGGAAATTAAAACTGGGAACTATAGTTGCTCCGGCAAAAACAGTTATTTTTCTTCCTCTTGCTTGGTATCTGTCAACACTTTGGGGAGCTACAGGTCTTGTGGTTGCACTGTTTATTGCAAATATACTACCTAATTTATACTTTGAAATAAGACAGTATTCTTTACTCGTTAATCAAAAAGCTTATGGTATATGGAACAAATAGTATCACAAGCATGAAGCAGTTGCAACAGGTAATCAATATGGATGTTAATATTAACTTATTATTAGATATTTGTAAATGATAACAATATATACTCCAGTAAAGAGATGTAATTTTGGGTATTAGACATTTTGAGCTTATCATTGCATATATAATAATATTGTTTGCCTTTGCAAATTTTATTCCTGAATATTACGCATTTAGGATTGCAGGTCAGAATATATTAAATATTAGAGTATGGGTATTTTTATTCTTTCTGGTTTCAATATTATTAGATTCATCATCTATGTTTACTCCTACAATGAGATGGGTGTATATTTATATAGGAATATATTTGTTATTGGAATTTCTTGGACACTACGATCTTTGGGGTTTGGGAAGAAGAAGCAGATTTGCTTGGTTGAGAGATCAACATTTACCTTTAGCAATTTCAGTGTTATTTATTGAGAAATACTCAAATCCATCCAGGAGAAATGATTTAAAAAAACTCATAAATTTTTCTTATCTTGTTATTTTTACTCTTTGCATAACAAGTATTATTATTATCTATCGTAATCCTGGAATAGTTAGAGGAACAGAAGAGCAGATTTCCTATGAACAGCTATATCAAATTAGAAAATTCGGATTGGGTGACTATGGTCTTTTCTCTTCGTTGCCGTTTCTAATTCCCTTATTAGTATTTCAATATAAAATTAAGTTAGCAAAAACCGGGTCCATTCCCCTTATCAATTTACTATCAATAATCATCGTTATTTTATGTTCATATATCGCTGTTATAGTGGCTCCTTTCCTTCTGTTAATTGTATTTTTATTTTTAGCAATTTTAGGGAGAAGACGGCTAAAATCCAATATCGTAATTCTTTGTATTTTGCTTGCTATGTTTATAGTAACTCCCAAGAAAATTATCGGCAATATATTCTATGGCTTTTCCGATATTGTGCCCAATAGGGAATTGAGTACGAAACTAAACGAAATAGGAATTGGTTTTACGGAAGGGTTTGAGTTAGTTACTTATGATTATGAAGCGACTACAGGTATTGAAGGTAGAGCGTCAAGAATAAAGTATAATCTATTAGATTTTATCAAATCACCCATAATAGGAACAGGAAAACAAGGAAATGCTCACCTTTTTTGGCTAAATATTTTAGCTCAATTTGGACTTGTGGGATTATTACCTTTGATATTTATTATATGGCTGCAAATTAAAAAAAATACAAAATTTTTATCCGAAGACATTCTGTTTACATATTATCTTTCTATAGCTTCATTTGTAATGCTTGGTCTGATGAAAGCTTTAGGTGGTTACGAAATGTATTTGATACCTTTTTTTATTATTCCCGGAAAGATTCTTTTGCTACAAACTCAGGATTCAACTGTAAAATATTTAGGTGTTCAAAATAAACTATAA
>JAKQEK010000191.1 GCA_029558535.1 Bacteroidota bacterium | reverse complement strand
CTTGAAGAAATAGAAAAGTTGTTTTGGGTCTGTGATCGTTGTGGACACCATGGTAGAATTGGTTCCGACGATTATTTTAAAATTATCTTTGATGATGGGAAATTCAAAGAATTGAACCCTAAATTGATTTCTGGTGACCCTTTAGAGTTTGAAGATACTAAGAAGTATAAAGACAGAGTAACATCAACAATAAAGAAAACGGGTTTAAATGATGCTGTTAAAACTGCTGTGGGTAAATTGGATGGACATGATTTTGTGATTGCTTGTATGGATTTCGATTTTATCGGTGGTTCATTGGGCTCTGTTGTTGGTGAAAAAATAGCGCGTGCAATTGATCATGCTATTAAAATTAAAGCTCCGTTTATGATTATTTCAAAATCAGGTGGAGCACGTATGATGGAGGCAGGTTATTCTTTGATGCAAATGGCAAAAGTGTCTGGTAAATTAGGTCAATTGTCAGATGCTAAATTACCGTATATTTCATTGCTTACCAATCCAACAACGGGTGGTGTTACAGCTTCTTACGCTATGTTGGGCGACTTAAATATCGCAGAACCTGAAGCGTTGATTGCTTTTGCTGGACCTCGTGTTGTAAAAGAAACAATCGGTCGTGAATTGCCAGATGGTTTCCAAACTTCTGAATTTGTTTTAGAACATGGCTTTTTAGATTACATTGTTGATAGAAGTGAATTGAGAGAAAAATTGGCATTAACACTAAAATTATTTAGAGATTAGCAGAAATTAGTTAAACATAAATGAGAAGGTATCTAAAGTTTTGGATGCCTTTTTTGTTTTACTTGTTAGAGGAAATATTAAGATTAATTCCATTAAAGTAATTAGAAAAGGAATTAAAAAAACCGACTTCCATTTCTGAAAGTCGGTTGATAAATGAGTGTATTTACTATTATTCCAGTATCAACAATTGAGAAGAAGTCAAGTGACCATCTACTTCAATTTTTAATAGATACGTTCCTTTTTTAATACTTGACAAATCCAATTCTGCGTTTTTCGAGTTGGTAAATTTCTGTGTAAATAGTTCTTTACCTGATAAATCCACTAATTGAACAATTGCAGTTTGCACATCCATTTCTGAGAACTGAACTGTTACAGTGCCATGAGAAGGATTTGGAAACACCATAAAACCACTTTGTTTTTCTACGTTCTCTTCGCTGGAATTTCCGTTGTGTATCACTAGTGATTTCGGTGTATTCACCAACGGTAGCAACTCAAAATTAGAGTAATTACCATAATAGATGTCCAATATTGTTGCAGCATTACTTGCTATTTCTACATTGTCTTTTTGTGACAACGCAATCAAATCATTTAAAATAGTGCTATCTTGTTCTATAGCAGTTATCCAATCACCTTTTTTGTCTAATTGATAGACTATTTTGTAATACTCTTTCATGTACTTTGGTAATGTAATGACAGTTAACAACGAATCAAATTTTGTCTGATTTTGCATTGAACTATATACATTCAACAATTGTTTTTTATACGTTTCGCCTCTACATAGTTCCAAATACTTAACGAGTGTATCATTTTTTGAAACCAGTGTTGTATCATCCAAAATAGAATAAATATACACTTGTTGTGCATCCATTAATCTATCCTCATTAATTTTTATTGCCTCATAAAGTTCTTGCATAGCAGAAACACCTCCTTGATACCAAGCAATATTATCTTTTAAGCCCGATGGTCTGGATGATGCTTTGAGTGTATCCCAAACCACACCTGTTAACTTGCTATTTTGTATCAATACATCTTTTAAGTAGTTATTTGATGCTTTTGAATAAATGTAATTGGTTAACACGGTATCACTTAGGTAAGGAGATGCATCCATTAATTCGTTGAATGTAAACGAGCTTGTAGGTTGTGTTTCTATCAACCCAAGTAAGTATGATGACTTTCCTCCATCTACCAAATTATACAAACTATCAATTTTTATAGAATTTCCAAATGGGAACGAAAACACAATCGGCGGCCATGTTGATGGATATTTTGTTAAACAAGTAAAATTATCAGCATATAAAGGCGCACTTCCCCATGTTTGCAAAGCAGGATACACAGCAATTGGTGGAGTATTGGTATAGGTAAGTGGTGCATGACCAGGGTTTGCCAAATGATAGTAATTAACTTGCTGACTACCTGTTGAAAGAAAAATATCGGTAGCTAAAGGCGTGTATGAAAACTCATTTCTTGCCGTGTTACTATTTCTTGCTTCATTGATACTTGAACCACCAACTCTACCTTGTTCATAATCGATTCTACTATTTACAGCCACTGCAATATCTGCTTTTTCTATAAAAGATTTAAACGTATTGCAATTGTATCTCAATCCTTGAGAAATGTTATTAGTACCTGGAACATAAACTTTTCCGTTGACATTTTGCGCTTGTGTACCAACATACAAGTCAACAAAGAAATTCTTATATACTTCGTTTTTATCCTCTCCTGAATTATCAATAATGATACCATAAGTTTGATCAATTGCTCCAGTCATAGATTGCAATTTGTTTTCTGCAATTTCATATCCTGTTCCATTTTTTACACTGATACCCCATGTTTGTATAGCATTGTCTTCGTGAATAAAGAAATTGTTTCTACTAATTTTTTGATTTTTGGCTGTTGCCGAAGTAACACCATAGAGGCAATTTGTAAATTCATTTCTCAAAACGGTAAATGGTTTGTTATTACCATTTAAAACACCTACACCTGTGGTTAGATTGTTAAATTCAGAACGAATGGTATTTGCTTCTGAACAATCTTGCCCAATTGGAAGAATGGTAGAGCAAGAACTGCTTACAGCAAAATCACTATTTAATGCTAAGATACCAATTCCCCATTTGTTTTTATTGGTATAGATAGAAGGGGTGTTTTGGTTAAATTTTGTTGCTGTAACATAAATCTTATTACACTGCACAATTCCTAAATGAACATGTGGGGTTTTTGTTAGATCCCTTAACTGTCCATTCCATGTGTAATTACAACTACTGATTCTTGATAAATTGGTAGCAGCGACACCATAGCTTTGAAACATGGTACCTATCCAACAGTTGTAAAAAGAACTATTTTCTGCAATAAACACACCTCCATTGAAATTACCATTGTATGACGTAGAAATAGGCACACCATTTGTTTCATTTCTTCGTGAGATTAAAACACCGATTTCAGCATGTTCAATTTTAGAATTATTATACATTCTAAAAACTCCTTGTGATGAGTTTAATACACTCCCTTGTGCAGCTGTAGTATTTCCCCAAACTTCTACACCCAACCACATAGTGTTGGTATCACACCTGTCATCCACAGTTAGTGTTGTGCCATTTAAAATTAACTTTCCTCCTTGCGAACCGCTAGTTCCATTTTCAATAACTAAACGTGCACCAGGCGCAAATTCCAATGTCATATTGTTTATTGTAAGACTTACACCAGCAGGTATGCGTAGCTCTTCTTTGATAGTTATAGAAGAACTTCCGGGAGCTATTGGACTTGAACCATTCCATGTGCCGCTAATTGCATTGTGTTTTTTAATTTGATAATTACGTGAATCAATGCAACATGCTAAATTTATTTCATATAAATTCACATAATCCATACCGTCTATTTGATCAGGAAGTGAATACATTCCTAATGTATTAGGTAAGGGCTCTCCTTCATGATTCTGATTATATGTAAAGGAAGATGATAATACAATTGAAGAAGAAGGATTATTCATATTATTCAACGTATATAGCCCATTTCCAGTAGCTAAAAATAATTTATTTAAAGGCCCTCGCTCAATTTGCGAATATTGAAATAAATCTTGATTGAGAGGAGAAGGTAATGTTATTGGATTAAGTGAGGATGTAGGATTAAGAAAATCGTAATAGAATAATGAATTTGGAGAAATTGCATTTGTTGTGCTAGTAACATAAAGCATATTTCCATCTTCTGAAAATTCTACACCTCTAAATTTTGAAGATAAAGAAACACCTCCTTGACTATAATAATCTGTATAAAATTCTTTGACCGAGTTAGGTACGACTACTCCAGATGGTGTTAATTCAGCAGTAAATAATCCTTGATATGTCCCTGTTAAAGAGGATAAAAATGGAGCTGCAATCCGATAATTACCCGAAGACAATTCAGCAACCTCAAACTCGGAGCGTATATTATAAGGGTTAAAATTTCCATTTGGTAAAGGAATTACATGTGAAAAATTAAATCCTGAAGTAGTTACATTAAAGATAAAAATTCCATAACCATTTGTTACAAAAGCCAATCTACTACCATCACTTTTTTCCTTGGTTGCACCGAAAAAAACATTCGATTTTTTACCTGGACTTGGATCCGTATAATCATAAATACCACCCGTAATATCATCAATTGAGTGTGAATAGTATTCATCATTACTTTGTGTGACATAATAAGGAACTAATTGACCAAAATAATTTTCAGGGTGTAAGGCTTGGTCTGCAAACTTGTTATTTAATCCCATATCAAGCACAAATAAATAAGGTGTTTTTGAATATAAATCACCAACTACAGTTGAAAGGATATAGTACTTTTGGCAATCACCAGGAAATGGTATAATCATTATCTCTGAAGAGCCTTTAGCAACTTCTGCTTCTTGATGAGAATATAATTCATCAATGATATGCCCACTTTTATCATAAATCTGACCATCAACAATAAAAAATTCTATCTCCCCATTGGGTTTTACCATCATATTGGATGCATACTCTGATGCCTGACCCTGATAATCTTCCGTTAAACTACTTAGACCTAATGCAGGTGTGTCAAAATAATACGTTGGAATGGGGAGGGGGAGAGGTTGATTATTATAGTAGTTAGGTGCCAAAATCCAATGTGAATTTTGTGCAGTCACTTGAGACACACTAAGAGTCAAGGCTATAAGTGTAGTTGCCTTAATTAAAAAATTTCTCATAATAATAAGTTTTAGTTAAACAAAATTGTATTTTTCGTATCCGATTATGTAATCTTTTTTATTGGTGCTGTATTCAAGTCACAAATTAAGAATTAGATTACAATCGAAAATTGTAAATTTATGAACAATTTGATATCTACACAATTATTATTAGTTCTAAATTATTACATTTGAGTTCTAAATTAAAATGTATGAAAAAAATAGGAGGTAAAATCAGACAATTACGTGAATTGAAAGGATAGGCAGATTCAAGTTTCAAATGCGACACTCCCATAATTTCTGTTTATAAAGTTATAAAATATATCTTTAGGTGATTTGTAATTTAGCTTTTTGCGAGGTCTTTTATTTATTAAACACTGTATTTCAGTTAGTTGTTTCTGAG
>JAKQEK010000188.1 GCA_029558535.1 Bacteroidota bacterium | reverse complement strand
CCTACTTATTATGACAATAGAACTTCAAAAAGAAACAACCTTTAACGGCGAGACTAATTATTTCGCCGCTGTACGTGTAAGTCCAGACCAACTGGCAACGTACATCTGCCTCGGTGTAAACATCACCGATGAACAGGCAATCGAACTCTTTAGTTTGGCTTGTAAAAATTTGCAAGAGCCGAAAAAAGAAGTATTGAAAAGAATTGAGTATTAAAACCAAATTATAAATTTAAAAACAAAAAAAATGAGTAAAATTCAAAAAATTAAAGTAGTAAATCTGAAAGCAATTTCAGAAAAAGAAATCAAACTGAACGGCTGTTCAGTTGTTGTAACAGGTGCAAACCGTAAAGGTAAAAGTACTTTATTAAATTCGCTCCCTGACAGGATAAGAGGTGAAAAACCTGAAATAATTGTTAAGGAAGGAACCACCAATGGAATGGCAGAAATGGAATTAACAACAGGCGAAAAATTTATCTGGACGTTTGACAGCAAAGGAGAAAAGCTGACATTTGTAACAAAAGATGGAATTAAAACGCCATGTACCCGCGAAATTGGAAAACGCTTTTTCCCTGAGCTTTTTAATATAGATGAATTTTTACATTTACAGCCAAAACAACAAACAAGGGAATTGATACGTTTACTTGGTATAGATATTACAGATATTGAATTGCGTTATAAATCGGCTTATGATGACAGAACTTATAAAAATAAAAAGCGGGATGAAGCTAAAATTAAATTACAATCATTTTCTGTAATTCCTGAGAAAAAAGAAACTGTAAATATTGAAGTATTGCAAAAAGAAAAAGAAAAAATAAGAGCAAAGCTTAATGAATTGTATTTAAAGAATAAAGCTCACAATGAAAAGTTAAGAGCAGATTATGATTTAAAAGTTTCTGAATACCATAAATTTAACCAGCAACAACAAGAAAAACAAAATGCTATTGAAAATTTAAAAAATGCTATTGAAAATGTAAAAATAATTGCCGAAAGAAATAATATTTTAGCTCTTATTGACTTTACAAAAGCAGAAGATTTACTTGCAAAACTTCCAAATCCATTACAAGTAAAAGAATTATCAACTATTCCTATACCTGAATATATTTCTGAATTACCTAATGATGAAGAATTGAAAGATATTGACATGAAAATTAATGAAGCTATTACCTTAAATTCTTTAAATGGAGAATACGATAAATATATAACCATAAAAGACTTTTTTGAAAAAGCAGAAAAAGAAGCTTTAGAAGCTGATATTAATGTGAAACAAATCGAAAAGGAAAAGAAAGATTTGATTAAAGCTGCAAAACTTCCAGAAGGATTTGAGATTACTGATGACGGTATTTTTATTGAAGGATTGCCACTTTCTGACAATCAAATAAGCACTTCGCAGAAATATATTGCAGCCCTCAAATTAGCTTTTATTTCAATCGGTCAGGTGAGAAGCATGCATTTTGACGCTTCGACACTTGACAAATTCAATCTTTCTGAAATTGAAGCATGGGCAAAAGAAAATGACTTGCAATTATTAATTGAAAAACCTGATTTTGAAGGTGGTGAAATTCAGTATCAATTTATTAATGAAATAATTTAATTAATCTTAACCCCCAAAAAAATAATAAAAATGAAAACAATAACAAGAGAACCCCGCTATAATGTTATATGTCGTGAAACAGGTGATATAATAGAATGGGGTCTAAGCAAATCAGAAGCATTTATGCTTTTGAAAGAATTTGAAAAATTAGACAAAAAAGATGGTATTTATGAAGAAAATTTTTACAAAATAATTGAAGAAGGAGCAGGCATAAAATGCAAGAATTAATACAATCCATTTACAATCTTGCTCTAAGGTATAAACGTTTTGCAGAGCTTCAAAATTTCGAGAACTGGGTAGAACTAAGTGAGCATATATCTGTTTATATTTCTGGGAGTTGCTGGTCGGTAAGATTATACGGCTGCGAAGTTGATGTAAGCACATATAACTCAACTACATTATTAATACCCATAAACTGTGATGAAGCAATGCTAAGAGATGTTTGCACTAAAGGCGAGGAGTTTATTAACAAATTAAAAACAATATAGTATTAATCTTAACCACAAAAAAATGAAAACACACTTTAAAAAAATGAAAAACACCAACTATATAGGTAGTTGGGACTTATTCGACACCAACGGAAAAGTCGTTAATCGTGTCGTTACGATTACGAAAGTAGAAAAACAGGAAGTATTCGACGGCTCAGGTTCTGGCAAATCTGAACAATGTCCTGTTGCTGAATTAAAAGAATGCAAGCCGTTTATTCTCAACGTTACTAATATGAAAGCTATTGCGAAAGCCCTTGAAAGTCCATTCATTGAGGACTGGGCTGGCAAGCGTATAGAATTGACTGTAAAAAAAATAAAGTCGTTCGGTGAGTTTGTCGATGCCTTGCGTGTACTTGACAAAGCACCAGCCGCCGCCGCTTCATTGCCACAGCTTACACCAGACAACGACAAATGGGCAGGCGTTGTAAAAGCATTATTCGACGGCTTTACAATGCAACAAATAAAGGGTAAATACACCATAAGCGGTGAACATGAAGCCCAGTTAGTTGATGAAGTTAACGCAATGAAAGGAGTTAAAAATGTTTAAGATTAGATGTAGTGCAATAAGTGAAATAATGACAAACGACCGTTCAGGTAAAGCAATGGGCAAAACAGCCATGGGATATATTGAACAATGGTATAAAGAGCAGTTATACAACCGCCGCAAAGAAATAAATTCTAAGTACTTACACAAAGGTACAACAGTTGAATCGGCTGCTATTCAATATTTTTCAGAAATTATGGAAGTACCATTTGAAAAGAATGAGCAATATTTTGAAAATGATTATATCTGTGGGACGCCGGATATTATTATAAATTCGCAAATTATCGAAATAAAGTCATCATGGGACTGTTTCACATTTCCGCTTTTTGATAAAGAAATTGACAAAAAATACTGGTGGCAATGTCAGGGATATATGGCTTTGACTGATAAAAAACAAGCACAATTAGTATACTTGCTTATGTCCGCTACTGATGATATTATAGAGAGTGAAGCATGGAGGGAAGCGAAACGAAGGGGCTTACTTGAAGTTGATTATGAATTATATACAGAAGTTCAGGAGCGAATGAGTTACGATAGTTTCCCGCCACAGTTACGTATTAAACCGTATATTATTGAGTATGACCCCGCAGCAGTCGAAGCTATACAACAACGTGTTATTGAGTGCCGTCAATATTTAGAAATGATTAAAATCCAGTAACCATGCACCCCACCATAATCCACCCAGCCCCACCCGATACTATTAATGCCCTGAAAAGATTGTACAAATTTCCTACAACAGCAATCCGTACCGACCAGCGCACCGCCTGCCATGAGCTATTCTGGCACAGGGCAATAATAGCACTCGAAAGAGCAGAGTGCCAAAGCGGGTATGTAGTGGTGAAGCTCGGAGCGTCTAAGAAGTCGCTAAGGTTGCTTCGTATGTGGGTGCGGATGGGGACTATTGATTTACGATAAATAGCGGAAGCCGAAAAGCTGTAATAGAGTAGGCGAAAAAAAAATGAATAAAAAGAAAACACTATGCTACCAATATATAAACTAATAAAAATCAAACGGCGAGAAAAGGGCTTAACACAATCACAACTTGCCACGCTTGCAGGAACAACGCAAGCAAAAATAAGCCAAATTGAAACAGGTGCAAACACATCGTTTCATTTGTTGCAAAAAGTTTTAAAAGTATTAAACATAAAAATAGAAATAGTATGAGCTGCACCGACCCCCACCACAACGAAAGCACCTGCCCGAAATGCAGGGAAGCGGAACAAACCAGGACAGTATATCACTGCCCTGAATGTATGCAGTATTACGACAACGAAACAGGACGTATCGTAACTGAGCCGAAATATAATATATGTCCCGATAGATTGTGCGATGATTGTCGGGAAGCTTTGGAGTTACTAAATAGTAAAAAATAATAAAAATGAAAAAACAATACTACACCACCGACAACGGCTTTGAGAAAGCCGAAAGCACGTTCAGAAGTGCAGGGAAAGTAATTATTAAGCTGGCAATATTTCTTTTATGCCTGCTTGGAATTGCTAAAGCTTATGTAGCATTGGCACAGATATTACACCCCTTAGCAGTTATCATAATTGCCCTTGTAGCTTTTCTTATTATATTTTTCGCTTATTGTATCATTACAAGCAAGCAAGCAACAGATGAACAAAGCGATATTGAGAGCTGGGATAAACAGAGTGAAATTTTAAAAAAAGAATTACAAAAAAGAGAAAAAATATGAAAAAAATAAAAGCTTACAAAGTCTTTAATTCTGATTGGACTTGTCATAATTTTCAATATGAAATTGGAAAAACTTACAAACTGTTAGATAGTAATAAAAAACTTATTGAACCAGAATTATGCAGTAAAGGTTTTCATGCTTGTATAAGGGTACAAAATTGTTTTTCTTATTATTCATTTAATCCTAATAATAAAGTGGCAGAAGTAGAATTATCTGGAACTATATTAGGGTTAGATAATGATAAACAATGCTCTAATATTATTAAAATTGTTCGTGAATTATCATGGAACGAAATATTAGACCTTTATTACAATATCTTATTGATTTGAATAAAGGGAAAGTGTTATCACAAGGCGTACAAGGATATGGAGTTAGTAGTTTGTTTGCAATACGTGAAATTACAAAAGAACAGTATTTTGAAAAAAGACAAAATACATGGGATTGGAGTAACGGTTTGGCGGTATGGTTATGTAAGCCCTACCACATCGCCATCAAATTACAACAAAACTTTATAGGGCTTATTAACCATACCGCTTGTTAGCGTTTCGTTTTTTAGCGTTGGGCGGTACAAAACTTAAATAATATGAGAAGTTTAGACAGATTAGAAGAAAGAGCAGAACGTGAAATCGAACTTATTAGAGAAGATGATTCAATGACTGCCGAAGAAAAAAAGAAAGCAATAAAAGAAATTTATGCTGAATTACGTGAGATTGAACGTGATATGTGTGAAGATGAGCGTTGGTAAATGAACGCTAACTCATGTATAAGTATAACAAAAGCATATCTAAAACAATGAAACCGATTGAAATACAGTATATTTACAAATTTTTAAAATGAAAATATTTATAAATAAAGTAACCTGCCTTTACGCTATTAATAGTGTTAGCAAGGTCAAGGACTACA
>JAKQEK010000183.1 GCA_029558535.1 Bacteroidota bacterium | reverse complement strand
AACCTCTGAATTAGCTTGAATAAAGCCATTATGCCTATTTACTTTTTTGCTAATTAGTACAACATCTTCACTTTCAATATAAAGCCTAAAATCGTCCGCAACAAATTGGTTTAAGTCTATTATCATTTGAGAGTTACTTTCTAAAGTGCCACTAAAGATATTGCTAATAACTCCATCGTTATTTATCTTTACTACTGCAGTTCCTCCAGTTTCAACGTCTAAAATCACTCTTGTAACGTAAATCATTGCTAAGTCGCAACCCTCCGCTAAACTAAACGACACACCATTACTATTAATATCAGCACTTTCTGTACCTCTGAAATTTAGCTCTTCAATAATACTATTTACTTTCATTCCCTCAAAGGTAATGTCTTTGAATAAAGACCTCCACGCTTGACCTATCTTCGTTTCTATCAATCGCTTACCACTTACATATCTTTCGTCTGCCGTCTTAGATGCCAACATTAAAGACACATCGTAATCGTCTAAATAGTATAGTGCTGTGTCGTTTTCGCACAACCCACGGATGGAAATTAATTTATCAAAACAACTCATATTATTTTTTTTAAAAAAAAGGCGGTGCAGATTATACACCTAACACCGCCCCCGAATGAAAAGAAACAAATTAATATGAAGCACCACCTCCGAAAGTTGTACAAGTTAAGTCTCCACAATCAACACCGAATAATAACGATGGATAATTACATACAGCATCACTTGGTAAACTAAATAAGTCAAATCGCTTTTGCCAATTGAAATTGTGCTTACCGCAATTGTAAGTGTAGTAGAAATCCCAATCGCCATCTTCTAATGCCATTACTTTATTTTCTTTCTCATATCGAGTCACCTCTTCGCCATTAATAGTTAATAGCATCGGTTTTTCCACTTCACGTCTTTTTGTGTCTAAGAAATTCACAAATTGGTAGGTACCGGGAGCAAACGTAATCAAACGCTTGTCTGTCGGTGCGTCTCCAATCTCGGCATTAACTTGAGCATCAAAAAAGAAATTGTTAAATGTAAAATTAGCAAGGTTAATGCCATTAGCACCTTGTCCTAAATATTTTTGCATATATTCCAAAGAAAGCAAGTCGCTATCTCCAACAAAGATAGGATTTGCAGGATAGCCTAATTGACGATACATAGCCTGTATCTTCGCAAATGCACCGATATTTGGCGTACCATTTGCATTAATGAAAGGCACATCAATAGTTTCCGTTAAAGAACTATCGCCATTAGGATATTTGCCAAATGTCGGCAACACCTTAGCTAATAGTTTCTTGTCTAATCTCTTTAAAGCCTTGTAATACTCGCTCATTAGATTTTCCGTGTAAACGGTAGTTCTACTTGCACACATTTCGTCAAACTCTGCATCATTTAATTCAAAGCCAAAAGACACGAAATCATTTACTTCAACATTAGCATAACCAGTAGATGCTAACCCTCTATCAGGCGTTACGCACTCGCCGACCTCAGCATCTACAGATTCGTCTGTACAAGTTGGTTTTACATAGCGTAATTGTACGATACGTTTAGACGTATTTGTTGGTCTTGCTTGACCATTATTAACGTCTTCATTGATTGACACACCTACTCTATTTGCATCAGATATAAGTGCATTGTAAAGCCCCACATTTGGCTTCATTGCATCGGAAGCCAAAGCTCCGAAGTTTTTGTTTATCTCATTTTGTAAGAGTAAACACGGCGTGATGCCTGTTTTGTTAATTACTGTTGCCATATTATTTTAATTTATAATGTTTAAAATTTTTACTATGGCATTTTAAAAGTATGCTAAACTCAATGATTTGCTTTTTAGTGGTGCAACACCCACAGTTATTATATTGCAGAAGCCTTTTGGTTCATTGCTTCTAAACGCTCACGCATATGTTTTGGCAGATTTTCAGGATAAATAGTTTTAGGGTCTGCACCACCACCGTTATGTGGAGGTTGTCCACCACCACCATTTGACTTCTTAATTAAATCGCCAATCAAAGTTTCCCTTAGATTGCTCAAATCGGCAAACTTCGTATTATCAGGCGTCATCGCTCGGTAGTTGCCTTTTTTGATAATAAAATTATTATCGTCATCAATATCAAATTCAAAACCCGCATCTTTTGCCGAACTTTCAAACAATTTGACAACCTTATCTTTACCGATAAGGAAATCAACATCTTTAGTAAGTTCCGAATTAATGATATTGCTAATCTTAGCCTGTTTTTCTTTTTTTGAGTATTCATTTTTCACATCTTCAAGTTCTTTAGCTTTCGCTTCTTGAATTTGTGCAATTTGATTTTGAAGCTCTACTATCTTAGCCTGATGTTCCTTTACATCTTTTGAGACTTCTAAATTCAAACCAGTTTTTCCAGCATCAAGCAAATCTTGAATTTCAATATCGTTAAGCTCTTTTTCTGTTTTTCCTAACCCGAAAAACTCGTTAATCGCTTTTTTTGTTTTTTTAGCAGAAATAATATTTGCTGTCTTAACCTTATCAGTCAAGATAGGCTCTAATAAATCTTGGCGTTGCAAAAATAAATCCTCTTGCTTCTTTTGGTAATCTGCAAATGCTTTTTCAATATCAAAATTTTCATCTTCGATTTTCTCAGGATTAAACCCTAGTTTCTTTAATAGTTCTTTACTTTTTTCCATTCTTTTTTTGTTTAATTTCATTTATTAATTCTAACGATTTTGCAAGTTCATTTAGTTCATTTTCTTTATTCATCAATTTTTCCTCCCACTCTACCAGTCTTATTCTTTCCTGCTCTAAAATCTCAACACCTTGAACCGTTGATACTTCAACCTTATCACTTTCTTTTATAAATTTTTTAGTAGATAGTAATTTTTCGATATACCTTTCTGAAAACTTCGAGGCATTAATTACGTTACCATTATCAATATTAATTAATATCATAACTCAAAAATAATGATAGTGCTTAAAATAAAGTTGGTAAATTTTGTACTTTGTTTTTTTTAAGGTCTTACAAACCTAACCCACTTCACGTTATGCCGACAATTATAACCACCTCGATTTTCGGTTATATTCGTTATATCTGTACCCTCTATTAATCCTGACCCTTTCGCTCGATACACTTCCTTGCCTTTGGCATTTATTACCTTTACTTGGCTGTCGCTTGGTTCTCCGTTTGGAATAAACTCATTTAGAACTTTATTTACCTCTGCAATGGTCATTCCATTTGGGTACGTTTCCCTAATGTGCGTACACATCGGACGACTTTCCTCCACTAACGACCCTATCCATTTTAAAGTATCTAATTTATTTTCTTTTCTAATTATATCATTTGCTGTACCATTCAAACGCAAAAGATTTTCTTGCAATATTAAGCCATTTTGATTATTTACAAGACTTTCATCACCAATAGTTATCTGCTTTAATTCTTTAAAACTTTCTTTTACCTCACGCTTTAAAACAATATCTGAAAATACTTTATTTTCTATCTTTCTCATTACATTTACTTCAAAGCCTTTGCCAGTTAAATCAAACATTACATCGTCAATTGCTCTTTGTATTCTTACGTTATTTTCATTCAGTTTTTTAAAGGTCATTCCTTTATCGTCCTTGTAAAATAGCTTAGTTCTATCAACTATTTTTGATAATTCTTTTTGAAAGTTTTTTGCATTTTTAAAATAACCTGAATTTTGAAAAGCACCAACAATAATACCACCGATTAATGCTAATGCTTCGTCTGTATAATCATAATAGCCACCGTGAATGAAAATCGATAATTCATCAACCAATGCTTGATAGAACTCTTTGTTTATCGCAATTAATTTTTCTTTGTTTTTCTCAACTAAATCAATGATATAATCAACTTCATTCATCATCTAAAGATATAATAGGCTTTGATAAATTAAAGGTTTCGTTAATTACTTTTCTAACAATAGCATTTATTTCATCTGTACTACTATCTTTTGTGATTTTGCCCTCGTTAAATAAGTCTATCATTATTTGAAAACCTTGATGGTGGAGGATTATATCCTCGTTCGTCAAATCACTACCTAAACTTGCTTTTGCTTGTACCAATTCTGAAGAACCATAAGCAAATATCTTATCAATCTTTGCAAGTTCATTAATTACAAATTCATTTTTTGCACTCGCTCCGAAATTCTTTAATAAATATCTTTTTGTCAATTCAACTAAGATGACATAAGGCGACCCACTACTCTTAGCCTGTGCAATTTCTACGATATAATCAGCACTATTCTTTATATCTAAATCTTCAGGTAAGCTAATGTTTACATCATTTGAACCTCCACGATATTCCGCAATGGAATTTAAAACATTCTCATACAACTTAAACAAGTTGTACAATATGCCACTAACCAAATCAACTCGCTGTTGGCTATCATATCTCTTACTCTCCCCACTTTGATTAGTCATATTTTGCTTTGAAACGCATAGAGCATTTAACATCATATCAAAATAATATGCTTCACGATTTGCCGAATGTTGAAGTATTGAAGTGTCAGGCGTAATAAATCCTTCAGGCACGGTAAATTTTCCTTGTTCATCTAAGAAGTCGCCACCCTTAGAAACCATTAACGTACCAGTTGGCGTGGTATCCATAATGTAGCCTGTACCACTACACCGACCACACGTATGCCCATCACTCGTAACGTGTCTATTTAAGCTTGTGTCTAAATGACAACCACCCTCCATAACGTTGTCGCACGGTACTTTAACCCTCCAATGACGAGGATATACAAAACGAATTTCACATATTCTAAGGTCAGACCCTTGACCTATTGCAAGGTCGCCCCAACCTGCAGCCCCGTGATAATCAGAAATAAAATACTCCGAGCCATCGGCATCTAAAACATACCTTGAACCTATCACATAGAATGGGGCATTTGTAAGATTGTTATTATAGTAAATATGGCTTTCATAACTTAATTTATTGTCTGCTAATTTTGGGATAAATAATATAGTTTGCTCTTTATCTATGCCAAAATAATAAGGATAAGACTTACTATCATTAACCTGATAATCGCCCCCTTTAAATACAAGGTAGTCATTGCTAATATCAACAATATCAGCATAACCAATTAACCTAATATCTATGTCTATCTTCTGATTAATGATATTATTAAAATCAGGTAAATCAAATAAATAATTAGGTACAAATGTTTCTGAAATATGCTTTGGCAAAACAACGACCACCGCATTAGGGTCTGTCTGCTTATACCACCCTACACGCTTTATAATCCATTCTTTTAAACTAAATGACGTATAGGTATTATTTAGCTTCAAAGTGTCCTCATAGGCTTTTAAATCGTCATTTGTGCCATAGTCAACAACCGCGTCTAAATTAAGGGCAGTCGTTGTATAGTCTGCAATAGCTTTGTCAAATTCATTCTTAGTGATAGCACGATAATTATTTGAGCGAAAATTAAAGGCTTGTTTGTTTTCGCTCTCCAGCGGTCGCCTATCTTTAAATATTTGAATAGGCAAAGCCCCCTGCGTGTGTACGCTCATTATATTATAAACCTCCTGCCATTTTGTTAAAGCAGGAGGTCTATAATTACTTAGTATTTTTTTTGTTATACTTAAAATATTCATACAACAAAAATAATATTAATTAGATGAACTTGTAGCATCAAATAATACATCTCTAATTGCATCTGTTAATGGCGTTGGCTTTATCTCAACTCCGTAAGTTTCAAATCTAAATTCAAAATTAATAGACTGCTTAGAACCATCTTCCGACACTCTCCAACCCTCAACTGCTAATCCGTCAAAGCCCTCTTTAGCTGTCTTTTTGTAAATGTTGCCATCACATTCCACCCACATTAATTGCTTAGAATGTGCTAAATTCTTAACGTCATTCAAGAAATCAATATGCTTGAAAGTAGTAGGGTCTAATACGCTTGTTTTAAAGTCGTAACCGCTTATTTCTGATATTACTTCTTCAGGTTTCCCTGCTGATAATATCAGTTTCGAAGTCGTTGGCTTGATTATATTACCTAACCCGGGTGGCGATACTATTACTTTATTTGCCGTGATATAACCTTCCCACTCAACGGCACTTGTTATGTCGGTAAACTCAATATCGCAATCAAGCAAAATAAAGAACTCCGAACCACCTTTTAAAAGTGATTCCGCTCTTTTACAAGGCACAGGATAGCTTCTTATCTGTGCTTCTGAACAATTTGGTGTGCAAATAGCCATATCTTTTTAATTTTATTTGTTATCAATAGTTGTATCTATCTTTTTAGTCGGAGCAGTTACCTTATGCTCCGTTTGTTTCACTTCTTCGGCAAAATCAATGCTTTCAATCGAATGAGTAATTAAATAGCTTCTTAACTCATCGCCTGTTTTTTTTATCGTCTGCCCCTCGATTATTACGGTGTAAATTTTGTTCTTTTCGAGTGTCTTTATAAAATCATAAGTAGTCATATTCTAATTATTTCTTCAAAAATAAATAGATATATTTGCTCCTTATTGGTAAATTCTGTACTTTTATTCCGTGGACGATTTAAAAGAATTTGTAAAAGACTTAAATATAAAGATTATAGCGATAGATAAATATGTCTATCGTGTTCACATTCTGTATTCCAACAACGATGCAAAGGCACTTGACGGCATTATTATTTTACAAGCACATTTGATTGTTCTTTATAATTTTTTTGATAAGTTCGATGTGGAGGTTATCATCGAGAAAATGCGTAAAATAGGCATTAAGAAAGTCGAGCAAGGGTATGTTGATTATACGTGCAATAACAATGAATACATACATCAGCTAATGATAAAGAATAGTGATAAGGTAAAGGCTAAGTTGCTTTATATAATAAATAGAATTGATTATTTATTACTAACTTTAAAACTCTAACAACAACCATTTTTTACAATTAAAGTACTATTATCTTTTGATAGCTGTATTTTTGCCGTAAAATAACCATTGTTATATTCGGCTAATGTATATTTACTATTTTGATTTCTGAAGTACTTTTCTCCACCTAAGTATAGGATATTATGCAATAATGCATACTGTACAATACTATGTATTACTTGCGTATAATTTGCTATCCTTAACTCATAATTCTCATTGCTAACATAGAATAACATCTTTTCTTTACCTGCGTGAGTAGTTATAAATTCAGTTTCCAAATCACGCAACTCCTGATACATCAAAAATGCTCTTATAAAAATTTCGTGTTCAATTTCTAAATTACCATAATCAGTATTTGCAAACCTGCAACTATTACTCCACTTCAGGGGTAATAAGTCTTTAAAACACTTGTCATTTGCGTTATAATCAATATACTTGATAGCATTACTTTGATAGATGTCGCCCTGCACGGAGGTTATTACAACACTTGCCATATTTGAGTTATAGGGCAGTTCAATTACACTTGTAGTTTCATCTTCATTTTGATTGATAGTTGCATTATAATCATCAACAATCTTCACGCCCTCACAATTATACAAGTCTATTTTTGCAATATCATCTTTAGTAGCTATCTCAACATCTTTGATATAAAATAGGTCGTCTTTTCCACTCCATTCACTACCTGCTGGCTTACTATCGCCTGATATTAATTGCAAGTTGTCTAAGTTAAATGGCGTGGCTGGTAGAATGAATATATTTTGATATTCAAGTTCAATATTAGCTGGTACATTTACCGTCTGCTCCGCTAATATATCTCCACCACTCGTTACCAACTTAAATTTATAATCAAATGCGACATCTTCTATCATTGAGCGTATCTTGAACCGAATACGACAACTTTTTTTATGCTCATTAATTAGTTCACTTTGCCAGTTTCTGACGTAGAAAGTAGCATCTGTCTTACCACCCCAACCACAACTATCTAAATGCTTACCCTCATTCCACGCTACCAATGACCGCAATCGTCTATTCCAATAAGTTCTGAAACCCCAATGTAGTACTGGAGTTGCACTCGCAGGGCTTGACCCTAATACTTCAATAGTCGTATAACCAAGTTTTGCAGTAAGAAAAGTTATCTCTAAATTTGAGCCACTTGCCACTATCGTAAAGTCGCTATCAATAATAAATTGCGACTTTAAGTAATTTGAAATGCCAAAAACAAACGCTAACCCACTATCTTTAGATATATTTACAATAGTCATATCCTCTGTATCATAAACAACATCGTATTTCTTTACAATATCAATAACCGTAGGCACTACACTAAATATTATTAGCTTCTTGAATGTGTACAAATAAATCCTTGAGTTAGTATCAACCCCACATGTATAGCTATTCTTATAGTTGCTCATCGTGGTTGACAAATAAAGCGTTTCTCCAGCATTTAAAACGTTTCCGTGAGTTGGCAAAGTTGTTATGTCGTTAAAGTCATCTACTGCTTTTATTTCCCATTTAGAATTAAATACAGCATTAATTGTACTATCCTTTCGTACAAGTATTTCATCGCAACCTCTATTAAATTGCAACGGTTGATATATTGGAAATTCTAACATAATGTATCTTTATATTTTACTGTAAAATCTGATGCTCCAAATGGATTAAACTTAACTTCTTTAATCCAAGTATCAACACCGTTTATTCTTATTATTCCTGTTTTATTTTTTCTCATTTTTTCATAATCTTCAAAGCACAAATCGTACTTAAATTTCGCTAAGAATGGCTTATAATGGTCGCTATTCTCATTCGTTAATACAGTTAAACTATCACGAACAAGCGAAAATTCCTGATACGTGATGTAGCAAGTTGGGTCTCGAGTTATCGAGTACATAGCAATGACAATATCATTAACGGCTAAATTAAATGAACCTTCAATTTCTAACTGTAAATCTTCCCCAACTACAATCTCATAGCCGTCTATTAAATTTTCGGTTATCGTTTCCAAAACAATACCATTTACTGCATTACTAATTGACGATGCTTTCATTAGTTTCAACAATATAGTATTCGTACTTGCGTCATAAGTACCTGCTGATAAGCCTTTAACTGATACTTTAGAATTAAATGTATAATTACCTGCTTCTTGACATTTAAAATATGTAGTGCCATCTTGCGTAGGTGTCATAATCGGCATACCATCAATAGCGTATATCCAATTATGTAGGCTATTTTGCCTATCTAAAATACTTTCGATAGGATTTTTAAAATACAAAAAGCCATCTTGATAACTACCAAAGTCCGCACGATTGATAGCTAAGAAGCCATATTTTGCTAACATATCTTTTGTGAAGCAGTTGATACCACTACCTAGCCACTCTTTTAGTATATTTATATTTTTAAATCTTTGATTATTATTATAAATACCTAACCAGTCTAACTCGAACATAAATATATCATCGTTCCAAACCTCATCATCATTATAATTAGCACTATCTAACTGCATTATGATTGTATCATTATCAACAATAAAATTAAAACGAAGATTTAAAACATTATCTTTGAAGCCATTGCACCCACAACTAAAGACTTCTATGTTATTAAAGTTTTCAAGCCTTTCACTACTCTGCTCAATCTTTCTATTACCCCCTAATTGAATGCTATTAAATATTTGATTGTCATCAAAGCTTTCTTCTAAACCTAATGGCAAAGTCTCTATGTTTATTAGCACATCGCTTCCAAATGTATCTTCTTCTTTTTCTAATATTAGCGTTGGCTTTCCTGCAACCTCGGTCATTACTCCGTATAGGCTTGTAGCCTTTCGCACTTCTTCAAGTATTTGACTAAGTGAAAGTGTCGGAAACATTTGCTCCGCCGTTCCATTTGCATGTCGCATAGCATAACCAGTGCTGATAAATATATTTGCATTACTTAGGTATCTGGAAATAACTTCAACTTCATTATCTGTAATGAAATCTACCAAATAACGTATAACATCTAACACATTTAACACTAAATATGAACGTGCCACAATAAGCATCAAAGGGGTTTGAATTGGTATTGCATTTATAGGCTCTCCACTCCGTGTCATCGTTGAATTTAAAGGAACTTCAACGTCTTTAAATTGTGCAATCATATTACTAAAGCTTTCGTCTTTAATATTATCAACCTTGATTATACCTTTTGTTACTTGCACTTTCAAATCATTCTGCCTTATCGTTCCCCTAAATAGTTCTCTATCATTTAGTTCAATTCTTAGTGGTAAATCACGACAATAATCTTCTTTTCTTTTTTGTGCTAGAAAATCATAACCACAAAGATAAGCGGTTAATTGACTATCTGTTTTTTCTCGTAAAATCTGCTCACTATTCGCAAAGCCATCTTCACGAATGATAGTAGCAGATACATCTCCACTTATATCTTCAATATGCTTATTATCTATAAAAAATTTAATTATATCTTCTTGCATCTCTATTTTCTTTAGCTATTAATTTTTTACCAACTTGCATCGCAATATTATTACCGTCCTCTGTCGATTGGTAAATAAATTCTAAT
>JAKQEK010000172.1 GCA_029558535.1 Bacteroidota bacterium | reverse complement strand
AATGCCAATACCTACTCTTGTTTTATTCGGAAATTGTCCCGAGAAAACAAAATTATATTCATCTAATGGAATTTCCCAGTTGACATTTAATGGATTAGTGATAGGTCCATCACACTCATTACCAAGCGTAGTACCAGGTCCACCGCCTGGAAAATTTCTCCAGTGAAGCACTCCGTCATCATCCACAACTACACATTTTGTAAGGGTTTCGTCTTGCCATGTGGCATCAGGCAAATCTTGCAGGCGGGCATTGCCGACAACATCTATTTTCTGTGTAGGATGTTTTGTACCAATACCTACATTGCCGGGCAAAATATCAATTCCTTCAAAGGAATGTTCTTGACCGACTATCCTCATTCTTTCTTCACCAATGTCATCATTATAAATATCAACAGGCAGTGTATGGAAAGTAATATCCTTTACGTCTGCCTGTATGGAAAAATTATCAACATCAATATCAAAAGGGTCGCCGTGTCTGCTGAAAATATTGCCAATAGGTTTATCAAATCTCCACATACGCCAGAATGTGTTTGCACCTATCACGGAATTTGTTTTAAAGACCTCTCCGGTATTATCATTTGTTCCATCAATACTTAATAATGATACAGGATCGTTGAAATCCTGACCGATGCCTACAAATCCCTGAGTAATACCTTCCTCTCCCTTAATCATCAAACGACTGTGAATATTAATACCGGCTCCGGAATATATACGAATATCCAAATCCTCCTGCTGCCTCAACTCCGCAACACCCTCGGAATTAATGCCTACAAGAAAGCCGTCTGTGGCAGTGGCGCCGGTGATGTTGTGGGTAAAGCCTATCATTGCGTCTGGTGGTAGAGAACCCACCATAAATGGCGTTGTATGTACATGTATCATGTGCTGTGGGTCGGAGAAATGATTTCCTATACCTACATGTACCTGCCATAAACCGTCCCGCAATATCATTCGCTGAATATCGCCAAGCCTAAACCGTATTGTGCCGAATGGCTCCGAAGCCTGTACTACAAAATCATTAGTATTTGCAGGTACGAACAAGCGGGCTTTTTCGGTTGCCGTAGCATCCGGACCGGTAAACATCTGCCACATATTGTCTTGATTGGCGGGACCATCGGTACGAAATAAATGACCGGGAGTGTAGTAATTGGATGCAACAATAGGGTCTAAATCCGTAAGCAAGTTTTCATTTACATGAAGTGCTGCTCTAGGACCGCCATAGTCATTTAATAAAAAATTGCCTACACCTATGCGGCGGATGTCTAATTGCGAACCATTTGGATCAACTGTTTTACCCCATCTATCATTTGCAGAAAGATTTTGATTCCACTGAGCAAAATTTATTAATGGTATGCCTAAGGTTACCATTAAAATTACTAATTTTAAAATTTTCATTTTGTAAAATTTTAGTTAATAATTAATTGAATTGAAAATACTTCTTTGTTAGTAAATATTCCATTAAAAAAATACAAACCTCCTTTCATGTTTTTATTGGTAAATATATAAGCACTATCTGATTTATTTAATTTATACAGTTCTTTTGAAATGACACATCCTTTTGTATCAAACAAATTATATTGTTCTATTTGTTTATTTTCAGTATTAATAATTGTTTCAATAACAAATGGATTAGGATATGCATAATAGTGTAGTCTTTTTAATAATTCTTCTGTATTTATTATTGTAAAAGCTGTAGTATCTGAATTAAAATATGAAGAGATAAAATTTGGTAACGAAGTGTAACAAACATTGCTCAAATGTATTCCACCTGTTATAACATTACAGGCTAAACCGTATTCGTTAGGATTTGAAACAACTCCTAATGAATCTAAAAATGTCCTAGAAGCATAAATTTTGTTATCAGCCCCGATTTGCATATCAGAAAATTCCCAATCATTGGAAAGGTCTCCTGAAAGAACGATATTTTTACTTTGGATTATATCATATTGAATATTGTTAGAAATGTCATATTGATATAAATGAAACCATGGCTCAATATAATTCATACCATTCTGGTAATTATATGAATTTACATATAATTTTGAATTATCTGGAGAAAAAACATAAGCAAAAATTAAAGTATCGGGCAGTAAAATAGGATTTGACAAAACCCCTGTTTGATTATTAAAATCAAACAGATGTAAGGTATCAAGTTTGGTTAGTGTTGTGTCGCTATCAATAACCCAATATGCAGAACTAGCCATTTTTTTCCCGTTAGGCGAAAATCTTAACCCATAAGCGCCAACAGGTGTCTCTGCAAAATTGCCAATGGCATTTACAACTGTGTCGGTAATACCAAATTTCGTAAGTAAGAATGCCCAAAAATTATTAGTTTCTATTTCGTGTCCCATTATCCATACATCCTCTCCATTTCGATGATGTACCGCCCCAATAGCTTCGGAATATGTTGTTAATAGTTTTACACCTTTCACAGTAACTTTCCCTAATCCTCCATTATATGACATATCTACTATGGCATAATATAAACCTCCACCTGAAAAATCTTTTCCCATTTCTGACTGTACATAAAATATGTAATAAATATCATCAGATCCTGGTTGAGGGACAATAACACTGCTTTGCCAAGGACTACCGGGATAACTTTCTACATTAAAATTATTCCCATTTTCCATTACCTGATGGCTTTTGTTCCAAACCTTTAATACACCGTCAGTGTACATTAATAAATTTCCGGCTGTATCTGATATGGTTGCACAACCAGAATAAATGGACATTTGTCCAAGCGTATCTTCTACAGGTTCTCCGCTGCTAAAATCCAAACCTGCCTTATCGCCAAAATACCAGTGGTAAGTTCGTTTTGTGTTACCAACTTGCGTAAAAGCAGACAAGCAAAGTAATGATATAAAAATCGTTAATATTGTTTTTGTTGTTTTCATAAAAACTAAGCTTAAAAGTTCAAAAAATTGTGTAGAAAATCCGTCTTTCTCTTATTCTTCAATTCATTTGCAATATACAAAATTTTTCAACAAGATGGGAAAAAATAAGAATGATTTGTGATCTTGTTTTTTTGAGTAGGGGGAAATCTTGTTTTTTCGGGGGGGCTTATTTGATATTTACCTGTTCGGTATAAAGTTTTCCATTATTATCAACGAGGATGCGGAAGTAGTTGTCGCCATCTTTTGCTTTAAGGATAATGCCGGAGTTATCGGCTGTTACGGCGATGTCGCCATTTGCAATATACAAAATAAATATAATCAAATCAGAATATGTCACGATAAATTTAACAACAAATGGGAGGTTAAGTTCCTTATAAACACTGATTAGGTTTTAATGTCAAAGTTTTTTCACTTGTACCTAACTAAATAATAATGCCAAAATGTCCACATAATAAGTTCGCACAATGTCAAATTGTCCTGATTTTACAATTGGTTCGGGAATTGAAATATTAAAATAAAAACAAAATATGAACTTAAACGATTATACAGTAAAAGCTCAAAACGTATTTGAAACTACGTTAATTAAAGCCAGGGAATTCGGGAATCAGGCCATTGAACCCGGTCATTTGTTGTTATCAATACTTGATGATAATGATAATATAATTCATACAATTTTATCAAAGATAGAAGCCGATAAGCGTAATTTTGAATCAGCAGCACTTAGTATAGTAAATTCTTACCCAAAAGTTGAAGGCGGAGACCCTTATTTATCAGCAAACATGCAAAATATTATACAGGACGCTCAAAAATTTAAAACGTCTATGCAGGATAAATTTGTTTCGGTAGAGCACCTGATATTAGCTTTATCCGAATCAAAAGATACAATAGGACAAATGATGCGTGATGCCGGTTTTAAAAAAGATTTTGTTAAAAAAGCCATAGAAGATATCAGAAAAGGGTCTAAAGTCAACTCCCAATCAGCAGAAGACAACTATGATGCATTGAATCGTTATGCCATAAACCTAAATGAAAGGGCACGAAACGGAAAGCTTGATCCTGTTATTGGTCGTAATGATGAAATACGTCGCGTACTACAAATATTGTCGAGACGTACAAAAAACAACCCTCTACTGATTGGAGAACCCGGTGTTGGTAAAACAGCTATAGCTGAGGGGCTTGCTCATAGAATTATCAACGGAGATGTTCCCGAAACATTAAAATCAAAACAAATCTTCTCGCTTGACATGGGCTTGCTTATTGCGGGTGCAAAATATCAGGGAGAATTTGAAGAAAGACTTAAAGCAGTAATTAAAGAAGTTGTTGCTGCTGATGGTGAAATTGTTCTGTTTATTGACGAAATTCATACTCTAATTGGAGCCGGCAAGACACAGGGAGCCATGGATGCTGCCAATATTTTAAAACCTGCTCTTGCACGTGGCGAATTAAGAGCAATTGGTGCAACAACATTAAATGAATACCAGAAATATTTTGAACAAGACAAAGCTTTAGAACGAAGATTTCAATCTGTTCTAATAGACGAACCGGATGTTTTAAGTGCAGTTTCAATATTAAGAGGATTAAAAGAAAGATACGAATCTCATCACAAGGTACGCATTTTGGACGAAGCTATTGTTGCTGCTGTCGAACTTTCGCACAGATATATTACCGAAAGATTTTTGCCGGACAAAGCCATAGACTTAATTGACGAAGCAGCTTCAAAACTACGTCTCGAAGTCAATTCCGTTCCTGAGGAGATTGACGTTCTTAATCGCGAAATTCAACAATTAGAAATTGAAAAGGAAGCAATAAAAAGAGAAAAAAACACAAAGAAAGTTGAAGAAATACAAAAGCAATTATCAAATCTAATTGAAGAAAGAAATTCGCTAACCGCGAAATGGAGAGAAGAAAAAAATCTGATTGATAAAATACAAGCCGAAAGACAAAATATAGAGAACTTTAAATTGCAGGCTGAACAGGCTGAACGCAGTGGTGATTACGGAAGGGTTGCTGAATTCAGATATGGTAAAATTAATGAATGTGAGCGTAATATTGAAGATTTGAAGAAAAAACTTGATTCAATACAAGGCGATCACGCTTTAGTTGATGAGGTTGTTGGTTCAGATGATATTGCGGAAATAGTAAGTAAATGGACCGGAATTCCCGTTAGCCGTATGATTTTAAGTGAACGCGAAAAGCTTCTTCGTCTGGAAGAGGAACTGCATAAAAGAGTTATAGGTCAGGACGAAGCAATAAATGCAGTTTCTGATGCAGTTCGTCGCTCCCGTGCAGGACTACAGGATTCGGGAAAGCCAATTGGTTCGTTCATATTCCTGGGGTCAACAGGTGTTGGTAAAACCGAATTAGCCAAAGCACTGGCAGAATTTATGTTCGACAACGAAAATATGATGACAAGAATTGATATGAGCGAATATCAGGAAAAACACAGCGTGTCGCGACTTGTTGGAGCTCCTCCGGGATACGTTGGTTATGACGAAGGAGGTCAGCTTACCGAAGAGGTAAGAAGAAAACCTTACTCGGTGATTTTGCTCGATGAAATAGAAAAAGCCCATACCGATGTTTTCAATATTTTGCTACAAGTGCTGGATGATGGACGTCTTACCGACAATAAAGGAAGAACTGTCAATTTTAAGAATACAATTATTATTATGACTTCAAATATCGGTTCTCATTTTATTCAGGAACAAATATGCAATGGAAACACAGATAGCATTAAAACAGAACAACAGGTAATCAATGCTTTAAAATCACACATGCGTCCCGAATTTTTAAACAGAATTGATGAAATAATTATGTTTAAACCGCTAAGTAACGAACAAATAACAGAAATAGTAAGACTTCAGTTAAAAATTCTTGAAAAGAAACTTGATACTGCGGGGTATAATTTCAATATCAGTGATGACTCTGTAGCACTAATCGGTAAGATATCATACGATCCACAATATGGAGCACGACCGGTAAAAAGATATATTCAAAGAGAATTGGAAAACAGAATTGCAAAATTGATAATTTCCGCTGAAAATTTGGAAAACAAACAGATTGCAATTACCGCAAGCAATGAGGCACTAAATATTTCGTTAAACTAAAAACGCTGAATATCTGGAACAGGCAAGATATACAAATCTTAATTTTTCTATTTTAAATAATTAAAGTGGATTTCTCGCTATGTTACCAATGACTTAAAATAGCTGAGAAATATTGCAGATAATTGAAACAGATTTTTACTCCTTTACCAACAACAGTCATTTCGAAGCCTGACGCAGGAAGGCTGAGAAAACCTCCATATTTCCAACAAGCATTCATACCAATCATTTAAAAAATTCTTTGATTAATGAGATAAAAAAAATGCGGTTAATTTAACTTAACCGCATTTCTCATGAAAGCTGAAACTCTATTTAGTTTCAAGATATTCGTTAAGCTCGTCAATAGTCAATTCAAATTCAAATGAGTCATTTACTTTATAATATTTCGAGGCATCATATACATAATCGTAAGCATATTTTGCAAACTCCAGACGGGTTTCTTCAAAACTGAATAATTTATTAATATCACGAACTTGTTCTGCCGTCAAACACGATGCTTTACAAATCTGTTTTGCCGAAGTAAGCTTTGAATCCTCAAATGATTTCGCCTTAATGCTTGATGATGCATCTTTAAAGTCTAAATCTGACATTGGGTAAGAACAACGAGATGAAACATTTGAAACAGGGACAAATACTTCATCAACCGGTTCTGAGTAAATAGTTTCACTCCCGGTCGTAGTTGTTGTAATAGTTGTTGTTGTAATAGTTGTAGAACTTGTTTGTACTATTGGATCGCCAAGACTAAAGCTGATATCAATGTTCCCATATTCGTCACTTCCCGAAACATTCATTCCATTGTCATTAATATTGACATTCATGCTTATTGATTCACCACCGGTAGTTGTACTAACCTTTGTGCCTGTTTCTTTCAGTTCTGTATTAATAACTATTCTTTCAGATGAAATCTGCTCGTTGCGAGGCTCGTTTTCCTTTGTCATAGTTGTAGTTGTTACATTGACATGAGAGCCTGTGTTCGAATTTGAAGGCTCTCCCGGATCTTCATAACCAATACTCTGATCCTTAATTATTTGCGGACTTGATGATTTTGGGGTTTCACCCATTGGACGCAAAACATACTTATCTTTTTTATAAACAATCATTGCAGAAATTTCCACATTTGTACTTTCAGTCCAAATAGTTTTAGTCAATTCAGGAATAGATTTGTCATTAAATACAATTCTAACCATAAAATTTTCTCCATTAATATCTTTTGCTTTAACATTAGCTGCAGGCATATCGTTTTGCTTTATGCTATTCACATAAAGAATAAACTCTTCACCCTTTTCTGAAAACACAACAAGATCATTTTTTTGTGCAAATACGCTTAAAACTGCACTCAATACTAAAAATAGAATAAAACCTTTTTTCATAATTATAATTTTTTTGTGAAACAAAATTTGCTTTCGGGTTTAACCAAAATTTATACCACAAATATAGAAATTATTAGAATATAATTAAAATCCAAAAAGTGTGAATAAAAAACAGCAAAATGTCCATTAAATATTATCTTTTAACCTCATATAAATATATTGTGTATAATTGGAGCAACCCTAAGTATTTTTTTGGCGTTTACCTAGTGGCTTTATAATAAATAATATTGTATTTTTGATGAAGAAATTCGAATTGAATATATGTTAGTATGATAGTTCCACAACAGATTTGTTATTAATTAAAATTTATAAAACTATATAGAATGAAAAAAACTTTTATCTTTATTATTGCTTTATTAGCAGCATTGCTAATACAATTATCAGCAAATGCAGTTCCTGCTAAACCAGGTATGATAGAATTTTCTCAACCGGATGGAACAAGTTTAAAAATTTACCTTCATGGTGATGAAAAAATAAAGTGGGCCACTTCTCTTGACGGTTATACACTTATTTTTAATTCAGAAGGTTATTATGAATATGCCACTTTGAATATAAATTACGATTTGGTACCGAGCGGAATTATCGCAAAAGATATTGAAAGCAGGAGCATATCAGAAAACAACTTTTTATCAGGAGTCTCTAAAAACCTGTTTTACAGTACTGAACAGGTTTCTATTATGCAACAAATATGGGATATTTATGATGCTGAGGCTAAAAATGGCACAAAAGCATTTCCTACGACAGGGGACAGAAAGCTAATTTGTATTTTGATAGGTTTTACAGACAAAGCATTTGTGAAAACACAGGCAGATTTCAACGCTTTATTTAATCAGGTTGGTTATACTGCAGGAGGGGCAACAGGTAGTGTCAAAGATTACTATTTGGAGAACTCTTATAATCAATTTAATTTGACTGTTGATGTTGCAGGGCCTTATACTGCATCTCAAAATATGGCTTATTACGGAGCCAATGACGGATCTGGTGACGATTTGAGACCTCGCGAACTGGTTACTGAAGCTGTTACCCTGGCTGACCCTGATGTTAACTATGCTAACTACGACAATGATAATAATGGAACCGTTGATGCTGTTTATGTTATCTATGCCGGTTACGGTGAAGAAGCCGGTGGACCATCAACTGCTATTTGGGCTCATGCATGGTCAATTACAACTGTTGTTAAAGATGGTAAGTCAATAAGCAAATATTCATGCTCTGCAGAATTAAGAGGTTATTCGGGAACAAACATCACAAGAATAGGTGTTATATGTCATGAATTTGGACATGTATTAGGTGCCCCAGACTACTATGACACTGATTATGCAACTAACGGGCAATATGACGGAACCGGAGAATGGGACATGATGGCCGGAGGTTCATGGAATAATGGTGGTGCAACTCCTGCTCATCATAATCCATATACAAAAATTTATATTTACGGATGGGCGAGTGCAATTACAATATCAACTGATCAAAATGTAGCTTTATTAAATTCAGTTCAGAATTCAGAAAGTTTTTACAGATATAATACAACAACATCTAACGAATATTTTCTTGTTGAAAACAGACAAAATATAGGCTTCGATGCATATGTCCCGGGGCACGGTATGCTTATATATCATGTTGATGGTTCATATATTTCTTCAAACCCATATTCTGTAAATGCTTCCAGTCATCAGGGAATGTTTCCAATGGCTGCCAATGCTACTACAGCAAATGGAGTAATGACTGGTAGTGGAGCAGTAAGCACTTCGGGCTGTCCGTGGCCGGGTACAAGCAGCAAAACAACATTTACAGATGCTACCACACCAAATGCAAAATCCTGGGCAAGTGTAAATACCGCAAAACCGATTACAAACATTACAGAAGCGAGCGGAGTAGTTCAGTTTTGTTTCATAAGCTGTCCTCCGGATTGTACCCCTCCCACAACACAGGCAACAAACTTTTCAGCAACCGATATTGGTGATAATCAAATGACAATAGGTTGGACAAGAGGTAATGGAAACAATGTATTGGTTGTAGGACGAAAAGTTTCAGCAGTTGATGCAAATCCTATTAATGGTATTAATTATACTGCCGATGCTTCTTTTGGAGCAGGAATGGAAATTGGGACAGGTAATTACGTAGTATATAAAGGTACAGGAGACAATGTTGTTGTAACAGATCTTATTCCCGGCTCTGTTTATCATTTTGCTATTTATGAATTCTTTACTGCCGACAATTGCTATACAATACCGGCTTTAAAGGGTAGTGAAAGTACAACCGGTATTGTTCCAAGTTATTGTGATACATTATCTCAATTCTGCTGTACACCAACAATTTATACATCAGCAAACGGATATGTTGGAGGTACAAATGAATATAGTTGCCTTGGCATTGCCGAATACTTTGAAGACCCATCACCATATAATCAAGTTACGGGAGCAAGAATTTATCTTGCAGCTGCAAATAATGGAACAAGTCCGAATGTAACTTTTGTTTTATGGGATAACGAAAATGGAGGTCCAACAAATCAATTGGCGACTTCGGTTATTCCACTTGCAACTGTTGTAACTGCATATAATAATGATGGTTATATTGATATAGATTTTGGCGGCACTTATAATGTCCCGGCAGGAGGCTTTTCAATTGGATTTCTTGTTCCCGGTACCCCTGCTTCTGGGGATACCTTGGCGGTTGTAACTAATACAGGTGGTGAAGGTGAAGATACCGGGTATTGTTTATTTGGCACTTCGTGGTCAAGTTATAATTCTGCCGGTTGGGGCATAGTAATTCAGAATGCGATATTCCCATTTACATGCTTCCAAAACGACCTCCCTCCCGTTGCAGGTTTTGTTGGTTACCCAACACGTATTCCACTCGGAAGCACAGTACAATTTACAGATTTATCAGCGGGAACGACTCCGACATCATGGTCGTGGACATTTGAAGGAGGTTTCCCAGAGATAGAAACTGAACCAAATCCCTTAATCACATACAATACTCTTGGATTTTTCGACGTAACTCTCGAAGTTAGTAATGCCAACGGAACAGACGAAATGATTAAAACAGATTATATCGAAGTATTTGATCCAAATGGCATTACAGCATTTTCACTTGATTTCGAAGCATGTACGGATTTTCAGGTTGATGATTTTGATCCATGGACTACTGTAGATGTTGACCTAAGTACAACTTACGGCTCAAGTGGGTTTGATTTCCTAAATGAATCTTATACAGGATCCTTCATAGCGTTTAATTCACACAATACTACACCGGAAGCAACAGGTTGGGAGGCTCATGGAGGCGCTCTCTGTGGAATTTGCATGGCTGCTACAACACCCCCAAATAACGACTGGTTAATATCAACTCAAATTACATTAGGCGAAAATTCTTCTTTCAATTTCTGGGCAAAATCCATTACTGCAGATTATGGTTTAGAAAGATTCAAAGTCTTAGTTTCTACAACAGACAACCTACCGGCAAGTTTTACAGTAATTTCAGCCGGTACTTATGTTCAAGCGCCGGTTACATGGACTGAATATAATTATGATTTATCAGCCTATGACAATCAAACTGTTTATGTAGCAATACAATGTGTATCCAACGATGCTTACGCCTTTATGGTTGATGATATTGAAATTTACAGCGAATACCTACCTCCTGTTTGTGATTTTATAGCAGATAATACAAATGTTACAACAGGTACAACTGTTAATTTTACAGACTTATCAACACAAATGCCGACTATATGGTCGTGGTACTTCCCCGGAGGAACTCCATCAACAAGCACAGAGCAAAATCCTTCTATTGAATATAACATTGTAGGAACTTACGAAGTAAGCCTAACTGTAACCAATTCGGAAGGAACAGACGATGAGTTTAAAGCCGGTTATATTACTGTTTCTGAATCAATAGTAGAGTGGCACTTCCCAACAACTAGTGCAGACAATTTATCTGATGGAGGTATAACTGAAAATAATGGTACAAAAACTATTCTTCCTTTTGGTGGAGTAAATGATATAAAATATACTGCTGCCGGTGTTTCAACTCAATCTATTGATGGTGAGACATGGGATGGTGGAAACAATACAAAAGGATGGCAAATAAATTTTGTCACAACAGGATACGGAACTCTAAAACTAGCTTATGCTCAAATGTCAAACCATGCCAATTCGCCAAGAGATTTTAAAATTCAATATAGCCTTAATGGTAGCTCATGGACAGATCTTGGGGTAAATATTACGCTAGTAGAAGATATATGGTATCAAGAAAGTGATATTTCTTTACCTCCGGCATGCGAAAATCAGGCAAATGTTTATTTGAGGTGGATAATGACAAGTAATATCGGTTGTGGCGGTGGAACAGTTAACAGCACTGTAACAACTCGCCGTAATGCAATGGACAATATTATTATAACAGGTTTGCCATTAAACACTCCACCTGTGGCAGAATTTTCTGCAAGCGATACAGAGATTTGTGAAGGCGAATCTATTACTTTTACAGACGAAAGTACAGACACACCAACAGCCTGGGTTTGGACATTTGATGGTGGTAATCCTGCCACAAGCACAATACAAAATCCGGAAGTAATATACTCGACAGCAGGAACTTATCAAGTTGAGTTGATAGCAACAAATGGCAGTGGCTCTGACACAGAAACAAAAATTGATTATATAACAGTAAATCCTCTTGCTGTTGCACCTACATCTGTCAGTGCAAGTATAACAGAAATTTGCGAAGCAGAAAGCACGACCTTATCATATACAGGTGGCAGCGGCGACACATTTAACTGGTATTCTGTTTCCTGCGGTGGAACCTCTGAAGGCACAGGACAGGATTTAATAGTATCTCCTACGAGTACAACAACATATTATGGAAGTTGGGAAAATTCATGCGGTGAATCTACCTGCGAACAAGTTACAGTTACAGTCAATCCATTACCTGTTGCTCCAACATCTGTTACTGCAACAGATCTGACAATTTGTGATGGTGAAAGTACTACATTATCATACAACGGAGGTAGCGGAACTACATTTGCATGGTTTACTGTATCTTGTGGCGGAACACCTGCCGGAACAGGTAACGACCTTATTGTTTCTCCAACTGTAACAACAACGTATTACGGACGCTGGGAAAATTCATGTGGAGAGTCATCATGTGAAACAGTTACAATTACTGTGGACCCACTGCCTATTGCTCCTACTTCAGTTGATGCAAGCTTACTAACTATTTGTTCCGGTGAGTCAACCGTATTATCTTATGCTGGTGGAAGCGGAACAACATTTACATGGTACACCGAATCTTGCGGAGGAACTTCTGTAGGTACTGGAAATGATTTTTCTGTTTCGCCAACTGTAACAACAACTTATTACGGACGTTGGGAAACTACCTGTGGAGAATCTGCATGCGAAGAGGTAACAATAACTGTAAATCCTTTGGCAGTTACCCCTACTTCTGTTACGGCGTCAGATTTGTCAATATGTAACGGTGAAAGCACATTTCTGACATATACTGGTGGCAGTGGAACAACATTTAATTGGTACACAGGATCATGCGGTGGCGTTTTAGTTGGAACAGGAGATAATTTTGAAGTGAATCCAACTGCAAACACAACATATTACGGCACATGGGAAACAAGTTGTGGAATATCTACTTGCAAAACAGTAGCAATAACAGTGATTCAATTACCTGTTGAACCGGTTTCTGTCGATGCAACAGATACCGAAATTTGTTCAGGCGAAAGCACAAGTTTATCATATACCGGCGGTAGTGGTAATACTTTCGCATGGTATTCCGGCTCGTGTGTAGGGACTCCTGAAGGAACAGGCAACAATCTAGTTGTTAACCCAATTATAACTACTACATATTACGGACGCTGGGAATCAAGCTGTGGCAATTCTGTATGTGAATCTGTTACAATTACTGTTAACGAAAGCCCTGCTGCTCCTATTGTTGATGTTGATTGTTCAGGAGGTCCTGATTTTGCAGTAATAACTGTAACTTCTCCTGTTGGCATAGGTTATGAATATTCTCTCAGTGGAGGATCATTCCAGTCTGGAACAACATTCAGCGATATTTCAAACGGTAATTATTATATTGATGTAAAATCCAATGGTTGTACTACAACAGGGACTAACTTTGGTGTATCTTGCGGTTGTGCAAACCCGACAGAACTAACATTATCAGCAGTATCTGGAGCAACTTGTGGAACAACAGATTATTCTGTTAATAATAATACTTTTGGAGGCAGTGCAACCGAAGTAAATTTAATTCATAACGGAAACGGTAGCCTTGATCAAACTAATTTCACTTCTTCACCATTCAGTTTCACTTATACACCTGATATATCTGACAGTGGCGATGTAATTACAATTACTGTAACCACAGACAACCCACTAGGATCGCCTTGTTTAGCTTATCAATCTACATTTAATCTCACTGTTAACCCTCTTCCTGTTGAACCGATTTCTGTTGAAGCTAATAACACAGTTATCTGCGATGGAGAAAGTGCTACTTTATCGTATAGTGGCGGTAGCGGAACGACATTCAGATGGTACACAGAATCATGTGGTGGAACTCTAGCCGGAACGGGAAACAATCTAATCGTAAGCCCCACAGTTACAACAACTTATTACGGACGTTGGGAAAATTCTTGCGGATATTCTGATTGCGAAACTGTTACAATAACAGTAAATCAAATAGCAATTGATCCAATTTCGGTTCAGGCTACAGCTACTGTTATCTGTGGTGGAGAAAATACCGAGTTATCATATACAGGAGGAAGCGGAGATTCGTTTGACTGGTACACAGGTTCATGCAACGGAGTTTTTGTCGGTACAGGAAATAACCTCGTTGTAAGTCCGGCAACTACAACAACCTATTATGGTAATTGGACAGGAGCATGTAACAATTCATTATGTGAGGCAGTAACTATTACAGTAAATCCTATGCCTTTAGCACCAACATCAGTTGAAGCAACACAATATACAATTTGTGAAGGGGAAAGTACTCTTTTATCCTATACAGGAGGCAGCGGTACAACATTTAAATGGTACACAGATGCATGTGGAAGTACAGAAGTTGGAACAGGAAATGATTTATCAGTAAGTCCAATCGTTACAACAACGTATTATGGACGCTGGGAGAACTCTTGTGGCGGTTCTGATTGTGAATCTGTTACAATTACGGTAAATTCACTTGCTGTTGAACCAACTGTTGTAGGAGCAGACAATACTATTATATGTTCTGGTGAAAATGCTCATTTAATTTATGCCGGTGGCAATGGTGATGTATTTAAATGGTACTCAGATGCCTGCGGAGACACAGAAATTGGTGAAGGAAACAGTCTTGAAGTTTCACCCACAGTAACCACAACATATTACGGACGTTGGGAGTCAACATGCGGAAATTCACAATGCAAATCAGTAACAATTACAGTAAATAATGCTCCGGAAACACCAGCTGTAATAAATGCAGATAATTCAAGTATTTGTTTTGGCGAATCAGTTGTATTGTCATTTACCGGTGGTAGTGGATTAACATTCAACTGGTACACAGATGCTTGCGGATCTACATTGATTGGAACAGGAAGTATTTACATTGCTACACCAACTACTGAAACTACCTACTATGGTCGCTGGGAAAATTCCTGTGGAGTATCTGACTGTGAGTCAGTTACAATAAGCGTAAATGATATCCCGGATGTGCCAGTTGCGAATTATTCATGTTCAGGTTTAGGTGGAGCAGCAGTAATAACTGTTATTTCTCCAATAGGTATCGGATATACCTATTCAATTAATGGAACAGAATTTCAGGAAGAAACCGTATTTAACAATATACCTGACGGCAACTATGCTATTACGGTAGCTCATAATGGTTGTACTACTATTGGAGATATAATTGGATTTGACTGTTTGTGTGATAATCCTGCAATAATTACACTTTCGCCTACCGAGGGTATAATTTGCAATAATGAATCAGTATTCCAACTTAGCGGAAATACTTTTGGTGGAAGTGCTACAGAAATCACAATATCGCATAATGGAACTGGTACCTTAGAGCAAGAAACTATTATAAGCTCACCATTTGATATTGTTTACAATATGGGTGCAGAGGATTATAACAATCAGGTAATTATTACCGTTACTACAAATAACCCACTCGGAGATCCATGCCTTGAAGAGATAGAAACATTTACTATCTTACCAATTGAAGCACCTGAAATTGACTTGCCGGAAAGTTTAAATGCATGTAGTGATGAATTATTTGAATACACCATATCGGATTCTTACAATTATATAATATGGTCTGATGATTCTGAAGAAGCAACCTATTCAACAACTTATACCTCTGAAGGCGAATATAGTGTTTGGGTAACGGTGGGTAATAACTATTGTGAATCGGTGGACACAATGACTGTAGTTGTAACAATATGTTCTGACATTTCAAATAACTTAAATTCGGGTGAGTTTAGTCTTTATCCAAATCCTACAAATAGCAATATAACTCTAAGTATTAATGATTATCAAGGCAATGTTTCATATTCAGTAATTGACATTAATGGAAAAGAGATTATTTCCAACATAATGTTTATAGATAATAACTATAATGAGGAAATTGATTTACAAAACTGTGTACCAGGAATGTATTTCCTAAGACTTACTTCTGAACAAGAAAGTATAAACTATAAAATTATTAAAAACTAGTTTATATGATAATTAACTTGAAAGGTGTTCTATTTGGACACCTTTTTTGTTGTATTAATTATGAATTAACTGCAGAATCAGCAGCCAGCCAACCGGTAGAAAATGCTATCTGAAGATTATATCCCCCTGTATTTGCATCAAGATTTAGCACTTCGCCAGCGAAATACAAACCTTTTAATATTTTAGATTCCAAAGTCTTAGGATTTACTTCATCTAAAGACACGCCACCCGCTGTTATCACAGCCTCTTTAAAACCTCGATGACCAATTATGTTACAATTAAAATTCTTCAATAGATCAGCAATTGCTTTCCTTTCTTTAGCAGAAATCTGATTTGCAGGTTTTTCGCGTTCTATGTGTAATATTTGCAAAAATACTTCTATTGCTCTTTGTGGTAATAATAATTTAAAAACATTTTCAACCTTCTTTTTACCATTTTCATTTAAATCGCGTAACAATCTTTTATCCAGTGTATTGTAATCAAGAGCAGGTTTAAAATCAATTGTAACATTAACTTTAGATTTATTATCAAGAGCAATTACAGCCTTTCTGCTTATAGTAAGGATTACCGGTCCCGACAGTCCATAATGAGCAAACATCAAATCACCGAATTCCTCCGCAATTTTTTTCCCATCAACAATCAGTTTTGCACTAATGTTTTTGAGTGTTAAACCCTGCATCTGAGCACCATAATCTTCTTTAATCACCAACGGAACCAATGCCGGAAATACTTTTTCAATTTTATGCCCTGCTTGTTCAGCCAATTTATAACCATCGCCATCAGAACCGGTACCCGGATATGATTTTCCTCCGGTACAAATTATTACTTTCGGGGCTATAATTCTTTTTTTCTCCTTATCCAAAATATAGTCAACGCCTGCGACCTGATGATCTTGATAAAACACAGAAACTACAGATGCATTAAAATAGAATTCAACGCCATTTTTCAGTGCTTTTGAATACAATGCATCAACAATATCAGAAGCTTGTTCTGATTTTGGAAAATACCTCCCTCCTCTTTCCAGAATAACTTCGACCCCTGCATTTTCTAGTAAATTTAATATGTCGTAAGTAAAAAACTTTTTAAAAGCTGGATAAAGGAATCTGCCGTCAGGATATATTTCTTTTATAAAATCTTTTATTTCTGATGAGTTAGTTATGTTACATCTTCCCTTTCCTGTAATAAGTATTTTTCTACCTGCACTACTCATTTTTTCAACTACGGCAACTTTTAAACCTGATTCCGAAGCGTGAATAGCCGCAAGTAATCCCGAAGCTCCTGCCCCAATTATTATCAAATCGCAATTATTCATCAGTCAATGCTTTTTACAAAAGTAGAAAAACCTTATAAATAAGAGAGTATAATTACAAATAAGATTTTTCACTTTAAGCAAATTTTCAATGAACAATATGATACTACAATTGGAAATAAATGTTATATATCAGGTTTAAGCAAAATATGATTTTAATCTTTGTTAAAAACCTAAAATTTGATTAGTTTTGTCCAAATGCCTATACTTGCATTTTACAACAGAAACAAACAGAAAACAATATATTATGGGACACAACTTATCAGAGCTTAAAGCGAAGCAAAAAACACTACAAAGCTGGTCATATGTCTGGCATCCTATCGAAAAAGGTTACAACAACCGAACATTATATATTAATGTTGGTAATTGTGAAATTAAGGAAAAACCTGTTTCTCAACAAATGAAGGACAAATTTGTTGGAGGTAAAGGTTTTGGATTAAGATTATTATGGGATGCAACTACCCCCACAACTAAATGGAATGATCCGGAAAATGAAATTATCATTTCACCCGGGCCATTAGGAGGCATTACACAATATTCAGGAGCAGGCAAATCGTTGGTAGTTACAATTTCTCCACAAACGGATTCAATTATGGACTCGAATGTAGGGGGATTTTTTGGTCCGTTTTTAAAATTCTCTGGCTTTGATGCTATTGAATTGCAAGGCAAATCAGAAAAAGACCTTATTATTTTTATTGATGGAGTAAACCATAAGATAGAAATCATTGAAGATCCTGGATTTTCTGTTGACTCACACATTATGGGAGAAGAATTAACAGAGTATTTTGCAGAAGATGAAAAAGACGCTAAAAATATAGGTATTGTATCCTCAGGAGCAGCAGCAGAACATTCATTAATTGGAATGCTTAATTTCACATTCTGGGATAACAAACGTAAAATGGTACGTTTAAAACAAGCCGGAAGAGGCGGTACGGGAACAGTATTTCGCAATAAAAACATCAAAGCTATAGTAGCTAAAATACCCGGGGTTCAGGGAAATTTAAACAATGTTGTTGACCTTGAAAAAATAATGACTGTAGGAAGAGATTATGCCGGTGAAATGAGAGATCTCGATGATAAACAGAACCAGATGAAGAAAAAAGGCACAGCAAATATCGTCAATGTAATGAGTGATTACGATTTGTTGCCTACTCATAATTTTAAATACGGAACACATAAAGATGCAATAAAGATTCATAGCGATTTACTACGCGACAAATGGTTTACACTAGGGATAAACGATGGCTGCTGGATTGGATGTGCAATGCAATGTGCAAAAGGTGCCGATAATTTTGAATTAAAAACCGGACCTTATAAAGGTAGCAAGGTAATTGTTGACGGACCAGAATATGAAACAGCTGCAGGATTAGGTTCAAATTGTGGAATTTTTGACTATCAGCCAATTCTGGAGGCTAATTTTTATTGCGATACTTACGGAATTTGCACTATAACCTGGGGAACAATTGTTGCTTTTATAATGGAATGCTACGAAAACGGTATAATTAATAAAGACATTACCGGTGGACTTGAACTAAATTTTGGAAATGCAGAAGCAGCATTAGAACTATTACATCAGTTGGCCAGAGGCGAAGGCTTCGGTATAATTGCCGGAACAGGTGTAAGACAAATGAAAAAGTTATTTGTCGAAAAATATGGTGCTGATCCGAAATTTTTGCAAGATATCGGGATGGAAAACAAAGGACTGGAATATTCCCAATATGTTTCTAAAGAATCACTAGCTCAACAAGGTGGTTATGCAATGACAAACAAAGGCCCTCAACACGATGAAGCTTGGTTGATTTTTATGGATATGGTTAATAACCAAATCCCATCTTTCGATGATAAAGCAAATGCCTTACATTGGTTCCCGATGTTTAGGACATGGTTTGGTTTACAGGGATTGTGTAAAATAGTATGGAATGATGTAACTCCCGCTGACAACAAACTTGAAAAAGAACCTCATAAAATTCCGAAACATGTTAGAAACTATCTTGCTGTTTATGAAGGTGTTACAGGCAATAAACTTGATGAAGAAGGTCTTATACGCCAGTCTGAAAGAGTTTATAATTTCCAGAGAATTTTTAATATTCGCAGAGGATACGGCTTAAGAAAACATGATGCTCAACCATATCGTGCCGCAGGACCGGTAACAGTTGAAGAGTACCTCTCTCGTGAAGAAAGATACGACAAACAACTAAAGGAAATAATCGGTTTCGATCCTCAAGGAAAATCCGTTGAAGAAAAAATGGCAGTCTTGCGTAAACATCGTGAAGATCAATATGAAAAACTTTTAGATGCTGTTTATGAAAGAAGAGGATGGACTAAAAACGGCGTTCCAAAAATTGAACATCTTAAAAATATAGGAATGGATTTGCCTGAACTAATTGAGGTAATCAAACCATTACAATAATCATTAAGCCCTTTTACAAGGGCTTTTTTAACCTATGTAATATGAACTTTGAAGACATTAAAAAAATTCTAAAGACAAAAACAGTTGGAATAGCAGGTTGTGGTGGACTTGGCTCAAACTGTGCAGTTGCACTTGCACGTACAGGCATTGGAAAATTAATCATAGCAGATTTTGATAAAATTGAAGAATCGAATTTAAACAGACAGTACTATTTCTATGACCAAATTGGCCAAGCAAAAGCGAGTGCTTTAAAAACAATTATTCAAAGAATAAATCCTGAAACTATCGTAGAAAGTCATACCATTTTGTTAGAGCCGGCTAATATTCCATCTATTTTTAAAGATTGTGATGTAATTGTTGAAGCTTTTGATAGAACAGAAATGAAAGAAATGATAATGAAAGTCATCAGCAACAACTTTCCGGAGAAACATTTGATTATGGGCATAGGCATGGCAGGTTGGGGAGCTAACAATCTTTTTACCGACAAAGAATTTGGAAATTTAATAATTTGTGGTGACGGAGTAAATGAAATTCGTGAAGATAATCCTCCATTGGCACCACGTGTAGGTATTGTTGCAAATATGCAGGCAAATGTTGTACTTGAAATTCTTTTAGGTAAAAATATGAATCAAATTGGATAAGAAACAGTTATAGAATAAATTAAAACATGAAAATAACTCTAAATAATCGTGAGGAAATCTTCACCTCTGACAAATTGACTATTGCAGAAATTATGGATCTAAAGAAATTCACATTTTCGAAAATAATAGTAAAGCTAAATGATATATTTATCGAAAAAGAGGACTATGATAAAACGTTTGTAAAGGAAAGCGATAATCTTATAATTTTACATTTACTTGCAGGAGGATAAAAAAACTCCGGAAGGGAGTTCCGGAGTCGTGGCTGTGAGCCTTTAAGTCCTTATTTAACTAAGTTTACATTTGTTATGAGAAAATTTACAACTAATAGGACTTAATTTATCTGATTATCGAAAATCTTTTGATATCTGTAACAGTTTTACCATCAACACCCATAATCTTAACAAAATAATTTCCCTGCTTATATTCACTGATATCTATAATATTACCTTCACTATTAATATCTATAACATCTAAGACTCTTCCAAGATTATCGCCTATTTCAACTCTACCATCTGAAACTTCATCTATTATTAATATATCTGATGCAGGATTTGGGTAAACATTTATTTTTGAACTAATCATATTTTGAGGGGTACTAGTTTCATTAAATAAAGTAGCTCTTATCATAGGTACTCCGACATAATTATTTATCGCTGTCCATGTTCCGGCTGATGTACCTGAATTAAACTTCCAAATTGTACCCCAGGAACTGGAAGGAACCGTCTTATCACAACCTAACCAAAGATAACTATCAGGTGAGGAATAATAAAATTCGAAACCAACAAGGATTGGAGTCATAGCATACCCTTCATTTACAGTAATATAAGCCGGATCTAAAAATGTAAAGGTCACCCATGAGCCAATATCTTCAGTTTCGATAGTTACTACAGAAGAAGAAGCTAAAGAAACGTACTCTGATACACCTTGATCATAATAATAAACATTACACAGCAAAGCATTTCCCGGATCGGAATCCTCGTGAATAAAGGCACTAACTGAGGTAATTAGAGAATTTTCAAAGAATGGATATCTGACAGTGAGTACATCTCCGTCAGTTCCGCCATCTTCCCAATACTGTGGTCCTATAAAATCGTCTATATTATTATTGTCACGTGCATATGTACTATTGGTAATTTCAAAAGTGACTACACTTGTGCTAACATCTTTACTCCCTGGAATATAATGTGGATCAATTGGAGTTTGACCCTGCATATAAACTGTATATTCAACAGTATAAATACCGAGCATTGGATCCTCAAGCAGAAACTCAGTTCCTTCTTCATAAGCAATATCAATTGTGTCTGATTCCATTTCACCAATCGCATGACTATGAGAACTTGTCATATTATAAATTTCCACCCCATCAGGATTCTTTACAATAACATTACATTGTGGGATATCAGTACCATATCCTTTATTTGTAACGATTGCATTGAAAGCCATATAGGCATATTCATTGTCTTCAACAATCTCCATAGGTATTTTCTGATAATGCGAACTATAATGAAAGTCCGAAGCATCTTCATGATAATCGTAAATTTCAAAGAAATTAATTAATGCATCTGAAATTTCCAGATCAAACTCAGGTAATCCATAAACAATTACATTATCAACACTAAACCAACAGGCATCAATGCCAACATATTGAAAAGCAATTTTCACATTTTCATCAACATAATCTTCTAAACTTACATATGCATCTGTCCAAACACTATATTCAAAACCCGAATCGTCTTCATTCCATAATTGTGTCCAATTTGTCCCGTCAGTAGAAATTTTGACATTTACATCAGCATTATCGTTGGGAGTTACCATCCAATACGGATTAGAATGAAATTGAAAATGCAAAAACGCATTAACAGGAACAGTAAATTCAGGAGATATCATCCACTCATCCTGATTGTGGATTACACCATCACCATTATCATACTCTACTGTTGCGTATGAATTTCCTGCATGATGCCAATGTTGATTTCCTACACTTTCTGTCCCATTTACTAATTCCCAATCTGTTGGAGGCCATGTAGTAAAAGTTTCGTTTAAAACATCTGTCTTCGAAGTAGATGATATTACATTATCACAACCTGTTTTACTTTTAGTTACTTTGTCCATATAAGTCACCGGATTGATCTGACTTTGTGCAAAAATAAGTAAGGATAAACTCACTAATCCCAAAAATGTAAATAGTTTTTTCATAATTATAAATTTTAAGTTTTGCAGCAAATGTATATTCGCACTATGCCCGAAACAAATCAATTCGACAAGCTTCAATGACTTCTCGTTATATTAAACAAGATATTTAATGTTAATATCTGTTAATTGCACACATCACACTATTACCAACGCACACATAGGCTCCTCATTAAAATAGAAAATGTTGAATAAAATTTCACTGATTTTGCAGATTGAAACGACTAATATGTAGATTTTAATTTAAAGAAATGTTAATTAAGTTTTTTTTAATATTTCCTATAAAACTAATTTATTAGTTTTACATATAATAATAGCAAAATAATGCAAAATCCCTTTGCCATAATTCTAAGAAAAAAAACAAGATTTACACGAATAATTGAACACTCATTGTTTTGGCTTACCTATTTTGGTTTTTACATTTTTTATCAGGTGCTATCATACGACTACGATTTGTATTTAGCAATAAGAGATAATGTTTTATTTTTGCTAATTGACATTTGTATAGCATATATAATTATTTATCTGAGTGACAAATTCTTAATTAAACAGAGGTATTTTATTTTGATTTCCTTGTCGATAATAACAATCAGCTTTGGAGTGTTTCTATATCGAATATTGTTTATTCATTTAATAAACGGATATTTTTATGAAAAATCCGACATGAGCTTTTGGGAGTTTCACTATTTAAATTATCTCTACGGCTTAAGTTTTCCGGTTGCTTTAATTAACATTTTACATCTACTCCGAAAATGGGTAAATAGTCAAAATGAAATGCTGGAAATTGCCAAATTACAGGTGAATCAGGAACTAAATTTTCTTAAAATTCAAATGAATCAGCATTTCCTTTTCAACACACTCAACAACATTGATTCCTTAATATATTCAGACCCTGAAACTGCTTCTCAAACCATTGTCAATTTATCGAACCTTCTAAGATATTCAATTTATGAAACAGATGTGCAGCGTGTAACTGTAAAGAAGGAAATTGAAAACATAATTAATTTCATCGAACTTTACGAACTACGACTTGCCGAGAGTGATAAAATAGAGTTAAAAATTTCAGGCAATTATGATAATTTGTTTATTGTTCCCCGACTTTTTATTCCATTTATAGAAAATGCACTTATATATGGGAAAAAGGATGATGATTCAAAAATCTATATATCAATTACTTTTTGCGATAAAAAAGTCATTCTGACAACCATGAATCAAGTGAAGAAAATTGAATATTTTAAACAAGGAGGAGTCGGAATAAAAAACATAAAACGTACTCTTGATTTAGCATATCAAGAAAGATATTCCCTTGATATAAAGAATAAAGATAATTGGTTTACTGTAAAATTAGTAATAAATCTTGATGATGAAGGAGATAATGAAATGTATAATTGTTGATGATGAACCATTAGCAATAAAAAAACTTGAAAGGCTACTTAAAAAAGTGTTATTTATTAAAGTAGAAAAGACATTAAACGGATCTGTAGCTGCCTTAAAATATATGCAAACAGAAGAGCCTGATCTAGTTTTTATGGATGTAATGATGGAAGACATTAATGGACTTACTGCAATTGAAATGATGAAATCGAGACCAATAATAATACTAACCACAGCGTACGAGAATTATGCACTGAAAGCTTATGAGATGGATATATGCGATTATCTACTCAAACCTTTTGATTTTAATCGTTTGTACAAAGCCTGTTTAAAAGCGCATGATTGCTTTTTAAATAAAAATAATAACAATAATGCTTCAGCAGACTCTGACAACAGAGATTTTATTTTCATCAAGACTGCCTACAAACATCAGAAACTTTGTTTTTCGGACATATTGTATATTCAAGGCATGAGAGATTATCTAAGGATATTTACGACAACAGGAAATTTAATGGTTCTCCAAAGTTTTCAGGAGCTCGAAGCAAATCTTCCGAAAGATATGTTTTACAGAGTACATAAATCATTTTTAGTAAGCATTCCAAAAATAGAGTCTATTGAAAAGAAACGCATTTACATAAAAAATGAAATTATTCCAATTAGTGATAGTTATTTCGATGATTTTATGATTTATTTAAAGAATAAACAAATTATTAAATAAATTGCTTTGTAAATTACTTTTCAAAAAATCCTACATTTCTTACAATCGGATTATAACCTTTGGCTCTATATACCTCAACATTATTTAGTGCGTCTTCGAGAGAATTGTACTCGCCAATATAATACCTGTGCCAGCCATCGCCATTAGAACTCAATTTAAGCCCTGTCAAATCGGGATAATTTGTTAGTGGTTGTTTGTTCTTTAATGCAAAAAGCTGAATTGTATATTTGTCAGCTTCCGCTTTTTCATTGATGTACCTAATCTGATTATAAATCGTATTTTCAGCTCCTGGATTTAGTGGTATTATTGCTAATATAGCAGTTGAGCCTTGTTTCATTACTTCAAATTCGGAACGGCGATTGAACTGACGACCTACCGGATTATCCGATCCGTCCTTATGAACGTTAGAAGCAATTGGTCTGTCTTCACCAAAGTATTGAGTACTTATATTATTAGGATTAACACCAAGCGATACAAGATAATTCTTTACCGACTTTGCACGATTATTTGACAAGACATAATTATATTCATTTGTCCCAATCCAGTCGGTATGCCCTGCTATATCAATTTTTGCTTCAGGATTCTTTTTCATATAGTCAGCAAGCTTGTCTAGATTGTCAAAATAGCAAGGTCTTATCGTATATTGGTCAAAATCAAATAATATATTCTCAATATAAACTGCATTTGGATCTTTTATAGTATCGGTAATTATTTGAACATGTAAACCTGTATCGTCATTAGAAATAGTATCATTTGTAATTATATTATTATCTACAATTAGAGTATCATTTGTTATTATTGTATTATCAACTAATACAGTATCTTTAGATATATTTATATCATTCAAGGCAAGTATTTCAGTTGTCCTTATAATCATATTTATACCTTCAATATTCCAAATCATATTTTGTGGTACATCAATACTGGTTCTTCTCATTTCAATATTCTCGACATAAACCACTATATCATATGAACCTGCTTTTATGCTATCAAATCTGTAATATCCAATATCGTCAACAATCTGGTTTGCAACTTCGATATCTGTGATTTTTTCAAGAAGTTTAACCCCTGTTCTCATTAATAACTCTTTATTTGAAGGGTCTAACTGTATTATACCCGAAATAGATGCATACAAAGGAGCTTCTTCATCAATAAGACTAATGCATTCACAATCTTCTACGCCATCTCTCCATTTATTATCATTTACCGGACAAAAAGCAAATATCGGTGTGTTTTCTATTATATAACCCATATCGTTCCCCACAGTACTAAAAGGATAACCTAAATTTATCGGCGTTGACCAAGAATTTGTTTCTTCATTAAAATTAGAATAAAACATATCATAACCACCCATATTTTTATGACCTTCGGAGCTAAAATATAATGCATGCCCATTTCTAATTATATAAGGCATTTCTTCATTATATGGTGTATTAATGACATCACCGATATTTACAGGTTTTTGCCATAATCCTTCTTCATCGCGATCGCTATACCAAATATCTAAACCTCCGAAACCACCCTTACGAGCACTCGTAAAATAGATTCTTTTCCCATCAGCAGTTATTGTAGCATGAGATTCCCATTGTTTAGTACAAATTTCTTTCACTCTTTCAGCTCTTTGATAACGACCATCTTCGTATTTACTCATGTAAATGTCGCCATTATCATTTTTATCAACAACTAAATATAATTCTGAGCCATCTGCTGTTGCTGTAACCGGGATATAAGGAAAAGGTATCTGTAAATCTTTATCTATAGATTCAGGCAAATCAAAAAAACCTTCAGTATTTCTAATTGCCGAATAAACTCCATCAAATGGTCCCGAACTGTATTCTACACCCCAATTAATATCCGGTGGAAATGTATTTTGCTTACCATTTGTAAAAATCAATCTATTAGTATCAACACATAAAATCGGACACCTAACATTAGGTTCATTCAAATTATTAACAACAAGTCTTTCTACCTTCATTCTTTCCTCGTCAATTCCTTGTAATGCATCATAACAAGATTGTATTTCGCGATCAATAAATTCTCCTCTTACAGATTTGCTTTCCTTTTTATCCAATAAATTTTGATATTGTGTAAAAGCATCTATTGCCTGAGAATAGTCCTTATTAAATCTATATGCGACACCCAAATAATACCAGCAAAACAAAGGTGCCGATTTTTCCTTAAATGAATTCTTATAATTTTTGTCCACCCCTTTGCTTGCAAATTCAAGGTATTTAATCGCAGATGGTATATCCTGGCAAGTTTCTCCACTTAAATAGCAATATCCGATTTTATATGCAGTATTATAATTCTCACTATCCTTGTTAAATAATATTAAATAAATAGTAAGTGCATCTTCAAAATTATCATACATCAGATATTTTTCAGCTAACTTGTATTTGTCCTTGTCTTTATCAGGCAAATCTTCATTAGTGAAACAAACAGCTGTAATTGAAACTATCAAAAGTATTGTCAATAAAACTTGTTTTCTCAACATAATGCAACTAAATGACAATCATTTTATACTTACTAACAAAATTTTCAAAGCAATTTCGAAAAAAAAAAAATCTTATACTTTATTATAAAGTGATTTTATTGATACACAATTGTTAGTAACCTCGCCACAATCCTATGGACACATTACTAATACTATTATGTAAGCACTTGACCGAAAACATTTAAACTTTACAATACTTTTTAACAAAAACCTGTTCATTTTAAAAAACACAGTTTTATCAGGTAAAATCTTATAATTTTTGATAAAAGAAACCATTAAACAACGAGTTAATTATTCAAAAATATGTTGTACAACTTTTATCTTGAATTAGCAACCTAAAGTTTTCATATTTAATAATTATTTATTATTTTCGAGAACTTAAAAAAAACAAATAGAAATATATATGCGAAAACTACTTTTATTAGGAGATGAAGCAATAGCACAGGGGGCTATTGATGGAGGTATTTCGGGATTTTATGCATATCCTGGAACACCATCAACTGAGATTATGGAATATGCACAACACTCTAAAGAGACAAAAGAAAAAGGTATTCCATGCATTTGGTCAACAAATGAAAAAACTGCAATGGAGTCAGCAATAGGAATGTCATATGCAGGCAAAAGAGCTATGGCTCAAATGAAACATGTAGGTCTGAACGTTGCTGCTGACGCATTTATAAATGCTTCGATAACAGGTGTAAACGGTGGGCTTATAGTAGTTGGGGCAGATGACCCTTCAATGCATTCATCACAAAATGAGCAAGACTCAAGATTTTTTGGTAATTTTGCAATGATTCCAGTTCTTGAGCCTTCAAATCAACAAGAGGCATACGATATGGCGTATAAAGGATTTGAGATATCTGAAAAATTCAATGTTCCTGTATTGCTTAGAATAACTACAAGACTTGCTCATTCAAGAGCCGGAGTTGAGACATACGAACAAAAGCAACAGAATGAAATGTCTTTGCCGAAAGATCCTCGTCAATTTGTTCTTCTACCTGCAATAGCACGAAAAAATTATAAAAAACTACTCAACATGCAAGCTTCAATTATTGAAGCTTCTAATGAATCGGTTTATAATAAGTACATCGATGCTTCTGACAAGACACTTGGAGTAATTGCTTGTGGTATTGCATATAATTATTTAATGGAAAATTATGCAGGAAACTGTCCGTTTCCTGTTATAAAAATATCTCAATATCCACTACCTGAAAAACACATTAAAAGAATGAGGCAAGAATGTAAAAGCATACTTGTTCTTGAAGACGGCTATCCACTTGTTGAACAAGAATTGAGAGGATTTTTTAATGAAGGAATTACTATCAAAGGACGTTTGGATGGAACTTTACCAAGAGATGGTGAACTAAATCCAAATATTGTTGCTCAGGCCTTGGGGTTACCAATTTGTGAAGGAGAATCAATTCCTGAAGTTGTAAAAATGCGCCCCCCATCACTTTGTATGGGTTGTGGACATCGCGATATGTATAATGCTCTTAACGAAGCTTTGGCTCCATACGGTCAAGGCAGAGTTTTTTCAGATATTGGATGTTATACTTTGGGAGCACTTCCTCCTTTTAATGCGATTAATTCATGTGTTGATATGGGTGCGTCAATTACTATGGCTATTGGGGCATCAGACGCTGGTTTGGTTCCGGCAGTTGCAGTAATTGGAGATTCAACATTTACACATTCGGGAATGACAGGACTTATTGACGCAATTAATAAAAATTCGCCTATCGTTGTAATCATCAGCGATAATTTCACAACGGGCATGACCGGAGGACAGGATTCTGCCTCACATGGACGAATGGCAGAAATTTGCAAAGGTTTGGGAGTTAATCCTGATCATATAAAGCTTATGAATCCTCTTAAGAAATATCATGAAGAAAATACCGAGATTATTAAAAAAGAGTTAGCTTATAACGGATTGTCAGTTATTATACCTCAACGCGAATGTATTCAGACTGCGGCAAGAAATAAGAGAGCTGCATTAAAATCTAATTAATTATAAAATTTATTACAATGAAAACAGATATAATATTAGCCGGTGTCGGCGGACAAGGGATTTTAACAATAGCAGCAGCTATTGGAATGGCTGCGGTAAATAAAGGTCTTTACCTAAAGCAAGCCGAAGTACACGGAATGAGTCAGCGTGGTGGAGATGTACAATCAAATCTTCGTATTTCAGACAAACCTATTTATTCTGATCTTGTCGCCAAAGGTTGTGCAGATATAATAATATCGGTTGAACCAATGGAAGCTCTCAGATATTTACCCTACCTAAAAAAGGGTGGTTATGTTATTACTAATATAGTACCGTATAATAATATCCCTGATTATCCGGAGACTGAATTAATTCTTGACAGAATAAACAAATTACCATTTAAAATTGCACTTGATGCAGATCAAATTGCAAAAGAAACAGCTACCGCCAGAGCATCAAACATAGTTATTTTAGGTGCTGCTACTCCTTTTCTCGGTTTAAGCTTAGAAGAATTGGAAGGTGGAATAAAATCTCTTTTCGGGTCAAAAGGAGAAGATGTTGTCGAATCCAACATAAAAGCTCTCAGAGCCGGTTATGACTTTGCAAAATCTAAAATTTAAATAAAAAAAAGGCTTTCTCTCGAAAGCCTTTTTTTTAACTAATATCTTGTATTATTTGATTTCTTGTTTTGCTTTTTTCAAAGAATCCTTTTCAACCAAAACTCTATCTTTACTTTGATTTACAATATTTTCTGCTTCTCCGATTTTTGCTTTGTTAATATCGTATTGTTCTTTTGTTATGCTTTTATTTTTATATTTCTCTTCGTTTCTAATTTTCGCTGCATCAATATCCTTTTGCTTTTTGTTTAGTTTTTCGAACTCCATATCCAGTTCAGATACTGCTTCATCAATTTTAGTATTTACCTGAGTTTTTGCTTCCTCTGATCTTAATTTCCCAAATTCCTGACCTGTCAACCCACCTTTATCTTTACCATAAGCATTACCATTATTTCGATTCTCATTGTTTGAATTTTGTTCTTTTTTCTGTCTATCGGAATCCTGTCCATCTTTATTTTTCTCTTGTTCCTGTTCCTTTACCGGTTTATCAGGATTTGATTTATCATTTGCATTATTGTTTTCATTTTTTTGCTGTTCTTGTGGTTGCCCTTTTTTCTCCTGATTTTGCTGATTATTAGGGTCAACATTACCTTTCTTTTCATTTTTCTGAGTTTGTTCCTGTTCGTTAACTACATTAACACCTCCTTTGGTTTCATTTTTCACGGTACCATCCTCATTTCCACCACCCTGGTTATTATTGATTTTACCTTTTCCAAGTCCCTTATCCTCTTGTTGTGCAGACACAACACAAGTGAACATTGTTATCACAATAATAGTAACAATTAGTTTGATTGTTTTCATAATATAATCTCCTTTTATTAAATATCTTTTAATAGCTCATTTACCTCTGTTTCAGTTTTTTCAACCTCTGTTTTAATTTCAACAACTGTAGAATCAATTACAGCACTACCTTTTTCCACAATTTTCATTTCTTCTTCCTGTGTTTCAACTTCTTTGCCTGTTTCACTTGTATTTGTCTGATTTCCGCATGCTGCAAGAAAAAAGGCAAACCCAAAAAATAAAAAGTACTTCCTCATAACTTAGATTTTTAATTTGTATATTAATAAACTCTACTGATTACATTACAAAATATGCAAATAGTTGTTGTAAATTTATTGAAAAATCCAATAAATTATAAAATGTCAATAAAATGTTATCAACAAAATACAAGGTAAATTTTATCAATAACTCGTTTTAATTATTTTTGTAAAAAATACAATAATATGGATAATTATATTGTCTCGGCAAGAAAATACAGACCTGATAGTTTTGATATGGTAGTGGGTCAAGATTCGATTACACAAACCCTGAGAAACTCTATTAAAATCAATCAATTAGCTCAAGCATATTTATTTTGTGGCCCTCGTGGTGTAGGTAAAACAACATGTGCAAGAATTTTTGCCAAAACAATTAATTGTTCCAATTTAAACGAAAACTACGAAGCATGTAATGAATGTGAGTCTTGTGTTGCGTTTAACAAATTACGATCTCTAAATATCCATGAACTAGATGCAGCATCAAACAATTCGGTAGAAGATATAAGAAATCTTATTGACCAGGTTAGGATACCACCCCAGCTAGGTTCTTTTTCTGTATACATAATTGATGAGGTACATATGTTATCCAGTGCTGCATTTAATGCATTTCTTAAGACACTTGAAGAACCTCCGAAACATGTAATTTTCATTCTTGCTACTACAGAAAAACATAAAATAATTCCGACTATTCTATCTCGTTGTCAAATATTTGATTTTAATAGAATAAGTGTTGAAGACATACGTTCAAGATTAGAATATGTTGCAAGTCAAGAGGGCATAAATGCGGACCAAGACGCACTGCATATAATTGCACAAAAAGCAGATGGGGCAATGAGAGATGCATTATCAATATTTGATCAGATTGTTAGCTTCAGTGGTAAAAATATAACATATGATAATACTATTCATAATTTAAACGTCCTTGATTATGACACATATTTCAAAATAACTCAGGCTTTTATTTCCGGAGATTATAAAAATGCGTTGTTAATATTTGATGATGTTCTTAAAAGAGGGTTCGAAGCCGGATATTTCATTTCAGGTTTAGCTTCACATTTCAGAGATTTGTTGATATGCAAAGATCCCGGAACTGTAAATTTATTGGAAGTTGGTCAAAAAATTAAAATGGAATACCTCGAAAACTCCAAAATTTGCTCTGTTTCTTTTCTCTTTAAAGCAATTGATATTGCAAATAAAACCGATTTAAATTACAAATTAAGTCAAAACAAGCGGTTGTTAATTGAAATTGCACTTTTAAACATTTGTGATGTTGAAAATAAAACTTTATCAAATCTATCCAATACAATAATAAATAACATAAAAACGGAAGTCCCTGAAAAATCGGAAAACATTAAAATACAACAAGACGAAACAAAAATTCCCGAAGAAACCAAATTGACAAATACTACTCAAGAGAAATTATCCGAATCTATAAAACCTGAATTTAATAACCCGACTGAAAAATTAAATTCAGAATCAAAATCCTTTGTGAAAAACATTTCCATTAAGGATTTAGCAAAAGACACAGACGTTACGACAGCTGGCAAATCTGAAGAGCCAAAATCAGATTACAATAATTTAGGATTAGATGATTTCGATAGAGAGAAATTATCATACGTCTGGACAAAATATGCAGAAACATTAAGGGGAAATCCCAGACTGTATAATTTCTTAACAAGTCATGTACCTCAAGAAGAATCAAAAACTAAATACTCTATTACTGTAGATAGTCAAGCAATTAAAAACAAACTTGATCTGTTTTTAACAGACACGTTAAAATATATGCGTCAAAATCTTAACAATAAAGAATTTGAATTGGAATATATTGTAGATGAAAATAATGAGAAAAAGAAATTTAAAACAGATGAAGAAAAACTTCAGGATATGATACAGATTAATCCTGAAATAAAAAAGTTTAAAGATCAGTTAAACTTAGATTTTGAATAAATTTTAAGTGTCTAATCTCTGCCTAATTACCTCATAAACACCAACCGCTGTTGAAACCGAAACATTTAAAGATTCTGTTTTTCCAAACATAGGAATTTTTGATCTTATATTCGCTCTCTTTAAAACAGAAGAAGAAATTCCCGATTCTTCAGACCCTAAAATTAAAGCAACAGGTCCTTTTAAGTCGGTCTCGTATATCATTCGTTCTGATTTTTCACTTATTGCAATTATTTCTATGTCTACTTGCTGTAGTAATAATATTGCATCAATAATATTCTCTACTCTACAGACCGGGATATTATACAGTGCACCGGCAGATGTTTTTATGGCATCTTCGGTAATTCTGACACTATTTGACATAGGAATTATAATTGCATCAACACCTGCACATTCGCAAGTTCGTGCTATAGCACCAAAATTTCTCACATCAGTAATATTATCTAATATAACAAGCAATGGAACCTTCCCACTGTTAAGGCTTTTTTCGACAATTTCCTCTAAATCATAATAAGAAACAGGCGAAATGACTGCAATTACTCCCTGATGGTTTTTATTGCACAATTTATCTAGTTTTTCCAACGGGACATACTGCATTGAAATATTTCTTTTCTTTATTTCGTGGAACAACTCGGTTGCCAAGACTCCATTTAATCCGTTTTTCAAAAAAACCTTGTCAATTTCTTTACCGGCCTTTATTGCTTCAATTACCGGCCTTAATCCAAAAATATTATTATCCATAATTATTAATTTGTAATTGTAAAAATCCGTCCATCACGCCATGTTGTTACAGCTTGTGACCAAACAGACTGATAATTTGAATCTCTTCGCAATTCATATGAAGATCCCGAATAAATATTGTTAATTTTATCAAAAACAAATAAGACTCCTGCTACATCAGGATCTTTGCCGTAAAACCATTCTTCACCCGTTGCACTTATATTAACTATTGAAGGAGGACCTAACAAAACATAAATATTCCCTCTATCAGTTTTCCAGCCGGCTTTATCTTCAGAAAAGTACTTATTTGCCAAATAGACTCGATTGTAGAAAACTCTTATCTGTTCTTTGGCAAATTTCATATTATTAGATTTGCTTAACCAAAACTCATCTATTGCAAGTTTAAGATTACTACAATCTTTAAGTTCTTTATATTCCTTATTGCCGGTTAATAATTTTAATGGTTCCAACATATCCAAAAGTGTCTTAATCTCTGGAAAGAAATCTCCAGAATTAATAAAACATAATGATGCATTCGTAGTACTTGACGGTTTTAACACATAATAACCTTCCTTAATAAAATTAATTTTATCGCCTATTAAATACAAAAAAACTGAATCAGGTTGTCTTAAATCATTTGTGTTATTATACAAATAATATGGCGGTACACAAACATATTCGGGAAATCTATAATACTCCACATTAACTTCAAAATTATCGTAGAAATTACTATTAATAATATAATCTTTTGATGGGTTAACAATATTGTTGAATTTGATTTCTTTACTATTTTTATTTAACTCATAAAAAACGAAACGATTCTTTGAAAAAACATTGTGATTATCTATGTCAAAAATTAATCGCTGTTGTAAATCAGAAGAACTACCTAATGACATATTAATTAGCAGTTTACTATATGATTCTTTCGGCACTTTTATCTGAAAATAGCTCTCTATATCTTCATTATTAAGATTAGTTATTGTATGAGAAATAGCACTACTGTCAACAACTTTAAACTCTAAATTTTCTCTGACTACATATTTTATCAACATTTTCAAATCACTTTGCTGATTGGATACTGCAATATTTTTTAGCTCCTCCACACTTATTTTATAAAATACAATAGCAGTGGTATCAGAGTTTAAAAAAATACGACATTCTGGATTAAAATTTTTCTCACTCGGATTATACATTGATGAAAAATTGTACTTAAATGAAGGAGACTGCACTACCGATTGACTAATGGGAACACAGGAATGTACGAAAAAACCTGTTAACAGAATAACTGTCAAGCCAATACTATTCAGTTTCAGATCCCTCATCAATTTTGAAAAAATTATACATTTCTTTCTTAAACCTCTTCATATAGGTCGAACTACCCAGTCCATACTGATAGAACAAACCATCAACCTTAAGCTCTCTTTGAGCAGGTTTGGTATCGTAAATAACTTGATTGAACTTCTCGTCCGATGATATCGCGCTAAATGTTCCTGCAGAATATTTAAAATAGTACCAAGTCTCCGAATCAGGTTCAAGCAACATTTCAAAAGCATCTCCTCGCCTTGATTTCTCAAACTTAATAAATCCAAAAACATATTTATTTACATGATCCTTCCCAATATTTGCAATACCAATTGGACCATAATGGACAAATGAACTTAACGATTGATGCCATAATAACATAATATCAGTAAATATCATTTTATCCGAAAGTTCTTTTGGGAATTTATTATAGTTACCAAGACTTAAATTTGAAAACCATTCATTAGCTTTAGTTGTACCCAAATATTCTACAAGAGCTTTCTCAAAATCATCATTTCTCATATCTATGCCAACAAGACCAGGAATTGAATTGATCTTTTCAGCCATTAGTTTTTGAGCATCAGAATTAAAATATGCATCCATAATCATTGACACTGTTATTTCTGTAGTATCATTATCGGGATAATAGAGGAAACTACCAATTACATTTGGTTTAAACAATCCAAATCCCTCACTTATGTCAAAACGACCTTCTCCATATAGGTTACAAATACTTTTATGAATACTCAGATAATTCCCGGGCAAACTTGTTTCAGCTATTTTATTTTTAGAAGCAATTATAAATTTTCCGTCATTTGAATCATAATGTAAAAATCCAGATGATGAAAATATCACTTTATCATAAGCGTTACGCTTTTTAGCTAAAAATGAGGGATACAAACTATTTGAATTTGATAACACCAATCCTGCAATCAGCTTATCGTTGTTAATGCTTTTTGGCAATGAATCTACCGGAATATATACATCTTCGGGATCAACAAATGCTTTAAACTTAAGCCAGTTAGTGCTAATGCTATCACAATCATCAATAGTTTTAACTGCGCCACTAAATTCCAGATTAGGATTATTTGCGAAAATTTGAGCGTCACCAAAAAATCTAAAATACGAATTTATTTTAAAATTATCAGGCTCAGCAATTCCTCCGGTTGCATAAGTCTGACCAGATGCATCTACACCTACTTTAGTCATGTGAATGACTTGAGGATTTTTAGTATTGTCAATATAATCATAATCGCCATAGGCTGTGTAACTTTTTTTACCATAAATGCTTACTACGGCATTATAGATAGTGTGATATCTTGTTGTAGAATTGGCAACAATCTTAGAATTGCTAATAGGTCTCATTACAGCATCAGGTTCAATCGTAATATTTCCATCATTCACATAAATTGTTGCATCGGCAACCCTAATGAACTTAACACCTTCTGCATAGATTATATGTTCATTATAATTATATTTTGCCCTTGGAGCGACAAAATCTAAAGAATCCTGATTAGGGTGAACAGAAGTAAACTTTGGCCCTTCAAGAAACAACTCTTCCCATTCTGTAGGACTAATATTCTCTCCCATTTTATCTAATTTATCCAAAATTTCAGTATCAGCACTAATTGCAATTTCCTCCTTATCCATATACCAAGTCATTTCATTCATTTCGCTTATATACTTATTTCTTGGAAATCGCCATATCGTATTTTCACCATTTGTTCTAAATACTCCATTACGTTCGATAAAATCTACATGAGCATTAACATTATCCGATTCAAAATCAGTATTTATGGCACTTAAAGTATATAAATCAAAATCTGCAGTATCAGCATCTATAACATCCGCTTTAAATCTATATTGATTTGAAGTTAATCTTGCCTTATCAATATGTAAAAACCCTTCTCCAAGCAGTCCTTCAGATGTAATGGTAATATTTCCGTCCAAAATTGCCTGATTATCAAACATTTTAAAATCAACTGAATCTTTCTTTAACATAAACTTATCTTCTTCGACATCCCAACGTAAAGTATTGTCTCGGCCAGAAACTGAGGGATATTCCACAGCTCCTGTTTGTTTGCTCAGTTCAAAGTTTTGTGTATGCCCCTCCATATGATCAAGAAAGAATAACAGATAATCTGCATTCATTGTCGAAGAAAGATAATCTATTTTACCTGAACCTCGCAGCCCGAAATTACTCAAATCTATCTCATGCCAAAACATACCTTTTCCTGCATATAACGGCAAGCCCATAGGTCCGGTATTTGTATTAAACCCTAGAGAGAAATCATTTTTACGCAAAACTAATATTTCTTTTATTGGCGGAAATATATCTCCAGAATATAAAGTTCCGGCAAACTTTAAATTGTCTTTAGAATATCCTTGAATACTATCAAGCAAAAAAGGATCTACCTCGAAATAAAACTTACTTCTTTTATAAGCACCATTATACACATCAGCCCTGTCATAATATACATAAGTTCTTGATTTTGAAATAAATTTTGGATATTCAGGAAAATCTCCATTTCCCGATTTATTCATTGGTTCATCAATATAGAATTCTCCGTCAATTTGCTCAAGTTTATTTCTAACTATAGCAGGCTTTGGTTTACCTTCAGCGTCAAGATATTCTGTTTCAGCCACCATCTTCATAGAATCACATCTTGGAAGTTCAAACATAAACCTATTGTAGTCAAATTTAAAATCACTACCATAATAATAAAATTGACCAGCTTGAATAGTACCATTAAAAGTAAAAGTACGATTCTTTTTCATAACAATTTTTTGATCCTTCGGATAGACCTTAACATTTTGTGAGTCAGACAAATGAACATAAGAAATCCCATTTATTTTCAGGTCAAAATTTATTAGACTTAACTCTGCATTAGGCACTTCCGCTTCTGTTTTGCTATAAAATTGAATTACATCCGAATCCTTAGTTTTTCGATGAGCTTCCATAAATCTCCATGCTTCTGGATATACTCTGATTAATTCAGTTTCAGTATCATAGCTTAAAAACCCCCTGTAAGCCAAGTCAAATACCATCTGTACAACTTGCGCCGGACTATATCCCATATATGATGACAATTCTCCTAGATAAAACTCGGGGTATCCTGCCCAAGATTTAACGAAACCGGTAATAACAGCAAGTGGATGTTGTGGATCTCTTTTCTGAATTTCTCGGTATCTATCCAAACGATAATAATCAGCAGATTCAAACATTGCTTCGTTGGGTACTCCCGCTGTTTTTATCATCGAAAACTCTATTTTATACTTGTCAATAAACCAACGAAACCAAGTAAAATCCATAGTAATAGCATGGTAAGAATTTGTAAAATGGACTTTCGACATGTCTTCTTTGGTTCGAATCAGTTCTAACAGTCCCATTTTATTATGAAATCTAAATGTAAGATGAGGGTGATAAATCGAATCTTCATTCATCTTTAAGATAATTGCGCAATTATTAGTAACAATCATTTCATTATCAATTGAAAACTCTTTTGAGTATGCGGTAAGAGAAAGCGTATCTGCTTTTTTAATTTTCATCATCGCAGGCTCTTCTTTTGTTCCCGAACCAATAAAGCTACTTCCTTTTATACTAAACCCTCCTTCATAATCAATTCCGGGAACAATATTTTTTAATTCAAAATGCTGATTATATGACACAAATGTTGGATAATCAGATCTTCTTGGATTATCAAGATTTCCAGCTTTATCAATCAGTTTTCCCATCATAGGCTGTTTAAAAAACATGGAATTCATAAACATTACTGAATCGGCAGTATAAGTAATGTTGCGCATATCAATAGAATAATTACTCAATTTGGCCTCAATACTATCCAAACCATAACCAACTCTTTCCCAACCTACCAAACCGCCTTTTCCTGTCCATGAATTCTTTACCGGAAAATATTCACCATTTGTTTTGTATATTTTCAAGCTGTCAACTCCCTGATATCCAATTAGATTAATATTTGTAAATACTATTTTAATACCATTATCATACTTAATATAGAAGTTATTGTTTTCTGCCTTCCAATAAGTCCTTGCTCCTTTTGAAATAATATTCCTTGATAACAACGCATTCATATTAATCAAATAGTCCGAAATATTGCTCAGTTTAGGTCTTTTGCCATCATTTAGCAATTCTATCAAGGCTTTTTCATAAATTTCGTATTGTCCTTTATCACTTATTTTTCTGTTAAATAACATTTTATTATCAGCCAAGCATACAAAATCGGGATATCCTTTACATCCTTTAGAAGCCATTAAGTTAGCCATGGTAATAAACTCCTCTTTTTCTGTAGAAGTTAAGCTGTCTGATTCCCAGAACTTAGTAAATTCTTTATCTATACTTTTTGCATCTGGTCTTATCTCTCCCGAATAATTAAGCTCCTGACCAAAGGCCTTTATAAACTTATCCTTTTCGATAGGAAAAGCTTGGGAAAAAGCAAAATTACCTAAAGCTAATAGCAACAATAATATTGAAATATGTTTCATATTTATATTTTATTAAAAACACAAGCTGACCAATTATCTTTTTCGATATTTTTAACTAAAATCAAGCCATATTCGGCACAACATTTCTCAATCAAATGAAATTCGTTTATAAGAAATCCACTCAAAAATAGTACAGAACCTTTATTCATATATTGAACCAAAACAGGAATATCTTTCAATAAAACATTAAGATTAATGTTAGCAAATATGAAATCATACTTAAAATCGGGGACGTTATTAATATCACCTCTTATAGATGTAATATTGGAAATTTTATTTTTCTTTGAATTTTCGATTGAATTTTCGTAAGCCCATTCGTCAATATCAATAGCAATAACATTCGACGCTCCCAATATTGAAGCATAAATCGACAACACGCCAGTTCCACTCCCAAAATCCAGAACTTGAGATTCCGACATATCAAACCTTGACATAAGTTGACACATCATATAAGTTGTTGCATGGTGTCCAGTACCAAAAGACATTTTAGGCTCGATTATTATTGTGTGTGTTGTATCAAACTGATGATTATGAAAAGGAGCTTTTATAGTTAAAATATTGTCAATACATATTGGTTCGAAATTCTTTTCCCACTCTTCGTTCCAATTTTTTTGTTGAATAATATTTTTACAAAAATTCATTCCATAAGCTGACATCAGCATTTTTGTCATGTCCTCGTTATATGCTTCTTCTGAAATATATGCAAGTAACTTATCCTTTTCTTCGCAAAAGCTTTCAAAACCCTGCTCGGCTAAAAACGCAACGACGACTTCAGATAAAGCGGATTTTTCCTCAGGTACATCAATAATTATTTCTATATAATTCATTTAGCCGATTTAATAATATTTATAAAATCATCCGGTTTTAATGACGCCCCACCAACTAGACCACCGTCAATATCAGCACATTTAAACAATTCAGAAGCATTAGCAGAATTAACACTTCCACCATAGAGTATCGAAACTTCATCGGCTACAATCTGGTTAAAAAGATCTTTAATAATCAATCGAATATAATTATGCATTTCCTGAGCCTGCGAAGGAGTCGCAGTTCTACCGGTGCCAATTGCCCAAACAGGTTCGTATGCAATTATAGTATTTAACATTTCAGACTCACTAATGTCTTTAAAAGATTCTATAATTTGTTCCTTAACAATTTCAAAATGCCTATTAGAATCTCTTTCACTCAATGTTTCGCCACAACAATAAATAGGATTGATATTATTATTATAACACTGTCTTAGTTTTATTGCTAACAACTCATTATTTTCACTAAAATATTGTCTCCTCTCACTATGTCCAATAATTATATAATTAGCTCCTAAATTTTTAACCATTTTAACGCTAATTTCCCCTGTATATGCTCCTGAATCGAACTGTGAACAATTCTGAGCTGCTATTGCAATTTTTGAGGAATCAACTTTTTGTATAATTCTATCTATGTGTGTAAAAGGCACTCCAAGAATAACTTTACAATTTTGATCTAAGTTATAATTTGACAAAAATGAATAGATTTTTAAAGCCAAATCTACTCCCTCATCAGGAGTTGTATTCATTTTCCAGTTACCTGCTATTATTTTTTTTCTCATAATGAATTAGTTTACATTAATGAATTTCTTTTTTACTAAAAAAACATACAAATTGTGAAACATGGACATAAACAGACAAAGCGACAAGATATAAATCAAAGTAATCAGATTATTCTTATTATTTTGATGCTCAGTTATTGAATATGCTGTTAGTTCACGCTGCAATTCTTTTACATCAGGTACATTAATACCTGACCATTTGTTTAATATTGTCCCTTTTTTTACCAACACCAAACCCGGATTTGATCTAACAACAGTTTTCAGAGTTATTGGATCTGTGTTATAAAAATTAAATTTAACATTATTCTCTTTAACAAAACTAGTTATTTCATCAACTCCCGAAGCAGTTAAACAATAGAAATTATAATTCTCTTTCTCGCAAAATTCTGCAATTTCATTAATCTTTGCTATATGCTTTATTTTAGCCTTTTCAACATTTGTCATTACTAAAAAGAATGCATAATTTTCGTCTGTCAACACTACGTCTGTAATATCTTCTCCGTAAGGTATTGTTGAGTAATCTTGTTCCGGAATATATTCAGCATCAATAAACACATAATCATCTCCCGGAATTTCATACAAATTTAAGACGACTTCTATTCCTTCCGGACTCAAATATGTAAGTCTGATAAGAGAAGGGTCCAACTCAATGTCGTAAACGATATGTTCTAGTTTCCAAGTATTATCAGGAAGATCATCAACAGTGCAATACTCAGTTTCTCCATCTTTGGAGTACATAAACTGAGCATCATACAAATTAACATAGACTTCCTCAGCAGGTTCCGGGCTTATTCCAGGTATAAATATAGGTTCTACAGTAAAATCGTGAATCGGCGGTTTATACCCTTCTTTTATTAACTTATGTGATGCATCAACAAAAGTCCAGGTCGAATCAGGTAAATTATTAACTGCAAACTCCTTCTTTTCCCCATTTTTTTCATAAATAAAAACACTTTCGTACACATCAATATTATCCTTTTCTTCATCAGGGACCATCATTCCTTCCTGAATATTTGCTCCAATATGATATGGTCTAAAATCAATTATAGGTAAATTTCTCAAACAATATAGAGACAAAACTATTGAAGCTATTGCAAAAAATATCCCCAAACTCCACTGAAAAAACTCATTATAAGCAGGCTTGAATCTCTTTCTGTAAATAAAAATTACAATTACAAAAGCAAGAAGAACTAAATTTTTGTAAAATGTTTGCCAATTAGTTAGTATTAAAGCATCACCAAAACAACCACAATCACTTACAGGATTAGCTGCTGCCAACCACAAAGTTAGTGGAGTAAATAATCCCATAAAAAGTAAAACTCCCCATGAAGCCAATTTAGGGACTAAATTAAATACAAGTGCTATTCCAATAACTAATTCAGCAACTGATAACAAAATTGCAAAGAACAATGACATTCCACTTAAAAAATCAAGATGCATAGCCACAAAATAGTCAGTAAACTTATATGCTGACCCTAGTGGATCAATCACTTTAACGAAGCCCGAATAAATAAACACCAATCCTACAAAAAGGCGGCTAAAGTTTCTTAATACTTTCATTTCACTACATTTTAAATTAAACAATTTTTACTAATTTCGATATTTACTAATTTGAAAATCTCATTTGGAGATAACATATTTCCATTTTTATCTGCACAGTCAACTCTAACAAACTTATTATCTTTTTCTATGGCTTTTAAATAAGTTTTTCGAACTTTTTTCTGAAAATCAAGATTTGCTTCATGTATATCAATCTTCCCCTGCAAATACTTCCTATCTTCTCCCTGTCTGTTTTCGGTAAGCCTTTTTTTTGTAAAACTAAAAGGGACATCAAGAAAAATGCTCAAATCCGGCTTAGGGATTTTAAAATATTCGAATTCCAAATCAAAAATCCAATTAAATAAGCTATCAGCCTCCTCTTGAGAATTCAACTTAGCACATTGAAAACCTATATTTGAATATACATATCTGTCATTTATTACAATTTTCCCATCAGCTAACCACTTATTGATGCTTTGAGAAAGATTATATCGATCCCCAGCAAACAACAACGCAACAAGATAAGGGTTCACCTGCTCCAGACTCCCAAACTCTCCTCTTAAAAATCTCGCTATTAAATCTCCGAAAATTTTAGAATCGGTGGTTGGAAAATGAATAAATTCTACTGCTTTTCCTTTTTGCTCCAAATATTGCTTTAGTAATTCTACCTGTGTTGATTTACCTGCGCCATCAAGTCCTTCTATTACAACAAATGCCATATATCATCAATTCAAATAAACTTCAAATTTATTAAAATACTCTGATTTGAAGAAATAAAAACCTTTTATTTATCAACGAAAACAGTTAATAATTTCTTAATTTCGCAGAGTAAAACTAATTAGGTGAATATAACAGTAAAAGGCAAATTAATCTCTATGGAATCTCCAGTTGTTATGGGGATTATAAATCTGACTGATGATTCTTTTTATTCAGGGAGCAGAGCCAATGATTTAAAAACTGCAGAAGAGAAAATTGTTAAAATGTTAAATGACGGTGCCGACATAATAGATATTGGAGCAATGTCATCTAGACCGGGCAGTAAAATCATAAGTCCGGAAATAGAATGGAACAAATTGAAACCGGTTTTGCAGATAATAAAAACCAAATACAATAATAGAATTTTCTCGTTAGATACAGTTCACTCAGAAATAGCAAAAATCGCAGTGCATGATTTTGGTATTGACATTATTAATGATATAAGTAGCGGAACGATTGACGATAATATGTTTAATACAATCGCAGAGTTGAAAGTTCCGTACATAATAATGCATATGAGAGGGCAGCCTGAAAATATGCAAAACTTCACAGAATACAATTCTCTTATAACAGATATTACTTATTTTTTTTCTGAAAAAGTTAGTAAATTAAATGCTTTGGGTGTGAATGATATTATTTTAGATCCGGGATTTGGGTTTTCAAAAACCATTGAACAAAACTATATTTTATTAAATAATCTAGATAAATTCTCAATATTTGGGTTACCCATACTGGCTGGATTATCAAGGAAATCTATGATTTGGAAAACGCTGGGAACGAGTCCCGAATTATCATTAAATGGAACAACTGCTTTAAATATGATAGCTCTTAACAAATCTGCAAATATTATAAGAGTTCACGATGTTAAAGAAGCCAGAGAAGTTGTTACCATTTATAAAAGTCTTATGAAAAATTAAAACCATAGTTTTTTTTCTATTTTGACTTCTTAAAAAAATATAATTACTTTTGTACTGAAAATTAAATTATGATAACTGCATTTATTAATATCAGACTGCTAGACATAGTAGATATCATTCTGGTAGCTTTTCTATTATATCAGTTATATTTATTAATAAAAGGAACGGCTGCATTACGCATTTTCATTGGTATTTTTTTGATATATCTTACGTGGCTACTTGTAAAAGCAATGAAAATGGAGCTCATAAGTACGATTATGGGCCAAATTATGGGGGTTGGAGTAATTGCTTTAATTGTAGTCTTTCAACAAGAGATACGTCAATTTTTATTATTAATCGGAAACAAATATATTAAAAGAGGCAAATTTAATATTATACAAAATTCAAGATTACAATCAGGATATAGTTCTGCAAATATTGAACGAATTTGTCAGGCTGCAATAGAAATGGCAAGCACAAAAACAGGAGCTTTAATTGTTATTTCGCGTGACGCTTCATTAAAGACATTTGCTGAACAAGGAGAAATAATAAATTCCGATATTTCTGTGCAATTATTAAAAGCCATATTTTATAAAGATGCTCCTCTTCATGATGGTGCAGTTTTAATCGAAAACAATAAAATTTATGCTGCTAAGTGTATATTACCACTATCAGCAGCACTTGAACTACCAAAAGAATTTGGTCTAAGACACCGATCTGCACTCGGAATGACTGAGATTACAGACACAATTGTTATTATTGTTTCCGAACAAACCGGAAAAATTTCTATTGCAAAATTGGGAAAAATCTATAAATTGTCGCAACCCGAAAGACTCAACAAAGTTGTAACAGGATATTTAAGAAAAAACGAAGATTAAGTATTCTCGACGATTTCTCTTTTTGTTTTGTGCTAGTGCATACTAAAAATGTTAAAAAATAAATTTGTAAATATTTTTTAATTTTTCATCTATCTTAAAAAAAAACACTAACTTTGTTAGTGAATAAAACGAATTCGGGTTGTTTTTCTTGTTGATTGCCAAAGGATATTTTTTCGATAGTGTTTGAAAATCAGTAGAAAATTAACTTCAAATTGAAAATAATAATGTTAAACTAAAAATATAAAACATGAAAGATTATATCTGCCCTAAATGTCGAGGACATCTAAGCATTGACAACGAGATTATATTCCTTACAAAAAATAATAAAGGAGATTCTGCAATCGTGTTATTAAGTGCTGAACTTGGAGATTACAGCTTTAGAAAAAACCCTAAAGTTGATTTTCAATCTGGAGATCATGTAAATTTTATTTGTCCGATTTGTTATGAAAATCTTAATGCAGAAGAGTATGATGATAATTTGGCAAAAATAATTATGATTGATGATAGCGGTAAAGAATCTAATATCATTTTTTCTAAAGTCTTAGGTGAAAAATGCACATATTCTATTGATAATAAAGGCATAGAAGCTTTCGGAAAAGATAAGGATACTTATTTGAATAAATTGTAGTTCATTTTAAATTTAAAAAAGCGGATAATATCCGCTTTTTTTATATAGTGTATACGAACAACTTTAGGTTTCAAAATACGTTTATTTCTTCATCTCCGCAAAATACTTATAAAATAAAGGAATGGTTTTAATTCCATTTATAAAATTTTCGACCGGATAATTTTCGTTTGGAGAGTGAATAGCATCAGACTCCAGACCAAATCCCATCAGAACTGATTTAATTCCAAGCACTTCCTCAAAAGTTGAAATTATTGGAATAGATCCGCCACTACGTACAGGCACCGGAGTCATACCAAACACATCTTCATAAGCTTTTTCAGCTGCCTTATAAGCTGGCAAGTCAATAGGACAAACATAACCTTGTCCACCGTGCAAAGGAGTTACAACAACTTTTACATAATCAGGAGCAATTGACTCGAAGAAATCCTTAAATAATTTGGAAATTTTTTGATTATCCTGATTTGGTACTAATCTGGTCGACACTTTTGCTGAGGCCTTTGAAGGTAAAACGGTTTTTGCTCCTTCGCCTGTATATCCGCCCCAAATTCCACATAAATCAAAACTCGGTCTAATTCCTGTTCTTTCGGTAGTGGTATATCCTTTCTCGCCTTTCAATGCTTTTACATCAAGTGCTCTTTTATAATCTTCATCGTTATGTGGCTTTTTATTAAGCATTTCTCTTTCCTGAGCAGATACTTCAATAACATCGTCATAGAAGCCCGGAATTGTAATTTTACCGTTCTCATCCTGCATATCTGCAATCATTTTACACAGTACATTTATTGGATTTGCAACTGCTCCACCAAACAACCCACTATGTAAGTCCTTATTTGGTCCTGTAACTTCGACCTCCCAATAAGAAAGACCTCTCAAACCGGTTGTAATACTGGGAATGTCAGAAGCAATCATTCCGGTATCGGAAACAAGAATAATGTCGCCTTTAAGCATTTCTTTATGTTCAGCACACCATTTTCCAAGACTAGGTGAACCAATTTCCTCTTCGCCTTCAATCATAAATTTTACATTACAAGGTAAAGTATTAGTTTTTACCATTAATTCAAATGCTTTGGCATGCATAAAACTCTGTCCTTTATCGTCATCTGCACCACGAGCCCAAATTTTACCGTCCTTAATAACAGGTTCAAAAGGTTTAGTATTCCATTTCTCTATAGGATCTACAGGCATTACATCATAATGTGCATAAACGATAACAGTAGGTAAAGCGGAATTAATAATCTTTTCGCCATAAACAACAGGATTTCCATCTGTTGGCATAACTTCGGCTTTATCTGCACCAACCTGTAAAATCATGTCACGCCAATATTCTGCACATTTTATCATGTCAGGCTTATGGTCTTTAATTGAACTAATAGAAGGAATTCGGATTAAACCGAACAACTCCTGAAAAAATCTCTCTTTGTTTTCTTCAATGTAATTTTTAATGTAATTCATTTTATTTTGCTTTAATTATTAATATTCCATTACAAATGCATTTGAAAAATATAAATGCAACTGTACTCCGACAACCTGATATCGTTTATTGAAACTTCCGTAGAGTGAGCAACCAATTCCCATATCATAAAAATACTTGAAAGTAAACTGTAACTCTGTATGCGCTCCCAACTGATTATTTATTTGCGACAAATTTTCATTCATTGGCAGCCATGTTGTTGCAAATGATGGTCCTATAAAGAATCCAAAATTATACCATCTCCCTTCAAATCTCAAACCTGCTCCTGCATGAATATCATTTAATTTTTCCATGGGACGACTTCTGAAGAACTCAGGACTTGAAAAATGCCAGCCTAAATTGAAGTACATCGCACGATAACGATGATGATATGTCATTGAAAAATTCTGATTATAAACATCTTTGTTGGTATGCCATCCTGCTCCATAACCCACTGTAAACCAATTACTACCGGTTTTGTATATTTTATCGTTATACTTCACCTGCGGAAACATTTTTTCCCACTTTGTCAAAGGCCTTGTTGATCCCGGATTATTTTGTGAAAACAACAAATTCCCCGAAAATCCCGTCAGAAAAAATATCACTAGTATTTTTAATCTCACAATTCTCTATAATAAGTGAACAAATATAAGATTTTAAACTAATAAAACTAAAAGAAATTATTATTGAAATTGATTTTGAAAAATTTATTTATTTGTTATGCCCCGAAGCGTTGCGCTGAGAGAAGTCAAAGTGGCACTAGACACAAAAAAATGGTGCACAAAGTTACGCAAAGAAAGAAACCACAAAGACACAGAGGACACAAAGAAAAAGTTTTCACAAAGTTACCCAAAGGGATCTCAAAGTTACATGAAATCGTATCACATTTTGTATTTATTTGAATAGCTTGATTATGTTGTAAATCATTAAAGTATTTTACTGAGTAATGGAATAGTTTATTAAATTTGCTTCGGAAAAACATATAATTAATAAAAAATAAAATTATGAGAAAGCACATTTTTAACGCAGGACCTTGTAAATTATCAGACAGAACTTTGGAAAACACAGCTAAAGCAATCCTCGAGTTTAACAACTCTGGACAGTCAATTATGGAAGTATCACATCGAGGCAAAGATTTTCAAGCAGTTATGGACGACACTGTTGTCCTTATGAAAGAAATTCTAAACATCCCTGACAATTATTCAGTAATATTCCTAGGTGGTGGTGCCAGTATGCAATTCTGCATGATACCTTACAATTTTTTAACAACCAAAGCATTTTACTTAAACACAGGTACTTGGTCAACAAAAGCTATTAAAGAAGCTAAATTATGGGGCGAAGTCATTGAAGTATCATCCAAAGATAAGGACTTCACATATATACCAAAGAATTTTAATGTTCCGGATGACGTTGATTATGTACATATCACTACCAATAATACTATCCGTGGTTCCGAAATTCATGAAGACTGGTCATTTAAAGCTCCATTAATTGCAGATATGTCTTCAGATATATTAAGCCGTCCCGTTGACGTTAAGAAATATGCAATGATTTATGGTGGCGCTCAGAAAAACATGGGACCTGCAGGTGTTACTTTCTGTATAATTCGCAATGATTTTCTTGAAAGAGTTGTTGACAGACCAATTCCTACAATGTTAAAATACACGACACATATAGAAGAAGGATCTATGTATAATACTCCTCCATGCGTAAATATTTTTGCACTACGCGAAACATTATACTGGGTTAAAGAAATGGGCGGATTGAAGGCTATGGATAAACTCGCAAACGACAGAGCTAATATGCTTTACGGTGCAATAGACGGAAGCAAGATGTTCAAAGGAACTGTTGCTAAGGAAGACCGTTCAAGAATGAACATAGTATTTATTTTTGAAGATAAATACAAACACTTAGAAGAAGATTTCGTAAAATTTGCTTCATCAAAGAATTGTGTCGGTATTAAAGGACACCGTTCGGTAGGTGGTTTCAGAGCTTCAACATACAATGCTTGTACATTAGAAGACGTTAAAGCACTTGTTAATGCAATGAAAGAATTCGAAAAAGCAAATGCTTAATAGATTTTAATTCAAATAAAAATAACCTGTCTAGATGGCAGGTTTTTTTATTTAACGGAATCATACATTAAAACAACACAGGTATTTATTTACTAATTTAAATAAATACATTTATATTTGCATAATAATAATAATCATATAGAATATGGTATTAAAAATTGTTTTATTACTTACTATAATATTCCAGATAATTGCGGCAATAGTTTCATTAAAGCTGACTAAAAAAACTAAATACAATTTATCATGGGTTTTTATAAGTCTTGGTTTTGCAGCTTTGTTAATGCGTATGATACTCGAAGCACTTCCAGTTTATTTTGAAGTGGAGCCAAAAGATTACAGATTATTATATCTATGGTTGGGTGTAGCTTCGGCAATATTTTTCGCAATTGGATTAATCCTCATTCGTAAGATTTTTATTTATATGGCAAAAATGGAACGTGAAAAACGTGCCAGCGAAAAGAAATATTTGTCAGTAATGATACAAGCAGAAGACAATGAAAGAAAAAGACTCGCAAAAGATCTGCACGATGGATTAGGTCCATTACTGTCAACAATAAAAATGTCTCTGTCTGCATTAAAAAAACAAAAAAGCACTCCACAATATACTGAGATATTGAATAATCTGGACAATGTCATTCTTGAATCTATTAAGAGTATCAGGGATATATCCAACAATCTTAACCCACATGTGCTTGACAATTTTGGTCTGGATAAAGCAATTAATAACTTCCTGCAAAAGATTTCCACAACAGGTGGAATATCAATTGATTATAGAAGTAATCTTAAAGACTTGAGACTTGAACAAAATACAGAATCTGTTTTGTATAGGGTTTTATGTGAGTTGATAAATAATACTTTGAAACATGCAAATGCAAAAAAAATCAGTATAAATTTGTATTATGATATTTATTCGATTACTTTGAACTACAAAGATGATGGTAAAGGATTTGAGGTGGATAATTTATTCAAACCTCAGGAAAAAGGAACAGGTTTATACAATATTTACAGCAGAATCAATTCCTTAAAAGGTAAGATTGACATTCAAAGTTCGCATGGAAGTGGGACAGATGTAGAAATAAAAATACCTTTCGGCAATGACGACAAAGAATAGTGGAATATATAAAGTAATGATAGTTGACGATCATGCATTATTCCGTAACGGATTAAAGCTGCTGTTAAATTCTTTCCCAGAATTTAAAGTGATTGCCGAAGCTGCAAATGGTATAGAATTCCTTAACTCAATTGATATTCTTCCTGTTGATTTAGTTCTTCTTGATATTGACATGCCCGAAATGGACGGTATTGAAGCTGCCCAACAAGCACTAAAAAAATATCCTGATTTAAAAATAATAACTTTATCAATGTTTGGTGATGAAGATTATTATTACAAAATGGTTGAAGCAGGTGTTTGCGGTTTCTTACTTAAAGATTCTGACATTGATGAAGTATATTCTGCGATGTGTTCAGTTGTTGAAGGTAGAAATTATTTTAGTCAGGAATTACTGCAAAATCTTTTGAAAAATATTAAAAATCCTGAAGAAAGTCTTGCTGATTTTCTGGATTTATCTGCCAGAGAAATTGAAATTATATCATTGATTTGTCAGGGATTATCAAATATTGAAATAGGAGAGAAATTATTCCTAAGTAAACGTACAGTCGAAAAACATAGAGCCAATATTCTTGAAAAAACAGACACAAAAAACACTGCAAGTTTGGTTATGTTTGCGATTAAGAATAAGATTGTGGCGGTTTAAAAATTGAAAGGTTTACTTATTTCGGGTTTCGCACTTCGAGTCGCACAGGCTAACGCTAAGGCTCCTCAGTGCAAGGGTTTCGGGTTGCGAGTTTCGTTTACTGATTACAGTTTATTGTTTTTCAACTTTCTTTACAGCGACATAATCGCCTGAGATAATCTTAACTACATACATAGCTGGTGGTAGGCCTGTCATATCATAACGTGTAAAAGCAATTCCAGATGTTGTTTGTACTTCAGTCTGCCAAATTAAAGATCCAATGATATTAAAAATGCTAATACTTGCATCTTCACCTGGCAAATTTTCTGCAGAAATATTTATCATATCCTTTGTTGGATTTGGATACACATCAAAAGAAGGTGGTAATAATTCAATGTCTGAACAAGAGGCAACGACAATAGCGGAATACTCAAAACTTCCGTCAATATCAACCTGTTTCAATCTGTAATAATTATCACCATCAGAAGCATAGGTATCAATAAAAGAGTAAGATAAAATATTGTTGCTATTTCCTGACCCCTGCACATAACCAATTTGGTAAAAACTTTCAAAATCGGTTGATTTTTCAATAACAAAGCCTGCATTACTCATTTCCGAAGCCGTTTGCCAGACCAAATCTACCTGATCACCCGAACAATTTGCTGATAAAAACAACATCTCAACAGGCAAAGGATTTGCATCCTTTAATGAACCGTAAGTAATAAAAGTACTAGATTTTGCACCGAAAGGAACAGCGCTAGTCGAAGTAAGGTTTCCATCATCATGATTACCAGCAAATGTTCCACCAATATCAACCCACATAGAGCCATTCCAATAAGCTACTGTAAGGTCTCCTGAACTAAAAGTTGCCTCATCGCCAAAATCAAAACCATGAATACAAGGACCGGCTGGTGAAGGATGATCATTATCGTTCCAGTAAAGAGTTGTATTACTAAAATTTTGAGTAGAAGAAACCAACCAATATTCACGATCACTTACATGATGCAATGATTCATCCATATTTCCGCCATGTTCCCACCAGTCAGGCATTCCAACATTATCATAAAAATACTTAACATTGACGGTAGTTGCGCCAATTGGATTAACCTTTAATGGGGACCATACTTTGTAAGTTATTGTCCCGGCACCAATATCTCTTGGATTTACGTCACCTGTTGGAAAAGTAAACGATAGCCCTGTACTACAAATCTTATCCATTTCGCCATCCACAAAACTAAGGCTGTTACCACTCGTTGATGGAGAAGCTCCACTTTGAAAAACAAGCTTATTTGGTCCAGTATATACAATACCTTGAGTTAAATTTAATTTAATTTCCACCGACATATTATCGGAAAGCAAAATTGCCTGATTATTTCCTGAAGTATTATTAATTGTTAAATCACCAAAACCATTACCACTACTTTTAACAGTTTGCTGAGCCGTACCATTCAATGTTACCGTTCCATGAGTACCGTGTTCAAATTCGGCAGGGGAGTCATTTATCCAATTGCCTGGCACAGCCAGATCCGTATCGTAATTGAATTCTCCTCCGGTTCCTAAATTATGCAATGTATGAAATAACACATAAGTATTATCTTTAATATCAACTTTAGCTCCGTTATTGGTTATTATTTGACTGATACCGGAGAAAGAGGTTAAAAGAAATAATATAAAAAAAACAATTATCTTCATCTTACCAAAAACACAGTATTAGTGTTCAAAATTACTAAAAAGTTTCATAATACTATTGTTTTGCATTTTGTAATTCAATTATTTGTTGCTCAAGTTGCAATAATTTATTTTTCAAGTATTCAATGTCTGTAGTATTTGATGGGGAGTAATGTGATCTGCTAATATTTACAACAATTTTCCCGGTTCCTTCTTTAAGTTCACTGTATGCAAACCCAATTATCGGACCTTCTTGGGTCGCTTTCATTCCATATCCAGGTACATTTGATGATGTAATTGGGTCACCAGGTTTTATTGGTCCATTTTCTGTTGTTGCCAAAACTCGAACCCGACCCACTAAAGCAATAGGAGATCCTACATCTCCACTACCTTTTGGATTTGCTATGGATCTTATTTCACTTAATTCGTTTTCAATATCTTCATATCTCTTTTGTAACTCCTTATTCCAGTTCTTACCATTTTCATCATACATCATTTTCAATACCAAGTCCCTTTCTTCTAAAAGCTCAAGAAAACGAGGAATTAAATCATTACTACTTTCAGTTGCTCCAACGTATATAGCTGGATTTTCAGATTTTACTCCAACTAAATTGGCATCATAGGCTTGAGTACAAATTTTAACGGTAATTTTAGCAGGATCATCTTCTGCCTTAACCAGTGAAACTACAGCACAATCTGGGATGTCACCAACATCGGAATACATTTCTGCAATATCCCAATAATCCCAGGCATATAAATCACCGCTAAACCATGCTGCCCAATCTTGGGAAGTATTTGCAACTTCTCCAACAATACCAGCATCCCATCCACCACCACTAGGTCCAGAACCTGCATTATTATCATTGTTTGCTCCAAAACCATATACTCCGCAATTACCAGTATTCGTTCCTGTTGTACCTGTTGCATAACCATTAAGTCCAAAATTATGAGAACTGGATGATGAACGACTATTGTATCCATAAACTGCACATGAGGTTAGGCTAGTAGTCACGTGTAATTGATTTGATGGGGAACTATTACCGATTCCAAAATAACCTGCAACAATTGCTCCACCTGAAGGAGGACCAGCACCTCCATAACCAACGGTAAGCCCACCTTGTGAACCTAAAAGACCACTGTCTGTCCACACATTTTTAGAATTATATGTACGAATCCAAGAGCCATCACTCATATACCAACCTCCACCATAACTCTCGGAATACCAACCAGCACTGCCAGAGGTTCTTAACCAACCACCATTAGCATAAATATCACCAATAACATGTAGTTTATAACTTGGACCTCCGGTTCCTATACCAACATTTGTTCCATTATCATAAACCTGACTACATACTCCACTTGTTCCATCTGATTTAACTAGATAATTAGCCGAACCGCATGAAATAAGACCTCCATCAGCAGAAGTATAAATCTGTGACCAAGCTTGAGCAGCATTATTATTTGTCTTTCGAAAATATAATTTTTGGTCAAAAAAACTTCCAGCAATCTGCAAAGCATAATTATTTCCTGTGTTACTATGTCTGCAATCAATAAGATGCCACCAACTTGAAGCCCCAGCAGGATAATTGGATGGGCTGGCGGTTTCAAAGAAACCACTTTGAGCTCCTGCATCACCTTGTAAACCTGCATTATCTCTTGATTCAGTTCTTTGATTTGCGTTTCCAAAAGCAAAAGTGCCAGATGCCAAATCAAGACGATAGCCAGGTGTTGCTGTACCAATCCCGATATTCCCGTTATAACCAAAAACCGTTCCGCCACCTGATCCGAACCTTATTCCTCCCCTGTCGGTG
>JAKQEK010000163.1 GCA_029558535.1 Bacteroidota bacterium | reverse complement strand
ATTCAAGAAAACCATATTGATATAGAAAATATTCCAATTGTTAGCACAACTGGCAGTAAAATATTTAATTATCAAAGAGAACTTATTGAACAAGTTTTTAATGCAGAATTATTTGATGGATACAGTTGTGAGGGTGGAAGTACTATATCGGAGTGCGAAAAACATTGCTATCATAGTGCTATGGAATATGCCATAACAGAAATAGTTGATGAAAATGATTATCCTACGAAAAAAGGGCGGCATATTACTACTGATTTATGGAATATGGCATGCCCCTTTATAAGATATGATTCTGGAGATATTTTATCTTTAACAGACGAAAAATGTTTATGTGGAAGAGAACTTTTGAGGATTGAGGAGGTTTTTGGTAGAGAATCTGAGGTTATTATAACACCTGATAAAAACAATTTATATGCTCCAGCAATTGTAGGTTTTATGCAAGATTATAAAGGTGTGGATCAATTTCAATTAGTCCAAATTGATTTTGATAAAATTATTATAAAATTAAAAATCAATGATAAATATAATTCCTCAGAAGAAAGCGATATTTTATCATTAATTAATTCCTTAAGTGGTGGAAAAATGACTATAAAGATAGAATATGTAAATTATATTCCCTTATTACATAATGGGAAGCCACGAATTATTGAAAACCAATATATAAAATCAAATTGAAAAAATCATTTTTAATTTAATAGAATATAATTGCAAAATAAGTCATAAGATATAATAATTAAATATGAAATTAATTTTGCTCGTACTTCTTTCAATTTTACCTTCATCAATTAGAAAATTAGTTTATAAATTAATGGGTTATAAGCTGTCTCCGAGTTCTCACTTTGGTCTCTTCTCAATTATAGATATAAAATCTTCTGCAAGTTTTGCAAAGGGTAGTTCTATTGGTCCTTTTACCTATATTAGAGCTGATGAATTATTTATTGGTAAATATAGTAAAATATCACCGTTCTCTTTTATAAGTGTTCCCAAGGTTAACATAGGCAATGATGTAAAAATTAGTAATTTTGTTATTATTAGAAGCGGACATATAACTAAAAATTCAGAATTATTTCTTGGAGATTTAGTGCATATTTTCCCTTTTGTTATGATAGATACTTCTAAAAAAGTTTATATAGATGAAGAATCAGGAATAGGTCCTCACTGTAATATATTTACTCATAGTTCTTATAAATCTATATTACAAGGATATCCAGTGGTTTATGGGGATGTAAATATAGGTAAAAGAGTTGAATTAACCTATAATGTTTTTGTCGCTCCTGGAGTTACTATTGGTGATGACGCTATCTGTGCTTTTGGCTCTTATGTAAATTCTGATATACCGGAAGGTGCTCTTGCAGCAGGCTTACCAGCAAAAGTAAAAAGGAGGAAAGATCAGTTTGTTAAAAATATTGATCCAATTCAGAAACTTGATTTATTAGACACGATAATTTCAGAATATCAGGATTATATCCAATTTATTGATAAACAACCTGCGCTTAAAGTAACAGTATCTAATCATAGTAAAGAAATTAAGCTTCAAAATAATATCACCTATATCATATTAAATGGGAGAACTCCCATAAAATCAGGTTTTACATATGCTGTTTTCAATATTGAAGAAGGTAAATGTTATAACTTTGGAATAAATAGAAGGGACTTCAATACATTAAGAAAATTCCTCAGTAGATATGGGATTAGGTTTTTAACAAGTGGGTTAAAAATATGCGAATTTTAATAGATATTGGCCACCCAGCTCATATTCATTTATTCAAAAATTTTGCTTGGAGAATGCAGGAAAGGGGGCATAAAATATTATTTACCTGTAAGGATAGAGAATGTGTTTTACAATTAATGAGGGTCTATGAGTTTGTATATGATAATTTTGGTAAGCATTATAGTAGCGTACAAGGTAAAATATTTGGTCTACTAAGGAATGAATTGCAGATGCTTAATACCGCTATACAGTTTAAGCCGGATTTATTTCTAAGCCATGGGTCAACTATAGCGTCTTTTGCTTCATTTATTATGCACAAACAGCATATTGCTTTGGAGGATACTTTTAATATGGAACAGGTAAGACCCTGTATGCTTTTTACTAAAGTAGTTCTTACCGGTGATTATCCCCATCCTGCTTTAGGTAAAAAAGAGATTAAATATCCTGGTTATCATGAACTCGCTTATTTACATCCTAATGTGTTTACTCCGGATGAAAGGGTATTAGAAATTTTAGGAATGAAAAAGGGGGAAAAATATGCAATTGTGAGATTTGTCGCCTGGAAGGCATCTCATGATATAGGTCATAGTGGTATTTCTTATGAAAATAAGATAAAATTAGTTAAAACACTTTCCCTACACTTAAGAGTTTTTATATCATCAGAAACTCAATTACCAGATGAGTTAAAAAAGTATAGAATTAATATTCCTACTGAACAAATGCATAATGCTTTAGCTTTTGCTCACCTTTTTATTGGAGAAAGTGGAACAATGGCTTCAGAATGTGCTGTTTTGGGAATACCAGCTATATTTATTAATAATAAGCATTTTGGCTGTATTGATGATCAAGCTAATTATGGTTTGCTTTTTACATACTCAGAATCGGAGAATGATCAAATTGCAGCAATAAAAAAAGCAGAAGAAATTGCTCTGAAACAAAATGTTAGAGAGGATTACTTAGCGAAAAGAGAAAAAATGCTTTCTGATAAAATTGATGTTTCGGCTTTTCTTATCTGGTTTGTAGAAAATTATCCTGAATCTGTTAAAGAGGTTAAGGCAAAGGATTTTGATTTTGGTAGATTTAAATAAAGCCACCGAAATCACCTAAGACACCAAGATCATTGATTGTGCGGATTGAGAATATCTAAAAGATAAAGTAACTTATATAACAAGAAAAAAGAAAGATAAATGAAGCGAAATTGATGATTTTTTATTTATAACTTAATTGGATGAAAATGAATAATATTATTAAAAGGGTGAGATATATTGTTCCTGATTCTTTGAGATATAGTCATATACTAAGAAGCATATTGTTGTGTTATACCAGTATGCAAAACAATATCGGGAGCTTGGTTAATAGATGTGACAGCATAGATCCTTCCTACATATCTTTAACTGTCAGAAGACCACATCAGCTTTCTGTAAATACTAAGAAACCTGTTATCTGGCATTCCCATAATCAAAATGTCAGTGTTAGCAAAGAAGGTGTTTTATTAGCAGTTCAAGATTGTTTAGGAAAAGATTCACAAGCTTTGGTTACGGCAGTTGACAGCAAGGGGAAAATTGTTCAGGAATTTAATGTAACAATCGTTAATTGGATAGCTAATCTATCTAAACTGGAGCTTATTAGGCGCTTTCCCAATTATCACATTTTAGCATATTATAAGAATACAATATATTTTTGTATTGGGCGTATATTATTTAAGACACAAGATAGCTTTAAAACCAGGAAAAAGATTACAAAATTACCATTTTTACCGGCTGCGGGCTTTCCTATGTTGATTAATGATTATGGTAATTTTTTAATTGGGCAAAAAAAAGTATTTTGGTCAAAAGATTTAACTCAGTGGCGTCAGGTTTGTGAACTACAAATGCATGGCAATATAAATATGTTTGATTACTATATAGATAGAAAGAGTAGTAGTTGTTATGTTTTTGTTGGAGAATACTCTTGCAATCCAAATAACCGTCATAAAGTTTATAGGGGGACTCTAAATATTGACGAAACTCAAGAATGGAAAGAGATTCTAACTTTTAATTCTGTATCTGAACAAAAGAAAGACAATTCTATTTTAACTGCAGCCAGACATATTCATATTGTTACCGTTGATCCTTATACTGGATACTTATGGATTGGAACAGGAGATGAAGATATTCACTCTAAGATCTTATTTTCTACTGATTATGGAGAATCATTCCAGATACTTGGTATGGGATCTCAAGAATGGAGAACATTATCTATCTGGTTCACGAAGGATTATATATATTGGAATATGGATTCTCATGAACCCCAAAAAATATTTCGTATACCAAGAGCGAAAATTGCAAATAATGAAATGATCACTCCCATATTGAATTCTGGCTTTACCAAACCTGGGGTCAACTATCTGGTAATTGAAAAAAGCGAACATCAACATTTTCCTGTAGGAGTAGGAAAAGTATATACCGAAACAGAAACGAGAAGAATAGATAATGATAATCAAGTAATGGCATTGAATGATAAAGAATACGATTATAGAGAAATTGTAGCTGAACTGGTAAATGGTGCTCATTTTAATTACTGTTGGGCTAAAGATCAAAATAATGAAAAGCTTGTAATTATGGGAGCAGCACCAGAAGGTAATCTTAGAGATATGCAAGGAAGAGTTTTCGGGATTAAAGAAAATCTTGATAGTTCAGTTCAAGTGCAAGAACTTATCTCTCTACGCGCAAAGAATTTAAAAGCAGATTATCAAATCAATATGTTCACTCAATTGGTCCCTTTGTTTCAAGATAATAGTGGGGCAATCTATTTCAAATCCAGAAACTTAAGCTGGACGGGCATTTATAAAACTTTATTAAAGTGGAAAGATGTTTGATACAAAATAAGATAAATAATTACAACAAGGAGAAAATTAATGTTACAACAAATTATCAATCTTTTTGAGGAAATTCTGGAAAAAAATCCAGATGAAATTAATCCTAATGATGAATTTAGAATGTATGATGAATGGGATTCTTTAGCATATTTGGCTATAATAGCAGCTATTGATGATAAATTTAATCTTGTTATACCTATAGATGATTTCAGGCAATTAAGGACTGTAAAATCCGTTGCTGAATATGTTCAATCTAATAAGGACAAGGTTTAATGAGTTATTTACATTTCAATAATGTATCAATTACGAGTATATCTGCTGCAATACCTAAAAGGATAATAAATAATAAAGATTATACTCATTTTATGTCAGAACAAGAAGTTCAAACGGTAATAAAAATGACAGGAATAGAACAAAGGAGATTTGCAGATGATAAAATCTGTTCTTCAGATCTTTGTTACGAAGCAGCTATAAAGTTGTTTAACGAAACTGACATTAATAAAAATGATATTGATGTATTGTTATTTGTTTCTCAAACACCTGATTATAGAACTCCTCCTACATCTATGATGTTAGCTGATAAGCTTGGGTTAAAAGAGAATTTAGGAGCTTTTGATATTAATCTTGGATGTTCCGGGTTTATTTATGGACTTCAAATAGCTTTTTTATATGCTTCACAATCTACTATTAATAAAGTGCTGTTGTTAAATGGAGAGACCAAATCTAAAGCTTATTCAACAAAAGATAAAGCTACATCTTTGCTATTTGGCGATGCTGGTTCAGCTTGTATAATTGAAAAAAGTTCTTTTTTTAATCCGACTACTTTCTCTATGAATAGTAAAGGTTCTGGGTATAAATATATCATAATGCCCGGTGGGGGATATAGAAATCCGAGTTCTATATTAACTCTTAAAGAGAAGGTGTTTCAGGATGGGAGTATTAGATCTGATGAGCAGGGATTTATGGATGGGGAAGCTGTATTTAATTTTACGATAACTGATGTTCCTAAAGATATAAAAAAAACATTAGAAGAAGCAGGAATGACTTGGGACAATATCACTTTTTTTGTACCTCATCAAGCAAATAAATTTATAACGAATCATATTGCAAAAAAATTTAAAATTCCCGGGGATAAGGTCTTATATTCAATAGAAAAGTATGGAAATACTAGTTCTGTATCAATACCTCTGACATTAGTAGATCATTTCCAGAATGCAATTCTTGATGAAAATATTATTGTATTGCTATCTGGATTTGGCGTAGGTCTTTCTTGGGGGACAGCAATAACCAATCTATCTGGATGTAAAATGTGTGGAATAGTTGAAGTATAGTAATGGAAAATTTTATTAATTTAAGCAATAAGACCTATATTATAACAGGCGCAAGTTCCGGTATCGGAAGAGCTGTTGCTCATTTAGCTAATAACTTTGGAGCTAAACTTTTATTATTAGCAAGAAATAAAGATGCTCTTTTGGAAACTGCTAAAAATATGGATTCAAATACATATATTTGTGAATCTATAGAGCTAACAGATTTTGACAATATAGAAACGGTAATAGACAGGGCAAAAGAAAAAATAGGAAAGTTCAATGGTTTTTGCCATTGTGCAGGTATAGAACAAACATTACCTATCAGGTCTATGAATCCTAAAAATTATCAAAACTTATTTAATATTAATACAATAGCTGGATTTGAATTAGCACGGATATGTTCAAAAAAAGCTTATTTGTCAGATGACGGTTCATCTTTTGTTTTTATAGCTTCAATTATGGGAGTTGTTGGCAGACCTGGATTAACTGGCTATTCTGCTAGTAAGGGAGCATTAATATCCGGTGTGCATTCTATGGCTTTAGAATTAGCTCCAAAACATATTAGAGTTAATTTAGTTTCACCTGGTACTGTAATGACAAAAATGATTGAAAATGCATTGACCAATATGGAAGAAGAACAAAGAAATAAACGCTTAAATGAATATCCTCTCGGTTTTGGAACAGCAGAAGATATAGCCAATATTGTAATTTTTCTTTTATCTGATAAAAGTAAGTGGATTACTGGCAGTAACATTATAATTGATGGCGGTTATACGGCAAAATGAATCAAGTTATTATTATAAGAGAAATTGAAGATAATGATTATGAGAATATAGCTACATTTTACTCAACTTTTTCTGATGATAGTAAAACAAAGGAATTTTGGATAATAAGATTACGGCAATGGTGGGACGAAAATCCTGCTTATAAATATGGACATCCAAGAGGTGTAATAGCTCAAGTGGATGGTAAAATAATTGGAATTACTTGTAATTTTCCAACAAGAATGATTTGGGAGGGTAAACCTCAAATAGTAATTAACGGCTCATCTTGGAAAGTATTACCCGAATATAGAAAATTTAGTATGGATATATGGGAAAAGCATAGAGAAATAACAAAAGATTACATTATGTTTAATACAACCCCTAACTCATTTGTCAGGAAATTACTTATCACTACTAAACAACAAGAGTTCATTGTTTCAAAATCATTTTATTATTATTTTGGACACCCCCAAAGTATATTTAGATCAACACCAATGGTAGTCATTGCATTTTTCAGTAAAATACTAGTTAAAAGTTTAGTTAATTTATCTATTTTTATCCGAAAAGACATTCAATTACAAAACAAATCTCTTGATAATGTTAAAGATAAAATTGATAATTTATGGGTTGAACATAGGAATGATTTCCTATACACAAATATCAGAGATAGTAACTATTTAAGATGGATTAGTAAAAGTAAAGAAATATTGTATGTATACAAACATAATGAATTACAGGGTTTTTTAATACTTGATAAAGATCCGAGGAAAAAGATTGTTATACTCGTAGATTATTGGAGTAAAAATTTAATGGAGGATGCAAAACATATAATAAAGAACTTATTATCATATTATAAAGATATGAATTTGGTTATTCCTTCTTTTTGTCCTAAACTTGAATATTCAGCGAGAGGATATTTCTTAGTTAGAAGAAAAAAATCCAATATTGGTTTTATTATTTGCTCTAAACAGATTACAATAAATTTTGATAAAAGCTTTTTATGTATGCTTCAAGGCGATTATGGAATGTAAAAATAATTTAACAGATAAAAATGAAAGTATTTCCGAATACTATAATTAATTTTCATAAAATATATGATAAGGAGTGGATGGAAAGTGTTCTACTCTTTCTTAGCAATATCTATAATATTGTTTCCATACAAGATATAGAATCATATTACTATAATCAGAAACCTTTACATAATTGCTGTCATATTACATTTGATGATGGAGATAGAAGCTTTTATACAATTGTTTACCCTTTGATAAAAAAATTTCAGCTACCCGTTTCTATATATGTTTCCCCCAAAATTGCAAAAACAGGAGAAAATTTCTGGTTCCAGGAAATTCGTGATTATAACAAGGAAGTTCTTAGAACTATTATTAATAATAAGTATCCTTATTTGAAGAATGTAAATCCGAAGGTCTCCTTAAACGCTATATTTAAGTCCCTGCAATTGGAACAAATATGGGAAGTTATTAGTGAATATAGGTCAATTATGAAGGTAGTTGCAGAAAAGAGAATGAATATGTCTGATGGTGAATTAATAGAAGTTTCTAATTCCGGGTTAGTAGCAATTGGAGCTCATACTCTAAATCACCCTATATTGGCTAATGAGACAGAAACAACAGCCCAAAACGAAATTCAATCATCAATACTGGAACTAAGTGAAATTCTTGGAATTCCTGTCAGATATTTTGCATACCCTAATGGTATTCCACAAATTGACTTTGGGAAAAGAGAAATGAATTTTTTGAAAGCAATGAATATAAAATTAGCTTTTTCCACTGAAAACAAATCATTTACTATTAAAGATAATCCTTTGAGTATTCCTCGCAATGGTATAAGCAAAGGTAATAAATCGTTTCTATTTTTGAAGCTCCTGCTCGGTA
>JAKQEK010000158.1 GCA_029558535.1 Bacteroidota bacterium | reverse complement strand
TCTATCAACGTGAAAAGGTTTGCGTTCTATAAAATAACAACTACCGAAGGAATTTCGGGAAGTAACGCCTGTGGAGATGAAGCAATAGCTTCGTCTGCGAAGCAGGAAGCCCATTGGTCTTTAGCCAATGGGTAGTTCACTATTATGGATAAAAAAAGTAAATATCCAAAAATAATGGAAGTAAGTAATTATGCTGATTTTAAAACTTTTAAAACAAGGGTGGTTATTGCATACAAACAAGATGTATATGTAGCTTGGTCTTTTGCAGAAACCTTTGAAGATGCAGAAATTTCATTAAGCACTCGTTTGTGGAATTATGCAAGAGAAGTAGACCCTTATAGAAAATTAAAAGAGGCTTTCAAACAAGGTAAAAAAATTCAGTATAAAGATGAAAATAATTGGTTAGATTGTATTACTATTCCAAATTTTTCTGATTATGAATACAGAATTAAACCTGAATCTAAATATATACCTTTTGATTTTTCAGATGCAGAAAAGTTAGTTGGGAAGATTGTTAAAACTAAATCCGATTTTGTAGCAACAATAGTTTCAGTATATATTGACGATGTAGTAATTATAGGTAATGTTCAGTACACATTAAAAACATTATTTGAGAGCTTTACTTTCTTAGACGGCTCAACTTGCGGAAAATTAAAACAAGATTAAAATAAATTTTGTATATTTGCAATATGTTAAAAGCGTTTAAATATAGAATCTCGCCAACAAAGGAACAGGCTGAGCTAATCAATAAGCACATTGGTTGTGCAAGATTCGTGTATAATAACGCTTTGGCTTTTAAACAATCTGAATACGCTAAAGACAAAACCAACCATTCTTGGTATAGTCTTGTTAAGCGGTTGCCAGATTTAAAAAAGGAAAACGAATGGTTAAAGGAGGTTAATAGCCAATCTTTGCAACAAGCAATTGTTAATATGAATACGGCTTTTGAAAACTTCTTTAAAGGTCGTGCTGATTTTCCTAAATTTAAGAAAAAGGGTAGAGGAAAACAGTCTTTCAACATTCCGCAAAGTATAAAGATTGATAACGATAAACTGATTATCCCTAAGTTCAAGAAAGGTATTGATATTGTATTACACAGACCGATAAAAGGAACTATAAGGCAAGCTACAATAAGCAGAACCCCAACAGGTAAATATTTTGTATCTATTCTTTGTGAAACAAATGAAGCAGAAAAACAACTGAAACCAGTCAATGAAAAAACAACAGTCGGACTGGACTTAGGAATAAAATCGTTTTTAGTCGCCTCAAATGGCAAAGAATATGACAATCCAAAGTATTTACGTAAAGCACAAGATAAACTTAAATATAACCAACGCCAATATTCCAAACATAAAGGAACGAAGCGTAAGTATAAGGTTGCTTTGCTACATGAAAAAGTAGCCAACCAAAGAAAAGACTTTTTACATAAGGTTTCAAGTGAACTTATCAATAACCACGATAGTATCGCTTTAGAAGACTTGAATATTTCTGGAATGCTAAAGAACCACTGTTTAGCAGGTTCAATTTCTGACGTATCTTGGGGAATGTTTGTAACCATGCTTGAATATAAAGCAAAATGGAATGGAGTGAACATCCTTAGAATCGGAAGATTTGAACCAAGCTCAAAAACGTGTTCGGAGTGTGGGTACATTAACAAAGGACTTACGCTTAAAGATCGTGAGTGGGCTTGCCCTGAATGCGGTTCTGTTCTTGATCGCGATCAAAACGCTGCCATAAATATTAAGAACTTCGCTTTAAATAATCATTTGTGTACGGAACATACACTTAAAAATCATGGTACGTTGCCCTCATTGGAGGGAGCTTTGACCCATGAAGCCCACTCATCTTTAGTGAGTGGGTAGTTCACAATTATCACATCTTCACCCTGCATCTTCCCAATAATAATATCATTAATACTTACCTTCATGCGCATCTTTTATTTCATTCACATAACGGATAATTGTCATACGTGACACAGATAATAAATCCGCTAATTTACTTCGATTAAACTCATTATCATTGTTATATGCCGCTTTTACTTTTTCAAAGATAGAATTATGCCCGATTACCACATTGCCTAAATCTTCAGTTACTTTTGTATCAAGTTTTATCTTTTTCGCATGAGCGACAAAGTAATCACTTAATCGTATTGCCCCATCCATAGCTTGTTCACTTATAACAGCGATATCATAATCCGGATTAACTGAGCAATGTATTATATGAAGAATTAATGCAAATCGGGGGATATAAGATTTTTGTTTGGGATACATTGATTTAAAGTATTCATTTTCATCTTCCGAGTTCTGTTTATCACTAATTTCATTAAATTTCTTTATCCACATTTTTTTTGCATTAGTACAAAAAGTAACTTTTTTTCTATCTTCCTCAACATTATCAATAATATTAATCATTCTCTTAAGAACCATGTCATACCATTCTATCGCCTGGTAATCTATCTCCTTATCATTATAAAGTGGTACTATATTTTCCGGGAATGAAATTAACATTCTGTCCATAAAACCATTATCCTTCTTATCCTCGCTGTATAATGTATTTAATATTCCGGGTTGTATTCCACCAATTACCGGCATAAATGGTTTTTCAACAAAAGATCCTGGACGTGTCATCCTGTTAATGTTAATACTTGCTCCACTCCATGACGACAACCACGCTTCAAGGTCTGAACCTGCACGATACTTATTCATATCCTTGAGCCACCCTGCAAGTTCATCTTTGAATATTCCTATACCGTGTGGGACATTTTCATGTAAATCAATAAGAGCTTCCATTGTGATATCATCGACTATATTTTGTTTTTTTTGGGGGGGTTCAACATCTATATGTTTTTCTTTCTCTGCTTTTGTTAACTTTTCGTAAGCGTCATATTCCTTTTTTTTCTCAATATATTCTTTAATTTTTTTGTTATTTTCCTTTATTAACGGTGCTAACATTAATCTTATAGAGGGAGTTTTTCCAATACCCGGATTACCTACTAAGGAAAACCAAACTACCGGCACTTCGTACCATCCATTTTTAACCTTAACTTGTAAACTATTTCCGATTATCAAAGATACCGCCCATAGCAAACTACATCCCGCATAATCAATAACGGTATCAAGCCTTTCATTACATTGTAGGATGAAGTTTTTGAATTGAAGTGGAAAAACATCAATTGGAAATATAATGTCCTCATTATTATATTCATAATCAATATTTTCATTAATTATTATCTTTTCCTTTTCCTTGTATTCCTTTTCAAGTCGTGACCCAAAACCTTGATTATACAAGTCTTTAGCGGCTTTGTTAAAGTCACCGTTATGATACTTGTATGCGTATGCGGCAGCGGCAGATAACCCTTTTTCTGCCGGATAAATGGTACTTGTTGTAAATAAATATAATATATCTGATTCTTTGAATATGCTACCTGATAAAAAATTCTCTGAACCAATCCTTTTTAAAACTAACCTATCACTTAGATTTTTGACGATTGTAAATTCTTCATTAATAACATCCCACACCTTATTTTGCGAGTTAAAATCGTCTAATGGTGTGATACCATTGTTGTGTGTTTTTGTCTGTTTAGGTTGAACAATAATATTATCTTCAATAATATAATCAAATGATTTGCATATCAACATTAATGAATTCCAATCCTTATCATTGATATATTGAATATCCTTATACTCAATACCGTTAACACACCCGTCCGGGTACATGATAACATACCCTTTTTTCCCTTTAGTCTCAATAACTGCCTGAGTATGATTTTCAAGTTTTGCTAACTTTTGAGATGGTTGGCATCTTTTTGTTTTGTAAAGAATATGATAGCCCGCATTTTTTGTTTTGTAAATCGAAAATATTTTATCGAAATCATAAATTGCCTCCCGCAATAATGATAATAAGGTATTCCAAAATTCTTCTTTTTCGGGCGTAGTACTGAATACCTTCAGGTCAACATCGACAACTTCAAGATTGTCATAACCGGTAATTAATGCCGCTCCGGCAGCTTTAGGAGAGGAATATATTTTTGTAAATTCCTCTTTTGTTAGTTTATTCGTCTGTAGTTCAGTCCATTTGCAGATGGACGCCTTTTTATCATCTACTACCGTTAACGAAAAATCTTGTTCTAAATACTTAAGAAAATAACCAACTAATTCTTTCATAAGAAATAAAATAATAAGGGAAGGTTTGTCGCATTCGAGAGAATGCAATTACTCCCTTTCCCTTTTGCCCGACAATTAAGAAAACGCTCCTCACTTCGTAGTCTGTTGTCGTATATTTTATTTTTCTTCATGTTTGAGGAGCGTTTAAAAAGCAAATATAATATAAAATGACCTATCTGTGATAATATTAACATATTATAATAATATTTAATTTGATATTTTCTAATTTTGGCAAAAACTTGTAAAAACATATATATATTTTTCTAATATAAACTATTTTTTGGAGAAAATGACCAATTTTGCCAAAAATGTTACAGTAAATGTTACACTAATGTTACAGTAATGTTACACCTAATGTTACACCTGTTTTTATTATAATGTATTGATACACATCAATTGTACATATTATAATATTCAAAATGTTACACTTGTTACACTTTTTTTATTTTTTAAATATTTTTCTCCTAAATTTTTTTTAATTTTTAAAATCACTGTAACACTGTAACATTTAGTGTAGCAAATCAGCTGAAAGCCCTGCTATACGTGCGTTTGAGGCATGTTACACTACTGTAACATTGGTGTAACATTGCTGTAACATTTGTTACACCTGAACCGGGTGAAATTAAATGCTTACAATTTGTTAATATTATTTGATTATATGTTTATGAATATATATTATTTAATATTTTGTTCACATAAGTATATTAATATTATTTGTGAATTTTCAAAATATGATCATACGCAAAATAGTTACAAAGTGTAACTATTTTGGTTATACTTGTGGTTATTATGAAAATAATTACATATATAGTAAAAATAATTGGTAAAAAGTTTTGATAGTATAATGCACGGTATTATCTTTGTGGTATTAAATAACAAACAAAAATAAAGATGGAAAAAACGTTATTGGAAAAACAAAGGTTGTTTTTATCTTTTGTTCAGATAATGAGTCTATACAAAGATTCAGAAAACAAAAAAGACAAGGTTTTTTATGCAAGATTCTTTGTCTCTGCAACAGACCTGATGCTCTCTTTGCATGAGCAAGGGGTAAAGGAAGAAACTCACCCGGTATTTAAATTAGCTATGGAACAATATCGTTATTGGGCAAAACCTATTAATGAATTAATTTAATTAAAATTTGTGAATCATGCAAAAACAACTAAGAAAATTATTAAACCGGGTCAAGATGGCCCGTACTATTGACCAGATGACAAAAATATCTAAGGAAGCGTATGATACGCTTTCAAATAGCGAACTCCAGATTTTGGAACAAGCTATACAAGATAAAATTCAATTATCAACAAACGGCAAATCACGATGGTAGAAGATAATGAAGCAATAATTGAATCGTGGATTGCTTCTTGTGAAACGATTGAACAGTTAGAGCATCTTATTCACATAGTTTATGACAGGGTTCAAAATGAAAAAGTTCAGAGTAATCTCATAGAACTGATTCACCGAAAACAAAAAAGTCTCGCCGATGGAAAGCGAGACATAAATTAAATAACAAAAAAAACAAAGATATGCAAATTCTTTTAAAAAAAATGTCCCTTGTTAACTTCAAGGGAATCCGCAGTGCGGAATTCGATTTTAATCCTACTGTTAATACCGTTCTCGGAGACAATGCGACCGGGAAAACAACAATAATGAATGCCTTTTTGTGGTGCTTATTTGGAAAGGATATTGAAGACCGGAAAGACTTCGAGATAAAAACCTATGATAAAGAAGGTAAAATCATTGAAAGGCTTGAACATTCTGTAGAATTGGTACTTGATGTTGATTCTAAAGAAATTACTCTGAAAAGAGTTCTTTCAGAAAAATGGCAAAAAAAGAGGGGTGCTGATGACCTTGAGTTCACAGGTAATGAAACTACATACTTTTGGAATGAAGTTCCACTGAAACAAATGGATTATCAGTCAAAAATCAAGGATTTGATTGATGAAGGTCTTTTTAAATTATTGACAAATGTCAACTACTTTCATTCCCTACATTGGGAAAAAAGGAGAGAGATAATATTCTCATTGGCCGGAGAGATAACCGAATCTGAAATACTGGCGGAATCAAATCTAACAACAGACCATGCAAATATTATAGGAAATATCCTAAGCCACGGCAAAACCTTGGCAGAGGCGAAGGCAGAAACTGCTAATAAGAAAAAACGGATAAAAGATGAAATTCAGTTTATACCCTCAAGAATAGACGAGGCAGAAAGAAGTAAGCCCAATACAGTTGATACGGCTGATATTACAAGACAGATTAATGACTTAAAAAAGCAGATTGGGTCGAAGAAGGTTGAGGTAGAAAAGACAATAAAAGCAGAGACGGATTATTCTGAAAAAATTAATCAGGATAATGAAGATTATAATAATAGATTAGAGCTATATTATAATAAAAAAAATGAGGTCCTGCAGCTTGAAAGGGAAATTGAAAGTAATGTAAGATCCGGTTACAAAGACACAAACATTGAGATATCTGGAATAATGAGGGAGATTGATTTTTTAGATAACAGTTTAATTAATCTAAGTGATAGAATAACCATAGGCACAAAAAAAATAGATGTCTTAGATAATGAGATATCTGAAAAAAGGGCGCAATGGAAAAAAATCAATTCCGAAACATTGCCGGAATTTGAGAGCTGCACATGTCCGACTTGTAAACAGTCATTACCGGAGGATGACGTAAGAATTAAGAAGGATGAATTTTTACGTAATTTCAATGAATCCAAAAAAAGAAGGCTTGAAGACAACGAAAAAGAGGGCAAGGAGATGGTTTTGAGAAAAAACGACATGAATACCTTGTTACAAGCATTGAATAGGGATTACAATGAGCTTTCTGAGAAAAAAACTACACTACAGCAAAAAGCGGATGAATTAAAAAAACAATCCTCCTCTGAACAGGATATTAATACTATTGTATCGCTTGCTATTTCAGAAAATGTAGAGCTTTCAAAAATTAAAAATGAACTTTTAAAGCTTCAGGAGTCAATCGCAGATAAACCGCATAAAGATGATAAGGCGTCTGAATTGTTTGCGAAAAGACAAACTATTCAAAATGAGATTGAAGTACTTAATAATAAGATAAATGTGCTGTCTGCACAATTAGGTAATGATGAACAGATAAAGAATATAGACAAAAGGATTGCAGAATTAAAGGAACAAGAATCAACACTTGCAGCTGAATTAAATAGACTTGAAGGCATCGAATATGCTATTCTTCAATTTGAAAAACAAAGAGTTGCATTTATTGAGAATAAAATAAACGATAAATTTGAGTATGTAACTTTCCGTCTATTTGAAACTCAAATCAATGGTCAGGAGATACCGGTTTGTAAAACGTTGATAAATGGCATACCTTATGAATCGGCGAATACGGCCTCAAGGATTAATGCCGGATTGGCAATAATTAACGCACTTTCTGATTATAATTCAGTTTATGCACCTATCTTTGTCGATAATGCTGAAAGTACTAATGTTTTTATAACTACAAAATCACAGGTAGTAAAATTGGTCGTTACAAAGGACAAAGAACTTATATTTTCAAACTTAAAATAATTACAACAATGACAAATGTTAATGAAAAAAATGTGGCAAAAACAGTTTCTTTTAAAGAAGAAACGATTAATCATGTTTTAACAAAGATTAATGACCTGATAGGGAGTGGACAACTTGTACTCCAACCTAATTATTCAGCTGCCAACGCCCTCCAGTCGGCTTGGTTTAAGTTGATTGAGATCCCAAAAGGTAAAGATAAACCATTAATAGAATTATGCACAAAATCATCAATTGCTAATGCCCTTTTTAAAATGGTTGCAGATGGACTTAATCCCGGCAAAAACCAAGTTTACTTTATACCGTACGGCACTAAGTTAGAGTGTCAAAGGTCTTATCAGGGGTCTATTGCCCTTGCTAAAAGGCACGGCAAACTTGAAAAAATCGCAGCTAATGTGATATATGAAGGTGACGACTTTTCTTTTGATATTGATATTGAGAGTGGTTGTAAAAAAATCAAAAAGCATTCTTCTTCAATAACGAACATAGGAGGTAAGATTATCGGAGCTTATGCAGTGTGTGTTTTAGAGGATGGCACTTCTTTTGCCGAAATTATGAGTATTGGTCAGATTCAAAAGGCGTGGGAACAAGGGGTAATGAAAGGAGGTTCACCCGCACACAAAAACTTTGATGACCAGATGGTAAAGAAAACGGTTATTAACAGGGCTTGTAAAACATTAATCAACAGCTCCGACGATACCGCATTATACACGACCGATGAATCTGATAATGTGGATTATATCACCAATTCTGTTCAGGCTCAAATAGAGGAGGATGCAAATAAAGGTGATATTATTAATATTGATAATATTGATAATAGTGTTGAAGTTGAGGTAATAAAACTCGAAGAAGAACCGAATTATTAATACCATGAAACTGACTGTTATAGGCTCGGGGAGCAAGGGCAATTGTTATATTTTAAGGGATTCAGATGAAGCTTTGATTATTGAATGTGGCGTTCCATTCGATGAAGTAAAAAAAGCTATGAATTACGACCTTAAGACAGTGTGTGGCATCCTTGTTACACACGAACACAAAGACCATTGCAAGGGCGTTCCTGATGCCTTAACAGCAGGACAGGAAGTATTTGCTACAAAAGGGACGATAGATGGATTAGGTATAAAAAGCCATAGGCTTAATGTGATAACTATTAATGTCCATTTTTATGTCGGTAATTTTAAAGTGATTCCTTTTAAGGTCATGCACGATGCAAAAGAGCCATGCGGATTTTTTATTAATCATACTAAAATTGGTAATCTCCTTTTTATTACCGACACATATTATGTTCCAAATCGGTTTGCTAATGTGAATAATATTATGATTGAATCCAACTATTGCGATAAGATAATTGACAGCAAAGAAAAGAATAATAGATTTGTAAGAGATAGGGTAATTCAATCGCACATGTCATTAAAGACATGTAAAGAATTCCTTGCTGCTAATGACCTGACAAAAGTGAATAATATTGTGCTGATTCACCTTTCTGATTCAAATTCTGATGCAAGAAGATTCAAAAAGGAAATATCAGAGTTAACCGGTAAGAATGTTTCTATTGCAGAAAGTGGGCTAACTTTCGATATAGGCATAACTCCATATTGAAAAAAAAAATACAAAAATGAATAAAAATGGAAATAAATAACATGGTAAATCATTTGAGGGATGGAATTATTCAGGTGAAAATAGGAAGGGATACTGATAGAGCAGGTATTGAGGCAATAAAAAAGCTTGTAAGCATAGCATTTCCGGAAGACTCTACACATATTTTTGACGACGAAGAACAACCTTTTAAATATCGAAGGAGCAAGTATATTTATGTATCAAAATACAGATGGGGATTGTGGAAAATACAGAATAGAAAGGATAAGAGGTTGGATGTTGTTTCTTCATCAAAGGTGGTTGATTGGTTCACCCAAGATAGTGCAAAAGTGTGAAACATGAGAAAAGTAGTACACATATACAAAAAAGAAACCGGTGAGCATAAATATTATGGATCGCTGGTAGCAGCTAAAAAGGGGGAAGAATCCCTTCCATTTCATACCCTCGTTCGCTTCAAAGGCGAAGTTTGGGAAAACAAGGAATATATAGTAAGATTTGGGCGGTTAGTGCCGTCAAGATTTAGGTCAGGTGAAGAAAGAATTGTTGAAAGTAATGTAGAATCAGCTATTGTCGGCAAAACTGTGGTAGCGGTTCGTGCCTGTGAAGGTTCTTGTAAAATTCACAAAGGCGAAGTGATACCTGTAATAATCGAAGGACAGGGGTGGGACGGTATAAAGTTTAACTATTGTCAAGAGGCGATAGAGGAAGATGAGCGAAGGGGTTTTG
>JAKQEK010000157.1 GCA_029558535.1 Bacteroidota bacterium | reverse complement strand
AGACCGCAGTATTTACTCACAACATCAGCAACAAGCGGACAATTAAAAGTAAATCTATCAAGCAAACCATTGACTTTTAGTGATGTCGAGATAGGTACAAAAATCATGATAGACACAGAGTTGATGATAGTGTATAATTATGATGACAATACAAGCTTGCTGACAAAAACAAATGGCTTATTACCTTTTCTAAACGTTGGAAATAATTTAGTGCAAACAACAGGAGTTTCTCAAATTGAAATTTTAAAAAATGAGAGGTGGTTTTAAATGTTACAAGGAGCGGGCACAGAACTAGACCCTTTTTTGATTACAAATTTGGAAGAACTTAGAACGGAATTAACTGACAAAACAAAATATTATAAAGTAACTAATAACATTGATGTAATCGGGACATCTTATGAATATGACTGGGGAACGTTATATGCGAGGTTTAAACAACTTGATTTTAACAACAAAACACTATCTAATTTAAAAATCTCTAATGGAATATTTTGTTTTGAAAAAAGCAACGACAGCGACAGCACAAAACCAATTTTAATCAATTGTAACTTTGAAAACGTTGTTGTAACTGATAAAAGTTTATTTGTGTCGTTAGAGGACGCAAGTACATATGCAACAGCTAAAGTGTTTAATTTAATTAATTGCTCAATATCGGCAAAAACAGCAACTGAAAGCACTAGTTCACATAGCTTTTTTATGTACAATCGATATCAAGTTAAATACAATATTGATAACTTGTTTTTGCGTATTATTGTAACAAATAACATTTATCAAATTTTTGGTAACAGGGCGGGTAGTATCACAAATGTACAAGTCGACATAGTGTCAACTGCTACGATTTCTAGAATAGCCCATTCTGGTAATTTAGACTTGGTAATAGACAATTTTATAATAAGCGGAAATTTTAAAACTAATAGCAGGCATATGTTTGAAAATATATCTATGTTTACAAACGTTTGGTGTATTGCTCAAATTGAGGGTATCGGAACATCAGCACAAACATTTTCATTTATTGACGCAGCACAAAATAAATGTTTTTACATAGTAGATAAAATAACAGGATATGCAGGTTTCATGACAGTTACAAATATATTAAGATTAACTGACGAGCAAGCAAGGGATTATGCATATTTAAACAGTCAAGGATTTTTATTAATAAACGATGAGGAGTGATTTAATTGAGTGATAGATATATAAAAAACGGATCGTATCCTTATTTAAAATCACTTGCAAGCACACCAACTTTTCCAATTTTGCCTCTTGAAACTATACCCGAATTTAAAACAGACAACAGATATATAGCACACATAGATGGATATACAAATAACGGATATCCTTATTTGCCCTTACTTATGCAACCTTTACAATTTTTTGAATATGTGCAAGGCGATTATATCACTGTACATGATATTGCTACAACACAAGATGATTTTAACAATAACGGATTGGCAATATTAGAGCCAATCAGGGCGATAATAACCGAGGAATTAGATGGAATTTATGATTTAGAGCTAGAGTGTTATATTGATAGCTTGGGGAAATGGCGGTTTTTACTAGAAAACAATATAGTAAAATGTAACGGACAAC
>JAKQEK010000137.1 GCA_029558535.1 Bacteroidota bacterium | reverse complement strand
TTAAGCAGTAAGGTTAGTAAAAAAGCAATAACTTTGAGTTATACACTTCAGCCGCAATGAGCTATACACGTTGTTACCTGCTGGTTTTCAATCATCAATCCTTAAAAATTCTCCTGCCATATCAAAGACAAGCACAAGATTGTTGTCAAGTTGAACTTCTTGATTTCCTGATTGAAGTTCCCATCCTATGATAAAGTTTGTTGAGTAGTTTGAGATTACATAGGAAAGAATATTAGCTGGAATAACGCTGTCAGGAAGTTTTTTATTCCAGTCAATGTCAATGATTTCCTTTTGCTTGTTAAATTCTAATTTAACACCACAGGATAAAGTAATTTCATACATTTCCTCATTTTCGTCATTCTCTTTAATTGCCTTTGAAATGGAACAACTTGGGAAGTGGGTTGAAACGTAGTTTTTGATTTCAGTCGGAACATTTTGTTCGGGGATAACGGTCTCTTTCTCACACCCAGTCACAAAGAGTAGTGATAAAACTACTGCTGCTATTGTCATTAAATTTTTCATATTGTCAGTTTTTAAATTTTACGCTACTCTTTTGTGGATTTTCGCAAACTCCTTTTCAAATTTACTAATATTTCTTGTATAGTGTCCTCTTAGCTTGCAGGTAACGTTCCAGCGCAGCGCCCTGGGCCGGGTTAATTTGCACGGGCAGGCGGGCGATCGCTAGCTCAAAGTTAAGAATTCAAAGATCAAAGTGACAATACCGCCCGCCTGACCGGGCAAAATTTTAATATCCGGGCTGGGTGCTGCGCGTATGTTATGCCTAGTTGCTTATTTTTTCAATTTTGACTTGACTTTAGAGTTTCTTATAAGGTTCCTAAATTCAGATAAATTATCTTCTAAGGAAGCTTTAGGTATTGCGTATATTAAGATTTTATTCTGAAATAAGACAAACCAATTATTGGTTTCCTTAACTAAATGATAATCATTCCATAAGGATTCAGACTTAAATGACTCCCCAACCACTGAATATTTCTGTTCTGAAAAATCATAAATAATTTTTTCATTTAGCTTTCCTTTTGACGAGAATGATTTATTCACAGTAATAAACACTAAAAGTGGAATGTAGAAAATTATTAATCCTCCAAATATCAGCTGAAAGTAAGGTTTATTACCAAATGGAATATTAAATCCAATAAAATAAAGCAAAGAAAATGAGAACATTAACAACCCAACTATCGAAATACTAATTACCGACGGCTTTGAGTAAAACCAGTAGAATAATAGTTTTAAATATTCTTTTTTTACGAGTTTAGTTTCTATTTTCATCTGGGTATTTTTTAATAAAAGCAATTAGGCATAACGCTTTGCCGCTATGTGCCGGGCGGGAACAGAATTGGGATTTCTTTTGGGTTTCATATTCAGTGTGTTGCTTGGAATCCGTTTGCTGCCACCACATATTACGCCTGGCATTATAGCGGCTTGTTATGTGGGGTTATTCAGTTTCTGGTTTGTTGCTATTTCATTCTATCGGCAATATCCATTCTTTGATGAAGAATTCGCACGATTTCAATGGTGTTGTCCATGATTCTGTAGAAAACCAAATGAGATTTTACTTGTGATGACCTATACCCTTCTTTAATATGATCTATTGATTTGCCTGAAAGAGGATTCGCTACAATGCTTTCAAATTCGTTGATAATCAGATTGTAATATTTATCAGCTTGGTCAACAGACCACCTCATGTAAGTATATGACCAGATATCATTAAGGTCTTTTAGTGCCTGGTTGGTCAATCTGTATTTGGCCATTCTTAGAGTTGTTTCGTATGGAGGTCTTGTAAGTGTTTATTGGGATCGAAATCTTGAACTATTCCACTGTTTTCACCTATTTCAATAGCGGCTTTAATAGCTTCAATCTGCTTTTCTTCTTTTTCAAGCAATCTTAATCCAGCTCTGATTACTTCACTTGCAGAATGGTACCGCCCGGTTCCAATTTTATGGAGTATGAATTGTTCAAAATGATCTCCTAATGATATCGAAGTGTTTTTTCCCATGGTTTTGTTTTTGAACAAAAGTACCAATTATTGGTAATGATTGCAAATTTTTCTTTTTTATAATAATCCCACATAACGCTCTAGCGCAGCGCCCTGGGCCGGGATATTTGGCCGGCCAGGCGGGCGATGGCTAGCTCAAAGTTAATAATTCAAAGATCAAAGTGACAATACCGCCCGCCTGGACGGGCAAAGTGTGTATTTCCCGGGCTGGGCGATGCGCGTCTGTTATGTGTAGTAATTATATCTTCACTCTTCGAGTTGTATTAAATAAACTTCTCAAGATAAATATTTTATGAAAATTACTATCCATCTGTTGTTCAATAAAATCTGGAATATAACTGAAAGTGAGTTTATCATCTGGTTCAACGATAAGTAACCATTGTTCTTTATATTCATTCCCAATTATAAACGAACTTTCTTTGGCTTCAATTCTGGCTGCAAGTTCTGAAACAGATAATTCCCTGATTAGCGATCCGTGTCCGCTTTGCCAAATTGGGGTTGAATTGTTTGATTGTATTATTATCCTTATCTCTTCAATTTCGTTGGGAAGTATTCTTGAATCCCTGAGATGTAAATATTTTATGTCAGATTGGTTTTGAATTAGCGCATTCAGAATTGTATCGGAAATTTCTTTTGCTAAAATCTTTTTTTGTGGTTTTGATATTTTTATCGCAGGTTTAAATTGTGCAATTACATTTAGACTAGAATTATTCGATTTTTTAAATAGTGTGCATGCTATAGCTAAAATACTTCTCTCTAACTCAAGCCTTTCATCAAAACTATTTTCCTCAGAATTAGATTGCGGATATATTTCGGTAATCTCGAATCCTATTCTTTGGTATTTATTTACAACCACGAAGTCAGGAGGGTCCTCTCCAGGAATAATTTCACCATCCGGAAAATCTTGATAAAGACTTTTAAATTGTAATAAAAAATCTTTTTCTCTTTCTTTTTGTGAATTGCTAGTCAATGAAATAATTATTACACATAACGCTTAGCGCAGCGCCCTGGGCCGGGTTAAGATTGCGCCATGGGGCAGGGGCGGTGCTTAAGCGCTTAAAGTTAAGTATTTTATGTCAAAGAGCCCCTGCCTCAGTGGCGCAAATTTTTAAGAACCCCGGGCTGGGCGATGCGCGTCCGTTATGTGTGGCCAAATCATTCTTTAAAATTCCAGTTGATAATTGGTAAAGATCGTTTTCGGTTCTTATTCCATAAGCCGATTTGAATTCCTTTTATATCATAGGTTCTATTAATCAGACCAATTTGAGCACCATGCAAAATTAAAGCGTCATTCGATAAGCCAACTGACAGGCCATTTACCTTCGTTATTGAATTCCAAAGCAAGTTAAATGAAATTCCATTAACATATGTTCCCATACTCATCCATGCAGAAATTGAAACCCCATTAATTTGGTTGCTATATGTTCCGAACGTAGAAAGTACTATTCCATTATACAATACTCGTTTCAGGGTAGTGTCCATAACAAACATTAATGAATCTAAAGCCAATCGAGTGGCGGTTGTATTTTTTGATTTATAATAAGTTTTAAAAGTTGAATGACCGCCAAAGCATAAATAAAATATTGAAAATATTCCTTGCCCAATTACCTGTATCCCAACTCCATCAACAGTTTGTGTATAAGGTTTATCACAAAATACCTCTGATCCAACTGGGCCAAGTGCTATTCCATAGATATTTTTAGCTCGAGAAGGGATTAAGCCAAAAATATAAAAATTTTTAGGTTTCTTAATGGCTTTATTATCAACAGAATCAGAAATAGATATAGAATATGAACTTGGAATTAAGATGATGATTGCGAATATGACGATAAAAATTCTTTTCATAAGATTTGGTCACACATAACGCTTAGCGCAGCGCCCTGGGCCGGGTTAATTTGCACGGGCAGGCGGGCGCATTGTTAGTTCAAAGTTAAGAATTCAAAGATCAAAGTGACATACGCGCCCCGCCTGACCGGGCAAAATTTAAAGGGTCCGGCCTGGGCGATGCGCGGTTGTTGTGTGGCGTTTTATTTTATAATTTTTTGTATCCCTTGTTTGTCGAATGTTTGCATTTTTAAATAATAAACTCCTGAAGATAATTCGTTCAAATTTAGCGAAGTTTTGTTATTATAAAGCGTCGTCTGTTTTAGAACTTTTCCTGTAATATCAATTAATGTTAATTGCACTGGTTCTGTAATTTGAGTGCCAAAATCAATAATTAATTTTGATGTAAATGGATTAGGGTATACCCTAAAATCAAGTTTGAGTAGATTCATATCTTCAATATTCACGGGAATAATCCAATCAGAAATATTGATTTTTGAAATAAAAATGTCGAAATTGGAAATGTTTGGTAATGTGTCAATTCCATAAATGAAAGAACTAGTGTTTGGGTATGAGGAAGTAACCCGAATTGCACCCAACATGTAGAGGTATCCATCATTCATTAGTGAAATGTCTACAGGACTTGTATTATGAATGGTAACAGGGTTTCCCCAATAAAAAAACCCAAATGATGTTCCAGTACTATCATATTTTTCATTGTAGGTCCCAATATAATATGGAGGTGGTGGGGGAGGAAACTTGTGACCAGATAATAAAACATTACCGAGTGAATCAGCACTTATAGAATGAGACATTTCTATATTTGTTGTATTTGTCCATATACTCTTCCCGTCAATTATATTCAAGCGATATAAAGTATCTCGTGTAGAAATATAAAGGAAGTCCCATTCATTAATGTTTAATGTGTATATAGAATCTGGCAACTCCCTTGACCATTGTAAAATCCCAGCATCGTCTTGCTTAATAAGAGTATGATTATTAGCTATATACAAGTTCTCATTTTGATCAATATTAAAATGGTCGCCTCCATTGTGAACCCAAATTACATTGCCAGAATCATCGAGTTTTACGATAACTTTATTAAACGAGCATCCTGAAAGAATGGTATCGCCTCCTAACTCCATATCTCCTAATAATTCAATAGAAATATAAATGTTGTTGTCTTGATTAATCTCAATTTTTCCACCCCATGAGTATGTACACACACAAGAAGGGTCATATCCTTGAGCTCGTATGGTCCATAATACATTTTTATCCGCGTCTAACTTGGTGACAAAAAATTCTTCCAGTGAATTTGGTTGTGCCGGAGTATATATAGAATCTCCGATTTTAACTGTATCTGATAAACACCCGATTACATAAACATTATTATTATTATCAATTACAAGATCATTATTAGTAGAGGAACCCCACGTGAAATATTGAGGTTGCCAAGCCCATTGTAAATTTCCAGCAATATCATATTTAGCAATGCCAAGCCCGTCAATATTTGAGTCATTAAATGCTCCTGAAAAAGTTCCTGAAATGTAAATATTTTGTTGATTGTCTAATCCAATTCCACCTCCATAGTCAGAAAATATTCCTCCTTCAACATTTGTCCAATTTTGACCATAAACAAAATAGGTCATCGATATTGCAACTAAAATTGTTATAATTGGCTTATATAAGTCCATTGTATTATAATTAAAATGCCACATAACGCTTAGCGCAACTGCCGGGCAGTGTTTTTGGCCGCACAGGCGGGTTGGGCATTAATGCCTAAAGGTAGGAATTAATTTATCAAAATGCCCGCCTGTGCGGACAAGATTTTTTTAACACTGGCTTGCAGTTGCGTTTTTGTTAGCCCCAGTAATTTCAAAATCGAAAATGGTAAATTAATAGAAGAACTGTTCGCCCTGGCACAATAACTTTGAAAGCAAAATTTTTCCTGTTCTATACTATTTTTCTGACAAATAGTAGATTTTT
>JAKQEK010000128.1 GCA_029558535.1 Bacteroidota bacterium | reverse complement strand
AAAGACCCTTAAAGAAATTGCCCAAATTTTAAATATCAGTGTGGAACGCGTTAATCAGCACAAGAAAAAAGCCCTCCGCCGCCTAAAACAACATTACTCTTAAAGGTAATAAGATTATTGCACATAAAACTGAGGACAATGCCCTTTAATTATTTTATAAAAATTCAGGAGACGCGCAATAACTTTTGCAGTGCTACATTCTTCAAATTTAACAAGCACTTTCCTAATAAGATCCCCATATTTTTGTCTATTATCTTCCTTGCTTGAAGCTATTAATCTATTGTTTAACATACCTTAATCAAGCGTTAATTATTAACGCTTGATTAAGGTTAGATTAACACTTGATTGACGCTTTGAAGTAAGGGCGAAAAGCGGAGTTTGCATCCAATATGCAATTTGTATTAAAGTAGCAAATAGTTTAGGATAGATAAATATATTAGGATAAGACATAATATCAAACTAAAATTATACAGTTCAGGGAAAGTGGGTTAACAAATCCTTTCTTAGCAAATAAACTGAAGATTACTAACGGACTTAACCTAACTTATGCAGTTACAAACCGGAATTACTTACAAAATTATGCTTACGGCTAATATTCAGAAGTTTGGATAGTATTAGTTTCTAATGCATTGGAGTAAAAAAAAATCATACCATAACTAAATGATGAAATGTTAATAATGAAACACTCTATTAGAATAAAGCAGTTGATAAAATTACCGGGCAAATTCTGATTTTTCAGTAATTAAGGAAGTGATAAATTCTTGTTTTATCACCAAGACAAAGTCATTTTTCTTCGTTTAGTCAGCAAATCGGAATATGGCAACCCAATTTTGACAGATTGGCTTTACAGTAATTAATCAGATTTTTTGTCTATGTTATGCTTAATAACCTTTCCTTGCGCGAGAAAAATAGTATCTTCTGCTATATTGGTAGAGAGGTCGCCAATTCTTTCCAGATTTTTAGCTATGCGCAAAATATGGAGATAGAGGTCTATTTGTAATGGATTTTCCCTGATTAGCTTTACCAGATGCTTGTAAATATTACGATTATATTCATCAACGATATTATCGGCATCGCAAACCTGGCGTGAAAGTTCATAGTCCTCTCTGGTAAAAGCATAAAGGGCATCTTTTAACATTTTTAAAGCTGCTTCTTTCATAGAAAAGAGTTCCGGAATTGACTTTAAGACAGGATTTCCTGTAAGTTGAGCAGAACTTTCAGCAATATTAACTGCCTGATCACCCAGGCGTTCCAAATCGTTATTTATTCTATAAATCATCAGAATTTGACGCAGGTCTTTTGCCTCCGGTTGATTTAAAGCAATCACTGTAAAGCATTTCTCATCCAATTCTATTTCAATTTGATTTACTCTGTTTTCAAAAGTATTTACTTCTTCTTTGAAAGCTGTTCCGAAATTAATTAGGCCATCCATAGCCAAAATAATCATTTTTTCCACTAATCCTGCTTCAGCCAAAAGCAATTTTTTTAATTCAGAGATTCTTTCTGTAAGCATCTTTTCTCCTTTTGGAGTAATTATCCGAAAACACCTGTTAAATAGGATTCGGTTCTTTTATCTTGCGGCACGGTAAATACTTTTTCCGTGTGTCCGAATTCCACTAATTCTCCCAAATACATAAAAGCAGTATAATTGGAAATTCTACCCGCTTGAGCAATATTATGAGTTACAATTAAAATGCAAACACTTTTTTGCAGTTCCAAACATAGTTCTTCAATTTTAGCGGTTGACTGAGGGTCTAAAGCGGAAGTCGGTTCATCCAGTAAAAGGACTTCGGGTCTATTTGCCAAAGCTCTGGCAATACATAAACGCTGTTGCTGCCCTCCGGAAAGAGCCATAGCCGGACTATGCAAACGGTCTTTAGCTTCTTCCCAAAGCCAGGCAGCTTTCAATGCCTGTTCAACTCTCTCATTAATTTCGTCTTTACAATATTTACCTTGAATCAGTAAACCATAGGCAACATTTTTGTAAATGCTTTTCGGAAAGGGATTGGGCTTTTGAAAAACCATT
>JAKQEK010000078.1 GCA_029558535.1 Bacteroidota bacterium | reverse complement strand
TTAAAATAATTAAATGCACGAAGCATATAATCCGTAGAAAGAGGTTCTTTAAATAATATATCTCGTACATTAGCATTTGCTAAACACCAGGCTGCAAATGTTTCGTCCGATAAAACATCCAACTCTTCCACCGACTCAAGTAATGTAAATGCGCTGTCTGGATTACTCTGAAGCAGAGCATCCGATTTTGATAGAATATCCTTAACGTCTTTGTCCGAACCACAAGATATCCAAAGGAATATAGAGATACAAATAAGGAAATATCGTGTAAATTTCATATAAGCAGACTTAATCAGCAATTAACGTCCAATAACAAGAAACGCTCTTGAAAGTTCAAAAATAGTATTTCTTTTTTTATTAACCGACAAATATTATCTTTATTTTAGAATTAAGAATGAAAAAAGCGTTTATATGTATAGAATTTAGTGATAAGTGGTAGAAACACTATTGTTGGGTAATTATTTCACATTAGTAAATAATAAAGACTATATAAGAAAACTTCCCTCTTATTAGAGTTACATCTGTCTTTATATAAGGGATGTAATCTTTTACTAACGGAGATCTATTCAGTAGGCAGCTGTCAAACGTAAAGTATCCAATTGTCAAACGCAAGTTCTCCATATGTTGAACTAACAGTATCCAGCTGCCTACTGAATAGATGCTCGTTATGTATGGAATAATAGATAGGATTATGAATTGTTTTTCATCGTATATGATAGAGTAGGCTTATAAGGTAAGTTTTTAATATTAATCCTTAAACCTACATCTACTTCTAATTGTTTAATAATCAAGAAGAAATACTAATCACACCTAAAAAAATACAATTATGGGGAAATTTATTATTTCAAAACGAACAAACGATGAGTTTCAATTTAACCTGAAAGCATCAAATGGCGAGATCATCCTTTCAAGTGAAGGCTATAAAACAAAAGTATCATGTAAAAACGGGATTGAATCAGTTCAAAAAAATTCGCCCGAAATCAAGATGTACGAAATTAAAGAGGCAAAGAATGGTAAATTCCACTTTAATTTGAAAGCATCCAACGGACAAGTAATCGGAACAAGTCAGCTTTATGCTTCCGAAGCGTCGTGTAAAAACGGAATTGAATCTGTAATGAAAAATGCTCCTACTGCAACTATTGTAGACGAAACGGAACAATAGACAACCATTACACCAACACACAGATTAGCTTCCTACAATTTTAAGACGTTTATTTGTAAAGAAAGGCCTCCTAATGGGAGGCCTTTCTTTATCCTATTTTGTATATAAAATACATTTTTTATACACTCAAGAGGAATTTGTTAAAAATAACAAATAGAACAGTTCTAGTTATTTATCAAATAATCCATATATCATCAACGTACTTATTTCAATGTTTTTAGACAATTCTGTAAAACAATTAGACGAAATCAAATCTTAAATCTGGCTTTTAAACCTTCCTTTGCAATGTGTAAAATATAGTTAACACACGAAGTGTTATGAAATATATTAAATTAATCCATGTGCAACACAATTATTATTTAAACAAGAGAAATAAATCACCCCACCTTCAATCAATAAATAAGAAACATTTTTATTAATAATTAAAATCAATATTTGTTAGTAAACTAATTTTATGAATTTAAAATCAAACACAAAGAAGAGAGAGTATGCCTTCAAATTAGGAAATTGGCCATTAGGTCTGGCGTTCCTGGCATTACTTTCGTCGACCTCTGTTTTCGCAGAAAACGGGTCTGAATTAAAGGCCGGTGTTACTGTTACGCAACAAAATTCGCGTACGGTTTCCGGTATTGTTAAAGACGCCAGCGGAGAAACCATTATTGGAGCCAACGTTTCGGTAAAAGGTACTACAACCGGTACAATTACCGATATTGATGGTAAATTTTCACTGAA
>JAKQEK010000073.1 GCA_029558535.1 Bacteroidota bacterium | reverse complement strand
TTTTTAAATTGAAATACTTTCATATTATTTAGCATATATAATAATCTTTTAACTCTGAAACTATCCTGTCAAAATCATTTGCAGAATGAATTGGTACGCCTAAAAATAAAGCTATTGCCATTCTTTTTTGAATATCAGTTTTTAAATTTTGTAAATGACCATAATTTGAGCAAATTATTGAATTTCTACTATTTAATTCTGCAATTAAATCTTCCGTTTCAATTTCTTCTATAATGTCTGATATATCTACATCTACATCTACATTTACGCTAACGTATCTTCTTTTAAATTTTTTCATTTTAAATATATTATTATTTAATTTGGGCTATTTTTGTTTACATATAAAGTAGTTATAAACTACTATATAAAGGTTAGTTGTGATTTATCTACTTTTTGAAATGTCTCCTTTTTCAAAAGTTATTTTTACTCTTTTACTAAAATCATTGCATTTGTGCGATATCTTGCATAATTTTACTAACCTTTCTGCAAAGGCATCAAGTCCGTCAATGTATTTAGCTTGTTCTTCATGCCACCCTATTGGTGTAAGTTCATCTCTTGCTATTTCAATTATTTGCTCCTTTGTTATCATCGTTATAAGTATTTAGTTATTAAGTATCTCATTTCTAATTAAAATCTGAATTTACAAAATCAAAATCGTTCAAGTCTAATTTTGCCTCAATTACTAAATTTTGAGTTTTTGTATACAGGCTTTTATCCCAAGTTGCTGAAATAACCTCTACGCCCGAATCCTGCCAATCAGCCTCGCATAGTTCTGCATCAACTTCAAATTCTACGTCTTCATCTATTCCTGTTATGTATTGAGTTTTCGTTAGTTTCATGACTTTAATTGTTTATATTATTACACATATCTTTTAAATAAGCAAACACTATTGTTTCAATATTCTCATTCTCATAATCAAAATGGGACATTGCAATTTCTATTTTGGTAAACATTTGAGCAACACCTGTAAAAGTATCCACCATTGAAAAAATATTACATTTCATTTTATCAACATTTGAAGTTGTTATTAAATTTGTTGCTATCGTTTCCATATCTGTAAATTTTAATTAGTACTTAATTTCTTATATACAAATATACATCAATTTTAAATATAAAGTCAACAAAATATGTATGAGTGTTTGCATAGTAAAACATGATTTATATCATACTTTTATAATAAAAGTCTATTCGATTACGTGGTATTTTCTTTATTTTAGAATATCTGTCTTTGAACTTTTCCATGTCTTTTACACTTGTGAATTTCATGTAAGTTTTACGCTTTTCTAATTTCATATCGCCAACTATTGGCAAATCTCTTTTACATTCCTTTGAATGATAAATTAATACTGTGTGTAGCTGTATCATATTTTCAATTACTTAAAATTATCGCATATCCAATCATTATTAATAATAGCGTAAATATACAAAAAAATGTTAGTTTTATTGTTTTCATTTTAAATATATTATTATTGAATTTGGGCTATTTTTGTTTACATATAAGATAGTTAGCGTTCATTATAAAAACGCCAACAGTCGCAAATACTTACCGTTACCACCTATGTTTTTTACACAAGTTTTCCATTCTTTGAACTCCGATACTATTAAGTTTTTGAATATCGTTTCTATGCCAAAAATACACACATTCATTGAAATATCTACGTTCGCCGACTATCCTAAATTCAAGCTCTACGTATATTTTGCCTACGAATTTTACACGTCCGTATTCTTTGCCTATTTTTACCCAATCGCCTACGTTAATAGTTTCTTTGAGTTCTATAACTATTTTACTTCCTGCGCGTTCAATAGTATAGCTGTCGAACGGTATCCCTTGCATTTTTTCGCACAAGTCAAATAATAAGTTAGCTGTATTTTCGTTGTTCGGTATTACTTTCATTTGAAATTCAGATTTAGATTTTCAACTATTTTAGCACCCTCGATTTCCATCCCTTCTTCTATTAATTTTTTAATCTCACTTTTAATCGGCTTTTTCTCAATTTTAAGACAATTAAACGGTAATAGGTCTATATCTACAACTTCAACCGCTTTTGTTTTGCGTAGGCTTATTTTAAGGGTGTCTGTGTCGATTTTTTCAATCCCGTGCAAGTTCATAGAATGCAATAGTGCATTTTCAAGTTTTTCTACTGTATTAATTCGTGATTTCTTCAAGTCCTGCAGCCTTTTTATTTCTGCATCTATAATCGTAGTTTCTGCTTCAATCTGTTTAATCACGTGATAGTAGTTTACACTTTTAGTTTTTAGTTCACTTTCAGCTATTTGCAACCGTGTTTCGAGTTCAGCTGTAAGTTCGCCTCCGTTTTCTATTAGCAAGTTAGTAACCTCGACTAACTCGCTATTAATTTGAAAAAGACTATTTTTTTGCATTTGGGTAAGTTTTTTGCATGTCTTTTGTTGCTATTATAAACTCATCTACTTTTGTAAAAGTCGGGTATTTTTTCCATACCGAACAAATTTCCTCATACGATTTACATGCTTTCATTTCTTCAATTGCTTTTGCTAACATTTCGTTGTATTCTTTTGCCTGTTGTTGTGTGTCGGCAGGTTCTTCGGTTTGTTTTTTCAAAGCATTCAAATTGTAAGAAAATCGCACATTTTTTTTATTATCAATTATTACAAGTTTTATAATCTCTTTATTATCGTTATATTCGATTTCTTTTACTGAAAAACTAATACCAAATTTTAAACTAAATTTACCGTTCGATTCGGTTACTTCGTTTTCTGAAAGGTTTATCCATGTGAACGGGGCAGTATATAATTCTCTTCCTATTCCAACATTGAAGCATGCCCGTTTAAAACTATCTGAAGCTTCGCCTTTTTGCTTCTCGGTATTCGATTCTGTTCCAACGTCCTGTTTTTTTACCCATTGTTTTTTTGTATCACACCATATTTCTACGTTGCAAAAAAGATTCCCGTTAATAACTTCATGTGTTCTTTGCCAATTTTCTGAACCGTATACTTCATCGAGTATTCTCATATCTACCCTCGCATCTTTATATATTAATAAAACACACCCGTTTTTTTTCACTTGCTGAACGCGACACTCTATTTCGTCAGCTCTTAATGTTCTAATTTCTTTCATATTACTTTTTTTATTAGTATAACATACACAAATATAAATCAAAACCGAACCTTTATATTAAAAAAGTGTGTTAATGATTACATGTTATTTTATGATTTACGTCATGTTTTTACTTTCTGCCTTAAAATCATTTATTGCTGTGTATGTATGATTTTTTAATACATATATGTTAGTTAGCACTTATTATAGTGTGCTACCAATCCTTTGATAGTTTTGAATGATTTTGAATTAGGTTCATCCAAATAAAATAAAGAAGTTGTTTTCCCATATTTCATAAAACCTTTCATTTCGGTTTCTGATTCATGGAAAAATTTCTTTCCGTGCAATGGTTTTCCTTCACATTCAAAAATTCCTGAATATTTAGAACGATGAACTTTAGTCATGTTCATGTGGCTCAACATTCCGTATTCTTTTACCTTAATTTCTTCGTTTAATTTTGACATAATTATTTGATTTTAAATTAATAACAAGTGCTTTTCGCCCGCTCAAACTTCACCACGGTTTGACAGTTGAATCGTCCGCAAACCGCCACTACTCATAGCGGATGCCGTTAGCCACAAGCTGCTACATTCTCGCTTTTAATGAAGTTCCCCCATTGTTTAGCCATAGCTTTTGCAATTCCACTAAAAGTTTTACTGCTTTCCTTTTGGCTTATGTTTTTAAATTGATATTTCTGTCCTCGTTTCTTTCCACCAGTATTGCTCGGCAAATACGGCTTATAGTTGCTATTAATGTCAGTCGGCTTTAATAGTGGCAAATTTTTCAACCACAATAAAGTTCTCTTGCTGTATTCGTGTCCATATTCATAAGGTTGTACCGCTTGGCTTTGTTTTGGTAATCCAACTACTTTTAATGGTGTTGGGTTCTCAACCGCAATATAAGGTATTGGAGCATTCAATAGTTTCATAAACAAATCTTTCGCTTCCATTGCTTTATTAAATCTTTCTTGGCTTAAATTCCCTGCTGTTGGGTACATCCATCTTGCACCTGCTCTGCTAATATAAGTACAAGGTGGATGTGCTATCATAAGGTCATATTTACCACTATACGCCTCCGCAACTGCATCGCCTTTTATATGCCATTCAGGTTTGCCGCCACTACATTCTTGTATGTCGCAACTATAAGCCTCAAATCCTAATTCACGGAAAGCCTTACAAACTTCTTGGCTTTCCTCACAAGCTATTAATATTTTCATTTTATCAAAGTTTGTGGTCAGGCTACTTTTCATATACCTGTCCGTTATAGCCAATTAAAAAAGCCACATCGCATTTGCAGCTCGATGACAAATTGAACACGCTACACTTGCGCTGCGAACTGATTTATAATTTTGTTCATACCATTCCGCACCCTCTTTTCTGTTCTCGAAAAAATGTTGTTTATCAAATGTCTCGTAAACGATTGCATCTTCATTGCATACATGGTCAGTTGCATCTGTTGTGATGTTTACTGCTTTGCTTCCTGTTGTATTTTTTAAAGTTGTCATTGTTTTTATCGTTTTTGTTTATACAAATATACATCTTTACATACTTACAAAACAATAGTAAATGAGTAGGTTATTTTATGATTTGTGTCATGTTTAAATATGAATATTGTCAGAATATACTTGCAGAACCTCATCGAATGAATGAACAAACTCATACACTCCACCCGCTTTTCGTATCTCATTTTGTCGTTTTAATTGTATTTCGCTTGGTTTGTCTTTGCCTATTTTTATTTCTAAATAAATAGTCTTACCATTTAAAATTACCTGTACATCGCCTAACCCACTTTTTTGCGTATTCCTTACAAATTTTTTCATGTCTGCACGATATACTCCTGTTGAGTTAATTCGAGTTGCAAACGCTCCTTTCATTTCAAAGAATTTTACAGTTAATTTCTGTAAGTCATTTGCTTTTTTGTCTGAAAATTTATCAAATACTCTCATGTATTGAGGAATATCTCGACCTAAATATTTATACTCAAAATATTCTTTTTCAAAATCTATAATACTTTGAGGCTTTTTATATGGTTTCGATTTTGCCTTTTTCTCTTTTATCGTAGAGTTAATAAGTTCGTTTATCTGTTCAATTCTATTATATTGCATAATGATTCATATTGTTTCGGGGTTAATGTTTTCTTTTGTTCAAAATAACGATGCAATGAAGAAACAAAGCTATTATTTTTTATTGTTTTGCTTTGTTCAATAGCTTCAGCTACCTTTGTACGGTAATTATTTTCTTTTGGCTTCCATTGAATGAAACTATCACAATCATTGCATACATATTTTGCTTCGTGGAATGTTTCCGGTGTTTCAACTATCTTATAGCTTATGCTACCACATTTTTTACATACAATATCAAAAGGCTTCATGTTCTTCTATTTTTAAGTTATCGAAAAAACTCTCATTTTCTTTTATATTTGAAAAAACAACAAACGCTCGACTTCCATTTTCTTTTCCTTTTTGAACCTCAACTTTTTTGTACAATCCAAAACAATCGAGCCATTTACTAAATCTTATTTGTGAAAGCTTATATCTACCTCTACTATTGTAATCTGGATAAGCCTCTGTAAACTGTTCAAATAATCTATCTTTATAAAGTCTTTCACTTGGTACCTGTATATTTTCATTCGACCACTCAAAAAATTCATAGCTTGTATCTTGAATAAATTTACGTGAATGTAGAGTATCACTATTGTATTTGATTAATCCATTTTTTAAATAGTTTTTCAGGCAATTAATCATATAGTTATCAAACTCGCACCAATCTTTTTGTGTAAAGTCATCGAATAGCATTATATTGAACTCGTCAAGTGGGGTATGATTCGAGTTGAAATAATCGGTTAATTCTATTTCGTGTTTTCTTCGCTCAAATGAACCGCCAACGCCACCGATTGTATAATTAGTTGTTATAACTATTTTAGGGCTTCGATGTACCGGTATTTTAATAGCATCTTTATTTTTCTTTTCTAATGTTATCCCCTCTGTTATAAGACTAAATAAAGCCTCAAAATTGAATTTTTTTACAACATCATCGAATACGAGTAATTGAGTATCTGCACTAACTAATTGATACGCGAATGTTTTATTAAAATCAAACTGCTTACCGTCTAAAATACATACCCGTTTCATTTTAGAAACCGCATTGCAAATAATACCCTTACCGCTACCGCCGTTTGGATTATCAGATATTTTCTTGTCATTGAATATAACAGCCTTATTATTTGCAGAGGTCTTATAGGAATGCATCATATACCCTATCGTATTCTCAATAGTTGAATATCCATCGCCTCCAGCTAATTTTACAAACCTCTCGAAATAACTATCATTTGACTTTTTATACTCAAAATCACGGTTAATTATATGATGCTTCCAAACCATCCCGTCAAGGTCTAAATAATCAATTTCTTCTATTTTTTCAGCAAATACCCGAACTGCCTTATTTTTAAAATAAAGCATACCGAAATCAATACTATCTTCATAAAGTTTTAAATCTTTGACCTCAAGCAAGGACAAATAATCCTCTTTGAAGTATTTTGTTGCTGATGCAAGTAGTTCATACGGCTTTTCATGTCCATTTGTCAATAGATAGTCAAGTACGAAATCTTTTATTTTTTGAGGGCTTGTATTTTCAACAAAATTATTTACACAGCGAACAAAAATATACATTTCGCTACCCTCTGGGTAATACTTGCAAAAGCCGTTTTGTTCTAAAAAGTTTTTGAATTTTAGGTTTAATATATGGCAGCCTTTTTTGTCAAACTCCCAAAACTCATTTACATTTTCAGTTTCTTTTGCAAGTCTTTCAATAGTTGTTTTTTCAAGTTGAGTAAATTCATTTGCTATTTGTTTAATTGGTTCGCCCGATTGAATTCTTTTTTTTATCTGTTTTTTTGTATGAGTATCCTCGAAAAATTTAGTTCCATGTGATGCAAAATGCTTGTATGCCGATTCTACTACTTTTGATATTTCTTTTGCTGAAAAATCTGAACTTTCATACGCTCGAATTAAATATGAATTTGCCTCATGTTTACTTATTCCGTAATCATTTAAAGCTGATGCAAATATGTATAGATTAGCGTTTCTATTTCCTTTTATCATCATGTAGTTTTCATCAAACCATTTTTGTAGATTTGTAACAATAACACTGCTCGAAGTAAGAGGAACAGTCGGTTTATTATCGCTCGTAAATTCTTCAAGTTCTTTTTTAGTCCAAAGTTCTGAATCTTTATTAATAAATATATCTTCATCAAAAGATTCATAACAAACTCGGCTAATGTCTTTTGTAGATATGTCAAAATGCTCACAATTATAGTATTGTTGTAATTTTTTAAAGTATCCTTTATGATTTTCGATTTCGGGAGGAATTTTCACAATTACTTTCAATCCGTTACCGCTTGGGGATGTAAATAGAGCATAAGTATATTTGTCTGTTTTTAATTCAGCCCGTTTTATTGCCAAATCAATTTCGCTTTCAAAACCGTCAAAGTCAAGGCAAATATAACCGGAATGCTCAATACAATAATCCGCAGCTCGTTTTGTAAATACTCCCGAAAAACAAATGCTCGGTAGCTGCATTTTTAATTCGTTTCGCTTTTCTTTATTCGTTTCGTTTCGTATTTTCTCTACTAATTCGCGGCTTTTACCGTTTTTAATCCTTTCAAATGCAACCTCTATTTCTCTATGATATGGCGTTGCGGTACTTTTGATGTTCTTAAATATTGTAATCATTTCAATATGTTATAAATTAAAATACCTACTATCTACTCCGTCCTTCACTCCGTTTCGATAATAGGTATCTATTTCTTTAGTTGCAAATTGTGAAGGGCAACAAACTACGCAAATATAATACTTTATTTTAATATGCAATAATTTTTTAATATTTTTTTATCATGTCCAATTTGTCCGATTTACTTCCTTTTTTTAGTCCTTTTTTTTTAAGCTAACTATTTGATTTTTAGCATTCATGTCCAATTTGTCCAATTTTTTACATTTTTTTGTAAAATTTGTAAAATTTATATTTTTTCTATTTTTTTGTAAAGTATAGAAAAAATTAGCAAAATTGGACTTGTGTTTGATTATCAGCGTTTTAATCGGACTTTAAATTGGACATTTGCAAAAACAAATTGGACAAATTGGACATAAAAAAAGCCGGATATTATTCCGGCTCTTATTTTTTACCTATTTTTTTTAAATCCTTTCAATACGGCATATCGTCCTTTGGCACATACTTACTTATATACTCATAGTGCTGCACTTCGATTTTAGTCGCTGTTTGCTTTATTCCGTCCTTTTCGTATGTATCGTACCGGACTTTCCCCGTTATTGCAACTTTATCGCCTTTTTTCGACTTTCCTACTACATCAGTTAGTGAGTTCCACGCAACGCAATTATGCCACGTGGTTGTTTGTTCGCCTTTGTAGTACTCATTTGTTGCTAACGTAAAGTTGCATACCTTTTTATCTGTTCCGATTTCTCGAACTTCGGGGTCTTTCCCAATCGTTCCTACTAAATTAATTAGATTCATTTTTTAAAATATTAGTTATTAATTTTGCTACTTCGTCAAGTAGAGCGTCAATGAACGGCTCTAAATTAGTGTGTTTTTTCGCTGCGTCCGAAAATTCGCTATTGTATTTTTCAACAGATTTTATTTTATTTTCAAAGTGCGTGCTTACATCTTTTATCGCTTTTTGTTTCAAATACCTCTCTTTTGAGTTCGATTCAGGCATTTTCTCACATTCTAACAAATGCTCGAATTTTAGTTCGTGATATGCTGCTACTTTATAGACTTTCAAAGCTTCTTCAAGTATTGCAGTTTTTAGGATAATATTATTCGTTAGGCTCATCTACTACTATTATTTGAGGTTCATATATATTTCTTGTATCAATTTGTAAGTCGATTATTTCGGCTTCGGATAGCTTATACACATACGGCTTCGGGGTTAGTTTCTCAAAGTCCATATGTATACTTGAATAATACTCGATTGCTTGTTTTCTGTCTTTTGCTGCGACGTATTCAGTATATGTGCAGTATGAAAATGCGTATATGTTCATAGTCTGTTAAATATTCGTCTAATTATATAACTTCGTAAAATTGAAACAACAGTAAACACAAATGTAATAATAATATTTTGATTTATTGATACTTGTATATTTAAAATCGGATATATAAGTACTTGTACAATAAATGAAATACACATACCTGCAAATGTATTTACTATTGATTCTGTAAGTGATTTAATCTTGGATTGCATCGAATATAGTTTTTTGTTGTTTGTAATTTTTAAATCGTTCTATACTTTTTTTATAGTACTTTTCATCGAGTTCGATACCTACAAAGGTCAGATTCTTTTTATCTAAGGTGTTTGCTTTGTCTATTGCTATTGCAATGCTTCCGCTTCCTAAGTGGGTATCTAAAATCAAATCGCCTTCCTTCGCATAGTTCTTTAAAATCCAATCATATAGTTGCACGGGCTTCTGCGTTGGGTGTATTCGGTCATTATTTGCTGCAGCATTAAAATCATACTTTTTAGCACTCGAAGAAAACGAAGTCCAAGCCATTTCAAACTGGGCAAAGGTTACATTTTCCGAAAAACCTTTATCCCATAAAATCCAACAAGGCGAAGGCTTTAAGTATTCTGTCATATAATTACCACCCCAAATAATTTGATTTTTTGAAATACGGAATAACTCAGTAAAATATTCTTTATTCGGAATAGATGAATCATTGCCAGAAAATTTGTGATAATCGCTTTTTTTATCGCCTTTTCTCCTACCCATTGAAACATTTACATTTATTCCATAAGGCGGGTCGACCAAAGCAAGGTCGAAGTATTTATCAGGATATTGCTTCATTATATCCATATTGTCTGCATTGTAAAAACTTAACGCTCCTATTTTGTCTGTTGGCTGCATTTTAAACACTTTTATTTATGATTAATACTATTTATCCAATTTTCTAACTTAA
>JAKQEK010000279.1 GCA_029558535.1 Bacteroidota bacterium | reverse complement strand
GTGTTTTAGATATGTTATTAACTCAAAATCATTCTCAATCGCAATGACTAATTTTGCCTTTTGTAGTAGATGTACAGTTAGAAATCCTTTTCCTGCACCAATATCTAAGACCGTATCGTTTTGATTAATTCTTGATTGTTTAATTGCATCTTCAATTAGCACTTTGTCAATTGTAAAGTGCTGACCCGTATATCTTACAGGCAATCTATTTTTATTCATTATGACTTCTTACAGGTGAATACTTGAATTCAATTCGTAGCGATGTGAAAGACAGTATTACCTGACAGAGCAACTATGACAAAGCAATGCCTTCATTAAAAATGACGACACACTAAAACATAGACTGTTTGTCTTGCCAAAAAAGATTATGGGAAATTTATTTGGGACTGTCTATCACTTAGATAGTCGTCCAAGGTCTGCTGTAATACATAATGAAAAAAATCTAAATAATTGACTGCAAAATTAGTAACTTTGCTTCAATTTACAATAAGAAGATGAAAAAAATAAAAGCCGAACGCACAACACGCGGTATAGTTAATTGCCGGTGCAGTGGGTATTCGAGCGGCACAGCTCGTATTAAAAGTAGTTGTAACTTGACAGGAAAGTGCTTCGAAATCGGCAACTAACCATACCGCCATCCGTTAGCCCCCATTTAAAAAAAAAATCAAACGATTTACTGATATGAATTCATTTTTAGAAACAATTAAAAAGTTTGGCTATATTTCAGAATCTGTGGAAATCGACATATTGAAAAACATAAACACAGAAAACAAAAAGAAAGGTCATTATTTAATAAAAGCAGGTCAAGCAACCGCCAATCTATTTGTATTACAAACTGGACTCGTACGTGGTTTTTATATTAAAAACGACAAGGAAATTAACACATGGTTTGCGGCAGAAAATATTGTTCTTGGTTCAGCCTTGCCATTATTTAGCAACAATCCTTCTATAGAGAATATTCAACTACTTGAAGATTCTGTCTTTCATTATATTTCCAATCAAAATCTCCAAAAACTATATAACAAGCATCCTGATTTTAATACCATTGGGAGAAAGGTTGCTGAAGAATATTGTCTGTTATTAGAAAACAGAATTGCCTCTCTTCAGGTCGATTCAGCAGAAGATAGGTATCGAAAATTAATTAAAGATTTCCCAAACATTTCACAACGAGTTTCTCTAGGACATATAGCCTCTTATTTAGGAATAACGCAAGCAACATTAAGCAGAATTAGAGGAAAAATGTAATATTTCGATTTTGCCTTTTGTCAAAAAAGACGATAAGATTTTGCTGTATCTTTGCAAAATTAAAATCGTATAAAATGAAATATTTATTTTTATTATTAGCAATTGTATTTGAAGTTGTAGGTTCGAGTTTTATGAAAGCATCTGATGGATTTTCTAAATGGTTACCTTCATCGATAGTAATTATTGCGTATTTGACATGCTTCTATTTTCTGTCATTAGCTCTAAAAACGATACCTTTAGGAATAGCTTATGCGACATGGGGCGGATTAGGGATTGTCTTAACAGCATTTATTTCAGTTGTAATCTTTAAGCAAAAGTTAGACATTCCTGCGATTATAGGAATCGTCTTGATTGTCTTAGGTGTTATCGTAATGAATTTTCTTTCAAAAACAACGACACATTAAAGTCAATCAGATTATTCGTGATTGATAAAAAAACGGAGGCTAATACTTAGGCTTCCTGTGGTCGGAACGACCCAACAAGGAAGCGTGGGTTGAACTGTATTCCCGATAATGAGCATCTATTCAACGAGCTTAAAAAAAATGATGATTAGTTATGGAGAAAGCGACCGGTTTTGTTGAGTTGTCGCAAGGGAAGAAAAGATAAAAGAAATAGCGAGAATGCTGAAATTAGTAAATTTTTTAAAGAAACTCAGCAGAAAAAGATAAGAAAACAGGCAGAAACAGCGGTTTTTGCTTCAGTATAGGCA
>JAKQEK010000029.1 GCA_029558535.1 Bacteroidota bacterium | reverse complement strand
TTCCAAATCGTTGTTTTTCACAAACTATGTAAGATTAATCTATAAATTACTTTATTTCCAGTTAGTCAATCCAAGTCAAGTATTTTTTTATAAACGGTTCACCTTTTTTCAATTTGGCGCGTGTAGAATTAGACAGTAAGTTACAGGGCTGAGAGAGAGGATGAATCTTTAGAATATAATTATGAATTTCCGTTGAGGCTACTCTTCCTTAATTGCATTGCCTACTCATTGCTTACCCATTACGGATGGCATTGACAATGAGTCCGTAATGGGTAAGCAATGCAATTAGGAAGACAAAAAATGGAGAATGACAGAAAAAATAGATTGTAGATAAATGAGTTGATTGGATTTATTAAAGTCGTCATAAGACAAAAGCGCTAAAAAAAGCTAGCGTATAGAATGAATTTATGACAGCGCTAATGAGTCCTGACTTGATGATTCGGATACTGAAAAATCTGCGTAATCTGCTAAATCTGCGTGCTTTAGCCCTTTATCAGTGTTATCCTCAATAAAAATATTTTACTCCATCGCTAATTCTTTAATAACCAAAATAATAGAATTTTGCAATATAATATTCATAAAATCCGGAATGGGATTCTAACCTTTTTCTAAATAAGGTGATTATCAATTTTAATTTCTCTCTAATCTATTTTATTCTTAGCATTTAGTTACTTGACAAATCAGAGTGAGGATTTTTTGTGGTGAAGTTGTTTTTTTTAATAAAAATGAAAAGCGTATAAGAGCAAGTAACAAAAGGATTTTAAAATATACTGTGGATAAGTTGTGGATAAATTGAGTTCAGGTAGTTGACCGGATGTTTATTATTTAGTTGTAACTTTTTAAAATTGAATGAGATAGTAATTTCCCTTCCGTATCTGATATAGCGGAATACGGTTTGTGGATAAATAAATTTTACAGGAAAGTGACTTATGGATCAAGATATTTGGCAGAACATTCTGGATAAACTGGAGGAGAATATTAATCCTCAAAGTTTCAAAACCTGGTTTTCCGATACAAGATTGGTAGATATGAATGACCGGGAATTGATGAT
>JAKQEK010000428.1 GCA_029558535.1 Bacteroidota bacterium | reverse complement strand
AAACGAACGCAGTCTCAGAATGTTTAAACTCACTTGCTAATGATTGTTTTAAAGTATCTTCAATATCTGTGCCATCACAAATAACAACACCAGCTGAATTGCCTTTAAAACTTTCTTGTGTAAATGCATCAATATGATAGTATTTCATTCTTTTTTTCCTCGGCGCGAAGCGTCCGCCGAACATTGGCTTAACCTGGAATGCGTTATTGGCGCGTGTTTTTGCGTGAACGTAGTGAACAAAGCAAAAACCGTGACATAGCATTCTCAGGTTGAAGCTTTTGTTGGATGCTCTTTAAATATTAAATAGTTTATTGATATTGTGTTTTAGTTCATTTTCATAAATACTTACAATTTCTTTAACATTAAAGAACATACTGTCAGCATTTCCTATCTTTCCTTTCTTTAATAATCCTTTCTTTTCAGCCATAGCTTGTATTTTTAACCAGCCCTTTGTATATTTTGGTACAAGATCAGTTACTATAAAATATTCATTTTGATTATATATTTTTTGAATTTCTTCATTCATTGGTGTGAATAATTTAGGCCAAATATCATTCGGTATATTACCTTCAACATAATGCATTGCAGTCAATCTTCTAATGTCAACTCCAATCAATAAACCATAACCATTATCATCAATAAAGTTCATTAAATTCTCTATGGGCACCTCGAAAAACTAGCTATAATATGTTAAAATAAAAGTATGAAACAACGAGGACTTTTTGATGAAGCAGACAGACTCCAAGAAATTAGCAAACTTGGAGATCCATTAGAAAAGCTTAATACTGTAATTGACTGGAATATCTTCAAGCCGATACTTAAAAAAGCAATGCAAAAAGAGGCAAAGGGTCCAGGCGGTCGTCCACCGTATGACTATGTCATGATGTTTAAGATTTTAATACTTCAACGATTTTACAATATCAGTGATGCCCAGACAGAATATCAAATAAAAGATCGATTAAGTTTTATGAGATTTCTTGGTCTTACTTTGAATGATGCAATACCCGATGATAAAACTATTTGGTACTTTAGAGAACAACTTGTTAAAGCAAAGATCAATGATAAACTTTTTGATAGATTCATGAAGGAACTTGAAAATAAAAATCTAATAAGCCATCAAGGAAGTATTATTGATGCAACATTTGTTGACGTTCCAAAACAGAGAAACAAAAAAGAAGACAACGATAAAATTAAAGATGGTAACATACCGGAAGAATGGAAGAAGCCAGAACATAAATCAATGAGAGCACAAAAAGACGCAGATGCTCGTTGGACAAAGAAAAATGATGAAACTCATTATGGGTATAAGTCGCATGTAAAAGCAGATAGTAAAAGCAAGTTAATACTAAAATATACAGTTACTTCAGCAAGTGTACATGACAGTCAAGAATTACCAAACCTTGTCGATAACAAAGATATTTCGCTCTATGCGGATAGTGCATATATAGGACCAAAAATTGAAAATTGTTTATTTAAAAAACGTATTGAAAATAAAATTTGTGAACGAGGATATAGGAATAACCCATTAACAAAACAACAGCAAAATAAAAACAGGACAAAATCAAAAACACGATCGAGAATAGAACATATTTTTGGATTCATGACTAATTCAATGAACGGAATATTTATTCGGAGTATTGGATTAGCACGAGCTGAGTTTAATATTAGTTTAATGAATTTGACATACAACATGTGTCGTTATAGATTTCTATCGGCGAATTCTTGAAAGGAATTTGCATTCTTTCCTGCTTACTGATTAAAAAATCAGTTGAAGCAGATTGGAATATTTGGTAGTTTACCTTAATTCCATTATCATGCAATGATTTTCTTGTTTTTTGAGAAATAGGGTTCCTTAAAACATAGTTTTTCGAGGTGCCCATTAGTATTATTGGTTTAGTATGTATAAGTGGAGGGATACTCATGTGTGATGAAAAACCTATTAATGCTAATGAGGCATTATTCTTAGAAGAAAAAGAAATTATTGACTTATCTGAAAAAGCAAAGAATGGGGATAGTGAAGCAGCTTTGTCATTGGGTTCTTACTTCTCGAAAGTCTTACAAGATAGAGATAGAGCTGCTGAATGGTATAAGCAAGGAGCAGATAATGGGAATGCTATATGTCAATACAATTATGCGCTTTACCTAATGAATAATGGTGATGAA
>JAKQEK010000420.1 GCA_029558535.1 Bacteroidota bacterium | reverse complement strand
GGAAAATTTATCACGACTAAACTAAATAATCATGCCTAAAGAAATACTTCAAATAACAATTAGTAAACGTAAGACTTCCAAATATAAACTTATACGTTGGTTTCAAAATCAATGGTTTGTTGTATGGGAAATATGGCGACCAAAACTCGTTTCAAAGGTCTGTGGATTCATAGCTGACATGCTTTTAAAGATACTTCCGAAAGAAGAACGTGACAAACTATTGAAAGAATTTGACGAAATTGAAGTGCATATAGTTGATAATACTAAACAATAATATTATATTTGCCATATGAATAAACCGAAATTTAAAAAAGGCGACTGGTGTTTTTGTGAATTCAAATTACAGCAAGTCATAGAAACTAATGAAGATAGAATAACATCAGTCAGTGATGGTTATTTCAATCATGGAAGTAGTGACCTCTCAGATAGGTGCTATCCAATGGAAATGAGGGTGAAGATAATCAGCGATGATGTTAATTACTGGCATAATCAGTTTCATCAGTTGAAACATAATTCACTTAATCATCCCGATTTGAATTGGAAACTTATTGAAATGTGGATTGAAATGTGTGAAAATCGTAATGATAAGGAAAAACTGAGCGAACTTTACGAAAAACTAAATGCTTTCGGTCAAAGTGTTGTAAATAAAGTTCAGGAAATAAAAAGTGAAACAACCGAAGGTGTAAGAATATTTCGTTAATGAATTGGAAAGTAGATAAATTAAAGAAAGGCGAGACTTTTATCACAAGCGAAAAAGGCAATTCCATGTCTCCTATTATTAAATCAGGACAAGACCATAAACTTGCACCAGTTAAGTTAGAAGATGTGAATGTAAATGATATTGTCTTTTGTAAGGTGAAAAGTCATTTTTATACACACTTGGTCAAAGGAAAAGGAAATAGAGGACTATTAATTGGAAATAATAAAGGTGGAATAAACGGCTGGACTAAACAAGTGTACGGCAAAGTAATTGAAATATTGTAAACAAATAAATCATGGAGAATAAAGTAATACCTGTAAACCCTACTGGCATCTATGTGATTGGAAGCCTGAAAAATGACAAGATTCCGCATATTGCGAAAGAATTAAGAGAAACGCTTGGCGTGGAAGTGTTCGATGACTGGTTTTCGCCCGGACCTGAAGCCGATGATTTCTGGCGTAAATACGAAAAGGTTCGTGGCAGTTCATATGCACAGGCACTCAGCAATTGGGCAGGAAAGCATGTGTTTGAATTCGATAAGTTTCACATTGACAGACTTGGCATCGGTGTGATGTGTATGCCAGCAGGTAAATCAGGTCATCTTGAACTTGGCTATATGCTTGGTCAAGGAAAGAAAGGTTACATACTTTTCGACAAAGAACCTGAACGTTGGGATGTGATGTACCAGTTTGCAACAGGTGTATTCTTCAATAAGGAAGAACTTATTGATGAACTAATAAAAGTAACTGGCGCACAGAAAAAACAAATTGTCGAACAAATTCAAAAGGGAAAACAATGAATATAAAAACTGAATTCAGAAGAAAACTCAGAGGTTTAATCAGAAGATGCAGTCTCTACAGATGGCTCAATAAGAACACTGGAAGCTGGACACCTGAAGCAATACTTGACATCGAAGAAGTTGAACAGGCACTGGCTATGGGTTATATACAAGAAATGTGCAATGAAATAAAAGAAATTGACCATTTCTATTACCAGCCTTCCGTTGATAATCTTACTGGCAAATTCCTGTTTCCACTTAAAGACGGAAGATATTTCAAAGTCGGATATAACTGTTCTTAATTTAAAAAACATAAACTATGGCTTGGAATATATTTGTTTTATTTGTAATCTTAGTTATGATATTTCTGATTGGACTTAATGTGAAAAGTCTTATCATGAAATGGAAAGCAAACCCGCAAAGCAGCACAAGATTTCATCTTGGTGTTGGATTCCTCATATCTTTTCTGGCAATCGGTGGATTGATTTATCTGTTTATTGTTTATCTCAGTAAATTTAATTAGCAATGGCAACACATACTTTGATAGGAAAGGCAAGCACAAGAGAAGTTTGGCTTGATGGTCACTGGCTCGACCCAGCACCAAGTCAAAAACTTCGTAATCATAGTCCCGATGGCTACAATTGGGGGTATGGCGGTTCAGGTCCTGCTCAATTGGCACTGGCAATCATACTTGAACTCACTGGTGAAGCAGAGGGTTATCAGGATTTCAAGTGGAAATATATTGCTGGATTACCAATTGATGAAGACTTTGAAATTACTTTCGATTTATAGATTAGAATTCTACCAATCCTGTTCTTGAATCATATCTATCTTCATCCAATAGTCTAAACACCCCGAAAACATCATTTTCTTCAACACTAATGGTTTCAAATACCTTTGTGCGAACATTGATACTATTCTGTAAGATGATTCCTCTAATGCGCTTAAATTCAATATTGGCAACATCACGTTCTTCATAGCCATTTGCTGACCTCATTTCATTAAATGCTGTCACATATTCATCCCATTCAGTATCGTCTTTACCGACATATATTGTGTGTGTGTCAGGGTCTCCCTGAATAAAGCGATAACTACCAATATTATAAAATCTACCACTTAAAGTATCATCTACAAGATTTTGGTCATCATTTACCTTACCATGTTCTGCATTAATTGCTAATCCAACGAAGTAGGTATTACACCTGTCATGAAATTGTTTTTCAGTCATTGCGGGGATTCTACCTTTAATGTCTTCCCTGAAATTTTTTGTCATGGTGCTATGATAAACCATATTACAGTCATATTGACTGTCGCTATCGCTTTTATATAGGAAAAGATAAGTATTAATCATTCCATATTCCCCATTACGGTTACCACGACCATTTGCCTGAACAATACTGGAAGGTGGTGCAGCATCTCTGTAAACAGCAGGAAAACTAATATCAACACCCGCTTCAATAACTTGGGTGCTTACTACAAGAATTTTAATGCCCTGCTTTAAATCAGCGAAAACGTCTTGTAAAAGCATTAATCTATCGTGTGGACTTATGTGTGCATTTAATAAATAAACCTTTTCAAAATTACTTCCTGTAGCAAACATTCCATACATTACCTGAGAAGTCCTGATGGTGTTTACGATAAGTAATGTACTTTTATCGGATTGATTTACCATTTCGCACAATGACATTGGGTTAACTTCTCCCATAAAATTAATGGTGTATCTATTAAACACATCATACTTAAAAACATCTTTTGAAAGCAATTCTTTGGGATAGAATTGGTTTTTGAAAAGATTTTTCACATTTCTGTTTCTGATTGAATGAAAATCGATACCAAAACAAGGCATCGTTGCAGTACTTATGATTGCATAGCTATCATATCGTTTACAAAATTCGTTTAATATGTTTACCAATGTATAATATTGCGAAGGACTGGCTGCTTGAAATTCATCAATCAGAAATATACGTTTCTTAAAATTCTTCAGTCTCATTAATTTGCTTGTACTGTTGCTGAGAAATGTTTCAAACAACTGGTTAAATGTTGTTACCACAAACGAATGGTCAAAGCAGTTTTCAGAAAAAGCATATTCAATTAATTCTTTTGACCCGCTTTCTTTTTCCATCATGCTTTGAAGTTTCATGCTGGTATCGGAAGCTGATGTATAATTCAATGTTTCGATTCTCAAACTGTTATTCAAGATTTTTACGGTCTGGTCAATGATTGAAAGATATGGAAGTGAATATATGATATCATAATCGTAATCACGATGTTTTAAAATTTCTGCTGCGAGTTGAAGCATCATATAAGTTTTACCGCTTCCAGTGGGAGCAGTAAGAGTGAATACTCTGATATCTTTTTTATATTGTAGATTATAAGATAAATTGGCGACAGCCGATTTCCTGATTTTATTCCTGACCTTATTTAATTCACTGTTACTTTTTAAGCTATTGAAAATCCACTCCAAATTATTTTCCAGTGAATAAGCATATCTTTTTTTGGTTTTATTTCGGTATGAAATCTTATTGTCGGATGCATCTCTTCTATCGCCATGTACTAATTCGGCAAAAGTCATAACAGTATCAAAATAATATTGAAGTGCATCTTTTTGCCACTTTTCCACATCATGGATTCTTCCAAAATAATGATAGTATTCACATTTTTCAAAATCATTGATGAATGTTAATTCGCATCCCAACAAATCTGAATTATCCTTAAAAAAGGTGTTGACGTATTCAGTCATCCTACTACTTTTAAGGTATGCAATCATCTCGTCCCACTCACTTAAACCATTATCCCTTTTCTTTATACTGAATAATTCGTCAATATTTCTAAGGTAGCCATGATGACCAATAACAACATTGGCAAGTATCAATAATATCATGTCAAAATTTTCCTCAGTGATAAAAGGAAATCTTTTAATGATAGTTTCCCGATTATTAACAAATCCATTAATAAGATAATATGCTGAAATATGGGCGTGATTTGAATAACCTTTATATGGAAGACTCTGAATTTTTAATTGAAAATTATCATTCATTTTGCCGACATCATGGAAAGCATCTGCAATTAAAAACAAATCAGTAATGTCAGCAACTGTAAGAATACCTTTAAGGTGATTAATTAAAGGTTTATTTGGGTGTGATAAGGGGCAATAATTTTTCATATTTTTTAAAATTTCCAACAAATAATGATACGTGAATTAGCTGGAAAATGTTGCACAAATATAATTACAAAAGTATTATTATAATAAAATTTCTTTTACAAATTTACACAGGGATTAGATATTCATTATAATTACGTGTGTATTATTATGATAACCATTATTCAATGTTCCACAGGAGTCCGATATGAATTATAATTACAGTTGTGTTAATATAATAATTATTTTTAATTTAAATTGTTTGATTTATAATTACTCAACGTATTAGTGTGATAAACGGATATCAGTAGAGCAACTGGAATCTCCTGTTCATTATAATTACTAATTGTATTAATATAATAAGTAAGAGAAGTTTTTAATCGTTCTGGGTCAAATGCATTATAATTACTTTAAGTATTGGTATGGTAAATAAATATAAACACAAAGCTGAAGATAAATTTTGACTATAATTACTTTAAGTATTACTATGATAATTGAATTCTTTTTATAGTATGTACAGGACAGTAACATGCATTGTAATTACCTTTGTATTAATATAATAAATAGAACTCTTCTTACACTTTCACGGATAATTTCATTATAATTACATTTAGTATTATTGTGATAAGTGGTGATTGTTGGTTATGGTCACTGGCATTATAATTACTTTAAGTGTTAATATAATAAGAGACATATATATTTCAAATATACCACATTTTCTTTTATAATTACAATAATGTATTATTATAATAAGTAAACATACCACAAAGAAAAGTTGCCCAACGTCTATTATAATTACCACTGGTTTTAATATGGTGAACAGACTGAGATGTACTGCTATTATGTGACGTGCTTTATAATTACTCACGTGTTAATATTGTAAACCTACCCACTGGAACTTTTTGGATTAATAAAAGAATTATAATTACATTTTGTATTAATATGCTAAACAAAATTTCACTGTATGTTCAAAATTACAATATGTTGTAATTACTCTATGTGTTACTATAATAAACTGGTATTGTTGAGTTAAATCTTGATGTTAATAAATTGTAATTACTTTAAGTATTAATATAATAAATAAAAGTTCAGTGTGAAGATGCATGTCATTTTACTTTATAATTACTTTAGTGTTGGTATGGTAAATAAAAATAAGTTCAAACTGCAAGAATTGATATGCATTGTAATTACTTTCGTATTAGTATGGTAAACAGGAGGCACAAAAAAAGCCTAACCATTAATGTTGTTGTAATTACATTTCGTATTAGTATGATAAACAGGGCATAACGAAAACATTCCACAGTCACTTATGTTGTAATTACTTTACGTATTACTATGGTAAACAAAGCAATATTTACTGTAATTGTACAGGACATGCATTTGTAATTACCTTTCGTATTAGTATGGTAAACAGGTGACAGAAGTCTGGTTGTACGGGAATTTAAGTTGTAATTACCTTTCGTATTAGTATGGTAAACAGGATGTACTACTCTGAGTAATCGTTTATCTAAGCTGTAATTACCTTTCGTATTAGTATGGTAAACAGGACAAAATGGCAGAGTTGGCAAG
>JAKQEK010000404.1 GCA_029558535.1 Bacteroidota bacterium | reverse complement strand
TGAAACCATAGTTATGCCAAAGGCGCAGCTTCTTGAATTATTTGAGCGCGAGTTAAGTAAAGTTATATCGATCGACCTGGAAGCGATCGCCAAGTATCGGGAAATGAAAACGCTCAACACCAAAATGCAGGCCTGGGCGGTCAAAAAATTACAGTTAGAGGGTTAATATTTGTTACAACCGATTAAAAAACAAAAACGTTTATATTGCTTTGATTTTAAATTATGCTATAATTTACTTAGGAAAAATATTGACACTTCCTGTTAACACGTGTTATAATAAAAATAGATCAATTAAGGGAGTGCGATTCAAACGGTTTCATCAGACGAAATTTTAAAACTATTATATAAAGACGGATGGATGGTAAAGAACAAAAAAGGTTCGCACCTACATCTTATCCATGGCCAGAAAAAAGGCAAAGTAACGGTTCCGCATCCACGGAAAGAAATCAATCATAATACTTATCGTAGTATATTAAAGCAAGCCGGTTTAAAATAAAGAAACCAGGCAGGAGTGATGAGCATGAGTAAAGCAAAACTTAAAGACAGATATATTTTTCCAGCAATATTCGAATATTGCGAGAAAAGCTATACGGTTACATTTCCGGATCTGCCAGGCTGCATAACTGAAGGCAGTGATATCGATGAAGCGTTAAGAATGGCGAAAGAAGCAATGGAATTGCATATATATAACCTTGAAGACGATAAAGAAAAGATACCGACGCCAAGCAAGCCTGAAAATATAAAGCTGCCGAAGCATTCTTTCACCAGTCTGATCGAAATATGGATGCCGCCGGTCAGAAACGAGATGCAAAACGAATACATCAAAAAAACGTTAACCATTCCAAAATGGTTGAATGACGTAGCTTTAGAAAATAAACTTAATTTTTCGCAATTGCTCCAAGCAGCGGTTAAGAACAAATTAGGCCTGCTATAAAGTATTTACAGTAAACCTAAAACCTATCGCCGTCAGCCATTCAATACTTAAAACCGCTTGTTCAATACCTGTGTTTGTATATTCAGGGCCTGTAACGCTTTTTCACCTTAAGGAAGCAGGGATCAAACTCACGAATGGGCAGAAACGCCGGTTGAATTGGCTCGATATTAACTTCCGTTTACATTTTCCCTCCAAATGAAGAATCGTTATTTTACAATAGCGAGAATCGCACCAAACATATTAGACCGGTCGCCCGCCGTCAAAAAAAAACGAACCTGCGCATTATTTTTAGAAACACTTCTAAAGCACATATATCAAGCATATAAGAAACCATAATCCCGTATAAACCCTAAAAAGTGACTTCTTATATTTTGATGATCTTGTCAATTCAAATAAAGATACTTTATTAATGCATACAGATAAATAAGAGGGATAAAATGTTTAAAAAAATTTTGATAACAATAATTTTGGTAATTAGTTTTTCGCAAAATGTTTATGCATATGATTTTTTAAAATTTCCTGCAATAATTGACAAAATCAAATTGGAAATGTCTTATATTGATTTTAAAAATATTTTACCAGAATCACGATTAGTTGTGGAAAATAATTCTAAAAAAATGTTAACATTTTTTTTTGAAAACAATGAATTATGGAACTCGGCAATATTTTTTTTTAAAGATGAACAATTACAATATTTTTCAATTTTGAAATTAAAATTAAACGAGAAATTTAATGGATCTGAAATTAATAATTATGTCCCTGATTTATTACGAAATTTAATAAAAAAATATGGTTGTAATATTACCAAACATGTTATTGGCCAAAACAGTAACAAAAAATATTACGAACCTTTAATTATATGGCATACAGATTCCTCGAACATATATTTTAACTATACGCCCGATAAAATGTCGGATATAGTTGAAACGGCGAATATAAGTATTGGGTTTTCAGTTCAAGAAGTTGAAATTGTTGAATATTATCCAAATATAGTGTCAAGCGGCGAAGTCAACTTTAACGACTTATTAAGTGATGAAATTAAACAAATAATTAATAAGTCTAAATAATTGATAAAAATTGGAATAATTATAGACTAACTCATATCGCTCTTTCCTGTTCAGCCTCACCGATAAAACCGGGCCTTATGTAAACTTTCGCACGGCCTGGCGGCCGTGCTCAGACGCTTCGCGGCTTCGTGCCGCTCCGCTTTTACATAAGGCGGGGTTATCGTCGCGCGCCATCCGTGGCGCTAACGGCGGCGGCTAATTGCCGGGCCGTTCTGTCTCGGTGCGCGGGCGCGCTCGCTTGCAGCTCGCACTGCCCGCCCCAAGTGGACCGTTCACAATCCTTTAAAATCCATGAAATTTAAAATTAAAATTTTCGAACGCATATAACGCGTTTTAAGAGGCCTTCGATTCACCAGACGACCCGAACTACCGTCGACCTCTTTTGCGTTCGTTGTGGCTCCGCTTTCGACCCCGAAATTTGTTATTTTTTTAGGAAATAGAGAAACAGTTCTGTCTCGATTAAAATTTTTGTCTTGAACATACCCGGCCGCCCCGCGGCGATGATTCCGCGAACAGCGGCGGGCTTGCTGCCCGCGATTATCTTAACTGCCGGCCGTTCTTCCGGCCGGCGACATAGTTTCGCCGGCACCGGGCGGCCTGGAGTTACGTTAGCTTTTTAAAATTTAATCTAAGTCTCAATCGTGATTCAATCATTATCACTACTCTGGTAGTTATTTCTTTCAGACTTTTCCATATACATTTTAGCCATTCTTATTTCGATCATTAGATTATTCAAAAAAAATGAATTGCCTGGATTTTCCTTAACATTAAGGCTTTTAGCTTCTTCGTATAAATTTTCGTATTTTTCAGGTGAAAGAGATCTAATCGCATTTAAGGCTATTTCTTCACGCTTCTTTTGATTTTCATTATCTTTCACGGCCACAGATTGAGCCTTTTTTTCTAGTATTTTCTTTTCTTCAATCTCTATATCAAAGCCAGCATAATTGTTTTTTAAAGCATTTATAGCATAAAATAAAGGGTTTTCGTTAGCTTTTTTAAATGCATATTTTAAATTCAGTTTTATATAATTAACGTTTTTGCCTTCTTTAATCTTTTTATTAATTTCTTCGAACAACGATTTTATTCTATATTTTTCAGGTATCTCCATTATTATTTCTTGAGCAATAAATTCATTTTTATTTTCAATAATATTACCTTTAGCTTTTTGTTCTATGTCAGAACTATATTGAGTCAAAATACCTTCTGATAAATTAAACTGGTCCTTAATTTCCTGCTTTCGAGCATAAAATTGAACCCCTATTATTTTTTGTCCTTTTCCACTCATTTTAATTAATTTATAATCACAGTGTATATCTGCTTTCTCATTTATTTCTTTAATGGCCACATCTAAAACCCTAACTTTAAAATTTTGAAATAATTGGTATTCGTTTACATTTATACCCATGAGTTCTTTTAATTGATTAACCGTTAAAAAAGGAATTGAATGTTTAGAAGGTACTTCCGATAAGTAATCACGTAAAAATTCATATAAAATCACTGAATACGAACTTCTTAATCCAGCTATTAAAACTATATTTAATGCGGAATACATTTTAGGTTTAAGAATTCGTTCAATTAATTTTTTACTAAATTCAAATTCAATCCTTCCGTTACCTAAAAAAATTTCAACGCTTGCTAAAAAAGTCATTTTTTGCCATGTTTCTTGTTTATCTTTATTCAAATAATTGAATTCTATTGAAATTTCAGATAACTTACGAAATTGGTTTTTTAAATATAAAGTATCTGTTATAGAAATATTGCACATTTTTTTTAACTCATGAATATTGGTTTCATACAAATCTTTATAACCGTTTTTTTGAACCACATAAATTAAATAATTTATTAATTTTCTTTGTATAAGCGTTAACTCTTTAATATTAGTTTGTATAAGAGAAGAATGTTTTCTAATTATTACGTCTTTTTTCATAACAAACCACCCCTTATTTTTATTTTATCATACTTAATACAAAAAATCAATGTTTTTATTGACAATGTTTTTATCGATAACACCTTTTATTAAAGCATTATCATAGATAGTCAATACATTACAAAATAAATGTATTGGCTATCTATCTAATTTGTATTGGCTATCTATCTAATTTGTATTGGCTATCTATCTAATTTGTATTGGCTATCTATCTAATTTGTATTGGCTATCTATCTAATTTGTATTGGCTAAAATGACCTTAGCCCTTATTTTTAGCTACTTTTTGAGTTTGCAAATTCTTAAATTATTTAAACAATTTAAACAACTACAACTACGCGCGCGCACACGTAATATATATTATATTATATAGATAAGTTGTTGTTGTTTTATTTTTATAAAAAAGACTTTTAATTATTCGATAAATTCAAAGAACCTGTTATTCATAACAAAACAAGTCAACTAAACAACAACGCATCTGATAATGGTCATTATGTAATCCAAAAACCATACTACCCGAAAACATAAAACGCCCATGCCTATTATCATTTTAAGATTTAAGCATGAGCGTTTAAACGCCATTATATTCGATATTTATTTTTTCAATATAAAAGTTTTATTATATTCTCGATTTTAAAGGCTCTTTCGAATACGATATTTTATCGATTGCTCAAACATTCAAAAATCCCTATATATCCGAGAACGTCTATGGTTCGCCAGTTATCTTGATAACCCTCATCAACATTCTATTATCAACCCTTGAAAACTCAAACGGCTTATTAAACGGCCTTTTTATTTCGTCCTGGCTAAAAAAGTCAGTCTTTAATAAACGTCGTCATGTGAGCCTATATTTAACAAAATATAAGCGCCATCGATCGGGTCAACATCAAAGATAATACGACAATCGGCAGAAATTGTAAAAGCATAATAGTCTTTTAAAGTTCCTCTAAGTTTATGATTTTCGAGATGAAGCGCGTGAGGATCAGAGGCAAGCGTCTTAATGCGGCCTTTAATTTTATCATAAAGTTCCGGGTGTTTTGAAAGAAATTTAGCAAGCTTCTTAGAGAACGATTTAGCGTTTTTTATTTTTGGCATTGGCGTTCTCCTTATCGACAGCGGCAAAAAGTGCGTCAACACCCTCGATGTAGTTTCCGGCTTTAACATCCGCGCGCGCCTCATCACATTCCTTTTTAAGTTTGGCGCGGCGCTTGCGAATGGCGCGGCGTTTAATTTTATCGGCGAGCGTAATTTGATCATCGAGTTCCAGCTCGTCACAAACGCGCAAAATCAAGTTAATAGTAGCGGTCATAATAATCACCTCGAATATATTTTATCATATCCCAAGTTATAAAGCAAATTTGAGCAGTTAGGAAGAACATTGTTTTATTTAATAAGACCGTCGCGTTTAAGTTTTTCTTCCATGGCGTTTCTTGCGAACTTCGAAACGGCCATCGAGTTTTTATTTATGGCTTCGATCCATTCGCGAGGTACCCCATAAATCATTATTTTAGCGTCCTTTTCCTTTTTAGTCCTTTTGATATTATGTTTTACTGCGGAATCGTCTATAACTTCCTTCATGGCTATTTTATTAATA
>JAKQEK010000401.1 GCA_029558535.1 Bacteroidota bacterium | reverse complement strand
TTCATTATTAGCTTTTGTCTCGTCTATTTGTTGTTGTACCTGTTTAGTAGTTGCATAAGCTATATTATACTGCCATTGCATCATTCCATCTATAATTTTGCCATTTTCATCAGCAAAATTCTTTTGTATGTATGCTAAATAATTTATTCTAACTTCTAAATCAGCTGTTAATTTATCTATTAAAGCATTATTGCGCTCTATAGCAGTAGCATTTGTCAAATTTAATTTTATCAATTCTTTTTCATAATCTTCATTATTTTTCTTTAAAGCATCAGTGTATTCTTTTATATCCTCCTTCATAGCTTTATACGCCTTTTTATTAGCTTTCTCCCGCTCTCTCAACGCTTTTTTGTGTTCACGAGCTAACTGCTTTTCGCTTTTTTCTACTTCCGCATTACTATCTACCAAATCTTTATTGCTTTTAAAAATTCCACCAAATAGCTTTCCAACTGCTTTCCCAAAATCTGATAGCCAACCTACTACATTTTTTACAACTTGTATAACTTTGTCAAAATTCCCGATTAGTAGTCCCAGAGCCACGACTATTAGTCCTATTCCAGTACTCGCTAAAGCTACTCTGAATGCCTTCATCACGCCTGTAGAGGTGCCTACAACCGCATTATAACTTGCTGTAACTGCTGTTAATATTTTTGTAGCAGTTATACGAGCATACTGCCCTAATAACGTCTGTTTTTCAAAAGCTCGTGTAATCTGCAAGATAGCATTGTAACTTTGCTGCACTATCATCATTTTAGACATAATCTGCATATACTTTTCGCTCTCACCTCCTAACAACCCCATTATACCTGTAAACGCTTGATAACTATTGACAGCCACATTCACGCCCTGCATTGTCAAATTCATTTTTCTATGATCTTGCGATAATTGTTGAACCTGAACTTGTAAATCTGAATATTTATCTTTTAATTTTGCTGCACGCTCCAACGCCTCTACTCCAATCGCTGATTTAGTCCCTGCTTGAACAGCAATATCTTGATACTCCTTAATAGCCATC
>JAKQEK010000400.1 GCA_029558535.1 Bacteroidota bacterium | reverse complement strand
CCGTTAGGTGCAAGCGAAACAAATATTAATGAGAACAACAAAGATTCAATGATAACATATATAAACAGCTACCATTTAAAAACATTTTTATGAATTTAAACTTTTAAACATGAAAAAAATCATTTTTTTACTAATTATTTGTTTTGCATTTTACATTAATGTAAATGCACAAATAAAAGTCGATTCAACTGGAAGCGTTGCTATTGCAAATACACCTACTGCTTATGATAACATAAAATTGAAAGTTGATTTATCAACCTATAGCCATAATAGCTTATGTAATTATGCTTTAGCAGTAATCAATACTCCCTGTGATGCCAGCAGGTATAATTTTGGTATTTATGGGTCTTCATATTTAAGTTCGTCTCAATCATATTCACAAAATTATGGTATTTATGGGGTAGCAGGAAATGCTACTAATGGATATAATTATGGTGTTTATGGGAGATTGATTGGAACTAATAATGGAGCCGGAGTGTTTGGTGCTATGTATGGCCGCAGTGTAACAAACACCGGAAGTAATTATGCTGGTTATTTTAATGGGTGCGTTGGTATTACTGATGATTTATATGTTGATGGAACTATATATGAGATTTCTGATCAAAAGTTAAAAAAAAATATTAGTTCATTAACAAATAATACTTTTAGCAAAATATCTCAATTAAATGCAGTGTCATTTAATTTTAAAACAAGAGCAGAACTAAAAGCTGAGGGTATAATCCCAGCAGATACCTCATCTACAATAGATGTTGAAAATGAAAATATTAACAGAACACATTTTGGTTTTATTGCTCAGGATGTGATGCAAGTTTTTCCAGAACTTGTAATTCAAAGAGGGGACAGCATATTAAGTGTTGATTATATAGGATTGATTCCACTAATAATTGGGACATTAAATGATCAAAACACCAGAATCAACGACCTCGAATTACAGTTGGCTGCATGTTGCAACTCATCAAATGACAAACCTGACCTAAAAATGGGGATAAACGAAAACAACAACTCTTCAGAAAATACCGAAACACCAAAAACGGCCCGCTTGTATCAAAATACCCCAAATCCTTTTACAACAAAAACTCAAATAAAATGCTATATACCCGATAATGTAAAAACTGCCCAATTGAATATATATAATATGCAGGGTACCCAATTAAAAAAGCATCTTATAAACAGTATTGGTGTAATAAATGTTGAAATTAGTGCTTACGAACTAACAGCAGGCATGTATCTTTATGCTTTGATAGTTGATGGCAAAGAGATAGATGTGAAACGTATGATTCTGACTGACTAAATTTTTAAATTTAAGAAAAAGCAAATTAGAATGAATACAATAAATTACAGTTTTAAGTTTTTATTATTGTTAATAATGTTATATTTATTAACTATATCAAAAAGCCAATCACAAACGGCCCTGTCGCAGGATCCGTTATATAGTTTGGTTTTTGAAGATGATTTTGACAGCACAGCAATTGATACTAGTAATTGGTACTCACAATATTATGGATTTCAATGCAACCAACGTGATAGCAATGAATGGCATAATAACGGTTATGGAGT
>JAKQEK010000389.1 GCA_029558535.1 Bacteroidota bacterium | reverse complement strand
TGTTATTCCCTGACGACTCAGGCAATTTTCTGGATTTACTTAACAATTAGTTGGATTGTTTTCGTAATCCAGAAAATTGAGTAGAAAAGTGTAATTTTAAGATGTAAAACTTCGATGAAAACCTGCCACCCCAGACACACTAATTGGAACACTACCCAGTGTGCGGTACAATGGTAAATGCGAGCTGGTTATTATCCCCGGTTGCTGAAACTTTCTTTTAGCACTGGCGGGAATCTGGGTATAACCACCGGGCAATCATTTATCAAGGTAGTACTGCCCCCGCAAAAACCGTGACGAGTTTATTAATTATACCGTCCGTGTTAGCACAAGTAATTGTTAACCTTCACCTTGCAGAACATATCCAGGTGCAGATATTTTTTATATATCTTAAAAAATAGAATTATTCGAAGATAGTCTCCCAATTGTCCGAATGAAAAGCTTGAAAACATAATTCTATTTGTTCTTTATTGTTCTTTTCTGTTGCAAGCAAAGGCAAGTTATCCAAATCAAAAAAACCTCGTTCTGAAGTTTCTATATTTGGAGCAAACTCTCCGTCAGTAATTTCACATAATACAAAGACCTTACAGATTCCATAAGCATATAAAGGACGATTATGCTTATTCCTGTCTTGGAGTGCAATCAATTTTACAGGAATAGCGTTAAAGCCAGATTCTTCTTTTACTTCTTTAATAATGTTGGATTTTATCGATTCATTTACATCAACCCATCCACCAGGCAAGGACCATTTACCACTAATTTCTTTTACAAGTAATATCTTATCGTTCTGGAAAATTGCTGCTCGTGTATCTAATTTTGGTGTTTGGAAACCTGTTTCATTGCAAAACAAGTCTTGAACAAGTTCCATACTTAAACCTGATTTCATGCTCATAATTTCAGCTGAAATTTCTCTAATCCTTTCAAATCGTTTCAAGTCAAAAGAGTCTTTTGAGTATGTCAATCCAGCTTGAGCTATAAATTGAAGTTCAATTGCCCATTTTAACCAGGGACTTTCTAATAGATTATTCTCTTGATTGTGCATATGTTAAGGTGCAGTTTTTTATTTGTGCTAACGGTCCGCAGCTATGCCCAGTAGCCGTTTGCGGGGTTCGTCACTGTCCAAAGGTACAATGTTTCTGCGGGATACGCTGTTTCAAGTTGCTCTTTCACAGGCTATTGGGCATAGGTGCTGTTATGCCCAGGCTTTCATTTTATTTAATGCCACCTGTAATCGGTCGATTTTAATGGGTCAATATTTTTAAACTCGTTAAAACTCTTATGTTTGTTGTTCTCCCACCAGTCGTAATATGCTTTTGCCGCGATTTGATGAGATTCATTAGTATAAACTAAAATTAATTCATCTGAAATTCGGAGAGATAGAATTGGATTCTGGGAAGGAAATCTCATTATCAAATAATTACTATTAATCGCCACTGCTCTAATCGATTCAATTGTCCATAAAACATACATCCCTAATGTGCATTCTGGTGCATATAGAGATGAAATTCCATTATGTGGGAAATTAGTAATAGTTTGAGTTTCATTCCGATATTTGAGTAATGCAGGAATGTCTATATATGTAAATGCTGGAAGATTTAGTGAGTCATATTGATTTGATTTTAAAAGCTCAATGTATTTTTCAACATTAGGGTTTGGATTAGGATATTCATCGGTATCATTTTTATTACAACTAATCAAAATTGTCAATGAAACCAAAATAATTAAATAATTAAGAGTTTTCATATTTTGTTTTTTAAATTATTTCATTAAGTCAAAATTAGTCAAAGTTTCATCAATCTCGTCGTCTTTTTTAAGCTTGGGCATAACGTTAGGCGGAATGAAAAGTTGCCGATTGCGGGCGATTTCCTATCCAGTTACACAAAAGTTGAAGCGGGCTACAACCCTTGAATAATCTACTGTCCCGGCAATTTTTTATACCGCGTGTTAGCGTTCGTGTTTTTTTCTTACCATTTCTTCACATTAAAACCAATGTTCAATTGAATCATGATAGGGAAAAATCCATTATTCCCTTTCGTGTCAAAATAATATACTGACCCAATATCAAAAAGAAAGTGCATTTTCCCATATGCCCTTTGAATTCCCCAGGTTGGACCAAAATCAAAACTTATATCATCTTTTCTTTCTATGTTCTGTGATTTAAATTCTTTAAAGTTTGTCACTAGTGTCCCGTTAAAAGTTATTGTCACTGAACAGGTTAGGAGTATCATCAATTGGGACTATTGTTGACGATCTGCTAAAGAGTTCATTTAGAGGCACTTTCTCGAAAGGAGTAATGCCGCAAATTTGAGAGAATGAG
>JAKQEK010000268.1 GCA_029558535.1 Bacteroidota bacterium | reverse complement strand
TTTAAATTTTGGTAGTTTTATCATTTATTTTTGGTAGTAAACAGGTAATTTGTAGGTAGTAAAAAGTGTAATCATTTTTGGTATTAAAACAGGTAATTACCTGTTATCAAAAAATGATATTCATCATTTTTTTAGCAGAGGAAATCATCCCTCCGTAGGTTCCCTTCTTTTTTAGAAAATTTACAAAAATTTCCTAAGAAACCTCATCCTCGACACCATTTCTGGTTAATGACAAACCATACATAAAAAGTCTATGAATACACAATAACTTTGACTACATGTAATAAATACATCATGTCGATTGTGTATCGACTCTTAATGTAGGCTTTTGGTTGGTTTACATTTATGACCACTTGTAACTATCGGGTACAGCAAACCAATCTCCTGCAATATCTAACTGTGTTTACATTGGTTGGATGTGGCAACTGTTCATCACCACACCCACCAATCATAACAGATAAGGCAGGTGCCTTTAAGAATCTTCTCGACTTACAATCTATTTTCTTCGGAGTCCGATATAAACAAGGTTAGTTTTGCAACATCTGTCATTTATATCTCGCTGACCAACCAAGAATTTATTTCAATTCTTATACTCACATCCCTGCAAGTTGTTGGCTGTTATTATTCGTGTCTACCTATTCCAGATTAGGAAGTCAATAGATCGTTTCTAATAACCCGTAACCACCCGAAAGAAATTCATCTGTTCGTTGGCATGTTTAGAAAGCAGTATCGAGGCCCGTCAGTGCCGTGTTGAATCCGTTTGATTAAGACGGGAACACAAGCAGGACAGAGAAGGTTAAACATCAGTTTTTCCCTTCGGCATATCATGCCTCACTAGAGGCTCTCCCACGATCATTTCTGACCGTAACTAAATCATAACTTGTTTAAAACGTTTTTGTCAATAATTATTTTAGAAAAGTTTTTAATTGATTTTAAACATGTTATTTGCTATAATTCATAAAATCTTTTTAAAATTTGAGAAATTTTGTGCAATTAGGTTATAACGAACGCAATCATCAAATAACGATTGTTGAAGAAACTGGAGAACAGTTTTTGACTGTTCAGGATAAGTGTTCGTATAATTTTTGTGCAAGATTTCGCAATAATGTTTACGAAGTTCCATTTATATCATTACCTATTTTAATTAATCGGCTTAAAGAATTAAAATACCCAATTAAATTTTCTGACGATTTAAAAACAAAATATGATAATTATACGGCGCATCGTAAACGATTATCTGAGTTGAAAGAAAGAAAATACACGACAGCAGATGAAGATGTAAAACACATACTTAATTTCATTCTTGAATGTGAATTACATATAAAAGAAAGATTTTTCAAACTGTATAAAAGAAATTTCCAATATTATGGTAATCAAATAGAAACAATCGTCTATGGTATTATTGGCGAACGAATAATCATTGGTAATGATATTGGAACTGGTAAAACATTAACTGCAATAACTATTGGTAAATATCTGATGAAATATGGTGATGTAAAAAAAGCATTGATTATGCTACCTGCATCACTTGTTGAAAATTTTTACGATGATTACAACAAGTTTTTTGGTGATGGTGAAATGTTTAAAATAACAACCGAACCACCAAAAAAGCGAGACATGCTTTACCAAATATTTAGAACTACACCAAAATTAAAAACATTAATTACAAATTATGAAAAATGTAACTTCGATGTAAATCATCTTGAAAAATTGAATTTTGATATGATCGTTGTTGATGAATTTCACAAGATGAAAAATTTCATCTCAGCCCAACGAAGTATTAATTTTTTTGAATTGGTTCAGAAAAAATGGAAACCAAGATACAGATATCCAATGTCTGGAACTCCGATTGAAAATAAATTATTTGATCTTTACCCGATTTTTAAATTATT
>JAKQEK010000346.1 GCA_029558535.1 Bacteroidota bacterium | reverse complement strand
GTCAGGGAAAAATATGCTCACATATATTGAAATCGACTGATTTTTAGCAAAATCACTACCCTTAGATGATAAATCTGTACACTTGTTCAGCTAATCCAGAGCAAACCGGCCGGGGAATCCCGGCATATACAACTTGAAAGGTAAAACAAATCTGACTGGAATGCCTAAATTGTAAGTTTATGAATTAATCAGGCTAGGATAGCTATCAGAATGATTAAGATTTTTTTATTCTCTTTCATTTCGGGTAGTGTTTGAGTATTGAGCACAACGTTCGGCGGTATGTGGCGTTGGCGCAGAGTCGCGGTGGCGCGCGTTTTTGCACTCGTGGTGCGATGAAGGGATATGATGGTTATTACTTTGTTCTCGCGTTGGCAAAAACCGTGACACCAGGAGGGAGTCCCCGGCGGGAGCCGGGGCAGGCCGCACCGCTTACCACTCAGTCTACTTCTTCAGCCAGAAGATTCTCGCGGTGCGGAGCGCCAATGACATATACCGACCTGTTAGCCTACGTTAAATACCCTCTTGATATGCAGTTAGCATTTATCTTTTCAATAGAGGCGATGAACTCACTAGTATCTAGAAAATAACTCGGGTATGCCTTTCTTAGCAATTTCATTGAATTTGCTGATACGAGTACCACCGCTTTGCTTGTATCTTTAATTTCCTTCTCAATTTCAAGATATTTGTCTGTAGCAGCTTCAATGGATTTTTCCTTGAAAACGGTAATGAGAACGCTTTGCTTTTCTACATCAATAAAAATTAAATAGTAATCTCCTGGGAAATTTTGGCGCTCTAGATGTTTTGTTGTAACACCTAGGGCTTTTAGAGTATCTATAATATTGAGTTCTTTGCATTTGTTATGACATTCAACCATAAGGCTTTCCATTGACCTATCTTTGTGGATTTCAAGTTTGGGCAATCCTTCTTTTATAGCAAATAGGGAACTAACAATTTTGAAAAAGTCTAACCATTCATCTGGTCCCATACTCGATTTCAATGATGTATTTGTAATTAACCCAGCAGTTTCTACAGCTGTAGCCCAACCATGTTGAAGCTTTGTCCTAATCTGTAACTCAATTCTTAATCCATCATACCGTTCTACTCTTGACGAGTATTTGTAAACAAAATGAATGCTGCGGTATCCGGATTCTTTCGGATTTGATACGTAATCATTAATTTTTTCGAGCTTGTGTTTTTGCTTGGCAGTTTCAATAATTGATTTAAGACTTAGTAGGTCTTTAACATCCTTTAAAACCGCTCGATAACCTCCTATGTCCTGCATACCACCTAACCTCATATCCGCATTTAAGTCAAGCTTGTATTCTATTGATGATAAACGTTTTAGTCTTTGAGAAACTAAGTATGGCGTTATTTGACTTCTTTCACACAATTTAATGAGCCTATTTTTCATTACTCTTAGAGGGTGAAGGTGATGAGATCTCCACTGGTTAATCATCTCAAGAGCTTCGTAAATATCATCTTCTGAACTAGATGTTATCAGGATTTCTCCTGCTCTGCTAATAGCGTTTCTTGAAAATTCCATTATTTCCGTATTTAATGTAGGCTAACGGATGATGGTATGGTGTCGTGCGGGAGTACGAAGCGATTTCCTATCAGTTTACACCGACTTTTTTTACGAGCCAAAAACGCTCGCATACCACTGAAACCCGCATGCACTATACCATGTGTTAGCGTTTCGTGCTTGATTTCACTTTTAATCCTTAACACAAATAATTTCAATTGGAAATCCATTGTTTTTCCACCCGTTGATACCGTCTTGCATATAAATTATCCTACCTTGATAATTCATGTTTTTCAGCTTGTCAATAATTATTTCGGAACGTGTTTGATTAGTACAATAAACCACTAAGGTATCACAATTGGTATAATTTTCTAAAAAACGAGAAGCCTCTTCACTAAAAGCATCAATATAAACTGCATTTTTAATATGTCCCGAATAAAACATCACACTATCCCGACCATCAATAATTGTTTTATTGTAATTGCAAAATGTAAGCATTGTATATACTTGCTTAGATTTTAGGGTATCTACCACTTGAGCATTCAAAATTGTTGAAAAACAAAATAAGAAAAATACAAACCAAAGTTTTTTTGAAAAGTCAAACTGTTTTATCATAATGCATTTACATTAAAGTATCTATTCACTAGTGTCCGGTTAAGAATCCCATAATGATAATTGGTTTTCATCGGACTGGTTATAGATTAAGTTTTTATTGTTAAAAAGTTCTTTGATAGGGGTCTTTTCAAACAGAGTAAGACCCAATGTTTGAGCAAATGTGTACAGCGTTATAGCCAGATCGAGTTTCTTCTTAGCTATTGCAATTAGCAGGTACGTGCAAGTTGCTATCCAGATCTGACATGAAACGGCATTTTGGCTAGTTCCATAGAAGGCCTTGATATGCAAATGCTGTTTGATCCATTTAAAGAAGAGTTCGATTTTCCAACGTTCCCGGTAGAGCTCTGCAATGGAAAGGGCAGGTAGTTCAAAATCGTTGGTCATAAAGGTGTAGACGGTATTTGTGGCATAGTCTTCGTAAATGACTAGCCGGAATTTTTCAGGATAAGATTTAGCGGATTTATACCCGGTTAATTTTACCATCTGGTCACTTATCAAGCCTGCATCTTTGTCCACTTCTGCCGAGGAAATCACTTCACATTTGAGGTTATCCTTAGCTCTCATTACAAAGAATGCATGAGCCTGATGAAAAAAGGTATACAACCGATGAAAATCAATGTATCCCTTATCCATGACATAATAAGACCCCGGCTCTATAGGCATCACATCCAGCAAGTTGACATCATGAACATTACCTTCGGTGATGTCAATAAACACAGGAATGGATCCTCGCAGATCTAACAAGGTATGCATCTTTACGGCACCCTTTTGATGGTGGAATTTTGCCCAGGGATACAGACTAAGACATAAGTCAATGGTTGTGCTGTCAAATGCATAGACCATATTATCAAGATCAACCCTGAAGTCGTTATCATCAATATAAAGGGGCCTTGCTTGTTTGATCAGGACTTGAGCGAAGTCAGCATAAATGCGCCAGTTTCTTTTCTCATTTGCATCAGCAAGGGTAGATCTGGAAACTGGTTTGCTGAAACCGGAGTGGTACAACTTGCCAGAGAAAGCACTCAGGCAGTTCTCAATATCACGAAGACTTTCCCTGCCGGTGAGTTGGGCAAAACTCATGACAAGAAAATGCTCCCGGCAATCAAATTTTCTCACGCGGTAGTCTCCCTGGTAATGATCAACACACTTCTGAAACTCGTATTCTGGCATAAATGTCATCAATTGCGCAAAGACGGTTTTACCTATATGCATTTTCGCTCAAATAAAGAGAAGAGCGAAAATATATTTTCAAATCGTCAAATTTTTTAAACGCTGTATCATGTTGTATATAAATATATTAAATGCCTTTAGGCAAATCTTAACCGGACACTAGTGGTATCTATTATTGATTAAATGAATAAAGAACCTGCAAAGTGCACCAGTTTGCGTTCTTTGCCGGTCGGTTATTTATTGGCATAATATTTCCAGGGCGGAAATACCCAAAAGCTCCAATAAATTTGAAATGTTTGAATTTTTTATAACTTATAAAAATATCTAATTCATCGCCAAGATAATGCTCTCCGGACTTTAACTGAATTGTTTTAAGTAACGTAACATTATCGGGTGATGGTATCTGAAAATTGTTATAGGATATTTCAATTGACATTTTTTTTAATGGGAATATCTCCAGCACAATTTCATTGTCGGAAATATTAGACCAATTTACGATATTCATCCGACCATAATAGCTGTCACGCGAACCATAAATCGGGTCGAATGTTTTTATTTTGTTTTCCTTAGTTCCACCAGATGCGTAACTTCTACGTAAGCTTAATTTGGGTTTTGAAAATACAGATTTGAATTGATACCCTATTTGAGCAATATATGCATAAGCATCTATTTGTCGGTTATTTTCATGTCCAAATTCTTTTACGATTGTAAAATCATATACAAAAGAATGGTAATCTGGCTGAAATAATCTCAACCCTGTCCAGTGCCGGTGAAAATTCAATGTATTGATATAATCAGCCGACCCTGCTGTTTTATAAGCATAGAATGGTTCAATATTAATTATATCGTTAAGATAATAATGGGCATAAATTCCACCTCCCCAAAATTCAGTATTGGTAAATGGTATCGATATTTTTTTAGGGTCGTGTATTTTAGTGCCACCCATAAATAAGCTTATAAAATTTTTATTTTTTGAATAAGAAAATTTAATCGCGTCCCAAGTCCAATTTCCTGTATTGCCCCATTCTCCAGGGCCAAAAATACGCTTATCGCCGAAATTTATTTTTTGTCGCCCTGCTTTTATTCTGAGACTATCAGTCAATAAACCCTTGTATTCGAAAAACAAATCGTGAATTTCAAAGAACTCTTCATTGGGGTTTCTTATATAGTAAGGTGTTTCTGTACCAGGTTTTTTTATCTTAAATAAATCGGGATATTTTGCATCACGTAACGACCAGCCAAACGCCCTGGAGTCCTGTAGGTGGGCTGATATGATTATTTTATTGTTTGGGGTATAGTTAAACCCTACAATAACTCTTTGAAATAAAATATTATCATTAAGGTTGCCAAGCCCATTCGGGTCTCCATAATTCTTGGCATTCATCCCATTCCATAATTCAAAACGTTCTCGCAAACTAGCATTAAAAAATATCGTGGAAGAATCCTTTTGTCCAAAAAGACCTGTATTTGCAATTATTGCCAGAATTAAAACAAAAGAAATTCTTTTTTTTGTCATATTCTTTTTCACTAGAACAAAGAGGGATTTTGTATAACCCCTCTCTTTGTAAAGCAAATGGTTTTTAATTAATAAAAAATTTTATACGCCATAATAATAGCTGCAGCAAGCGTTGTAAGTGCAAAAAGAATTTTCAACAGTTTAGGCTTGGATTTTATGGCTATGCTTCCACCTATGAGACCTCCAATTGCACCTCCGATAGCAAGCGGGACAGCTATCTTATAATCAAAATGTCCTGAAATAACATGTCCTGTAAAGCCAAACAAAGCGGAAACAGCAACCAACGTGCTTGCTGTGGCGACCGCATTTTTCATAGGCACACTGCAAGCCAACACTAATAAAGGTACCATAAAAGATCCTCCCGATATGCCAACCATACCCGCAACAAATCCAAAAGATAAAACAATAGGAACAACTATCAACAGATTAATGTAATACGTAGCTGTATTGTCAAACGATTTAACAGGCCAGTATTTCCATCCTGTTTTTATTTCTTGTATTTCCTTCCCTTTTACAGGTTTTAACATCAATATAGCAAGGATAAAAAGTAAGACAGACAAGATGAGCTTAAGCGGTTTTTCATCAACATACTTTGAAAATAATCCGCCAGCAAAAGCAGATATTCCAATTAATATGCCCATGAGAACCGCCAGTTTCCATTCAACGAACTTCTTTTTGCCAAATACAAGCATGGCAAAAAAAGCTGATGTAAATAAAATGAATTGTACAGATGTAGCGGCAATATGCATATCAATGCCTGCAAGGACTAAAGCAATGATAAAAAAATTACCACCTCCATGGCCCGTCATTACCATGAATACTGCGATTAGCAGAATAATAATCGCTAACAACCAAATATTCATATGCTAAATCCTTACTTATTATTAATGTGTTTATAAATTTTACCCGGCATAATTGCATCTATCAATTGTTGATACCCTCCTTCAATCATTTTCACCTGTTCAAAACCCTTTGATTTCAAATAAGCAAATGCAATGGCACTTCTTACCCCGCTGGAACAAAAGACGCCTATAAATTTATCCTTGGGTAATTGGTCAATTTTCAACGGTAGTTCATTGAAGGGTATTTCAATTACGGGTAAGTGATGCTTAAGAGATAATTTGATGGTTGATGTTTCTTCATTTGCTCTAACATCTAAAAGTATGGCATCCTGAGAAGCAAGAAACGTTGCGGCATCAATTTTATGTTTGCCGGTTGCAAAAAAATTGAAATCCATACTACTGATAATTTTTTCAAATTCAGTCATTGTTGTTTCCTCCTTTTTATTTGGTTAAATATTTTATGTTTAAACATTGTTCTTCATTACAATTTATAGAACATGATGTCATGGCTTTGACACAATTCAAAAAGTTAAATACACAGGACATATTAATTTTATAATACACTGTATTCTTAATTTTTTCGCCTACAATTATTTTATTTCTTTTCAACAAATCAAGATGTTTTGACATAGTAGATATATCTATACCTGCTTTTTCGGCGAGTTCTGTCACTGTATGTTGTTCACCCTTAATGCTATAAAGAATAAGTATCCTTGTCGGATGAGATAAGGCTTTGAATATATCAGCTTCTTTGCCGTAAAGTTTATAAGTATTGTCGGTCATTAATTAACATATTATTTTTCTATTTGGCAAAATTACCAAATAGAATTAAACAAACAAATCTTTTTTGAAAAATATTATTGGATGTACGAATTTTAGCATGAACGCTAACGTTCGGCGGTATGTGGCGTTGGCGCAGAGTCGCGGTGGCGCGTGTTTTTGCACTCGTGGTGCGATGCAGGAATATGATGTTGTTTCATTAGTGTCCACTAAAAATTAAAACACAATTGAGCTTGACCATTATCAGTCATATCCTCTACTGTCTCAGTCCTTTCAAAGAGTTCTCTGATCGGAGTTTTATCCAAAAGCGACATGCTCAGGATACGGAGAACATCAA
>JAKQEK010000331.1 GCA_029558535.1 Bacteroidota bacterium | reverse complement strand
GTGAAGTGCTTTTATTTCGGGTCTTTCAAACGTTTTTTCGATTACGAATTTCTGAAATTCTGTAGATTCCTTTGGGTTTAACGTCAACCCACTAATATCAATTACTGATGCCATTTTTTATTTCTTTTTATAAGTGAATGTTGCTTTTTTTCCGTCTGTTTGTGTTTGTGGTTTTGGTTTGAAATTCGATGCCAAAGCTTTATATTCTTTTACATCTTTCTCAATTTCAATTAATTTTGCACTTACTTGCTCATTTTGAGTTTTCAATACTTCATTTTCAGATTTCAATGCTTCGATTTCTTTCTTTAACGCATCTACGTCTTCATTTTGAACGGGTACGATTTCAACTAACACACCGCCTTCAAATTTAAGTATAGTACCGTCAGTTTGTGGGTATTCGCCGTTTGCAGGCTCTCCGTTAACGGTTGCAGCTATACCGATTTTTAACTCCGAAATGTCGTTAATATCGGGCATAGTTAATTCAGTTCCATTTGCATCAGCAATTACCAACGCTTTGGGTTTGAAAATTGATTTGATTCCGTTTAGGATTTTATCGCCCAACGTATCAAAATTTTCTTTGATTTGTTCCTCTGTCATTTTATTTGATTTTAAGTTAATTTTTGCAACAGCTTTGTATTCAGTTTTTAAAATATGAGCAAAGTTCATAGATTCTATTTGCTCACTTGTCAAGGGTGTATTTTGATTCATCAATTCTTGAATTATTGAAATATCTACACCAGTAACTTGTGAATAGATTTGTGCATAGTTTTTCTCTATCGCTCTCAATTCCTTTGCCTGTCGTTCCAACTCCGAAGCCTCTCCCTGAACCTCAACCCATGCGTTGTGAATAAGAAAATCACCTTTAGTCGGGTCGAATGTGCGAACACTTGCACTCATGAATATCAGACTTGCAGCACTCATTACGTGACCACTGTTAGATGCAGTAATTGTTTTGCCACTCTTTTTAAGCAAGTCTATTATTTTATCTGCAACCTCTACATAACCTCCCACACTTGAAATGTCTAAATGTAATACTTCGCTTTCCTTTGCATTATTCAAGTGTAATAAAAAGTCATTGAGCGTAAAAGTGTCTATTCTTTTCTCAAATTCTAATTCGCCATGTATCGGTATTATGTATCTCATATTACAAATTGTAATTAAATTATACAAATATATAACAAATTATAATCAAAAATCAAATATTTATTAAAAATTATTACAAATTTATATTTGTGATGCCGTTTTTATTTGATTTTGCGTATTTTGAGCTGCTGTAACTTCGTCAATAACAACAACAGTCCTAACTTCCTCATATTTAGTTTGCCCTCCTCTATTTAATATCCCGGCACTTATACTCATATCCTGCTGCGTATCTCGTGTTGTTGGTGATATTCCCGAAATTGGACTTGAAAAACTTCCTCCACTAGGAGTTGATGGAGTTGATGGACTTTCAGTATTTACAGCCATTATTTTTTTTACCGATGCGAACCCTTGGGCTAAAGTTCCAGCTGCCGCCACACCACCTGCTATAAAATTATAAGGTGCTGGGATTGAAGATTTAACCATAGAAAAATAAGCCGCAAAAGATGCAGCAATTGCATCTATTGTTGTAGACGCCGCCGCTGCTAATTTGCCCGCTTTTGTATTTTCGCCAAGTAATTGCTGTAGGCTTTTTGCTAACGATGAAGCTATGTTTAATTTTGCCATTTGTTTTTGACGTTCTATTTCTAATTCTGCCTTTGCGTATTTTTGATTTATCAAATTAACATCTGCACCTGTTCGTTTTGCTGCATCAACTTCCTGCTGCCGTTGCATTTCAAGACCTTGTTTTTGCAATTCTAATTCTGCAAATATATTCCCCTCTGCAAGTGCTAATTCATTTTGATAGTTCGCTTCTATTCGTTCTAATTCTAACGCCTCGTTCTGTTCACGTAAAGCCGTTAAATTAGCTTGCGTTTGTTGCTCATAGTTTAATTTTAATTGTAATCGTTGCAATTCAAATTCATTTTGTGTCAAATTTTGAGCTTCTAAATATGCAACTTCCTGCAAGTAGATTTGTTCTAAACGATTATTTTCTTCATCTATTAACTCACGTGTAAGTTTTTTCTCACTATCTAAAATAGTTTGATTCCGAAGTTTATACATTTCAACTTCGATTTCTAAATTACGTAGTGAAATTTGAGCGAGTTTTTCCTTTTGCTTTATTTCTTCCTCTAATCGTTTACGTTCTTTTTCATCTCTTTTTTCTTTTTCTGCACGTAGTTTTTCTTCTTTTTTCTCTCTTTCGGCTTGACGTTTATTTTCTTCTTCTATTGCTTTTTCTTCTAATGCATTTTGTCTATTTATTGCTTTTTCTCTTATTGCAACAGATTCATTTAATACCGTTTCTCGTTTTGCTATTGCATTCGCAAATGCCTCTACTTCTTCATCGGTTACTGCTTTTGTTTCTTTTAAGTTTATTGCAGCCTGTACTCCCTGTTCCTTTAATTGTTGTATTTGTTCCTTTGAAAGGTTGCGTCCTACTATTATTTTGTTTAAAGCTATTTCGTATTCCTTATCTGCAATTGCTTTTTTCTTTAAGTATGCTTGTTCCTCTATTTTTAAAGCCTCATCGATTAACGCCATACGTTCCTTTTCGCTTTTCGTTCTGTCTTTAGATTGAAGCAAAAGTTCATCTATTTGCCTTTTTGATTTTGCATTACTCTCGATTAATAACCAATTCATGTCATCTAATTCCTGCTCTGCTTTTTTGAGTTCAATAGCTCTATTAACAGCCTCTTTCATAGTTTCATTATGTTCCTTTTGCCCAGTAATAAGACCGATAACGGATTCTTTTACCCAAGTAAACGAAGCACTTAATGCTGCCAAGCTCTGTTCTATTTTGTCAACCAACGGGTCGAAATTTTTAAACACATTAACCAATAACGTAACAGCCCCTGCAACAACAGCTATTACTGCTCCTATTGGAGTTGCAATAAAAGCCATTGCCGCCTTTGTCATTGATATAAACCCTTTTATCGTATTCACGAAAGGTAATCCATTCAAAGCATCAGTATATTGCCCTACACTCATCCAACCTTTTTTTTGCTCATCTGAAAATCTTTTGATTGCCTCTGTATTTTTATTTATTTGGTCTACAATCTCCTTATTTCTTTTTATCCCCTCCTCTGTTGTTAGATTGAGGTTTTTTTGTTCGGCACGTAAAGCCGCATTTTGTTTTTCTAATTGTTTGATGGTTCCTATTTCACTTTGTTGCGTGCCTTGAACGTCTTTTAAAAACTTATCATTTTGGCGTAAGTCGTCATTCAATAGCTTTAGTTTAGCCGATTGATTTACATATTCAGCCGTATTTTGTTTTCCCTGTAATTCAAGCACTTTCAAATCTGCTCTCACCTTATCTATCTCATCTTTAAGTCGTACAGATTCGTTTACTGCCTTTGAGTAGTCTATATCAATTTCCGCTATTTTAATTATCTCTGCCATATTAAATTTTTATTAGTTCAATCGTTGTTGCTTTTTGCGATTTTGGATTATATCCACTTATTTTATTTATGAAAAAGTACCCGTTCAATTCACGTATAAAATACTTGCGAAAAAATTTCAACTGAAATATATCATTTAAGTTCAACCATTTCTCAACCTTATAAAACACAGGGTATTCAACCATTTTAGATAAGGTATTATATTCATCGTCTAATGAATAGTGTGCCGATTTTTTTAAAGTAATTGGCGTTGTTTCATAGCTTACATCATCTTGATACATAACTACATTTGCAGTAATAGTTCCGTTATCTATTAGAAAACTAAATGTATCAAACGCATCTTCATCTGAAAGGTCGGGAGCTAAATTAATAAGCCCTTTACTTATATATCCGTCAATTTTAAACAGATCCTTTTCTTTGTCTATATTCTTATTCTTACATTCGATTAATTTCGAGTTCAATAGTTCACTGCCGTTTTCGTAAACTTTCTCAAATTTAATTCTATTCATTTGAGCATATCCGGGAATATTTGGACTAAATTCTTTATTTACAAATTCACTTGATAATTCAACAATAGGGGCATTCTCTATGTCATCAAATCTATGTATAAAATAATGCTCATCTTTGTCAATTATGCAATTGAAGTGTTTGAATATGTTGCTAATTAAATCGTACATTGTTTTTTCTTGACAATCACTTTCGATTTCGTGAGGAATGAATGGCAAATTTGAATATTTAAAATAAAATAGTTTAGTTGTTATATTGTCTATTACTTCGCACATAAGCATTCGAGCAGGTATATACATGCGTTTAAAAATCTCATCGTCAAATATATTATTATCAAATGTTTCATTTACTCCGAAATTTACGCCGTAAACTTCTTCTAAACATTCAAATATAGTCTTTAAATATACGCATATATGACCTCCCTTACCGTCTTCATATACATTTGATGTGTGAGACAAATACAATTCATTTATATTCTCTACTGCAGGCTGCCCCTCGATTTGTGAGTACATACCCAAGTTACCAAGATAGTAGGGTATAATTAATCCACTTGTTGAGGTGGTGTAAGGCTCTATAAAATCAATAAAATTTCCTGTATAAGGGGCTAAAATTGATGGAACGCCTTTAGATTGAAGCCAAGTAAGTAAAGTTTCTTGAAATTCATACCATTTGATTTCCTTTAACGTATCCCAAATGTCAGTTTTTTCAGTCAAAAAACATTCTATCCTTTTGCCTATTTTAGTTATTCGAGCCTTACCACCGTCTATTACCTTGAAATTATCAATCCAATAATCACATAATAAAGAATCATAAACTATTAATGATGTGCTTTGAGCATTCCCCGTATGTTCGATTACTCGCAAGTTGTTAGCAGTTGCAGGCAGAGTAAACGAATTACTAACAGATACAACTCTTTTTGCAGGGTCTGAAAAATCATAAGCCTGAAAAGTTATACCTATTGACGTTTCATTATCAATGTCAACCGTTTGCCCGTTAAATTTCAGAAACTGCATAACCTGTCGGTAGTTCAATATTTATACTTACTTTGGTGTTTCTTTGTTTTCTTGTTCGTCCAATATTATCACCCGTTACTCGCACTATTATCCAGTCCTTTTCTTCATCAGTACCCGAACCAACGTACAAGTAAACTCGTGGGCTGTCATATATCTCGAATAGTTTTTCTAATTCAATAGGGCTGACTTCTTCGGCTGTCAATGATAGTACTTTATTTTGTTCATACCCTATCACTCGACTATCTGACTGTCCCGTTTGTGTTGAAGTAACAAAATAGCCTTTTTCTCCAATGACATTTACACGTTTTGACAATTGCCATAAATCATTAAACGGGAAGAAACGATACCTACCTTTTGAATCCAAGTATTTTACTAACTTACTATTCAGGCAAAACGGACGTATTATTGCCGTTGCCGTTGAAGTCTTTTCCCCATTCACGTACAAATCAAACGTATGTACCCCCGCTTCGAGGTCTGAAACCTTATATTTGTATAATCCCTTTATCATTCAAGTATAAATATTGGATATGTTCGTAAAACTTGATTATTCGCAACAGGTCCCGCCGATGTTACAAATATTTCTCCATCTGCATTTATCGTAACGAATGCCTGATATGTTCCTACGCTAGTAGCGTGAAACGTAGCACTTCCACCCGCATAAGGTCGCATATTAGTTAATTGTCCGAGTTTTGCATTCGATACCTTACCGCTTAATTTGAAGTCTAATCGTAAACGTGCAAATCTAGGCGTAATATATGCTGCTGAATGTGCCTCAACAGTTATTGCTGCATCTTTATCAGAAAAATTTATCGTGTCAAAAACTAAACCTCCAAAAGTGTCATCAACATATTTTTTTGTTGCAGGATTGTAATCCGTTGCTGGGGTGTAAGGTGTTGTATTAAGATGACCCAAACCGCCCCCCATTCCCGAACTATATGCATCGAGTTTTGGTAGCACCCTTGAATCTACTTCAGTTTTTGAATATACATTCAAATTTGAACGTGCAGCCCCTTGACTCGTTACATCTGAAAGATTATTTGAACCTTTCATAAATGGCAAATTTGAACTCAACCACGTTAAGAAATTACTTAACGATACATTTACAGCAGGGGCATTTTCTTTTCCTAATGCTAATCTATAATTTTGGTCGTATGGACTTGGCAAATTAGCTAATCCAAACAGCTTACGACCTGTTATACTTAATATATCGTCATAGCATACTACTACTGTTTGAGTTCCTGTTACCGAACTGCCGCATGATACCTTTATAGTGTTTGCATCGAGTACCGTAAACACGTCCGTAGTTGTTCTATCTATGTTATTTTCGTCAACCCATGATAATATTACATTTTCAGTATTTTTACCATGAATTAATTCAACCTCAAAATTACTATCGAGGTCATCGTTCGTGAATGTTAATGTTGTAAATTTAGCCATGTCTTTTTATAGTTTGAAAATAAATTCGTCAAAATCTGTAAACCAATACTCATCATAATCGAGTGCTGCATCATCGTAAAACGGACTATTAATTGTTAATATATCCCCATCATTTTTATTGTAAAAATAAATATAAATAGGTTGTCCTGCACCTCCTATGTATGTTTCGTTTTCGTTGTTGTAAATAGGTAGCAATGCAGGGACTTCTCCATACTGAACAGCCCCATGTATTGCCGTTATATTAATCACTCTTTCCGTTGCTTCACATTTGAATATTAATGTAAAATCTTTTGTTATGTTTTCTACTCTTGTAAGTGTTTTTTCCGTAATTAATTCATCGTTAAAATCACTCATGTAACTGCGTAAAATTACATCACCAACAAAACAAAATCTACGTGTATGTAAAAAATCAGAATATGGTATAAGTTTGTAGGTATTAATCAATGAACCATCATCCCAAAACTCACATGTGCAGACTTCGGGAGCTGTACCCGTGAACGTGGCATCTAATAGAAAAGTTAAAGGATTATGAACTGCTAAAAGCTCACATTCTTCTACATTACTCTGAACTATATCTAAATTACTTACTGCCATTTTTTAAACTTGTTAGTATATCGCTTTTTTGTTTTGCAAGAATCACATTTCCAACATTTTTTATTAAATCGTTTATTCTTTCATTCGTCAATACATCTGTAACTAAACCACCTGCATTATATTTGTTTGGAACTTTTATTCCTTCAGTACCTATTTTTCTCTGAATCAAATACGCCAATGTTTGAGGCTTCAATTCACTTTGTATATTTTTTTCTCTAATCCAATCAAGTATTACCTGTCTCGGAGGCATCTTACCCGGCTTTCTCCCTATACTTAATTGTTCAGTATATTTTGCCCCACTTATTATAACTTTTATTCCCGTTTCTGTTTCTTCTTGCGTGCCTTTGAGTGATTGCTCCCATTCCCCCGAAGCACGAAGTCCTAACCTATTGTAATTTTCAATAAGTGACGTCGTCGTTTCGTTTAGCCATTCTTGAACCTCTCTCATACAATTGTTATATCACATGCAACAAAATCAGCATTCAAATCAAATTTATTTATTTCTAATCTCATATTGCAATTACGAATCTCATATTGATTTTCACATGCAATAGTTGATAGTATTTCAGTTAGTTTATTTGCCAAATATTTTAGTCTTCTATCGTATTTCTGTTCCGGTGTTTCGTCTAAATTACTTTCAGTTTCTACCGTATATTCGCCGTCTTCGTCTTCGATTAATTCACTTTCACATTTTCGCCCTAATCCAATAACTCCCGTGTAAGCTATCTCAACAAGCTTTGAATTATCAAACACATGAACAGCGTTAAATAGAGCAAACATTATTAAATCGTTGTTTTCGTATTCGTTCCAATCTATTACAGAATTTACGTATGATTCACTAATTGACGGTATGAATATTATACCCTCGTTAACGCAGTATGTTCGTAATTTTTCTAAAACATCAAAGCTTTGCATGTTTTTTCATTTCTATTCGTTCAACCTCTGAAAATAATTTTTGAGTGTAGAGTTCAGTAATACATATCGCATAAGTCATTTTATCCACCTGTTGAGGTGTGCAATGAAATTGATGTGCTATTTGCCTTTTTTGTAAATACACGCCAAGCCCCTCAAATTTTTCTGCATGTTCCCACGTGTCATTCGTTTGCAACAAATATGCTTCTTTTTTATTTAGCTCATAAATCTCTCTAATAAACCAACTTGCACCCCGACAATAATCAGTAAGTTTCATTTTGCCAATATCCTTACTTGTTATTTGCTCAATATGTTTTAATTGCTCAAAAAAAGTATACTCATTTTCTAATGAATACTGAACGTCTTTTATAAATCCAAACTCCAATTCGGTAACGTCTTTTATTTCAAGTGTATTTTCGGGAGTTGTGAATGCAAACGCATACTTCATTGCGAACAAATAAGGCTCTTTTTTCTCTAACTCAATGAACTCTTTTACCGTTATGTTTTTTAATTCTAACATATTTTAATAAATTATACAAATATACTTACAATTTACAACAAAAATCAAATAAATAGTGAAAATTTATTACTTTAAATTTAATAAGTTACAATTTGTAAGCTAAAATAATGTTTTTAATTACAATCTGTAAGTATAGTGTCCGAGAAAATAAAACGATTTGTAAGTAAAATAATATGTTTAGATTACATTATGATAGTACACGCATATTTGAACGCTGCGAATTGTTACACAACTTACCTACAATATAGTGAGTTGCGTCAATTAAGTGATTTGAGCCGTCAAGTGGTATCTGCCCTTTTTTATCTATCCAACGCCAATTATTTAACTCTTTTATTAAATTAGTTGAGGTTTCAGTTACTACTAATTGATAGTTCATTAATAGCTTAATATACTCTAATACTCGAAGTTTATGTACACTCTCAATATTTAACCCGTAGTTTTTTAAATCGAGTATATGCCTTGCTCCTGAACTATCGGCAACTATTAGCCCGTTATTCGTTATTCGTGATTTTATTAATTCGTATAGTTCTTTTGTACTTTGCCCATTCTGATATATTTCTTCGTGTAGGTATATTTTCATATTAGTTCTATCAATAGCACATTTCACAAGTGCATCTGGGTCTTTAACGCCAAAGTCCAAACCGTAGGCATGTGGTAATTCTGCAAATGAACCAACTATCCAATTTTGATATATAGAGCCTTGTAAACGTCCAATATTCCCAAGCCCGTAAACCTGCCACATGTTCGCCCAATAGTCATTTATTATATTACCGTTGGAGTCATATCCTTTTTTATAATAAAGCTCTATTTCTGTTTTTTCTTCAATCGACAAATACTCATTGTCTTTGTATGTTAGTTTGAGAAAATCGCAATCAGAACGGTTTACAACTTCTTCATGTACCCAAAACTCATTGTTCGGATTGAAGTCTAAATATACATTTTTTGCACGTGAGGTTATTTCTCGGTAAGTTTCAAAGTTTGTTTTATTTGCTTCATTTATGAACAACACATCGGAACGTAAACCTTTTCCTATATCGGCTTTGTCAAGTCCGATAAACTTAATAAATGATCCGTTTTCAAAACGATATAAAGTACCGTCAACCCATTGCGACCTATCGAACCGCTCGAATAACCGCATAATTTTCAAAAAGTCTTTGATTATCGTTATTCGCATTTTGCTCAACTCATCGGAGCAAAT
>JAKQEK010000323.1 GCA_029558535.1 Bacteroidota bacterium | reverse complement strand
CCGTAAAATTTAATGTCGCTTATGTTTTTAATGACGATGGGTATTTCGTCTTTTCTACGTTTGCTTAAAGCCATACCTCTGTCTGCTAATTCTGCCCAAGATTCTGTTGAGTTGTATATGCTGTTCATAATTGCTGATTCAAATCGCGCTCTTTCTCTTTTATCAGGAACTTGAGCAACAAAAACCCGGAACGATTTTAATTGGTTTTCTACGGCATTTAAAATTTCTTCCTTTCGATCATTAAATTCGTTACGATGTGTCCTTGCATATGACCAACCATGCCAAATTTCTACTCTTCTGCCCTGTTCTGCTTCATTTACATTAAACACAGTATAGTTACCACTTTTATATTCTAATGTATGTTGTCTAAATCTTTTTTTAGTGGATTTGGTTATTCCTGCGCAATACACCAAATATCCGTCATTATATTGAAATGTCCAAAGATAAATACCTTCTGTGTCAGGAATGGTGTCAAGGTTATTCTGATTTTCGTAGCCTGTCCACGAAAAAGGTCCTTGCCATGCTATTTCTTTAATTTCAAATTTTGAAATGTCTGAATGTTGTATTTCCACTTTTATCTCATCTTTCGTTCAGGTGTCGTTCTACAATGACCGCCAACATCCGGCAAATCAGCTAAGGAGCGGCATTTTACCATCCTGGACGCTACTCGTGAATGTTGTCATGGTCGTCCATGGACCGGGTCCTGGTCGAATCCGTTCTGCACTGCTTTTGGCACTGTTAGCAGAAGTCCTGATTTTTAATATGCTTGAATTAAAACTTCTGTTGGAATATGTAACTTTTCAGCTAGTTTTCTAATCATTTCAAGCGTTAATTTTCGTTTTCTATTTAGAATTTCACTAGCTCTACTTTTCAATCCAATAACTTCGGCTAAATCATTTTGTGAATAATTCAGTTGTTCCATCCTAAATTTAATAGCTTCTATTGGATCAGGAAGGTCAATTGGAAAAAAATCATTTTCATAATTCTCAATTAAAATCCCTAAAATTTCCAATTCGTCACCTTCTTTTGTTCCAGGTTTTGAGTCGAAGATTTGCTCAAGTCTTTCTAAAGCTTGATGATAATCGTGTTCTGTTTTTATTGGTTTTAATTTCATCTTTGTCAAATTTTATTTGCGTCTATTTTATCATATTCAGCGTGAGTTCCAATAAATCGAATCCATATCATTTGATAATTAAAATTTATTTTAACGATTAAACGATAATTATTTCCCTTTATGTTAAAACAAACTCTATTATCTTCTAAAACACTTGCACTTGGATATTCAGACTTTAATTCATTCAGACTTTTCCAAGTTCCTTTATCAGCTTCTTGATACCACGATTTTAATTGTTGTTCACAATCAGAATGTTTTTCCCAAAACTCACGTAATATTTTTTTAGCTATAACTCTCAATTTTAATTCTTTTGACAAAGATAGTAACAGGTTCCCATTTTGGGAAATGTGTTCAATGAAAATTTTGTGCTATGTGTTTTGATAGGATTTCTGGCAAC
>JAKQEK010000314.1 GCA_029558535.1 Bacteroidota bacterium | reverse complement strand
TACAATCTGTTCCATCAAATATACAATGTCTTATACCGGATTTCTTATCTGAAGTATATCCATAGATTTTTTTAAAGGCATCACATAAAGCAGGATGAATGGATTTCTTTTCTTTTAATATGTCCAAACCATCACTTAATGTTTTTCCTTCGGTTCCATTGATAAAATTAACCGTTGCTTCAACTGCTAAGATAGCTTCTTTTATTGTATTCACATAATCTTTATGTTTCTTATGGGAAAATATTTCAATAGCCCTATTTAGATGATGATCTATTGATTTTATACCTGTGTTTGCTGCTTCCTCTATTTCAGCTATTTCATGCTGATTCGTAATTGGAACTATCTTGTTGTCAACAAAGCGATATGCAGAATTGTATTTTTTAAAAACAGCATTTAATTTACCAGTAAACACAATATTACTATTATAATTTGGATCTTCTAGTTTTACATGTTCAATGATACCAAGGTAGAACTCAAGAAAATCATAAACTTTATACCAAGGCAAAGTTTTATATTTCTCATCACATTTCTTTTTGATATAATTATAATCATAATTATAATAATCATTTGCATCTTGCACATAAAAATTACACCAGATATTTAGTAGAAAATCATTATGATATTCCTGATAATCTTCATCATAATATTTATCATAATACCTATATTTTATTAACCTTTCAATATCTACAAGAACATTGTGAATAGCCATCCTCAAATCATCATCCATATTTTCAAATTGTAATGGCTTTTGGGGCTCATAACCATATCTTTCTGAAAATAACATTTTTTCCTCCTATATTAAAATATTTTATTTTCAGTGCATTACTAATATATGCAAGTTATCTTATCATAGAACAGAAAATTGAACATTATTTCTCCAATGCATTGGTTATTACTTTTATGTCTTCTTCATTTAGACCATACAGTTTATAAACAAGAGAGTCAATTTTATTCAGATAGTCAGAAATATCGGAGGAGGCATTTTTCTGGGTTTGATAATTATCAGTAGTAGGCATTATCTTAAGAATATCTTTTACTAATTTTTCCAACTCAATAGTAGTATCATTTTTTTGATATCCTGGAATTGGAAATTGTTCTATGTATATTTTAAAATACATAGTTGCTTTATGGGATAAATTTGAAGATATTAGATCAAAATAGAAGTCAAATAATTTGGAATTAAGAATGGCTAATATATAGATAAGATATTCTCCTGTCATTATATAACCAGTTTTACTCGTATAAAGTTGTTTAGAATCATAAGTAAAATCTCCTTTTAATCCAATCTCAGACCATATAATTTTATCCTTATTAAATTCATTATAATATGCTATGTTATCTTGTGTCTCAAACCATTTATTGTTTGTTTTCTTCCTACATCCTTTTTCACCGCTTTGTTCTAATTTTTTTCCGAAGGAGCTTAAATAATTTTTTACTGCAGGATATTTATCAATATCTAAATGCAATGACGGGAATGTTGATATCAGCCAAAGTCCAGCCCATTCATAGTAATATTTATGAATATCTCTTCCACGCAAAACAGGTTTAATAATTTCAATGGATTTAGGGTCTGAATTACAGATTGCTTCTTTGGTGGGGGTATCAATAATAAAGGCTTCATTGCAACCTGTTACAACACCTCTATAAATATTAACATCCCATTCCCTAAGTGGTTTCCCGGCTTTTTCTATTTTGTTTTTTAAGTTCAAAATGCTATTATCTGCCAAAGTCCAACTATTTACTTCCAGGGTATCTTGCTGTAAGGGTTGCATATTATTATACAGGAATTGAGAGAGGGATTCCGGTTCCAGGTTGGCAGGGATATTAGCGAAATTAAAAGTATGATTGGATTCAGGTTCTGCTTTAATGAACAAGATAATATTGGTGTCTACTGTGGAGGATTTAAAAACCTGGTAGCCCCCAAAGTCAATTACTATTTGCAATTTTGTATCTTCTTGTAAAAATTTTCTTAATTTGATGCCGTATTTGGAACGGAGCCATTTATTGGAAGTGATAAAAGTGGCAATTCCGTTTTCGGATAATAGTTTATATGCCAATTCATAGAAATAGGTATATAGGTCGGAAGTAGAATTGAATATTTGGTAGTTGGATTTTGCCAGTAAATCCTTGTAAGTGATATTTTCCTGCCTTATATAAGGGGGATTAGCAATAACAATATTAAAATTCGGCAATCCGAACATAATTGTGGGATTAAAAAAGGGAGCGCTAGAATTTACTGAATAAGGGTCCCAATTGGCAATATATTCAGCTTCTTGAACAGGAAATTCCGATTTCTTCAGTTTTTCGGAAAATTCTATTCGGAGTTTACGCTCTCTTGCTTTAAGGGAAAGCTTGTCTTGTCGGTTACGAGTGATGAAGTATTCATTGTGTAATGCTTTTATTTCAGATATATAATCCTCTATAATGTTATAGAAGAAATCTATTTGATATGGCAGTTCTAAGGGAACAAGGGAATTTGCTGCAACAAGGTTAGTTTCCAAATTGGGCAAGGCTCTAATCCCCAAATTCGGTTTTTCGGGTTTAGGATATTGATCTACAAGTAAAGAGATGAATAACCGAAGCTTGGTAATTTGTATAGCTATAGGTTGAATATCAATGCCGTAGATACAATGCTCAATCAGAAAGAGTTTACGGCTATAATCAAAATCAAATTCATCAAAGGTCTGTTCAATATCCTGAATGCTGTCTCTCAGCTTTTGGATGTTATCTTCCCTGATTTTAGGGTCGCTGATAGTTTGTCTTGTATCTGCAATAAGATTATTGATATTAGCAATTTGTTGTTGTTTCCATTTAGTATTATGGGGGTCTAATTTATGCAGCATATAGACAATTTTTAACAGCAGACCCATTAAAAAAGCTCCTGAACCACAAGCAGGATCAATAATTTTAAGGTTATCAATAGCATTAATCAGCTTATCCACTTCCTCAGAATTAAAGAGATGATCTTCATCCGTATAATAGAGAAGCAATCTGAGCTTTAGTTCACTATCTTCTGCTTCTGCTTTAGTGCTATGAGGTAATTCATTTAGCAAATAAGCTATTAATGATTCATCTACCATATAATCCACAATTTCACGCGGCGTATAAAATGAACCGGTTTCGTGTCTGGCGGTTGTTTTTGTTTCGGGATTATAGGAAGCAAGCAAATTTTCGAAAACACGCCCTAATAATTCAGGATCAAGAGCAACTTCTTCTTCTATGGGAGTATTTTCGGCTACGGTAAATTTATAACTGTTTAATATATTAAGTAAACCGCGCACTTGATATCTTTTATTTGTTGTTCCATAAATCTCGTTTAAGTCAATATCTTGTTCTGTTCCGCTAAAAAACAATTCATCCGGAACTTTTAATACATTATCAGGTCGGTCACTAAAACCATCAATGCGAATATAAGATTTTTGGTTGTTATTGGTAATTTCAGTATCCAGACATTCAAATAGACCTCCGTTTAAAAAGGGAATATTACCAAAATACTGTTCTATAACTTTATCGGGATGATAAAAAAGAGATTTGTAGTGAAAAAGAGTATGCACATAGAAATCAGGATTCATATTACTTTTAATTTCTCGGCGAAATCTGCGGGAATTTTCTTTGTCTTTATTCATATCTGTATTTAAGGTAGCAAAGAATAGGTTTTGCAGAATGGCTTTGTAATAGGCGGAGTCATTAAAATCCTCAAACTTGATAATAGTTCTTAGCTTGTGTGGATCAAAAAGAGCATCAGGAATAAGACCTTTTTCTTTCATAAACCAAACAAAAATAAGACGAGTTAGCAATCTGATAAGACCAATGGAATTTCTTTTTTCTTCATTTTCTTCATCACCTGCAGGGAAAACAACTTTCTTAATTGCCCAAAAATACCAATTAGACAGTTCCTTATAAAATCTTTTATTTAATTCGTTAATATCCAAAGTAGCAGACCAGGCATTGTGTAGAGTTTCAAAGCTGTAGATATTACCCTTTTCAGATAGTTTCTCTAAAGAAAGATCAGCTAAAATATCTATATGTGCTCTGTGCGTATCAGCTAATTTGATATCCTTTATCATAGTTACTTTTTCCAAAACATCTCTTTGCGTGTCTTTCAAGTTTTGCCTTCTGGTAACAACTGCAATAGTAACAAGATTATTGTAATGAAAGAGAATAATTAAAGGGATGGCATACTGCTTATTGATTTGTCGGGCTATATTTGCCAGCTGAGTTCTGGTATATTTATCCCCTTTAAGTTTAAGAGAAGCAAAAAGATAGGACTTTATGTTAGCTGCTTGAAATTCTTGTTTGGTAATTCCAGGTACAGTTATTTGATAATCTTGTTTAAAGTAGTTTTTCATTTCTTCATCGGTAATTTGGAAGAGCAGATAAAATTGATCCCAATCATCTTTTCTGGCTTTTGTAGAATCTATTTTATTGCCGCAAACAGAAGCAAAATCATCAAAGCTGAAACTATATTGTTCGGGTTGACGGTCACTAAAATAACCGAGGGTATTCCAGAAATTCATAGCAGCAGAATAAGTATCTTTTGTTCT
>JAKQEK010000482.1 GCA_029558535.1 Bacteroidota bacterium | reverse complement strand
CTGAACTGAGAACTAGAATGCTCAATTACAAAAGTTTCTTCATCTAACATATAAATGTCATTGAGCATTCTAGTTCTCAGTTCAGTCTTTCTTAGTGTCAAACGAAGTGCTAAATTGGGCAGTTAAATTTTAAAAAAAGTTACTATTTGAAACTTAAACCACCTGTACTTTTTCTACAATTTTAGTTGAAGATTTTGCTCCAAACTTATAAATATCTGAATTGATATTTGATTCTCTTTTTTCTTTTAATCTATAACTATCTCCTTGAATATTAATTACATGAGAGTGATGTAAAACTCTATCTAATATAGCTGTTGTTACTACCTTGTCTCCTCCAAATATTTGTGCCCACTGCGAGAATACTAAATTTGAAGTTAGTATTGTTGATCCTTTTTCATATCTTGCTGATATTATTTGAAAAAAGTGATTTGCATCTTCTTTAGACATATTGAAATAACCTATTTCATCGATTATAAGAATTGATGGAGAAACTATAATTTTTAAAAAAGAATCATATTTTTTGTCTCTTTTTGCTTTATTAGCATCTGCTATTAATTCTGTAATAGTTGTAAATCTAACTTTATATCTATGTAACACTGCTTTGTATGCTAAAGCTATTGCAAGGTGAGTCTTACCAACACCTGGTTGTCCAAGAAATATTATGTTTTCATATCTTTTTACAAATGCCAATGATGCCAATTCTTCAATTTGTTTTCTATTTACACCTATAGTAAAACTATAATCAAATTGTTCAATAGTTTTTATAGCTGGAAATCCTGCCATCTTAGTTAAAATATTTTTTGATCTACTCATTTTTTCATTATATTCTTGTCGTAGCAACTCTTCTAAAAACTGTGAATATTTCCAATTTTCTTGTGATGCTATGATTGATAAATTATTATATTCTTGTGCAACTACTGGTAATTTTAACTCTTCACACAATTGTTCAATAGGACTTAATAATTCCATAAAACACCACCATAATTTATTACTTTTGGAAGTATTGCTATAGTTGTTATTGTTGGTATAAAAATATCATAACTTTGCATATCTCGATTTGATATAAATATTTCATTCATATTTTGATTATCTTTATTTTTTGCTACAATAATATTCATAGCCTTCGTTGGATGGATACCCAAATAAGGTTTAGGCAGAGGTAACAGGTGGTAGCGTTCTTCTACTAATAATGAAAATGGTGTTTGAAGTGTTGTTTGATGAATACGTTTATTTGCAACATCATCAAGCCATTTTCTCACTTCAGCATTTGCATTATCAATATTCACAATATATTTTTTCATTGCTAATCTAACACTTAAGCTATTATGGAAACTGTATCTTAGATAATGATTGAATCTTTCGACTTTACCTTTAGTTTTTGCTCTATATGGTTTACAAACTCTTATTTTAAATCCACAATGTTTTGCAAAGTCTTCAAACATAGGATTTAGTTGATGCTTCCCAAATCCATAGGCATTTCGTTTTATTATAACCGTACGCATATTGTCATATAGAGCTTCTTTTACAACTCCTCCAAAGTAGTTAAATGCATTAAGATGACAAGCTATCAATGTTTCTATCTTTTCATTTTCAACATACTCAACATAAGATGCTCTACTATAACCCATTGTTGCAACAAATGCTGAAAGATTATCTTTTGGAAATTCAACCCAATCTACTTGCATTTGATAACCTGCATCTGTTTCAAATCTTATTAATTTTTCTTCTTCTTTAACTCTACGTCGAAGTTCATATTTTTGCATAACTTGCTGCAACCATCTAAGACTTCCTAGATATCCTCTTTTTACTATCTCATCATAAATTACCGTTGTAGGAATTTCAACTTTATTTGTTTTTGCTGTCTCCAGCATTGCTGCAATATAAGGTAAATGTTCATCTACTAAATTCTCATTTGGTTTTCTGCTAATTACAGGAACATAACCTTCAGGTTTCAAAGCATATTTACGAACAGTCTCTCTACTTATCCCAAGTCTTCTTGCAATTGATGATTTACTCATGCCTTCTCTAAGCCATTTATGTATCATTCTAATTTCTCCTTTTTTTAACACTAAACCTCCAATTTCAATATGAAATTAAAGTTTAGCAAAACTAATTTTTTAGTTTAAGGTTTAAAATTCTGAATATAACTTTTTATTATTCTTCAACTGCCTAGTTTAGCACTTCGTTTGACATTTAAGAATGATTTTGATTTTGAAACTATTGTTAATGCGTTAAATAGATACACGGTGATGTTTTTCCCAACTATTTATGAAAAAATTAGGATAGTTGATAAATATAATAGCTACAGTAGAATAAGCAGAAGAGATATTGATAGAATAGGCTTAGATAGATATAGATTAAAACCTGATGTTGTAAAAATTGAGAGGTTTATTGATAATCTAAAAAAATATAGATTATATTAAGTGTAAAAAACAGAATAATTAAATTACAATTTAATAAAGCAACAGCATTCTCTGCTACTATAATGATAATGGCGATGCTAGTCTGTGCAGGTTGTGTAAAGGGTAATTCAGCAGCGG
>JAKQEK010000297.1 GCA_029558535.1 Bacteroidota bacterium | reverse complement strand
AAAAAGGTAAAAAACGATTAATGGAGAAATGAAAATGAGAAAAACGATATATTCTATAATTTTAATATTATTTTTAGCGTTCAATGCTTATGGCCAGGATTCTTCACAGTTAATAAATTTGAAGCAAGGGTTTAATTTCGTTAGTTTTACCGTTCAACCCGGCATTACGCCTCAACAGCTGAAAAATCAATATCCCGCCATAGAAGACGTATATTTATATAGCGCCGCCGCCGGAAGTTTTTTAAGCGCTCTGGACGGATCGCTCACTTCCTTAAACGCCGGCAAAGGCTACATAATCAAGGTAAATGAGATTTCAGGCATAACGCTAAGCATTGCAGGCACGGCGCTATCGACCGCACTCAGCGCAAATCTTAAATCAGGGTTCAATCTTATTGGTATCTCATTGCCGCCAGTTACAACGACTTTCAGCCAACTAATGAATAAATATACAATAATAAAGGGTGTATATAAATGGAGCCCTGCCGCCGGAGGGTTTGTACAGGTGATTAAAAACGAGCAGGGACAGCCGGTTCAAATTGAAGGCGTCGACCCGCAATTTAAAATCGGAGAATCATATTTTGTAAATGTAACTTCTGATGTTAAAATGAATTTTAACGAAGGTTATATAACATTAGACGGAGGAAGCGTAACTACTGAAAAAACGCTTGAAATTACAGGTGAAATCGGTAACGGCACATTATTATCATATGCGTTATCGTCACCTGCCGATTTTTCAGGAAGTAATTATTACATTTCCTTATTTGATGAGATAAACAACATTCCGATCGAAGGCGCATCTATAAGCTTAACCGGTTCAAACACTTTTAAAGCTACAATTCCACTTGGCGATAATAACAGATACGCAGTTATCGTTATAAAAGAAAATTCTGGTAAAACGGTTTTTAAAAACCTTGTTGGAAAAATTCCAAAATCAAGCGAAGTGAATTCAGCTAAAATTTCTTTAAGCGGAATTAAAGTCGATGAACAGACGACCGCAAAGGCATTACTAATTCTAGAAGATAAAACCAAGATCCCTGATGATGCAGTTACTACATCTGATTTTAATGCGGCGGGAGCCAAAACCGAGTTTGATAAAAAAGTCGAGGAAAGAATAAGTGGCATCGATAACAAAGTAAATGAACTGGTAAAAGCGATCGAGGTTATTTCGAAAATATTAATTTCTTCTAATATTAATCCTTCAATTAAATCCAAGGTAACGGCAAATTCGCTTTCGGATATCACGTCACTTTTAAATAGTTTTGTTGATATTTTACAGGACACGACCGAATTGGCAATTACAAATAAAATAACGGTTCCGCCTTCGATCGTGATAGGTAATAAAGTTATCGATGCCAGCACAATACAAACTCCTGACGATATTACTAAAGCAGCAAATTCTATAAAAACCGACATAAAAGATCAGGTCTCCGCTCCAATAATTAACCCGTCCGGCGGAGCATGTGCAGCGTCTCAACTGATCACAATTAGTTGCGCAACTTCTGGAGCTTTAATAAAATATACGACTGATGGCACGGAGCCTTCGATTAATAACGGCATTAACTATACAGGAACGATAACGATGCCGCAATCCGCTAAAATTGCCGCCAAAGCGTTTAAAGACGGCATGATAGATTCCAAAACAATTAAAGCTAATTATACAATAAACGGTTCCACAAACCAAATAACAGTAACCTCCGCTGGCGGTATCCTAACATTAAGCAACGGTATAATATTTGAAATTCCACCCAATTCAGTTGATTCCAATTGCATAATAAATATAATCGAAGATGATTTTGGATTCGAACCTGTTGCCGGCCAGAAAATGTATAAGATTACTTCGACCGGCAATGTGTACGGATTGACTATCCATGTTCCAATAAAATCGGATTTTATGAAAGAAGATGTAACATTAGTGTATGCCATTAATGGCTGTGATGTAATTTATCCTGAAGCTGCAATTGACGACTCAAAATGTACATATAACCTTAGGACATCTTCACCTGCTGCAGCTAAAACAAATTCACCCATTTCAAAAATGTCGTCTGTGACGGTTCCTGTCATTCAGAAAGATAAAGAAAACAAATGCATAATAGCGACAAAGAACGATCCCGAATGTATAAAAAATTTAACAAATATCTGTGAGCAGTCTGATAAAGCAGTACTAGTGCCGATGCCTTATTACAGGCAATACGGCGGCACATGCTGGACGACGTCTTTATTCATGCTTATGAAAGGTTATAATAAAAATTTGAATGAAGAGTATGATTCATTTTATAAAATACTTAAGTTTCGCACCCTAAAAGGCGCATAAAACCTTTAAAGCGTTCTTTAAAAAAGTATATAAATTATATGGAATATTCTGCACCAGCAGACATTCTTGTGCTATAATTTGTTTTGTGAGAAACCATTAAGCAAAGGAGT
>JAKQEK010000291.1 GCA_029558535.1 Bacteroidota bacterium | reverse complement strand
CAGAGCCTGTTTCCGCTTACTTGATAAGCAAATCTATACAAACTTTTAATTCATTCACAAAAACATTAAAAATAAAAAGCCTGAATTTTGTCTATTAATAACAAACATCAAAAAAATAGCCTGAATTTTGTCCATTACACCATATTTTACAATAGGCTTATTTTTTGATAGTAAGATAATATTTGTAAATTTGAGCGATGAAAAAAATTGTAATTTATATATCATTTGTAGTTTTTAGCATGAATGGATTTTCACAGAAAAATCTTGATTTTCCTGTTTGGCTACAGGGTATATGGGAAATACAATCGGATTCTGGAAGTTCATATGAAAAATGGACACAAGTTTCAGATTCGTTATTTCTCGGACAAACTTTTCGCCTTTTTAACTCTGACACTATTGTGTTTGATACAATGAAGCTGAAATTAGCAGATTCAATAATAATTTATGAAATGTCGGCAAGCATAGGTAATACTATGGTATATGCAGGCTACCCCCTACAGCGTCCCGACCCCTCTGTGTGGAAATTTGAAAATTCTTATATTGATTATCCATTAAACATTAATTATATGATTATGGGTGTTGATACGGTATATGTTTGGACAGAAGCAAAGGATGCTAATGTAGCTTGTATGGATTATTTAATGGTCAGATTTAAGGATGAGTAATCCATTTAATAAACTTGGCTTTAAAACTTATGAATTTAAGCTGAAATCAGAGAGTGGTAAAAATTTGATTTTTGATGAATTTCGCAAATGCTGGATTGTTTGTACTCCGGAGGAATGGGTGCGACAGAATTTGTTAAAATTTTTGGTATCTGAATTTAGTTTCCCTGTTAATTTAGTCTCTGTTGAAAAATCATTATCGCTGGCAGGACGTAAGTACAGATTTGATGCGTTGATTTATAACAAGGAATTTAAACCATTAATGATAATCGAATGTAAAGCTCCTTCAGTCAATTTAAAACAGGAAGTTTTTGATCAAATCTGGAATTATAATTATAAAATCGGAGCTCCTTTTTTCTTCATAACAAACGGATTGACAATTGTTATGGGTGAATGCGATAGAGATGGAGGGATTAAATTCTTTGATGAAATAAAAAACTTCAATGATTTAATCAAAGATTAGACTAAATTTCCGGTTGTGCAGTATCAAAAGTCTCAATATCTTTTTTAATAATCATATCATTTTTTTCTTGTTGTGTTTTTATGGATTTAGCCCTAACAGTAGGTACTCCATATTCAGGTTGAACATCCCCTCCATCACATGAAGTAAATCCCAACACAGATAAAATGCTTATTAAAATTGTTGCTTTAAGCGATAAAAAAGAGATTTTTAGCTTTTTCATATTTTTACATGGTTATTATTAATCGTTTTATTTAATATTATTAAAAAGTTGAAATATCAGTACATCTGAAAACGAATTGCCATTGTTTTTCCATCCTTTTAAATGCCCACAATTTACAAACCCCATTTTTGTAAACAGTTTAATACTAACGATATTATCATAATCAATATTACACCAAATTTGATTTAGTTTTAAAACTTTTGCAGAATAATATATTATCAGCGATAATGCTTGTGAAGCATAAGTTTTATTTTGGAATTCCTTATTTATTAAAATCCCGACTCCCGCTCTGCTGTGAATTGGATCAAAGTCAAAGAGATCAATTATCCCGATTTGTTTAGTATCCGATTTTTGTTCGATTATAAGCCTTAGCTCCTTATTAGTATAGATATCGTAAATACTGTTTTTTATGTGTTGTCTTATTTGCCATTTCGAAAAAGGAGTTCGAGTGTCACTAATAAACCAGTAATCGGGATTGTTCTCGAGACTGAATAAAAATTCAAGATCTTCAGGTTCTGGTTTTCTTAAAATGATAGTATCATTTTCTAGTATTTTCCCAATTTTCTCCATGATTTCAAAATAATTGTAAAATCTTGCATGAGTTTATAATCTTTTGCATACATGACATTTAATCGCTCTGCAACAGCAATAGATATTTCAGATTTTTTTAATAAACTTACAGGTGAAAATATACCTTTCCTGATTTTTGGTAACATACTTGTATCAATGCCATCGTATTCGCAATAAGCAATAAAAGTTTTTAACCCTGTTAAAACCATTAAAACATTTTTAATCATTTTGCCGGGATTTTTGATAAAAAATATCAGAATAGGACTGAAGATAATAAATAGTATTGAAAATAAGAAATCCAGCATTCTCTTGTTCCTTTGGTTTTCGGGTTTGGCAATGCTATTAATATCAATATTGTATAATTCACCGGTTGTGTTAATAGAGTTGCTGCCAATTACTGAAAATCCATCAGGGCTGGCAATTTTATAATCCATGCGGGGATTATTGAGTTGTAGCATTGTTTGTATAATTTGCTGTGATTGTAGGTTTTTAGCACAAAAAATTATTTCATCAATTTTATTAATTTTAATTATTTCGTCAAGTTGTGACAAATCTCCTGCAAAGAAACTGTCAGAACTGTCTTTGCCGGGATTTACAAAAGCACTGATTTTGATTTTAGGGTTATTATTATTTAGAAGTTTAACTAATTCGTTGCTTTCTTTTTTTGAACCGACTATAGCGACACGTTTTTTGCCGGGTAAACTTATTCTGAATGCATTTCTTCCGGTATAGTGTAGTGCAAGCCTGAAAACAGGAATCAATAAAGTTGCCCAAGCCGAACCTAAAAGTATTACAGCCCTTGAAAATCTCAAATGTACAGGTAATAATGAGTAAAAGATAAGTATAATTAGTGTTCCTGAAAGCAATCCTTTAAATACGTTTATCAATTTAACAGGCTTATCATAACCACCAAGAAACATAAGAGATAATAACCAAACTATAATATAGCCTGACAATGCATAATAATACACATCTTGTGGATATGCGTCTTCAATTCCGAATTTGTAATTTGACCAAATAGGTGTTATAAATAAAAAACCACATAAGATAATTAAAGCATCAAAGAATGGCGTAATTAGATTTCTTACGAATCTATAAAATATTGCTAATGCCGCTCTAATATAAATAGCGAATTTGATTAAAGTTATAAAAGCTCCTGCATTACGTTTGGAGAAGTGTTTTTTAGCAAAAATTATCATTGCATTATAAAATACTAATACATAATTGATGCTACTTTTTTTTGTGCTTTCTCCTTTATAATGAATAATTGTTGTCTCAGGTAGATAATAATTTTTGTATCCGGCAAGACTAATTCGATACGAAATGTCTATATCTTCTCCATACATGAAAAAGGTTTCGTCAAGTAATCCGGTTTTATTTAATGTTTCTTTGCGTAATAGCATAAACGCTCCAGCAATCACATCTACGACATGTATTTTTTCTTTATCCAAATAGCTGAGATGGTATTGTCCGAATTTTGCAGATTTTGGAAATATGCGTGAAAGTCCGAAAATTTTATAAAATGCCACTTTTGGAGTTGGTAGTCCTCGTTTTGACTCGGGTAAAAACCGCCCTTTACCGTCAATCATTTTTACTCCAAGACATCCGGCATCCGGGTGCGAATCCATAAAGTTGCTTACGGTCAATAAGGTCTTTTCCTCAATTACAGTATCGGGGTTTAATAATAGCACATATTCTCCAACAGATTTCTTTATTGCTTGATTATTAGCATAAGAAAATCCAAAGTTGTTTTTGTTTTCTATTAGTTTAACTTGAGGAAATTTTTTCTTAACCATTGCACATGATCCGTCAACGGAATTGTTATCTACAACAAAAATTTCTGTTTCACAATGTTTCGCAGACTCTAATACGGAGTTTAAACATTGTTCCAAAAAGTGTTTAACATTATAATTTACTATTATGACAGAAATTTTCATCAACTAATATAAACTGCAAAAGTATAAAAAAAGTATGTCAAAAAATGGTAAAAATAAATAAGGACAATAATATCATCTATATTTTAATTAAAAATCTATTGAAATAAAACGATTGTCTTTATTTCCCGAAAAGCTTTTGAAAGAAACTCTTTTTAGTTTCTGTATCATTTGTTCCTTCTGAAATATTTTGCTGAGAATCAGGTAAGAGAATTTGTCTGATATTATCCCAACCAATAAATCCTCCAATATTTCTGTCATCAATAAAAATATCAGCATTGATTTTACGACTTATATATTTGTTGAATTCTTCGTTAGGGTGAGACTCGTTAACAGCATGAAACATCAGTCCATTTTCGAGACAAAAATCAACAGCATTTTTAAGATCAATGCCATCGCGTACAGTCCAAAGAATAAGTTTGTGACCTTGTTCTTGAAGTTCTCGCAGCACTTCAAAGGATCCCGGAATAACTGGTCCAATTTCAGGATATTTGTGTTCAACTATAGTCCCATCAAAATCTACCGCTATTACAAGAGATCTATCTGTCATATTCATTATTGTACTTTGTATAAATAAGCCTTTGAATTAACAGAATTCTCATCATCAGGAGCCATAATAAGTTTATCGTTCGTCAATGATATAATCTTTGTTCGAGAGACTTCAGAACTTCCATCGCTTTTTACAATAATGTATTGACCGTCTTTTGATATATCCCAATGACCTTCAGTTGTTCCTTCAAAGCCTTGTTTGTAATACTTTTTGTTAGACATGAATTTTACTTCTGTCATAGCAATTATCTCAGGCATTTTTTGTCTTACAATTTCTTCGTACTGAGGGCTTAAATTAAAACTACCTATTTCCAAAGAATCTACTTTCCATGTCCCAACAATTTTTTGTGTGTATTCTGACCTGAGATTTTGAGAAATTAAGTTTCCACAACTTATCAGAAGAATTGTTGAAATAATTAAAACAGCTTTTTTCATATTCGTAAAATTTAAAATAATGTACAATTGTTTCAAATTAAATTAATTTTTAACTTCATTAACTGTTATTTCATTTGTTGACAAATTTAATATTTTATAGTCAATTTGCAAATTTTTTAATATATCCGGCATTCTGGAATAGCTGGTGTCGGTTATGAAAATTTGTCCAAAATCATTTTGTGAAACAAGTTTTGTTATAACTTTTACTCGCTTTTTATCCAGTTTGTCAAAGATGTCATCGAGAAGCAATATCGGTGCCATGTTTATTTTTTGTTTAATATACCCAAACCATGCAAATTTAAGACTTATAATAAAAGTTTTTTGCTGACCTTGTGAGCCATATCTCTTTATTGGTAAATTGTTTATTCTGAAATCGAAATCATCTTTATGAATTCCTGAAGATGTAAATCCGAGAATAATATCTTTATCAATATTTCTTTCCAAAAGTATTTGAGGCTCATCATCGTGAAGTTGAGATTGATAGATAAACTGAACATTTTCTTTATTGTCTGAAATCAAGCTATAATAGTTTTGAAAAATTTCAATTATTTCTTGAGCAAAAGTGTTCCTGGAATTATAAATTTTTTTTCCTGTTTCAGAAAGTTGTATATTCCAGACTTCAACTTCGTCTTTGTCAAGCTTTGCTCCTTTCTGAACATTTTTTAACATATTGTTTCGCTGCTCAAGTATGCGATTGTAATTAATCAGATTATTAAGATAAATATGATCAAACTGTGAAATTACCGAATCGGAGAACTTTCTACGAAATTCGCTACCTTCATGTATAAGATTTGAATCATAAGGATTCGTGTAAACTACCGGTAACAAACCAATATGTTCGGAAAGTTTTTGATACTCAACACCATTTCTGCGAAAAGATTTTCTTTTGTTTGTATGCAGTCCGCAATAAATGGCTTCTGTTTTGTCAAAAAGGTTGAAATCGCCCTGTATAACAAAAAAATCCTCTCCTGTCCTTATATTTTGACGATCGCTAAAATTTAAAAAGCTTTTACAAAAAGATAAATAATGGATACTATCTAAAATATTTGTTTTCCCTGTACCATTATCCCCTGTGAAACAATTTATTTTAGGGCAAAAATCTATGTCAAAATTTTCAAAATTCTTAAAATTTATCAGTGAAAGATTCTTTAAGTACATCAGTTTATTTTTGTTGCAAAACTATAAAAATTTACAACATTATTAATTCGTAATTTACACTGAGATGATGATATCTTATCTTGTTATTGTGAATTTGGATTTTGAATAATAATAATTTTTTAAAAAATAAGCTTATTTTATAATATAATTCAATTAAATGATTTAAATTTGCAGCCTTAATTTGGAAATTTAATAGACTATGGCAAAAAATAAAAAAAATGTACCGGAGAATGATAGTTTTAAATCGGTAGAGTCTGCTTTAAGTCGAGCTGAGAATTTTATTGAAACGAACCAGAAAGCTTTTATGTATGGTTTGGGTGGAGTTTTGGTTTTAGTTTTACTGGTTATTGGATATTTTAAGTTAATTAGAGAACCACGTATCCAGGAAGCATGGTCGGAAGCTTATAAAGCAGAGTTTTATTTTGAAAGAGATTCGTTTAATCTTGCTTTAAACGGAGATTGGGCTTATCCGGGTTTTCTGGAAATTATTGATAATTATGGAAGAACTCCGATGGGTAATGCAGCAAAATACTACGCTGGTGTTTGTTACATGAGATTGGGTGATTTTGAAGCAGCAATTGACATGCTCGAAGATTTTAAAAGTAAAGATCCAATGGTTGGAGCAATGGCAGTTTGTTTGATTGGTGATGCAAATATGGAATTGGGGAATATGGATGATGCTTTAGAGTATTATCTAAAAGCTGCCGAAAAAGCTGATAACGAGTTTCTATCTCCGATTTTTTTAATGAAAGCCGGACGTACTTGTGAACTTTTAGGCGATAACAAACAGGCTTTGGAATTATATCAAAGAATTGATAAAGAATATTATGAAACTCCTCAACAACAAGAAATTGAAAAATATATCAAAAGAGTGGAGATGAAATTATAAAATTCAGGATTACAAAATTTATATAGGGGCTTAAAGCCCCGTTTTTTTAATATTATGGCAAGTTCGTTAAAAAATTTATCTGAATATCCGGAATCTGGAATTCAAAACCAAATAAAGAAAAGATATAAAATAGGTATCGTAGTTTCTGAATGGAATACTGAAATCACTGATAAACTTGCTGATGCAGCAATAAAGACTTTAAAAAAATATAAATTTTCTCAAGAAGATATTGTAAAAAAATATGTTCCGGGTAGTTTTGAGTTGGTACTTGGGGCAAAGTATCTGATAGATTATGCTTTGGTTGACGCGGTTATTTGTTTGGGTTGTGTTATTCAGGGAGAAACCAGACATTTCGATTTTATTTGTTCTGCAGTTGCTGATGGTATTATGAAACTAAATATTGATTTAGATGTCCCAATTTCTTTTGGAGTATTAACAACAAATAACATGCAGCAAGCAATCGAAAGGGCAGGAGGGAAACATGGCAATAAAGGAGAAGAAGCTGCTATAGCTGTTCTTAAAATGCTGTATTTGGAAAACTCACTATTAGAGGAATATGGTTCTGATTTTGATGAAGATGAAGAATTATTTGAAGATTTTTAGTGTTATTGTTTTCTCAGTTTATATAAACGCTTGTTCAACAAATAAGAATTGGCAGGATGCTTATGTAATATATTCGGATGGATATTCAAAAAGTACTCAGATTGTTGCAAAAAAAGGATCTTATTATACATTCATTAGAGCCCAATCAGATCACACATCAGGCAAAAAAGAAATTCTAATTCCCGAAGATGTTAAATTAATCTCAGGAAAAGATTTTGCTTTTGTTAGTATGTATTTTGATGAAGAAAATTATGGAATGGAATCATGGAGTTTTGGAAAAGTTCTAGCAGGAGATACCATTAAGTTAGCTGAAACAAAATTTCAGTTTAAAACTTGTGCATGCAAAACCGCAGGTAAATTTTTTCATGGATATTTTCTAGTTGCACAAGATAGTCATTTGAAAATTAAAACAGATAATAAGCATAATATATACAACAGATTGGAGATTTATGAGTTTGTTGAAAAATATTCTGATTTCATACTGCCAAAGGAAATAAATAATATTGATGATCTAATAAATAGTCTTGAAAATATCAACAATTAACATTTGTAATTATTTGATAATCAGATAAATATTTCGATATTTAATAATTATTGTTAATAATGTTGATAAAAAGCATTTAAGAGCAAAAAAAATTGCTCGATTAGTTGTAATTTTGACTTGCAAAATTTAATACGTAATAGATGGGAAAAATAATAACATTAGCTAATCAAAAAGGAGGAGTTGGAAAGACAACTACAGCAATAAATCTTGCTGCAAGTCTGGCGGTATTGGAATATAAAGTTTTGATAGTGGATGCTGATCCACAGGCAAATGCGACTTCCGGATTAGGTTTTGATGTCAGAAATATACGTACCGGATTATACGAAACATTAATTAGAGATGAAGATCCTCGAAATGTGGTTTTATCATGTAATATCCCGGGATTGTTTATATTACCTAGTCATATAGATCTTGTTGGAGCCGAAATTGAAATGCTAGAGCTGCCGAATAGAGAAAAAGTTCTAAAACTTGTACTGGAAAAACTTAAAGACGAGTATGATTTTGTATTAATTGATTGTTCTCCTTCGCTGGGATTGATTGTTGTTAACGCACTTACTGCATCTGATTCAGTATTAATTCCTGTTCAATGCGAATTTTTTGCACTTGAAGGCTTAGGTAAATTACTTAATACAATTAGAATTGTTCAGGGACATCTTAATCCTGATTTGGATATAGAAGGATTTGTAATGACTATGTATGACTCTCGATTGAGATTGTCGGACCAAATTCTTGAAGAGGTAAGAAAACATTTTGATACGATGGTGTTTGAAACTGTTGTTCATCGTAATGTAAAATTAGGTGAAGCTCCTAGTTTTGGACAAACAATTTTTGATTATGATGTAACATCAAAAGGTGCAGCAAACTATTTAAATCTTGCTAGAGAACTTTTGCAGAGAAATAAAATGACTAAATTAAACGAAGAAGAAAAAATTATAATTTAATTATGGCAAAGAAAAATGCTTTGGGTAGAGGGCTTGATGCACTTATAGATACATCATCGGCGTTACAGACGGGTAAGCAAAAAGAACCCAATGAAATAGATATAAATTATATTGAAGCAAATCCGTATCAACCGCGTTCAACATTTGATGAGGAAACTCTGCAAGAATTGGCCGATTCGATAAAAGAATTAGGTTTGATACAACCTATAACAGTCAGAATTCTTGAAAATGGAAAATACCAACTAATCTCAGGTGAAAGGAGATTAAGAGCAGCAAAAATCGCTGGTTTGAATAAAATTTCAGCTTATATTCGAATTGCCGATGATCAAGGTATGCTTGAAATGGCATTGGTCGAGAATATTCAGAGAGAAGATCTTAATTCTATCGAAGTTGCTATCAGTTATCAGAGATTAATTGACGAATGTAAGCTTACACAGGATGTGTTAAGCCAAAGAGTAGGTAAAAAAAGATCTACAGTCTCAAATTATATCAGATTATTGAATTTACCAGCTAAAATTCAATTAGGACTACGCAGCGAAAAAATATCTATGGGGCATGCTCGCGCTTTGTTAGCTCTAAAAGATGAAGACACTCAGTTGATGATTTATGACCAGATTCTAAAATATGATTTTTCTGTTAGAAGAGTAGAAGACATTGTGCGTGAATTGAACAGTGATGGTTCTGTTGATAAAAAACTTCTGAAGAAAAAAGTATTTGCTACCGCTGAAGATTATCTTCAATTGCAGAAACATCTTTCGACTTGCTTTGCAACAAATGTAGATTTTAGAAGATCTGCAAAAGGAAAAGGTAAAATTGTAATTCCATTTAAAAATGATGGAGACCTAGAGAGAATTATTGCAATTTTGGATAAAATAAATGTATAGTTTGAGTATATTAAGGAAAATATTGTTTTGTTCTATATCCATTCTGATATCAATATCAGGCTTTTCGCAAAATAACGATAAACAAGAGATCGATAAAATACATTCACCAAGAAAAGCAACAATATTATCTGCTGTACTTCCCGGTTTGGGTCAAGCATATAATAAAAAATATTGGAAAATGCCTGTAGTTTATGTTGGTATTGGTGCTTTCTCATACTTGGCATTTGATAATCAGGCAGAATTTACAAGGTACAAAAATGCTTACATAATTCGTCATGATGGAGGAGTAGATGAATTTACTTTAGGTGATGGTACTCAAATATATAATGATCAAGCATTAATAAATAGTATGGATAGATTCAGAAAACAGCGAGATTTGTGTTTGATTGGAGCTCTTGTTTTTTATGCCTTGCAAATTGTTGATGCTAACGTTGACGCAAACTTGTTTGATTTCGATATAAGTGATGATCTTTCTCTAAAAATAAGCCCTTCTGATTTTAATCAAGTTTATATGCGAACTCCTGTAATTGGAATAAATTGTAAAATTAAATTTTAATCTATGAAATTCAGGAAGTTTTTTTTGCTGATTATCGTTATGATGTACGGATTTGGTCACTTGATTGCCGACAATGATTCTATTTTTGTTAAAAAAAATGATGGCTATACCATGGCTGATCATCTTGACAGTTTGCTTTTATCATGGTATTATTATACGGGTCGTGATACCATCACTTATTTAATACCTTCTGACAGATATGCTTTTAATACAGATTTGTCTGACTCTGTTTACTGTGAAAGGATCAAGAAAATTGTCACACCAATAGATGTAGCATACAACAAAAATGTTCAAAATTATATTGACAGATATGTTAAAAACGGAAGATGGATAGCTCCAAAATTTTTAGGACTGTCTTATCAATATTTTCCAATGTTTGAAGAAAAACTTGACGCTTATGGGATTCCTTTAGAACTTAAATATTTACCTATAATTGAATCGGCACTAAATCCAAGGGCAAAATCGCCTAGTGGAGCTGTCGGGTTATGGCAGTTTATGTACAAAACAGGACAAGGTATGGGGCTTGAGATTAATTCTTATGTTGATGAAAGAATGGATCCCGAAAAATCTACAGATGCTGCCTGTCGTTATTTAAAGAGCTTGTATGAAACCTATGGTGAATGGACATTGGCTTTGGCAGCCTATAATGCAGGTCCCGGGACGATTAATAATGCAATCAGACGTGCTGGTGGAACAGCAAACTACTGGGATCTATATCCATATTTACCAAATGAAACAAGAAATTATGTGCCTGGTTTTATTGCTATTGTGTATTTATTTACTTATGCAGATTCGCATGGATTTAAGCCAGAGAAGATAGACTTTTTTGATGATGTTGATACAGTTATGATTACTCAAGAGCTACATTTTGCTCAATTAGATTCTGTTTTAGGAATACCGGTTGAGCAAACCAGGGAACTTAATCCTCAATATAAACTTGATATTGTCCCTGCAAAAAATAAAGCCTATCCTTTAAAAATGAGAAGGCAATACATTAGCAAATTTATAGAGTTGGAAGATTCTATTTATAATTTTAATGATTCAGTATTCTTTAATCCCGAAAAATTCACATATAAACCGGATGAAAAATATGTAGAAACAGTTTGTGTTGCTGAACAACCTGCCGGGACAATTGCATTAAATTATACTGTGAAGTCAGGTGATGCAGTAGGACTTATTGCTTCATGGTATGGAATTGATATTGCACAACTGAAAGCGTGGAATGGCATGTATAGCAACAGTATTGTTGTCGGTCAAGTTTTAAAGATATACGTACCAACAGCTCTTGAATCAAAATATAAATTAGTTAATAATTTATCATTTGAAGAAAAACAGAGAATGATTGGGATCAATCCGGTAACAAATACTCCTAAAGAAGAACCTTTAGATCCCGCTTATGAGTATTATACTGTAAAAGCAGGTGATAGTCCTTATGGGATATCATTGAAATATCCCGGTATTTCAGCAGATGATATAATGAAACTTAATGGAATTAGTGATCCATCAGGTTTAAAAATTGGACAAAAGTTAAAAATTAGAAAAAAGTAATAATAATATGAGAAATATAGCCGTTTTAGCAGGAGGATACACCTCGGAGAGACATATAAGTCTTAATTCAGGAAATCAAATACTGAGCAGTTTGGATAGAAAATTATACAATGCTTTTCTGATTGAAGTAAATCCGGACGGAATGTTCTACCTTTTTGAAAATGAAAGATACCAGGTAAACATGAATGATTTTACAATTATTATTAATGGTAAGGTTATTAAATTTGATTACGCATATATCGCATTGCACGGTTCTCCTGGCGAGGATGGAAAAATTCAGGGTTGGCTGGATATCTTAAAGATTCCGTATTCTGCCTGCAATGTCTTTTCATCATCGGTAAGTTTTAATAAAAATGCTTGTAAAAAAATGCTTGAAAATACAGGCATTAATCTTGCAAAATCTGTAGCATTGGTCAATGGCGAAATTTTTTCAGTAGATGAAGTAATTGAACGAACAGGATTGCCCTGCTTTGTTAAGCCAAATACTGCAGGTTCGAGTTATGGGGTAACGAAAGTCTATGAAAAAGATAAATTAATTGATGCGGTTAATCTTGCTGCTCTAGAAGATAATGTTGTAATTGCTGAGGAATTTATTGAAGGTACAGAAGTATCTTGTGGAGTATTAAAAACTTCTAATATGGAATTGGTTTTCCCAGTTACAGAAATAGTTACAGTTAACGATTATTTTGATACTCAGGCTAAATACGATCCTACGTTAACGCAGGAAATAACTCCTGCAAGAATATCTGACAAAGAAACAATGCTTGTACAGAAGTATAGTTCAATGATTTATGATTTATTAAGTTGTAAAGGTATAGTTAGAATAGATTATATTATTAAAAATGGCAAACCATATTTTCTTGAGCTGAATTCTATTCCGGGTATGAGTGCAGAAAGTATTGTTCCAAAGCAAATTAGAACTATTGGTAAAACGATGGCTGAAATTTTAACTTTAGTTATTGAAGATTCTTTTAAATAATTATGTTAGTTTCCAAAAAGTTTTGACCAAAAACTTTTCTTTCCTTTTGTCTTTTCGTTATTAGGATTTGAAATGACGGATTGCATGTTGTTATTAGCAGCTTCTTTATATTTGCTTTCCAGAATTTCTCCGGCACCTTTTGGAATATCAGGCATACTTCCGCAATAAGGACAAGCTTTGGATTCAACTGGGTTATATGATGCTGAGCAATTAAGACATCTAAGCATTCCGGTTTGCACCAGATTTACACAGCCACAATTTTCACATACAACAGAATCAGAATTTTCGGGAACATTCAACTTTGTATTGCATGTCTTACATGATATCTCAGTCAAAGTCACATCCGGTATTTCCACGAAACTATTTTCAAGTCCGAAGTGTTTAACTAAAGCTTCAACTTCATTATTATTATAAATTTGAAGCATTAAATAGACCGAGTTCTTGAACATGAAATCTTTATTTAATACAACTTCTCCTTCAGGGTGATTTTTTACTGATTCGAATGAGTCCCAGTCTTCAAAACCTTCTTTTATAATATTGAGATTTTCTTCAAAAAATTTAAAAAAATCATCATTAATATCATATTTTAACCTTCCGTTTTCGACTGTATATTTCAATTTCGAACTATCAATTAGAGAATATTTTTCTAATCTGATAAAATAATCTTCATTGATAGTTTCATTATACATTTCAGAATAAAATTGCAAATATTTCTCCCTAAAGGCTTTTTGTTTACCCTTTGGTCCAAATCTCTCAGGGTATATGTCAAATTCAAGTTTGTGTATTTGTATTTGTGTATCAATAAATATTTCTTTGTTGCGATCTTTTTTTACTTCTGCCAATTTAATACATAAATCGTTATACTGTTTTTTAAGCTCTGCATTATCAGAATTATTTGTCCATACATTCATGCTTTCCTGCCATGCTGCCTGCATGTCGTAGCCCATCCACGAACCACAGTAATCACAATATACATACATTGATTTTGATTTGGTTACTTTATTTGCACCGCAAACATAACATTTTTGATTTTTTACAAGCATTGTTTTTCATATTGGTTTTCTCAAAAATAGTAAAATAAATAGAAAAACAAATAGAATTTTGAATCTATAAAGTTTTATCCCGATATCTTTTAACAAGGTATTCTATTTCTTTGTCATCACCATTGCTGTCGTATTCTGCTCTAAGACTGTTCCCGAACATTAAAGCAAAACTTTGCCAGAAAAATGCTGTAACAGATCCTTTCAATTCATTAACAATTTCGTAAGCTGTACTACCACTTTCTCTATCCATTAATTTTACAAGTAACACTCCTTGTGATAATGTAAAACGCGATAATATAGGTTTGTAGTGCTGCATAATCTGTTGTTCGCGTTTTTTTAAATATAGTTCTCTTTTTTTGTCGCTTGAAAACATTGCCAAGGTGTCGTCTATGTTTTTGTATGTCTTTGCTAATTCAAGTGCATAAGGATAAACTTTGAGAAAATTCCTGACAAGTTTGTCATATTGTTTTTGTTCTCTTTTAGTTTTTGGAGATTTGTGAGGATATACAATTACTTCAGGGTAGAATATTAACCCATCCGGAGTATTTTTTACCAAACTGTCAACATTAAGACTTTGACGATAATATTTAGGTAGTTTAAATATTTGTGCAGAAACATCTTCAGCTTTTATCGTGCATCCAACTATTATTAGTATTATGATTACTTTTTTCATTATTGACATTTTCTCGACAAACTAATTTACAAAATTATAACTTATATCTAAAAAATTTTTAGCTTTGACATTCAATTTTTATACCATAAAAATTAATGGACATTAAAAATATAAAATCTTGGATTTTTTTAGTACTTCTAGCATTAATTTGGGGAGGATCTTATATCCTTATGAAACAAGGATTAAAAAGTTTTAATTTTTGGCAAGTTTCATCAATTCGAATGCTAAGTGCATTTGTTTTTTTGTTGCCTTTCAGTATAAGGAATTTAAGGAAATTAAATAAAAAGAACATTTTACCTATTCTTATTGTTGCATGGATTGGGAATTTGATACCTTCCTGGCTTTTTCCACTGGGTCAAACAAAAGTTGATAGTAATATTGCAGGAGTATTAAATTCTTTAGTACCTGTTTTTGTACTAATTGTAGGTATAGCATTTTTTAAAAAGAAAACTGGAATATCGCAGGTATTGGGTGTGATTTTGGGATTAGTTGGGGCAGCAATGCTGGTGACAAAAGATAATCTTTTTATTTTTGGACAAATGAATTATTATGCGCTTTACATTGTTTTGGCGACAGTATTATATTCCGTTAATATTAATCAGATAAATATATTTCTTAAAAATCTAAATGGTCTTGAGATTGCCTCACTTGCATTTTTATTTATTGGACCCATAAGTGGCGGTATTCTAATATTCTCTGATTTTAGTTTGGCAGTATCAAGCAATACTTTATATTTTGATCTGTTTTGTGTTGTTTTGCTTGGTTTATTAGGTTCTGCGGTAGCCGTTTCGATTTCAAATCACATCATAACAAATGCAGGAGCAATGTTTGCATCATCTGTAACTTATATTATTCCGGTATTTGCTATTTTTTGGGGAATTATTGACGGAGAAAGACTTAATTTTAATCAAATTATTGCGACAGTTGTTGTTATTGGAAGTGTTTATCTTGTCAATAGAAATCCACGTTTAAGATAATGGTAAAAATTTTAAACTATAAGCTTAGCTTAAGCGTGATTTCAGGATTTCTGTTAAGTGTAGGATGGCTTTTGCTTGGCTTGGGATGGGTAATGCTTTTTGCTTTTGTACCCATTCTTTTTATTTTGGATAAGCAGCTTGATATCAGAAAAAGAAGTAAAGCTTCAGAATTTTCTTTATACTGTCTTATTAGTTTCGTCATTTGGAATACTATTTCAACATATTGGATTTACAAAGCTACAATTCCGGGAGCAATTGCAGTAATTCTTATTTATTCAATATTAATGGCCGGGGTTATGTTTTTAAGCTTCAGGACATTCGAATTGTTGGGAAGACGTATTGGATTGATGGTATTTGTAACAAACTGGGTGGCATTTGAATATTTGTTTATGAATTCTCAGATTTCTTGGCCCTGGTTAGTGTTAGGGAATGCTTTTGCTGATAATGTAAGTCTAATTCAGTGGTATGAATTTACAGGACATTTGGGTGGTTCGGTTTGGATTTTAATTGTTAATGTTTTGATTTATGAATTATTAAAATCAATTATAGAAAAGAAAGAGAAAAGATTATTATTGAAATTATACGGTATTCTCTTTATTTTTTTAATTGTGCCTCTTGGATACTCGTTTATTAAATATCACACATATGAAGAGATAAGTAATCCTGTTGAAGTTGTTATAATTCAACCAAACATTGATCCTTATAATGAAAAGTTTTCAGTTCCTGTTCAGAGTCAGTTGGATAAAATTATTGAAATTGCAGAACTATATAGTGATAATGAAGTTGATTATTTTATTGCTCCGGAAACGGCTATTACTTACGGTGTTTGGGAAAATGATATCTGTAATAATAACTACATAAAGTTTATAAGAGAATTTTTAGAAGATAATCCTCAAGCTAAATTCATTATTGGTGCGAATACGTTGAAGAAATATCCGGGAGGTAAAGATAAGACTGAAACTGCAGTGGAATCCGGAAACAGTGGGAATTATTTCGATATTTTTAATACATCTTTACAAATTGACACATCACTAAATGTAGGTATTTATCATAAAAGTAAGCTTGTGCCCGGTATTGAAATGTTGCCCTATCCTAAATTATTTTGGTTTTTGAAAGATTTAATGCTTGATTTAGGAGGCATGACTGGCAGCCATGGAACACAGAAAGAAAGAGAAGTTTTCAAAAATCAAAGATTAAATTTAAGTATAGGAGTACCCGTATGTTATGAGTCTGTTTATGGGCAATTTATTTCTGAATTTGTACTTAAAGGTGCTGATGTTTTATTTTTAATTACTAATGACGGATGGTGGGGAAATACTCCGGGTTATAAGCAACATTTGAATTTATCAAGATTAAGAGCAATTGAAACACGTAGAAGTATAGCTAGAAGTGCAAATACTGGTATAAGTTGTATTATAAATCAAAAAGGAGATATTGTTAGGTCGCTAGAATGGTGGCATTCAGGAGCAATTAGGGGATATTTAAATGCTAATGATAAAATTACTTTTTATGTTAAGAATGGGGATTATTTAGCCCGTATGTCGGTTGTAATTTCTGCTTTAGTTTTACTAATAGGAATAGGGTATTATATTAAAAATAGGTTGAAAAATAATTGATTTTAAAACATTTCGTTTAGTATATTAAAAAAGAAAGAGGCTGTCTAAATATTTTTAGACAGCCTCTTATAAATTAAAGTTATGAAAATAGTATTATTTTACAAGATTTATTTTAGAAGTAGAAACATTGTTTCCTTTAACAACTCTTACAAAATAAGTTCCGTTTGCAAAGTTTGAAAGGTCAATATTATTAACTTCGAATGAGCTGTTTACGGTTTTTATAACCTGTCCCATTAAGTTAATAACTTCGATAGTTGCGTTTTCAACGTTACCAATACTTATAGTTCCATCTGTAGGATTTGGATAGATAGTAACATCAGCATTAGCAGAAATGTTATTTACAGCACTTGGTTCTCCAACATTCATACGGATAATTGGAACATGAGTTCCACCATAGTAATACCACTGATCACCCATGAAATACATCCATGTTTCCCAACCTGATGTAGGAACTGTACCATCAATACCAAATCTCCATTCGTTTGCACCAGAATTAGTGTAGAACTCTACAGCAGCAAGTAGCTCGACAAAGTCGCCTTCAGGAACTTCAATATAATAATTATCAATCATTGGAACAGAATGCATTACACCAACCTCTTCTTCAGAATCAATAGAATAATATGTGCTTGAAGAAACTTCAGCCCAACCCGATGAGCCTTCGTCCCAAATCATTATTTTTGCTACATATCCTGTTCCAACTTCAGTCATCGATGAAACATAAAAATCAATACTGTTAAATTGAGTTGAAACAAAGAATGGAAAAGTAACACCAATTATATCACCATCATTACAACCGTCTGTATAATTACAGGTACTCCAGCTTCCGGTAACATTTCCCTGATCATGAGCATATTCGTTGTTGGTTAACCATGTAACATATTCAAGATTGTTATTAGCAGTGTTTTCATCAGTTTGTCCATCAATACTTGCACTAAGTAAAAAGTGATATTCACCAACCTCAGCAGGATCGAAGAAATATACGTCTTCTGTACTTGTCGAAACTGTGTCAAATTCTTCAACTGCAATTGGAGCTTCGAAAGTTGCATCAATTGTATAAAGTTCATTTGCGTCACCATCTTGAACAGTAGCTGTTAAAATAGGAGTTACGGTCTGTGATCCATAGTTTTTAATAATACCTGAGAAAAATACCGGAGCGCCTACTCCATTTATTTGTTCTTGAGGTACTAAACCATAAAATCCGCTATAGCCATAATTAATGTATTCCGGCCAAAAGTTTACTCTTGCTTGTTGTAAAGCTACGTCATAATCAGGAGCTTCGAACATTGAAATATCATCAACCATCCAGGCATAGTCCCATTCACCAATATATCTAAAACGTAGATAAACTGTTGATTGACCTGCTGCAACAGCAGATATATTTACCATTACTAATGTTGGGTTTCCTGAAGCAGAATTAATATCAATATCTGTGTGTACTTCAAATTGAGTCCAATCTGTTCCGTTAACACTGATTTCAAGGTAAGGAGTACCATGAAATTTTCTGTAATAAGACTCAAAAGAAACAGCAACTTTTGTGTAGGCTGAGCAATCAATGGTTCCGTTATAAACCATCTTTGAATCCTGAGAGGTCGTGCTAACACCTATACCATCAGAGTCATACATTGCAAAACCGTTTGCAGCAGTTGTAGATTCAATAGCTCCCATCCCTGCTGAATAGTAACCTGCAGGTCCGGTGGTTCCAATAACCCATGGTCCGTCATTAGGGTTTTCAGTATCATACTCCATTGTCCATTCAGTAGCATTACTGAAATCATTTGACCAAATAACTGTAGCTTTTGAGTCGTTTCTCATGTCGCCACCTTTAACAGGAATAGATCTCGTTTTCTTTTCCATCATTGATTGTCCGAAAACGAACGACGAAATCAATGCCATTACTAATAAAATTGTAAATTTTCTCATAATAAATGTAATTTTAGTTAATAAATAATTAGTTGTTTTAATTTTTTGCAAGATACAAAAAAAACATAAATGATTGAAAAAATGTTAAAAATTTTAACATTTCTTTATTTTGACAGCTAAAATTTTTAAATTTGCAAAAAAAACAGACATGAAGACAGAAACCAGTTTTAAGGAATTATTGTTTAATGCTGCCGATTCATTATTTTTTAAGTTGTCAAAAGAAGATAAAGATTTATTAATAAAAAATACTGAATGTAGGACTTATAAAAAAGGAGAATTAGTTTTTCTCGAAAATACCAAACCTTCGGGACTAATTTGTTTATCAGAAGGAAAAGTAAAGATTTTTAAAGAAGGAGCCGGTGGTAGAGATCAAATTATCCGATTATCAAGACCTGGAGGTTTTATAGGATATAGGGCTTTATTCGCAGGTGAAAATTATCATGCTTCGGCGGTAGCCATAGAAAACTCAGTTGCGTGTACAATTGAAAAAAATGTTTTGTTTTCTGTCATGAAAAATGATCCAAACTTTACATTTGGTATTTTAAAATCTCTTGCAGCTGAACTTGGAATATCAAATATGAGAACTGTTAGCTTAACTCAAAAGCATATAAGAGGAAGACTTGCTGAGTCATTATTGTTTTTAATAGAAACTTATGGATATTATGAAGATGGAGCTACAATAAAAGCACTTTTATCCAGAGAGGATATTGCAAGTTTAAGCAATATGACAACTAGTAATGCAATAAGAACTTTATCAACTTTTGCAGGTGAAAGAGTGATTGCTATTGAAGGAAGACGAATAAAAGTGCTCGATATCAAGATGTTGGAAAAAATATCCAATATGGGATAAAAATATAATCAATGTAATTATTGTGGGTAGTTGAATTTTTTAACTACCCTTTTTTTTTTATTTTTGCTCAAAAATTTGAATTATGATAAATGAAATATTCGAACATCGTTCAATTAGAAAGTATCTTGATAAAAAGATTCCAAAACATATACTTGATGAAATTCTCTTATCTGCAATTAGAGCTTCAAATACTGGTAATATGCAGGTTTATAGCATTGTTGTTACGACAGAAAAACAAATAAAAGAAGCAATGTCTCCTGCTCATTTTAACCAGCCAATGGTTAAACAAGCACCGGTTATTCTAACTTTTTGTGCAGATTTTAACAGGTTTAAAAAATGGTGTAGCCAGAGAAATGCAGAACCGGGCTATGATAATTTTCTGTCTTTCCTAACTGCTGCGATTGATGCAGTAATTGCTGCTCAGAATGCTTGCCTTGCAGCAGAGTCGCATGGTCTCGGTATATGTTATTTAGGTACAGCAATTTATAATCCTGACAAGATAATAGAAATACTTGATTTACCACAAGGAGTAGTGCCAATAACTGCTGTAACAATTGGCTATCCTGCTGAAATTTCACCTTTAACTGATCGTTTGCCAATTGATGCAGTTATTCATTATGAAAAATATCATGATTTTAGTTCAGATGATATAGATAGAGTATATCAAGACAAAGAGACAAGTGAAGAAAATTTACAATTTGTTGCCGAAAACGATAAAGAAACTCTTGCTCAGGTATTTACTGACATTCGCTATACTAAAACTAATAATGAATACTTCTCAAATGTATTATTTAAAGTACTAAAACAACAAGGCTTTATTGATTTTGACATTCCTGAAAAATTAATTTAGAGATGAATCTGTTAATTTTTTTCGGGGCAATAGTTTTAGTCTTGATTATTGTAATAATAATTGTTTTTAATCTTCCACAATTTGGGAAATTGCCTGATTATAAATTAAATGAAAAAATTATAAATTCGAAGCAGTTTTATAATAAGACTTTTCATAACCTCTACTTGTCAGGTAAAATGAAATTGAATGGCAAAAAGCTTATTAAGTTGTTCAAATCATTTGTAAAATCAAAGGCAGAGAAACGTCCTCCTAAACAAATAGTTTTATGTTCAGCAAATCAGATATGGAAAGAAGAAAATCTAAAAAAGGGGAACTTTATAACCTGGTTTGGTCATTCTTCAATAATGTTAGATATTAATGGAACACGAATATTAATTGACCCTGTTTTTGGTAAATATGCTTCTCCGTTTCGGGGAGCGGTGAAGAGATTTAATAATTCAATACACTTTAGCGATGATGACTTCTTTAAATTTGGAAAAATAGATGCTGTAATTATTTCGCACGATCATTTTGATCACTTGGATTATTATACCATTAAAAAAATAAAAAATTCCGTATCTGAGTTTTTCGTACCATTAGGGGTCGGTAATCACTTATTGCGTTGGGGAATAGATAGAAACAAAATCAAAGAATTAGATTGGTGGGAAGATACAAAATTCAAAAATCTTGAATTAGTTTGTACTCCTTCTCAACATTTCGGTGGAAGAAATCCATTTAGACAAAATTCAACTTTATGGTGCTCGTGGGTTATTAGAACAGGTGATTTGAATTTGTTTTTTAGTGGAGATTCTGGTTACTTTAAAGGGTTTAAAGAAATTGGTAAAAAATACGGACCATTTAATTTGGCAATGCTAGAGTGTGGGCAATACAATGAGCTTTGGCATGAAATACATATGATGCCTGAAGAAACTGCGTGGGCAGGTATTGATTTGGATGCTGAATTGATTTTACCAATTCACAATTCTGTTTTTAGTTTGTCTGTCCACAATTGGGATGAACCATTGAAGAGATTATATGCGGTTACTGAAAACAAAAGTGTTGAGATAATAAAAATTCTTCAGGGAGATAGCTTTGAATTGTAGTTGAAAAATAAATTCGAAAAAAAAAATAAAAAAAAGTGTTCTTTTATGCTAAATTTAAAAAAAAACACTATTTTTACGCAAAAATTTTATAACAAAAAATTGATTAATTATGAAAAAGTTTATTTTAATATCTGTATTTGCATTTGCAGTAGTTAGTTTATTCGCACAATCTAATGCCCCTTGGAATGTTGATTTTAATGTAGGTGGACGTTTATTTTCTATGAATAATAACGCAACCAATTATAACTGTTCTGCTTTAGATTTAGGCGCAAATGTTGGGGTTACTTATATGTTTTATAACATTACAGATGTGGAAGTGTTGAAGTCATTAGGTTTAAAATTTGATTTAGCCTATGACAATGTAACATCAAATATTGATGGCACTGAAGCTGTTTTAGTTACAAACTTGAAACGTGCCTCAGGTCAAATTGTTGTTGATATTGATAATATTATCGGATATCAAATGTATCCCTTTGGATTGGTTGGTCATATTGGTAGTGGATTAACTTTAATGCAAAGAGCCAAACCACGTCCGGAAAGAATGATTAATGGTATAATTGGAGTTAGTCCTCGTTTTTGGATTACAGAAAATATGGCTATTAATATGGATTTCTCATTTATTATTTTAGGTAAACAAACCTATGGTGTTGAAATGATAAATAGATTTTCAGAATCAAAAATTGATAAGTATTCTAATGTTACTTTAGGCTTTACATGGGGAATTCCTGATTATCGTAGTAAAAACACAAGCTTCTAGTAAAAAGTAGTTTTAATTATATAAAAGCAGTTTATTCAATGAGCTGCTTTTTTTTATTTTATACCATATATAATTAGATTAAAAATTTTGAGAATAATTATAATGGTGTATTTTTGTAGACTTGTTAAAAGCAATAAATGAAAGCGATAGAAATGAGCAAAAGCATATTATTAATACTAACAGGATTATTACTAATACTAATCAGTTCCTGTACGTCGGTAAAGAAATTGCGTTATTTACAAACTGAGAGTGACGGGATAGAAACAGAACATATACTTGATTACAACAAAACAGATGGATACAGATTAAATAAGGGGGATAATTTGTATATAGATATAACGACCTCAAATATAGAATTTAAGGAATATATAATA
>JAKQEK010000289.1 GCA_029558535.1 Bacteroidota bacterium | reverse complement strand
AGCGGAAAAAAAGTCGCATAGAACGAAAGCAGAGCTTGAACAGCGCAAGAAAAGTGAAGCGGCTATGCTGTCAGGCTCTCCGCTTTATGAGCGTGACGAGGTAAAGAAAAGTAAAGTTGCGCATACTGAATTTTTGCGAGTGGCTGAATTAATGCAGTCTATTAGAAAAGACGATGCACTGTATTCCTCCGGCTTGAACACATATTGTCAGCTGTACGCTGAAATATCTGAAATGGAACATCAGAAAAGCGAGATTGCTATTCTTGCAGATGAACTAAAAGAAAAGTTCGACACTCTTCCTGCAATGGAATATGACGATATATTGCAGTTTACAAAGCAAGTTACAAAGCTTGCAAGTATGCAGTTATCTATCGGCAGTGAAATTGACAAAAAGCGCAGGCTTATGCTTGCTATTGATAAAGAAAATGTTATGACTATATCGGCAGCACTGAGAAGCATACCAAAAACGCCTGAAAAGGCTGAAAACCCCTTAATTAAAGCGTTAATGGGTGAGGAGGAATAATGCAGAAAAGATATAATACTGGTGATGTTGTATATTGGTGTCATCAGTGCGGAAATAAATACGAAGTACATTGGGGCAGAATAGACGAGCAATATTCGGATGCCGTACTTATTGATTATTTGCGTGGCAAGGAAAACAGATTAATTAATGGGATACCATTTAATGAGTTTGAAAGTGAAACAAGATATAGAAAGCTGCCTAAAGGCTGGACTTATGATACTGAATTGTTTGAATTAACTACAGAAAAAAACATGCAATCGATTAATATTAAAAATCCAAGTGAAATAATTGAAGCTTACAATAAAGGCGTATTGGTTAAAGACAGCGAAATATCACAAGCGGTAGTTGAAGCTGAGGTTGATAAAAACAAAGGATATAGAATAATTAAGAGTTATCCACGATGGCAGTATCACATTTCAAGAGTAAGCGTCCGACCTGATAGAATTTACTTTACATATGAAGAAGCACAAAAAGAAGTAGATGAAAATATTTCGGAATTTTATAGGCAAGCAAACTTATCAGAATATGATTGGTCTGTTGAGCAAATTGACAAAACTTTAAATTTTTGGGCGGCGTTAAAAGGAATTAACAACGAAGCAAAAAAAATATACAGAGAATGGCTATTATCGTTAAACAATGTAGAAGATATTGAAACCCGAACATATGGAAGCGAAATACAGTGGAAATATTGGAAAAACAAAAAGTGGAACAATATTGAAATATAAGTATAGTTTAAAAACTAATTCAAATTAAAAAGAAAGAAGTGAAAAACAATAGAAAATAAATATTTATCAGGCGGTCAACTTGCAGGAGGAAATCCAACAAATGAAAGAGTTGAATATGATTTTTATGCAACTAATCCTAAAGCGGTTGAAATGTTGTTAGAGAAATATCAATTCAATGAGAATGGAAATTGGTTAGAATGTTGTGTAGGTCAAGGTCATATTTCAAAAGTGATTGAAAATAAATTTAATTGTAATGTAGATGGTATTGATATTGTTGATAGAGGTTATCCAAATACTATTGTGAGTGATTATCTAACATGGGAAACTGATAAGAAATATGATAACATTATATCAAATCCACCTTATTCTTTTGGCAAAGAATTTGTTGAAAAATCAATTGAATTGTTAAATGATAATGGTAAACTTGCAATGTTTTTGAAAGTTCAATTTTTAGAGGGTGACAAGAGAGAAGATATGTATGATAAATACCCTCCAAAATATATATATGTTTTTAGAAAAAGGATGGCTACATGGAACAACGGTGAGCCTTTAGACACAAACGGAAAGAAATGGGCAACTACAATGTGTCATGCGTGGTATATATGGGAAAAGGGTAGTACGACAGAACCTGTAGTGAGATGGTTGTGAAAATCACTCTAAAAACATATAATAATTAGTGATTTTCACTCAAAAAGTTCACATAATTAGTGATTTTTAGTCAAAAATTAACACCAAATTAATGTTTTATTAATAGTTGGTTAATAATTAAATATAAAAAAGAAAGAAAGTGAAAATAATATTAGAGATTAACAAAATATATAATGAGGATTGTTTGGAAGGTATGAAGAAAATTGATGATAAATCAATTGATATGATACTATGTGATTTGCCATATGGAACAACTCAAAATAAATGGGATAGTATAATTCCTTTAGATAAACTTTGGGAACAATATAATA
>JAKQEK010000283.1 GCA_029558535.1 Bacteroidota bacterium | reverse complement strand
GTGAGTTCAGGTAAGGCCTGCCGTGTGCCCATATCACCTAACTTTTGTCTATTATATATTTGCTTCTCAACGTTTACAGTGTCTTGCTTTATATACCAGCCACCGAATTCATCGTAATATCCTGTGTGCAGGTTTAAATATTTTAGTTTCAAAAGTGGCTCGCAGACTTGCTTGTGAGTAAAGTTTATAGTATCACCATTATATTTTTCTATTTTTGTTAAATTTGTATCTATAGTTACACTATCATCCAACTCATCTTGGGTGTAATAATTATACCATTTTAATCCTGTTTTTGTCAAAATATCATAATCTGCTCCATTATAGTAATAGAAATAATAATTTTTTATAAGCGGTAGAAAACTATTGTAAATCGAAGGTATCACAACGAACTGCATAAAAAAATCACTAACATAACCATTCTCGTCGTATTCTTTTACTTTTATATTTAAATTAAAAAAGTAAAAATTTTTATCAAATAAATTCCTCAAAATCTGCGAAATATATGTCTCTACTTCATTATAACCGATTTTGGGATATAGCTTTATTGTAACCTTTTTCCCATTATCTATATTTAAAAATTCTACAACGAAATACAGCCCTGCAGCCGTGTTGTCACTTTCTATCTGTAAAAATAAATCATCGAACGCTGGAAGGGGGCTACCAATCACCTCCCCACCTTTTCTATAAATATAAACTCCTTGTATCATAATATTTCTATTTTATCTATTCTTTTCTCAAACTCCTCTACAAAATTCCTTGCTTTGATACCTTTTAATTTTATTGAAGTAGCTAATTGATAAGCCTCCTTTACAGTAATAGCCCCCATCCCTTTGAACTTTGCCCATTCAATCATAGCTAAAGCGTGTCGTTTCGATGCAGGCACGAATTTGAAGCTATACTCACTATTCCTATTTTGAACCAACCCGTTTACTCCTTTGTCTACAAATTTCCAGTAGTAGTCTGCATATATTCTAATTTCATCGCCTTGCCATTCTGGTTCAAGGCTTTGTATCAAGTTACTCGAAGCCTCTACCTTCTTTTCTCGCATAAC
>JAKQEK010000481.1 GCA_029558535.1 Bacteroidota bacterium | reverse complement strand
CGCAACTTCTGGAGCTTTAATAAAATATACTACTGATGGCACGGAGCCTTCGATTAATAACGGCATTAACTATACGGGAACGATAGCGATGCCGCAATCCGCTAAAATTGTCGTCAAAGCGTTTAAAGACGGTATGATAGATTCCAAAACAATTAAAGCTAATTATACGATAGACGGTTCCATAAACCAAATGGCGGTAACCTCCGCCGGCGGTATCCTGACATTAAGCAACGGTGTAACATTTGAAATTCCGCCCAATTCAGTTGATTCAAGCTGCATGGTAAATATAATCGAAGATAATTTTGGATTCGAACCTGTTGCCGGCCAGAAAATGTATAAAATTACTTCGACCGGCAATGTGTATGGATTGACTATCCATGTTCCAATAAAATCGGATTTTATGAAAGAAGATGTAACATTAGTGTATGCCATTAATGGCTATGATGTAATTTATCCTGAAGCTGCAATTGACGACTCAAAGTGTACATATAATCTTAGGACATCTTCATCTGTTGCAGCTAAAACAAATTCACCCATTTCAAAAATGTCGTCTGTGACGGCTCCTGTCATTCAGAAAGATAAAGAAAACAAATGCATAATAGCGACAATAGACGATCCCGAATGTATAAAAAATTTAACAAATATCTGTGAGCAGCCTGATAAAGCAGTACTAGTGCCGATGCCTTATTACAGGCAATACGGCGGCACATGCTGGACGACGTCTTTATTCATGCTTATGAAAGGTTATAATAAAAATTTGAATGAAGAGTATGATTCATTTTATAAAATAGTTCATCTGTTAAAAGATTTTGTTGATGAATCTTCGCACGGTATTAATATGCCGGATGATGTTATTCGTGAGACGTTAACAGACCTTATCGATAAAATGTCAATACCTGAAAAAGTTAAAATGATTTCTGGCATTACAATGAAAAATCCATCCTACTGCGCCGATGAAAAAATATTATTTCAGTGTTTAGTTAAAGCGTTGTCTCAAAAAATTCCGGTTCTGGTTGGTTCAAGAGTTCACGCGATGTTGGTATTTGGATGCAAATTTAATGGAGAATTGACAACTAATATGAAATTTGATGATTTAAAGGAAAAAACCGACTTCTGGATACATGATCCAACAATAACGCCATTAAAATCAGTTAAATTCGACGATATATTGAACCGATTATTATTAAATAAATCAAATTTACCGGCCGACTCGATAGTTTTTGCTCCAGGTGCACCGCCCACGGGAAATGGCTGTTTGCAAACAATTCATCTTTCTCAAAATGAAGGGATTAAATATCTTCCTGGCAATGTTCAGTGTATTGTTGATAAAGTAATATTCAATTTTGAAGGGAATGATAAAAAAAAATCAGGAGTTGCTTTTGAAGTATTGCATAAAGACAGTAAGCCTGGGGAATCCGCTAACATAATAAGCGCATATGCTTACGGCGAAAAAAGCGGCCGATTAAATGACGGAATTTATGATATATCAGCATATTATGATTCGGACAATCCTGAAGTCATTGAACTCGAAAATATCGTGCTTAATAAAATTCCAATTTTTAATACCGATAATAAAACTAAAAATGTTAGCGTTACATTATCACTGTTAGATTCTGCTAATTCTATGCTATCATATCAACAAACTCAAAAATCGAATTTAATTCCCGATGGTTCCATGCTCAAAGAAATTTCAATTCCAGGGTTTGAGTTATACACCGAAAATATGTATCATACGCAATTCGTACCAACTATCGGGAATTTGTATCAAGAATGTTATGTATTAAATGCCAACCAATTACCATATGCTCACACTATAGAAGATTTTCGTGAATTGGTGAAAAAATTTAAAATAAAACTCAGTGAGAAGTCAATTAATGCTAAAGAATTCAAATTAAAAGTCGGTCTATCTGTTCCAGTAGCAGATAATCAAATACCAACCGATTATCTCGATTCCTTTTCTTTAAAGTTCAAATATACTCCATTAATAGTTAAAGTAATCAAAGATTCCAATGCTAATATAAAATTGGAAGCATATATGAATGACCAAAAAATTATTAATGACCTTATGTGGATAGTTATGGATGGCGATAAAATGTTGGCTGAAAACTTAACGGGCGATTTTTCGTCAAACCTTTTTCAAACAGGCAGAAGCTATACAGCGATTGCTGAATATAAGCTGCCATCAAACGTTTCATCGCTCCATCTTACTGATATAAAACGCGGGTATGCAACATTCAGTTCCAATGCCGAAAATGATAATAATTCTAAACAAAGCCTGAAAATAGTTCCAGATAAAACATTCGTTCGTTTAGAAGCCGGAAAAACCGGCATAATAAGTTTTAAAGCCAAAATCGTTGATGATGAAACGCAAAAAGAAGAAGAGGTAACAAATAACCTTAAATGGGAAGTCTCACCAGCGGATGATTATAACTCGATCAACCAAAATGGAATATTTAATTATAACAAGCAGGGAAAATATAAAATCAAATGTATTTGGAAAAAGCAAGTTTTATATCCGGACATTAATTTTAACAGTGTTTCACGCCAAATCGGAGATGTTATCGAATATGTGGCTTATGCCGATGCTACGATATGGTCGGCTGAAATTATGTCAATCGGGAACGTTAACGCCGTCCTTCCGGGCTGCTGGCTCGATGTAGGCTGTGAATTCAAGCCCGATGGAGTTTCGCCGTTAAATATAAAATGGTTTCCGGCCGGCGATGACGCGAATCTGACGCGATGGATGAAAACCGGCGGCGACCCAATGCGTGCGTCGTATATATTTCCGGATATTGCAGGAAAAGAAAGTTTTGATATAAAATGTGAATATGGATTCAGTAACGATCCGGTAAGCTATAAATCTATAAAGACCATAAATGTTAAGCGTCCGAAAATTATCCCTGAAGCCCCTTTTATACATGCTGGCGATATCGTAAAATTCAGTTATGAATTGCCGCAGGGCGTCACAAATATACCAGCGTTCACATGGGTATGCGCGAACGGCCAGGTCGATAATAATGGGAATTTTATTTTTACGGCACCGGAAAAACCGGGAAAATATGAAATAAAATTAACGTGGCCCGGTCAAAATGAAGACCAGCAATTGATATTTGCAACGCAGATTAATATTAATGTTTTTAAAATGAATATAACCCCCGGAATTTCTACTGTAAAACCCGGCAGTCAAATCAAATTCACCCTCGCGGCGGAATTCCAGCCGGATGCTGGCGAATTATTTATAACCGGCTGGACCGCATTGTACGGCAGCGTTTTGAACGATGGTTCTTATACCGCTCCGGGCAAGGTTTGCATTGATAAAATCACATGCGAATACACTTATAAAGGCGTTAAGCATACATGCGACGCAACCGTAAACGTAAATGCATTAAAAGTATCGGTGGTTCCGAAAAAAGTGAGCCTGCACAGCGGCGAAAAAATTACGATAAACGCAATAGTAGATGGCGCCACGGCCAATACGAATGTGGATTTTACGGTTGACGGCGGAAGCTTGAGCGTCAGTTCAGGTAAATCGACCGTATTTACGGCCCCCGTATATGAAGAAAGGTTTTACCCTCAAAATATAGCTTTTACTCTCACTGCGACGAGCCAGGAAGACAGGGCGCAATCCGCCAGCTGCCGTATAATAGTGGCTCTTCCGGTGCGGAAGGATTTCGTGAAATATTACGAAGATACGACCATTCCGGAAATAGAATATGAGAGTACGGTAATTAAAAATTTAGAAGACCCCGTACCATCCGGCGATAACGAAGCCATAACGACCATCCATAATCA
>JAKQEK010000247.1 GCA_029558535.1 Bacteroidota bacterium | reverse complement strand
CTACACATTAAGATTATCGTCAATACTATTTATACTTTGTGGCTTTATATACCCTCAATCCAAAAATGCAGCATATTATATGTATGTTTTTGAACATCCGATCAAAAAAGATCAATCTAACAAATATTTTACCTCTAAATTAAAATCTAACATCATCCTGGCTTTATCCAGGTCTACCATATATAATACGCATAACAATATTGTATTCAGTATTACACAGTATGAAATATATTTCTACTTCTATATATCTCACTTGTATAAAATAGTAAAATACCCGGATGACCTAACGAAAATGCCACCATACCCCTATAGATTCATCAGGATTGATCATAATTCTGATCAATGCATCATACGGCAGGTACCAGTATGTAACCATACAATCAATCTATAACAATGTGACCTTTAAAATTGTTATTTTTACAAACAAATACGAATTCACACAGGGAATTTCTATGGTCACGAAAATTGAAACTGCATCAGGATTTTTAGAAAATAAAATTGATCATAAAATATTCTTTCTCATTTATTTAAGCCTTAAATTGAAAACGGATGTCATAGCCAGGGTATTTTGAAAATCCAGGTTCATCCTGGAGGTATTTTACGATCAGAAAATAATTAGATAAAGTCTATTTGTCAAAACATCAGGATATTTGATGAACAATAAAACTGAATTGATAAATTGAAGTCTAAATTAAAATCTAAGCCCTTCCTGGTTTCTAAATCGAAATCCAGGTCTATCCAGGTGTTATTTAGATCTTAAAGAAATCTTAATAACAATATTTTGAACTTAACACAAATAATCTTTCTATCATGATCGATCATGAAGTATTAAAAAGATACTTACTACCTAAATGATACTTACTATACAAAATATACTTACTATACAAAAGATACTACATGATTGATCATTATAAATTGTGTTGACTTTTATAAAAATAATTAAATTTTAGATTAGTCTAACAATGTTTGATCATACATAAATAAAGTATGAAAAATAAAACTATTCGTATTACTGGTATAGAAAAGATACCAGTATGTAAAAATCATTCAATCGTAATACTACTACATACTAAATATCCAAGTTTTATGATGTATACATTTGTACATTGATGTTTATATTTGTCAATTAATATTTTAATATTTTTATAAAATGTTCCAGTGGAAATCCAGGTCTTTCCAGTGCAGCCATCAATCGGATCATCAGTCCGAGCATCAGGAATGCCCCTAAGTTACCCGGCCAAATTGTCGTTTTTTGAAAAAATATGCTCAATTTTTGCTCTAAATATTTATCAAAAAAGTTGTCAGTTTTTTCATCAGTAAAGTTAGCAAAACATCCCATTAGTTACCGCGCAAAATTTTGCATTAAAAGAAGTGTAAAAAAGAGCCTATAGTTACTTGGCCCAAAATGCTTTTTCCAAAATTATTTTTCAGTAAACATGTGAGCCATTTCAGGGTGATCTTTTAAAAAAATCACAACCTTTCCTTTATAAGATTCTTTCTTCAATTCTTCCTTAATTTCATCCCACTTATTTTTCGCAACAATCATCCTTGCTTCATCCAATTCATTCCTTGGATTCATGTTCTTATAATAATGATACAAGGACCGCATTTGATTAGCATCCTTTCTTAATTCATCTACCCTACTACTCATCCTTTTTACCTTCTTGATACTCTACTACTGCTTTACACATCTTTACAAAGTAATCCATACTATAACTATTACGCATCTTATTAATATCTCTATGAACCCACTGGATATTATCAAGAGTATATCCATCAGCATTATTTATCCTATCAAGTGATGCTACTTTTACGGGTCTAAAATACAATGGAAGTCCCGTAATTGCACATTTATGTTCCTGTTCTTCATACTTTTCTTTCATATCTTCAATTGATATATCAAAATCAATACCTCTATCAAATGCCCATGATCTATAATTCTTGAACATTCTATAATCAATAAGATCAACAGTATCCATAATTTTTGTGTTATATTCCTTCTCACATTCTGGACAACAATAAAACTTCCCATTCATAGGAACGTCAATTAGTCCATTACAATTTTTACAAAATCTTCTTGACATTACACTGATATATTAACTAACATTGTATAAATAGTTTCACGTCATCCAATACTATATACTTATATATAAGTAGCACCAACATGTATATGTTCACCCCGAACTGATATAACCCTGAAAGGAAAGGCCCAACTGACCACTGGAAACCTTTTCCTTTCTCTGTTTTTATCAAGCATCAGTGTGGGTGTGCTCTCGGCAGGGCTGGCGACTTACGGATTAAGCGACTGTGACCATTTGTGACGTGTGACCGACTGCCATTTTTGTTATGCATCTCATTCTTGGGACCGGATATTCAACTGGACCGTTAGGCTTGCGACTCACTGTTTGCTCTTTTTATGATTATAGGCTTAATACTGACCAATATCCATTTTTGTTATGCTTATCATAAATGTTATCGCTTGTTATAATGATTATTTTAAGCATTTTCAACCACTAAACTATTGATTAACAGTCGATTTTCGTAAAAGGCCAAATTGCAATTTTCGATTTTGCAAAAGGCGAGAATGAAATTTGTTTGCCTTTATTTTCCATATAGTCTCTCGGCTATCAAATCCCCAAATCAAA
>JAKQEK010000241.1 GCA_029558535.1 Bacteroidota bacterium | reverse complement strand
TTGCAGCAGTTGATGCAAATCCTGCAACTGAACTTAAAGTGGATTTGGTAAACCAAACAATTACCTTGATAGCTACCAACGAATCGGAAGGATTCGAAATCAATGCATACAAAAAAGATTGTTTGCTCAACGGATTCGACGATATAGACTATTTAATAAGCAAATTGCCGGAAATAGAGGCGTTTGAAAAAAAATATAAAGGTTAATTAAGGTATACTCTCTTTGCCACAAAGGCACTAAGACACAAATATTGATTTGTAGAGGCAATCCCTTGGGTTGCCTTTTACATTCCTTATTTTTCACCACAGACGTGTTCCGCATTAGCAAATTACACGGATTATCACAGCTGTTTTTAGCACAGAAAATCCCATATTTCAAAACTCATCCCTAAACCCATACACCTTTATACCCTTAATCCTATGATTCCCCGTTTCTCCCTCCTTCTATGTTTCACAATCTTTCTTATGAGTTGTGATACTCCTACAAAGCAGTATGATACTGTACCGGACTTTTGCAACTTTGTATTCACTGCATTCAAAACGGCTCAAGTTGAAAAGTTGTGGATTTGATATTTTAGGCATAAATTTTAGATAATCTAAAAAGGAAGAAATTAATATCTCTTACGCCTCTAAAAGAAGCACGAAACGCTTTTATTTTAGCATTAAAACTTTCAGCAGCAGCATTTGTACTTCTATTATTAAAAAAGTTTAGTATGCTTAAGTAATGAGTTTGTATTGTTCTTGCTACTGTTTGAAAAGTTTCTATATTTGATTCTTCTACTTTGTTATACCATTGGGCAAGTCTTGTCAATGCAACCCCTTTATCTTTAGTTTGTTCAAAAATAAAGTTGAGCTTCATAGCTAAATCGTATGCTCTTTTTATTTGTGGATATTTTTCAAATAAGAGGTCTGCCCGTTCCTTTTGAGAATAAGTCCATTTAGATTCTGATTTAAAAAGAACAAATCTACTACGCACTAGTAATTGTTTAATCGTGTCACCATTTGAAAGAATTTCTTGCTCATATTTTATTTTGTTTTCTTTTGCAAACAAAATTTTTTCATTTTCATTATCAATCGCTTCCCATCTGTATTTTATTCTTAAATCTTGAACCGCTTCAAAGGCTAATTGCTGAACATGAAATCTATCTGTTACTTGTATTGCTTTAGGGAATACATTAGAAACTATTTTTACCATATTTGGGGCCATATCAAGTGTTACTTCTTTTACCATATGACGTTTAAATAATGATATTTTATGCAATACTTCTATAACCCTATTTGCTTCAGTTCCTTGTACCATTGCCACTATTGTTCCTTTCTTACCATGTGCTAATTTATTGGTGATAATGGTATATAATTCACCTTGAGATAAAGAGGTTTCATCTATTGTTAAGTAAGGACTAATGTTTTCAGGAAAAACAATCCATTCATGTGCATGAGTAACATGTTCCCATGAATAGTAATCACTTAAATGTTCTTTATATTGTTGTTGTAATTGTTTCCCATCAACACCAAAGAATTGTCCTAAACTATTTGAACTTACCGGTATTGTATCTAAGAAGTTCTTTAAAAAAAAATGCAAACTCAGGTGTTAATCGTGTTCCTTGCTCTGCTATTTTCCAATCTCTTGTTACTACAATATTTGTTCGTGTATTAAGCCATCTTCGGCGCTTAACATATAGAAATACTTTTTTACCTCGCAGTGGAAAATCTTGTATGCATGTTTCTGGTAAGAAACCTTTTGATATGAGTTTATCTAGCTCATATTCTTTGGGTACAACATTACGTTCTTCAATGTAAATCCATACTTCTGAATTTACTTCACTCACTCGTGTTACTTCAAAATAATCTAATAATCCTTCGGGTAATAATAACTTTATTAATGCTTCCTGTGTTTTCATTTTACATCTATATTTATTCTACAAATGTAAATCTTATAAAATTACTCCACAATTATTTTACTTGACCC
>JAKQEK010000228.1 GCA_029558535.1 Bacteroidota bacterium | reverse complement strand
AACCATTGTGAAAGGACAGAAAAAAGGAATATTGACAAGAAAAGATAGCCGACACACAAGCCGACCCGATGTTTTTTATTTTTTTGCCAACGCACATTTTTTAAAACAATTTTTAATGCCTGCCCACATTTGGCACATTGCCTTTTGCCCGACACACGTGCCAAAACTTCGCAAAAGTCAAAGAGCCAAATTTTTACAACGCACGTTTTACATGTAAATAGATCATTAAAGAATTTAAATAAATGCCATTTTACATCACACATAAAAGAATCAAATTTTGCCTATTCGAAAATTTTTCAAAAATTATTATCTTAATTCATTGATTTAAAATTTCAAGTTGTAAAAATCTTCCTTTGGTTCTAATAACAAGCAATATCCTTTTGCACTATTCCCTTTCCATGATTTACTAAAGATTTCTTCGTTAAAAGTTAAACGACCTCTGGCAGGATCTGAAATATAATAAATCTTACTTCTTTTCCAAAATGATTTTTTTTGTTTGTAAAGTACTACAAAATGCTTCTTCTGCCAGTGTATAATGCAAGGTCCAATTTCTAAGACTTTATCAAGTTTCTTTGTGTCAATTTTTACACATAATGTTTTAAATCCAATAAGTTCTGCCGCTTTGACAATATCTAGCAAATTGACACCATCATTGTTAATATTGCAGTTTTTTTTGAGAAAATCTATGTCATAATTTTTCCCATGCCAATAGGCAACAATTCTTAGACATGTCGGTCCACAGTCATTATGGTCATTTTGTTTAATGTGTTTGAATCTTTTCAATTAGAATAATTATAAGTACAAAAAAATACCAAATAAAAAATAATTTTTGCAAATATCGCAAATAATTCTTATATTTGTGTTTTCTATTATTAATTTAAAATTTTATCGTTATGAAAAAGAAAGACTTACAAAGTTTAAACGAAGAATTATTTAATTCTGAAGAAATTTTATCAAATGAATTGCGTGAACTTGTAGAAGTAGTTGGTGGAGCTGCAACTCCAGCTACATCAAAAAATGAAGACTGCTCAAGTTGTACTTATGATTGCACTGGTGCCTCTAATGATACATCAAAGTATAGGACAGATTCATCTGCAGGACCTGAGGGGGGAACTGATACAATAAGAAAAGATGATGGATGTAATGAACAAGCAGCTCAAGCTGTTTTAAAAGCAATTGACGACTATAATAAAAACTCCAATGGAGTTGTCTCTGGAGACTTGATGGAATATGAAGGACCTTGCTGTAAAGAATATTATTAGTAATAATTTTCTTTACAATGGGAATGATATTTTTGTTATTATTTCTTACTCAAACTACTTTTAAAGGTGGTATGATGCGTTTTTTTGCTATACAAGGTATGTAATTATGCGATTAGTGATTTTTTTGTTGATCCTTTCAGCTATATCGTTATGTTCTTTTGGACAAAATTATATATACTATCATCAAACTTTTAACCGAGTAGATGAAGATGTTTTGTCAGAAAATTATAATTTAGCCCTGCTACGTTTGGATAGTATTTATACAAATTATGATTTTATTTATGCACAACACTGTTTTAAGTCTTTACAAATTTGTTGTTATGTTGATGATAGCATCAGGGCTAATAAGTGGCTTAATAAGTGTTTTACGCAAGGAATTTCGATATGGTTTATAAGATCAAGCGAGTTAACAAAAAAATCACTCGCATACTCTACTACTATGGAAACTATCCAAGATTTTGATAGTCTTTATTCTATTTATAAAGCATCAATAAATTTAAATCTTGCAAATCAAATAGACAGTTTATTTGAAATAGATCAAAAATATACACAAAAGGTAAATGATGGATTTATCCTGTTCAGGCATACTATATTTGGTTTGAAATGGATAATAAATAACAAAAAGCAATTTACAATAATTAATAATATCATCAAAGAATATGGGTTTCCCGGAGAAAAACTTATAGGATTGCCCAAAACTTACGAAGATTCTGTATCAACAGTAAGATATATTAGTTTTTGGGAACCTTATATTAGAGAATGGCAAGCCTATTTTATGTTGCTTCATTACTTTTCAACAAAGCGTAACGTATCAGTTGATTTTAAAAATACATTATTTCAAAATGTGATAAATGGAAACATGACTCCATTTCAATACGCAAATATATGTCGCTATATTTATAGACATAGTAAAAATACCGATTATGAAAGTTATTATGGTAATGATACCATTACAAATAGAAAAAGACTAGAAGTGGGACTAAACACAGTGGAGCAAGAAAAAAGAAATGAACTAATACAAAGAGAAAGAAGAAAAAATAAAAAAGCCAATGATGAAATAATGCTTGAATAAATTTTTTATAAGTTTTTAACAATGATATTAATAATTTCAGAACCTGATGATGCAACAACTGATAGTGTAATAAATTGGTTAAAATATTATAATGTTGAATACTTACGTATCAACAATACTAATGTTTTTGATTTTTTTAAACTTACTATAAATGCCGATGGTAACATTGATTTTGTTTGTCAACATGATGATACAGTAATTCAATTAAGTAAAATTACAGGTTATTGGTACCGTAGAGGGAAACTTTCTTTAAATGTAAATGCAGTTGGAAAACAAAAATATTTAAACCTTTCTGAAGTAACTAATAGATTTTTACTAAATGAGTTTGATGCAATTACTGAATTTATTTATAATGAATTACATAATATTAAAAAGAGTGTCGGAAATATATATGAAAATAATACCAATAAACTTATTAATCTTAAAATTGCAAATAAATGTGGTATGAATATTCCACGGACTTGGATATTGACAAATAAACAAGAAGTTCAAGACATTATTAAAGAATATAAAATATTACTTACAAAACCCATAACTCAAAGTGGCTTATATTATGAAAATGATGAGATATGTTTTTCTGGACAATCTTATTTATTTACTGAAGAGATAATAAATAATTTTCCCGATACTTTTGCTCCAACCTTATTTCAAGAGTACATTGACAAAGCCTATGAGCTTAGAGTTTTTTACTTTAAAGAGGAAATATACATTTCCGCAATTTTTTCTCAATTGGACGAAATGACAAAAATTGATTTTCGCAATTATAATTTTCAGAAACCAAACCGTACACCTCCTTACAAAGCACCAGATAGTTTAAAATTAGCAATTATAAAATTTATGGACAAAACAAATATGAAATCTGGCTCAATAGACATTTTAGTCGGCAAGGACAAAAGATATTATTTTTTGGAAGTCAATCCAATAGGACAGTTTTATCAAGTTTCTTACCCTTGCAATTTCTATTTAGAAAAAAGAATCGCTAAATATTTTAAAAATGGAAAGTAAGAGTATTAAAGATTTATACGATAAAGATTTTGACAAGCTACCAACAAATGTTCAATTTCTTAAAATAGAAGAAAAGTTGAAAGATGATCATTTGAAAATAATCAAAGCTTCAAATAATACAAGTGATTATTATCCGCAAAACTTTTATAAAATCATTTCACCTATCATAAATCTTAAAAATGAATTCTGAAAGTAAGTATTTTAAATTGTTTGCTGAATGCAAATTAGTCAAAGGCAATAAACGAAGTGCTATTTACGATTTGCCTCGTAACTCGTACAAACTAATTCCTAATGGTTTATATGATATTTTATCAACATACAAAACCAATACAATCGATGATGTTAAAAGAGACTTTGAAAAAACTCAACATTCAATTATTGATGAATATTTTAAGATGCTTATTGAAAATGAATTTATCTTTTTTTGTGATGAAGATGAACTTGAATTATTTGTTGATTTAGAACCAGCATGGGACTACCCTGGTCAAGTCTCTAATGCAATTTTAGAACTTCCTATGCAAAATGACACATTAACTTTATCTCTATTGAGCTTAGAAAAATTAGGATGTAGATTTATTCAGTTTAGAGCTTTTAATACCTTAAATTTAAATTATATAGAAGCAATACTTACGTTTCTTAATAATAAAGACTTTGATTATATTGAAATAATATCAAAGTGGGGAAATTACGATATTGATAAGTTAATTAGTATATTAAAAAATCATCAAAGACTAAGACTTTTATACTTTTATGGAGCAGAAAAAAACAAAGTTTTAAAAGACAATAAGATAGAAAGACAAAAGATTGTATTTTCAAGTGAAATGAAAGAAAAACATTCAGATTTTCATGTTAATAACAAATATTATTTTAAAGTCAATATTACTCTTTTTTGTGAAAGTTTATTTTTCAATAATTATTATAACAGAAAAGTTTGCATTACAAAAGAAGGAGAAATAAAAAATTGTTTATCTCTAAATAAGACTTTTGGTTATGTAAAAAATTTAGACAGTATTGATAGGATTGTTCAGACTAATGATTTTCAGTTACTTTGGAATATTAACAATGATAAAATAAAAATCTGCCAAGACTGTGAATTTAGATATATGTGTGTTGATAATATTCCTTTAAAATATGAAAATGGAGAATGGATAAAAACAAGCCCATGCTTTTACAATCCTTATAATCCTGATGACTTATAATGCATAATGAATACGAAATAAATGAATTTGTCAATCCGAAAGGATTTGGTTATTGTTTTAATGCCACAGATAAATGTAAATATACATTATTGTTTAACAACTTAGGTGGTGATAAATTTATTTTTGAATTTGATAAAACAGAAAGTTTGGATAAAAATTCGATAAACAATAAACTAATTAGAGATTCAATTTGTAAGGTTATATATAATTTCATAACAGCTAACCCTGAAAGAGTAATCTTCATTGTTTATGATAATGCAGATTATCTTGATAAAGCTCGTTATCGCTTATTTAACATTTGGTTTAAACATTATAACAAGTCGAATTATTTTAAAAAAATGAATATCTTAACATCAAAACAAGAAATTGTATCAATAATTTTTATGTCTAATAATGTTAAGTTTATTAAAGAAATACTTTATAAAGATAGTTAATTAAGTTTAGTCTTATTGTTTTCTCCATAATAAAGTCATACATGTTATTGAATTCTTCACAATGCTATTATTTTTAAGCCTAAAAGACTATAAATCAAGTTGCATTCACAAAATTACTTTACATGGCCTGACAATTCATTACCTGGTTTAAATTTCACCACTTTTTTTGCTTTAATTTGAATTTTTTCACCAGTTTGTGGGTTTCTTCCAGTACGTTCAGCAATATCGACAATCTTAAAAGTACCGAAACCGATAAGAGTAATACTTTCACCTGATTTTAGAGCTTCGCTTATTGCTCCTAAAGTTAATTCTAAAGCGTTTTTTGCTTCTGCATTTTTGATATTGCCCTTTTTTGCAATTGCATCAATTAATTGTGCTTTGTTCATGCTCATAATTGTTATTTTTTAAAAGTAAATAAATTCAGTTCGTTTTCAATCTGTTCTGTAACAAATAGAAAGCAAATATACGAACATTTTTAAGAAAAAGATTTTGATAAAGAAAATATAACTAACTTTGCAATTAGCCAACGCATTTTGCAAGCACATTGCCAAAGCCACACGAGCCAAAAATCTAACCAAAACTTTGTCAAAGAGCTAGCAAAGCCAACGCACCGAGAGAAATTGTTTTAAAAAATTTGCCGACACTTAAAAAAAATAAAAAACGCCGACACACCAGCCGACAGAAAAGAAAAAGTAAAATGACAATGACAAAGAAACTGAATATTGACAATGGTTTACAAGACTGGTAGACAGAACACCAGGCGGTAACATGCGGTATATTTTATTGCCGAGAAAGTGCTAATTTGAAAGGTTGTAGCTCGCTTCAAACTTCATCGTGGCTTGACAGTGACGTGCACCGAAATCGGCAACAAAAACATACCGCTGTCCGTTATGCACAAGCGGAGAAAAGACAACGACACAGCAAATTGACAATGAAAATAGAATATTAAACTTGGTATGAAAAACGAAACTGACAGACAAATAACCCGACACTCATTGCCGACCCGAATGTGTTTTAATTTTTTTTACCCACCGCACAAAAATTTTGAAATTCTGCCGACCCACATTGCACACATTGCCAAAGCCCCACAAGCCAACGCTACAACCAAAGCTTTGTCAAAGAGTGCAATCTTTCCGACCCGCTTGAGGACAGTTCCAAGCAAATTGACTATTTTTAGCATTTAATGAATCAAATATGAGTATAAATCTTTCTTCAATTAGAGATAATAAAAACAGAGGTTCTGTAGGACAGTTCCTAAGAGAAAATATAAAATTAGATTCAGATTTATCAATCGTTTCAGCATACTTCACAATTTATGCTTACAGTCATTTAAAAAACGAACTGGATTCAATAAGTAAATTGAAATTTCTTTTTGGTGAGCCGACTTTTATCAAAGCACTTGACCCGACTAAAGTAAATAAGAGAGACTTTAAAATTGAAGACGATAAAATTGTAATTCCTATTGAAAGCCGTTTAACCCAAAAAGCCATTGCAAAGGAATGTTCAGAATGGATTCAACAAAAAGTTGAAATCAAATCAATGGTAAAACCAAATTTCCTGCATGGGAAAATGTACCATGTTACACAGCAAAGCGGCGTTGAGAAAGCAATTGTAGGAAGTTCAAATTTTACGGTTAATGGACTTGGACTAGGTGGAAGCCCAAATATTGAATTAAATTTGGTGGTTGACAATGACCGTGACAGAGCAGATTTAAAAGCTTGGTTTCAGGAATTATGGGAAGACAATACAGGATTGGTGGAAGATGTAAAAGAACAAGTTCTTAAATATCTTGAACAACTTTACATTGAGAACGAACCTGAATTTATTTATTTCAAAACCCTTTTTCACATTTTCGAAAACTATCTTGACGAGCAACAAAAAGGCGGATTGCTCACAGGACAGACAGGGTTTTTTGAAAGCGAAGTATGGGCAATGCTTTATGAATTTCAGAAAGATGGTGTTAAAGGTGCAATAAATAAAATCCTCAGACATAATGGCTGTATTATTGCTGACAGTGTCGGACTTGGTAAAACATTTGAGGCGTTGGCGGTAATTAGATATTTTGAATTGCTCAATTATCGTGTTTTGGTTTTGTGCCCAAAGAAACTTTCAAGTAACTGGACAATCTATCAAGCAAGTCAAAACAACTCTTTAAATCCATTCTCAAAAGATAAATTCAGTTACAATGTGCTTTATCATACCGACCTTGGAAGAATAACAGGAAAGTCGGATGCAAACGGAATTGATTTAGAAAATTTCAATTGGAGTGCTTATGATTTGGTGGTTATTGACGAAAGCCACAATTTCAGAGGAAATCCAATGGAAAAAATCAAAGACGATGGAACAACCCGAATGAACCGTGCTAAATGGTTAATGGAAAAAATCATCAAAAGTGGCGTAAAAACAAAGGTTTTAATGCTTTCGGCAACACCAGTAAACAATAACTTAAAAGACCTTAGAAACCAAATATCATTAATTACAGAAGGCAGAAACGATGCAATGTTTGAAAGCACAGGAGTGAAAAATATTGCGTTGACGATGAAAAATGCCCAGACACAATTTACCAATTGGGCCGACAAGAAAAAAAATCCAAACAAGAAACAAAATGAGTTAATCCAAAAATTAGGTTCGGATTTTATCAAATTGCTGGATGAATTAACCATTGCCCGAAGCAGAAAGCATATCAAGAGTTTTTACAAAGCAGAGGCAGAAATTGGCAAGTTTCCTGAAAGGATTAAACCAATTGCAATCTATCCTAACATTGACACAAAAGACAGGTTTTATACTTATGACGAACTAAACAGAATAATTTTACAGTACAAATTAGCCCTGTTTAATCCATCGGCATATATTGAACCTGATAAAACCAGCAAATACGAAGAACTTGCAGCAACAAAGGGTGTTTTGGGATTTAAGCAAAGCGACCGTGAGCATTTCTTGATTGGAATGATGAAAGTAAATTTTCTGAAACGTCTTGAAAGTTCAATTGAATCTTTTGAGATTTCGATGGATAGAACTATTCAGAAAATTGAAAAACTGGAAACTAAAATAAGGGATTTTCAAAAGTCCAAAGTTAAATCACAGGAAGAAGAACTGGAAACTTACCAGCCCGATGAAGATGAAATAGAAGAAAATGAAGAAGAACTGGAACAATGGCAAGTTGGTAAAAAACTAAAATTTGATTTAGCTGATTTGGATTTAGATAAGTGGCTTGCAGATTTGGAAAGAGACCGCGAAGCATTAAACAAACTTTACAATTTTGCAGTTGCTGTAACGCCTGACAGAGATGCAAAACTGAAAGACCTGAAAAAGCTTATTAATGATAAAATTCAAAAAAATCTAAATAGTGGAAACAATAAAGTTGTTGTTTTTACTGCCTTTGCCGACACAGCCAATTATTTATACGATTGTTTGCACGATTGGGTAAAGAATGAATTAAAACTAAATATTGCTTTGGTTGCTGGCTCACAAACGAAAACCACTTTCGGTAAAAACGAATACAACAATATCCTGACAAATTTTTCTCCGATTTCAAAGAACAGAGACAAAATGAAGTCAATGCCAAAAGAAGGAACTATTGACATTCTAATTGCAACCGACTGTATCAGTGAAGGTCAAAACCTGCAAGACTGCGATTTCCTGATAAATTACGACATTCATTGGAATCCTGTTCGCATCATTCAGCGTTTTGGGCGTATTGACCGTTTGGGCAGTAAAAATGATAAAATTCAATTGGTAAATTTCTGGCCGACCAAAGACCTTGATAATTACATAAACCTAAAAGAGCGGGTTGAAGCCCGAATGGCTTTGGTTGATGTTACTGCAACTGCCGATGATAATGTTCTTGCCACCGACCAGATTGAAGAATTAATTGAAGACGATTTGAAGTATCGTAATCAGCAATTAAAAAAATTGCGTGATGAAGTGCTTGACCTTGAAGATATGAACGAAAGCATCTCACTTACTGACTTTACACTCGATGACTTTAGAATTGAATTGCTCAATTTTATTGAAAATAACAGGAAAAAACTCGAAGATGCCCCATTTGGTTTATATGCAGTTGTTCCTTCGCCATCGGGCAATTATTCAAATTTCCTTGATACTGAAAAACTTTCAACGGCTGAAAAAGAAATTATTAAACCCGGAGTTGTTTATTGTTTAAAGCAAAAAGGCGATACCGATGGCAACGAAGAAGTAAATCCTTTACAACCCTATTTTCTTGTTTACATAAGAGATGACGGACAAGTAAGATTTAATTACACAAACGCAAAACAAATTCTTGAAATATATCGCTTGATGTGTTCGGGCAAATCACAGGCATTTGAAGAATTATGCGAAATATTTAATTACGAAACCAATCAAGGTGAAGACATGCAGAAGTATTCAGAACTTTTGGCAAAGGCAATTGATGAAATAAGCAGAATTTTCAATAAGCGAAGCAATCAAAAAATTACTGGAAACGACAGAGGGGCATTGTTAATTCCGAAATCAAAAAGAATTAGCGAAACAAACAATTTTGAACTGGTTACATGGCTAATAATAAAATAGGTTTTATGACTACCGAAGAATTTAAAACAAACATACAAGAGGCAATACAAGTATTTGCAAAAGGCAACCTGACAAAAAACAGTCTGGAATTATTCGGGAAACTCGGTTATGTTACCGAACGCCGTGCGCCGCTTGATAAGCCTACCTTTGAAGAATTTCAGGATACATATATTTCCGACCAACGCTTTGATGAAGCTAAAGCACGAGTTAAGGAATGGAAATATGTTGATTTGCTTTTCCAATTATCAAGAGAAGAAGTATCACAGCAAGCAAGTTTGTTTGACACAAAACAAGTTGACAAAACCATCATTGAAACCTATTTGTTTTTTGCTCTTGAATTAGCCGGCGAAGAATACAACCGTACTGATTTATCCAACGTAACAAGAGAGATTAACCGCTTGTTTCCAATGCCTGTAATGGTTCTTTTTAAGTATGGAAACAAACTTACCTTATCCGTTATTAATCGCCGTTTACATAAACGTGACGAAAGCAAGGATGTACTTGAAAAAGTAACACTGATTAAAGATATTTCCATCGAAAGTCCTTTGCGAGCTCATATCGAAATTCTTTTTGATTTATCGTTTCAGGAATTATTGAACAAACATCAGTTTACCAATTTTGTTGAACTGCACAATGCCTGGCAAAAAACGCTCGACACCAAAGAACTGAACAAGCGATTTTACAGCGAATTGTTTAATTGGTATTTGTGGGCTGTTCAATCGGTTCGTTTCCCGAATGATATAAACAATGATAAAGATGACAATGTGTACAATGCCGAGAGTGTAATTCGTTTGCTTACACGCTTGATTTTTGTATGGTTTATCAAAGAAAAGAATCTGGTTCCTGAAACATTGTTCAATGTAAAAAAACTAAAAACCATTCTTAAAGATTTAAAACCTGAATCGGAAAAAACTTCGGTGTATTATCGTGCTATTTTGCAAAACCTGTTTTTTGCAACGCTCAATACACCAATGGATAAAGATATTACAGACGAAAACAAAGACGAGAAACGCCGTTTTATTAATACTTTGCCCAAAACAGGAAACGACCAGTATCTTGACCAAACCAAGTATCGTTATCATGAATATTTTGTTAATCCTGACAAAGCCCTTGAACTATTTGCAACCATACCTTTTTTGAATGGCGGTTTATTTGAGTGTCTCGATTTTAAGGAAGGAAACAAGGAAATCCGTTTTGATGGATTTAGCAGTACCGAAAAACGACAAGCTTTTGTTCCTGATAAATTGTTTTTTGCAAATGAATTTGTTTTAGACCTGAATACCGAATATGGTACCAAAGGCAAAAAGTACAAAGTGGAAGGATTGATAAATATTCTAGACAGTTACAAATTTACCATTGCAGAAAATACACCGCTTGAAGAAGAAATTGCCCTTGACCCTGAATTGCTGGGTAAAGTTTTTGAAAACCTTTTGGCAAGTTACAATCCCGAAACACAAACCACAGCACGTAAACAAACAGGTAGTTTTTATACTCCTCGTGAGATTGTGAACTACATGGTGGACGAAAGTTTGATTGCATACTTCAAACAGAAGTTGGATAGCAGTGAAGAAGTTGAAACACGTTTGCGGGATTTATTTGCACATACTACCGACTTACCCGAATTTTCTAAAGCAGAAAAAGCAGCATTAATAAAAGCAATCAGCGAAGCCAAAATATTAGACCCCGCTTGTGGCTCAGGTGCATTCCCAATGGGTGTGTTGCACAGGTTGGTTGACTTGCTGAACAAACTCGACCCCGAAAATAAACACTGGAACGAATTACAAAAGCAACGAGCCATTGCTGAAACCGCCGAAGTGTTTGACAGTGGCGATACCGAAGAACGCAAAATACGCCTCGATGAAATTAACAAGGCGTTCGACCTTAGTATGAACTATCCCGACTATGCACGTAAACTATTTTTAATTGAAAATTGTATTTATGGTGTGGATATACAGCAAATTGCCATACAAATTTCAAAACTTCGTTTCTTTATTTCGCTTATCGTTGACCAAAAAGTAAACGACAGCAAGCCCAACCGCAACGTATTGAGCATGCCAAACCTCGAAACCAAGTTTGTGGCAGCCAATACGTTAATTGCTTTAGATAAACCACAGCAAATGACCTTAATGGCTGGCGATGTGGAACACTTAGAAAAAGAACTTGCTTCTATTCGTCATAAAATTTTCTTTACCCGAAAATACTCAGCTAAAAAAGCATTAAAGAAAAAGGAAAAAGAAAAACGTGAAGAATTGCAAACCGCCCTAACACAAAGCGGCTTCAGTAAAAATGTAGCAGGGCAAATTGCAGGGTGGAATCCTTTTGACCCAATGCAATCAGCGAAGTTTTTTGACCCTGAAACAATGTTTGGATTTGGTGATGGTTTTGATGTTATTATTGGTAATCCTCCATACGGCATAGTAAAATCTTCAAATACTGAAAAAGAAATATTAAAAAAATATCAGTTGTACAAAACTGCTGATTTCAAAATAAATCTTTTTGCCTTGTTTCTAGAGAAAAGTATTTTACTATCAAAATCAGGTTCGTCAAATTCTTTTATTATACCAGACTCTTCATTAAATCTACCGGCATTTAAAAAACTAAGAGAATACATTCTAACTTATACATCATTGAAGTACATTTCGCATTTTAATGAAGATGTATTCGAAACAGCAGCAGTTGGTAAATCAGTAATACTGCAATACGAGAAGAATGCTACTTGTAAATCATTTTTATTTCGCTCTTTTGAATCAATTCATAAATGTATTGAAAATGAGATTGACATTCAAAGAATCAAAAATGATATTGATTTAAAATTTGTATATAAATCTAATCATTCTGGTGCAGACACCCTTTTGGACAAATTGAAAAATGTTGAATCAAAATTAAATACATTTTGTGAAATCTTTGATGGCATAAACCCTGGTAGTGAATTAATAAAAGACACATTAATTACTCAGAATAAAATTGATAAGGATTCAAAAAAAATTATTGATGGTAAATGCTTTACTAGATATTCTTCTATTGAATGGGATGGTTTTTACATTTATTACAATGAAGATTATGTAGAAAAACTTAGAAGAAAAATTGAATCGAATGGCGAATCATTTACTGCAAGAATTATTAAAAGAACCAATTTTTTCATTCATCAGAAAATTGTTACAAGACAAACTGCTGATTCGATTATTGGCACACTGGACTTAAATAAATTCTATGCAAAGAATTCTGTACATTCAACATTACTAAGAGCCGAATTTAAGGATAAAACAAGTTTAAAAATTATATTAGCTATACTCAATTCATCAATTATCGATTGGTATTATAGAACAGAATCCCTCGAATCAGGGAGGTTGTTTCCTCAAGTTAAGATTGAGAGACTAAGAAATTTGCCAATTATACTCCCAACAAAAACAGAATTAAAAACCGAAATTGAAAATATTGTTGATGGACTGCTAATTTCATTTGATACTCAACTTTACAAAAAACTTGATTTTATTATTTACAGTCTGTACAATTTAACTGAAGAAGAAATAAAAATAATTGAAGGCAATGAGTGAAAAACCAAAAGTAAACGAGAAATATTTGGACCATATTCAGGCAGTTATTACCCGACATAACAGCAATTCCTTTATGATTAAGGGTTGGACAATAACTATTTGCACTGCAATATTGGCAATAGCTGGAACATGGAAAGAACCTTTACTTTCTTTAATTGCTTTAGTTCCCATTATTGTTTTTTGGGTTCTTGATTCCTTCTATCTGGCAAATGAAAGGTGTTTTGTGAGTTTATACAATGCTGCTATAAATGGGTATAAACTAAAAGTTAAAAATGAAAAACTCCTGAAAAATAAGCAGGTCAAAACAGAATTGGAAAAAGGAAAATTCATAATTGACCCGGAAAAAGAAATTGAGGTTGAAACAAGTGAATACTCTATGAATTTTATGCCATTCCGGATTATCAAGCGTAATAATTGGTTTAATGTTATAAAATCGAGGACAATAATTTGGTTTTACCTTATGCTTACTGGCTTTTCAATCGCACTTTTTGTTGGTTTACTATTTATTACCTGCCCAAAAACCATAGAACCCTTGAAAGTTACCGTTAAAATGGAATCGGACAGCATCATTAATAAGACTGTTAAACCGCAAATGATTTTAAGTGATTCTATTCAGCAACCCGATACAATTCAAAAACAAAAATAATGGCACATAAAACTTTTATTTCTTACAAATACAGTGAAGCACAAGACACCCGAAATGCTATCATTGAAGCATTAGGTGAAGATGCAACTTATTATCAGGGTGAAACAAGTGATTCGCCAGATATGACGGACTTAAAAACATCTACAATTAAAAAGAATTTAACTGATATGATGTTCAATACTTCTGTTTTGATTGTAGTTATTTCACCAAATATAAAGCAAAGCAAGTGGATTGATTGGGAAATTGAATACTGTCTTCAAAAAAATACCAGAAAGGATAGAACCTCACAAACAAACGGAGTTGTTGCAGTAATAAAAAAAGTAAATGGTGGGTACAGTTGGTTTAAATCAAATGGTCAAAATACAGACGGCTGCTCGTCCAGTTCCTACTCTGAACATCTTGTTTATGATATTATTAAAAACAATCGCTATAACCAAAATCCAAAAGTATATACATGTAATACTTGCAAAACTATAAACGGACTAACAGGTTCTTACATCTCATATGTAGAAGAAGAAACATTCTTGGCGAATCCCGACAAATACATTGATAATGCCTTTGATAAGAGTGAAAATGATGCTAGTGGTTATGATTTAACAAAAACAAAATGAGCCATCGCAGCAGCCACACACATTGTCAAGCCCCACAAGCCCAAGCTCAAACCGAAGCTTGCCAAAGAGTGTGTCTGCCCCAACCCAGAGAGAATTTCAAAATTTTTCTCCCCCTCTTTAAAGAAAAAATTAAAACACTCCAACACACAGGCGACACAGACAGAAAAGGAAAATGTAGTAGTAATTTGACAAGTTTAATATGAAAGTGCAATTTGACAGGAACCTACGGACAGACAAGAACCGCCAGTGCATAACAGGCGGTATATTTTATTGCCGAGATAGTGCGGGTTTCAGCGTTTCTGCATCTAATAAACTTTCGTGTAACTTGACAGGACAGTGCTTCGAAATTGGCAACAAAAATATACCGCCAATCCGTTAGCGTTCATTGGGAGAAAAGTGCTGCTTGCCGACGCACAAACAGCACATTTGCCAAGCTGACCACACAGCCTGACTGAATATTGGCAAAAGAGCTGTTTTTTTTCCGTCGCAGACTTTGTTAATTTAAATATCAAAACAATACTATTAAAAAATGAGATAAATATAACAAGTGAATAAAAAACATATAAAATATCAGAGATAAAACTTGTGTTATTAATAAATTTAATGTATATTTGTTGTGTTAAAAACTGAAAAACGGATTGGTAGTCAATAGTCAGTTTCTTCTATAAGTATTATTTTTTGAAATAAAACTATGTACTATACAAATTATAAAATTAACAAAAAAAAACACTACACTGCTTTATTTCGATATAAAAAAGTTGATTATGAATGGGACTTATAAGATATTTTGTAAAGGTTTACTAATGTGGAAGTATTATTTCTTAATTTTCTGTGGTTTTTGTAAAACAAATGAGAAAGTATTAATATAAATTAAAACAAATGAAAATCATAAAACGTTTTATTTTTTTTGTATTATTTTTTTATATAAAAATAATAAGTGTTTCTGCATTTAGTGGTGGTACTGGGACTTAAAATGATCCGTATCAAGTAAATAATCTCAATGATCTAAACGATGTTAGAAATAATCTCAGTTCATATTTTATTCAAACTGATGATATTTCAATAGGGTTTAATTATAACCTACCTTTAGGTTGGCTGCCAATTGGTGATGCTTCAAATCCTTTTACTGGATATTATAATGGTAATGGCTATGTAATAATGGCTATTAAAATAAATAGGACTTCTACGAATTATATTGGTCTTTTTGGTTATACTTATTGTGCTACAATACAAAATGTTACAATAAGTGATTCAGAGGTTAATGGAGATAGTAATGTTGGCTTGTTAGTAGGTTATGCTGAAGGAACTAGCGAAAAAAGCGGTCTAATATATAATTGTAGTGCACATGCTTCATCTGAAGGAAATTATTATGTTGGTGGATTAATTGGAGGAATGCAATTTATTAATGTTGATAATTGTAATTCCTCTTCTGATGTACTAGGCAGATTTGATTACGTGGGAGGTTTGATTGGTGTGAGTTCATACTCAAATATCAGTTCATGTACACGTACAACAGAAAGGGATATAACAGGTTCAAGTATTA
>JAKQEK010000223.1 GCA_029558535.1 Bacteroidota bacterium | reverse complement strand
TTTTGTAGGTGGTTCTGGTGTGCCAAGAATTGTGCTAAAAGATTTTAAAAAAGTTGATTTAACAATACCATCTATTGAAACCCAAAAATCCATCGCTTCCATCCTTTCCAGCCTCGATGATAAAATAGACCTGCTTCACCGTCAAAACTCCACGCTCGAAAAAATGGCCGAAACACTTTTCAGGCAGTGGTTTATTGAGGAAGCAAAAGAGAGAGAAAAAACTAAAATTGGATTGGTACTAGAAACAGTTTTAGGTGGAACACCGTCAACTAAAAAACCCGAATATTGGGATGGTACAATTCCATGGATTAACTCAGGCGAAGTAAATAATTTCAGGATTCTTAAACCGACAAAATTTATAACAGAATTAGGTTTAGCTGAATCAAATACAAAACTCTTACCCATAGGTACGACTGTTTTGGCAATTACAGGAGCAACTTTAGGTCAGATAAGTTTGCTCGAAATTAGCACTTGTGCTAATCAATCCGTAGTGGGAATTATCCCTAATGAAACCTATCCGAAAGAGTATGTTTTTCTCTGGATTAAATACATGATAGATGAAATAATTTTGAATGAAACAGGTGGTGCTCAACCTCACATTAATAAAAATGATGTCAACGAAACAGAAATCCTTGTTCCGTGCAATGATGATTTAGAATTTATTGAAAGCAAAATTAAACCTCTTTTCAAGAAAATTTCAATTAATTCATTCCAAATAAATACTCTAATTGAATTACGAGACTCACTGTTGCCAAAGTTAATGAGTGGGGAGATAACCGTAAATCAGGGCTGAATCATGGAAGAAAAAATAGCGGTTTTAAAGTATCCTGAGGTCCTTGAAAGGATTAAAAACCAGACAAACCATCTGCTAATAGGAAATGGTTTTAACTATGGACTTGGAATAAACACAAGCTATAAATCGATATTCAATAAAATGATTGAAAATGATCGAGGTGTTTATAAAGAAGCTGCGCCCATAGTGGAAAATTGTAATTATGACTTAGAACTATTTATTGGAGAGTTAGAAAAAGACATTAACTATGATAATGTTTTTCTGAAGAAATACATCAGAAATAAGATTAAGTTTGATTTCATGAAAGCAGCGCATGAAATAGTAAAAAATGGAATAAAAAATATTTATGCGGAAAAAAATGAGGGCGTTTATTTATTGCTTCAAAATTTTACCAATTTTTTCTCGTTAAACTACGATTCTTGTCTTTATTTACTTCTTTTGAAATATAAGCCGATTGACAATGAACTAAATAATGAACTAAATAATGCAATAGTGTTAAGTCCTTCAATTAAATTTATAGAGGAAGACATGAATGCACGACAAAATAATATTTATACTGAGATCAAAGAAGCAAGGCGGACCGGCAAACTTAAAATTACGATTGATAATGAAAAAGATACTTTAGAAAAACCATTAAGTCAGTTAACAAAAACACATTTCTTAACAGAAGTAAAGGCATATTCCAAGGCGAATAATAAGGGGTGGAAAAAAAAGGATATTGATAAAGTTGTAAAAATAATATTTGAAGAAGAAAAAAAGGGAAACAGTCGTTTGAATAAAGTTGATGATGGTAGCAGATACAAACAAACAAACCTCTTTGGCAATGAGAAGGGGTTGGTTTTTGATTCTAAATGTGAAACACAAAATGTATTTTTTCTTCATGGCGCTTTCCACATCTATAAAGATGGGCGTATTATAAAAAAAATAACGCAAGAATCTGATAAAGCATTATATGAAAAGTTAGAAGAAATTCTCAATAATGAGGAGCAAGATATTGTTTGTGTTTTTCAACAAGATATTAAAATCAATGCAATAAATCAAAATGAATACCTATTAAACTGTTATAATAAATTAGGTAGTTTGACCGGTAATATGGTTATTATAGGCAGTTCATTGGCGGATAACGACAATCATATCTTTGAACAAATAAATAATTCAGGTATTGAGACTGTATTCATTTCCTCCTTGCTTCGTGAAATTGAGGAGAATTATAAATTAGCAAAATTAAGATTCCATTCTAAAAAAATATATTTATTCGATGCGGAAACTATTTCCTATGAGGTATCCTGATGAATAAAACATAAAAAAATCAATGAAACGCATTACCGAAAATAGCATTGAAGAATTTGCTATCGAGTTATTGGAAAAACTTGGTTACGAATCGGTTTATGGTCCAGATATTGCCCCTGACGGCGAGACACCCGAACGGGAAAGCTACGAACAGGTTTTGTTGATCGATCGGTTGCGTAAAGCCCTAAAACGTATCAATAGAAACATGCCCG
>JAKQEK010000192.1 GCA_029558535.1 Bacteroidota bacterium | reverse complement strand
ATTTGTTGTTGCTCCTCCACTCCATGTATATGTCCCACCTCCTGTTGCTGTTACTGAAATAGAAGTCTGGGTGCAAGTTATAGCAGTGGTTCCGCTATTATTTGTAATAGCTGCCGTTGGTGGTGTTGTGTTTTCAGTAATTATTATTGAAGATGTTGCGGTACAGGCTGAAGCGTTTGTTACAGTAACTGTGTAAGTACCTGAAGAAGTTAGGGCGTTAGATGCCGTAGTGGGAGTATTTCCACCACTCCAGGCATAACTAATACCACCGGTGGTTGTTACGTTAATGGATATTTGAGCACATGTTAAAACTGTTGTACCTGAGTTATTTGTTATTCCGGGAGTTGGTAAATCGTTTACAGTAATATCCATGCTGGTATTTGAAGCACACTGACCAGCATTTGCTGTAAAACTATAAGTAGTCGTTCCGGCTGATGCAGTGATTATTGTTGCGGGTAACCAAATTCCTGTTATTCCATTAGTTGAGGTTCCTGACAAAACTGCCGGGGAATCACCAACACAATACGGACTTAATGCTGTAAAAGTAGGCGTTACAAGGCTCGTCACAGTAATTAATTGTGATGCAGTAAATGTTTGAGCTGTAGCATCGGTAACCGTAACCGAATAAGTTGTATTACTTGCCGGGGATACTTGTATTGAGTCTGCCATGTTGGAAGAATTATTAGTGGTTCCATTGCTCCATTCATACGTAAAAGGTGGGGTACCATTTGTCAAACTTGCAACAACCCAAGTGCTTTCAGTTTCACAAATTGAACTATTATGGGCATTCAAACTTAAATCAGGTGTCGGGGATTTGAAACTACCTGCTTCAATATAAACGATCGCATCATAAGCGCCATCTTTTGCATCACATATAAGTAATTTAATATGATAAGTTTGTCCAGGAGTGAGTCCTCCCTGGGAAGCCGTGAGGACTTTTGTATTTCCATTTGGAGATGTTCCCTGAATTGTACCGTTATATTCAGGACTTGGTGTTCCTTGAACCCAGTCAGGATTTGTACTTGAACAAAACGACGCTCCATTTGGAGAACCGCTGCTTCCAACAGTTCCATTATTTACTGAATTTATACCAACTTCCCAGCCATTATTTAAGCGAGCAATATTTCTAGCGTCATTTGTATAACCAGCACCACCAGATATACCCGGGCCACTGATTAAAAAACCAAATTTATCATTATATTGGGTGCATTGATAATTAGTAAAATTAGTATTATCGCTATATTCTTCACCTCCGAAAACATAATTAAATACAACAGAATCTCCTATAGGAATAAAATCAAATTCTAAAATGGCTCCATTGTACCAATTTACAGATCCCGCTAAAACATCCATATCATTAATGCTGACTGTTGATTTTCGTATTTCGCCGGGATGTGATGATATGTAACCCTTAGAAAACGAATTAGATGCTCCGGGATTTGTTCCCATAGGAAGTGAAATCAAATCTGTATTTCCAGTTGTTAAAGCAATACCTCGAGATATTCCCATTTGAGTTTCTGTAAGACCTGTTGTTGTAAAATAACACATTTGATATCCATAGCTTGAATTTCTTACTCCCCGAAATGTAATATCCGAAAATATTATCCCATCATCAACCAAAGAATCTACCAAAGCATATGCAGCTTGAGCGTCTGTTAATGCAGTGTATTTTTCAATTGATATCTGAGAATATACTTTATTTAAACCAAGCGTAAATAAAATCAAGAAGACATTAACAATAACCAGAAATGATTTCATAATAAAAATTTATAAAAGAAAATAATCAATCTATTTTTCAAATATAAAGTATAATCGAAATGATTATTAATATCTTGTGACAACCGGCAAATAAGAGTGTCGTACAGATAATTTTGTGGTGTTCTGTATTTTTTTGGGGCAAATTGTAATTATAACTCCCCAATAATTAAAACACCAAAATTCCAACTATACAAAAAACGCGAATAAAACTGTAAGCCTAAATATGTACATTCATTACAAACAATATGTCTGCATATCATCACAATTGCTAATAGATTTGATGATTTTTGAGAGTATAATAAGATTTAAAAGATTCAAATCCCATCAAATTCGTATTGTTAATAACAAAAAACACTTAAATTTGCAAAAATTAACTTTGGAAAGATTTTGAGACACTTGTCAAAACACATATTATTTATTTTTGCATTTACTTTAATATTATACTTTGGTAAAATTGAGATATTAAATGCACAAAGGACATATATTGACAGCCTTGAAATAAGATTAAGTACATCGACACAAGACAAAGAAAAAGCTGATTTACTAAATGAAATTGCATTTAACTTAAAACAAACAAATATTAGTAAAGCTATTGATTACACAAATCAATCATTATTAATAAGCCAAAATATTGACTACAAAGCAGGACAAATCCAATCAAATATATTACTTGGGATAATCTACAAAAATTCAGGGTCTTTTGACAAAGCAATAAAATACAACCTATCTGCTTTAAAAATTGCTGAAGGAATTAACGCAAAAGACAAAATAAGTATTTGTTATAATAACATAGGGAGTATATATCAATCTCAAAGTAATTTTAATCAGGCTATTGATTATTACAAACGTTCTTTAATTATAGAAGAAGAGCTCGGAAATAAAAGTCAGATTTCCATTCGCTTGTATAATATTGGAACTATATACGAATTAACAGATAGTTTAGATTTAGCCCACACATACTATTACAATTCTTTATTAATCGAGCAGCAATTAAATAATCCTGAGGGTATTTATTTTGCATTGTATGGAATTGCAGGAGTTGACTTACTAAGGGGAAAAACAGATGTGGCTCTCGAGAATATCGAAAAAGCTCTTGAAATCTGTCAAAATATTAATGATTTAGCAGGTCTTGCCAGATGCAATATTGAAAAAGCAAAAATATTGAAAGCACAAAAAAAGTATGATTTAGCAATACTATCCTTAAACAGGAGTATTTTACTGGCAGATTCTATTAACTATTTATCCGAGTTAAATGATGCCTATCTTGAAATGTCTAATATTTATGCGGATCTACAAGATTTTAAAAAGGCCTACTCCTATCTTAATTATCATCTACAAATAAACGATTCAATTAATAATATTGAAATTAACAGTCGTGTAGCCGAAATAGCTGCTAAATATGAATTAGAAAAGAAAGAAAAAGAAATAGAGTTTTTTAAGAAAGAAAGCGAATTACAATCGACAAAAAATAAAATGGAAAGAAAGAGCAGATATTATCTTTTAATAAGTTTTATTTTAGCACTTGCTCTGGCAATAAGCAATATTCAAAGAATACTTAAACGTGTACGTCAAATCATTTACTACATTAGTGTTCTGACAATATCAATACTTACGTTTACGTTAATTATATTTTTATTTGGATCCTATAACGAGGGAGATGGATTAAAAATGTTCATATTTGTTTTGGTTGATGTTGTTACATATTCAGTACTCCCAATATTTATTATTCTGTATGTTATTGAAAGAGTTTTGCTCAAAAGACATCTTAGAACTGCACAAGAATTATCAGAATCTATACAGCAGATTAGTAAATCAGAAGATAATGTAATAATCAAGCTATTTGCAGATAACGAGAAAGACTATTTTGAATTAGATTTAGACAAAATTCTTTTTATTGAAGCAAATGACAATTATTCTGCAATCTACTATATATCTGATAAAGGATATAAAAAGGTACTTTTGCGTTCAAGTCTTAAAAGAATGGCTGATCAACTTCAAGATTATGATAATATTATAAGATGTCACAAGTCATATATTGTAAATTTTCACAATATTGCCCGCGTTTCCGGAAACACTCAAGGTTATCGATTGCACTTCAATGAAACAGATATAGAAATTCCCGTTTCTCGTGATTTTCCAAAAGATTTAATTAGAAAAATCAAATCAAAAATCTGATTGCATTTTACCACTATTTTTTGCACTTAATCCCAAATTCTACATTTTACACCTATAATTATAGATTTATCCCTCGATACTTTGTTATATTTATACAACTTGTAAATTAGTAGTTTATAAGTTGTGTACTAATACTTTATATGATTAGAATCAAAATAATATCTTTTGCTATAATAGCATTTAACATGCTGTTGTCAATGGAAGCTTATACTCAAACTGATGTTTGTTTATTTGATGTTTCGCAAAAACAAATAGAAGCAGATATAGTAGCTACACAAACCTATTCTTTTGAAGTTCTTTCTTCAGGTACAGTTAGTGCCGGTTCAATGATTGTGGAATTTGACACTTATCATCCCAAAAAGGAAGAATTCAAAGCAGTTATTACACACCCTAATGGAACAACTACTGTAACAATTGCAGACTTATCAAACACTGGAGATTTGGGAAATTCTGATGGAAGTAATTATGGCTCCCCAAATTCAAAATATGTGATTTATGATGCTGCTGCAAACAATATGAATATTTCAGGAGATGCTCTTCCAGGAAACTACAAACCACAAACCGGGACATTCTCAACATTTGATGGTATGTCAGTAAACGGGACATGGACAATCTCATTTACGGATAAAAATGGCGCCTTTGATAACAGGGGATATGTAAGAAATGTCTTTCTAAAATTTGATTACGAAAATTCTTGTACAGAACCGTCAACATCTCCATCAGGATTAAATATTACCAATGTTCATAGTTATCAGGTTGATCTCAGCTGGACAAATAATTCGGGGGATGGTGTGGTGGTTGTAGCCCGTAAGAGTTCTGATGGAGCGATAATTCCTGAATCAGGACAGACATATACAGCAAACAGTACATTTGGCTTAGGCGATGAACTTAGAACAATTGATAATGATTGCGATTATTCAGGAAATTTTGTAGTTTACAAAGGTTCTGACAACTCTGCTACAATAACAGGTCTGACAAGTGGTTTGTCATATTCCTTCGACGTTTATGCCGCTGATGGTACATGTATTAATACTACAGCACTTTGCGGCACCCAGGTGCTGCCTTGTCCTAGTTCATCTGATCCACCATTTAGCCTCCCAGCAAAATTTAGAACTTGTGGTTCTGTTTCTGGTACTGAAGTTAGTAATACAGGAAGTCTCTCATTTAATATTGAGGTTTCAGGTTTATCTGAGCCATTGGATGTTTCAACAAATAACTTAAGACAAGTCAAAGTTTATTTAAAAAATGGAACCAACGAAAACTTGTCATTATATTCATGCACATTAAGCTCACCCACAGCCAAAACAAGTTCTGTAATATTTACAGCAGGAAGATTTGCCACAAGTGTTTCAGCTGCGCAAATCACTTTTAGAGAAAGTGCTAGACTAAACCCACCTAGTTCAAGCGCAATCATTCCTTACGACATTGGCCTTTACAGAATAGAAACCGCAGGTGACTTTACATCAAAATTTGATGGGCTTGCAAACCCAAATGGTACTTGGACTATTACATTTAGTGAAACAGCAGGTTCGACTGTGGATGATTTACAAATTGATTATGTTGAACTGGAATTTGGACCTTCATTTATAGAAACAGATATTTCTAATTATGGGGCAAATTGTGAAAATGCCTATGAACTTATTGAAGGGACTTATATTAGTTCTAATTCAAATGCTGATACCGACGATGGAAATCAACCGACAAGACATGTGACTTGTGGAGATGGAATTAGTGGATGCGGATGCTGGAATGCTAGTTATAATGAAGCTCAGTACCTTAAATTCACAGCAACATCGTCAAATTTTAACATGTCAATAAGTGGAATTCAAGCCTCCTCCGGCGACATTCAGGTTATCGTCGTTGAAGGAAATCCTACCCCGTGTTCCGGTCATGGTAACTGGACGGTTGTAACATGTCCTGAATCATCGTTTGAGAACACAACGAATTCCTTAGATGGTCGCAGCCATACAGGAAATGGCTCAATCCAAAATTTTGATCTTTCTATGGATAATGCTGTAATTGGAAATGTTTACTACATAATTATAGATGGAAATATGTCGGCAACGGCAGACTACTATATAAATGTTACTGATGGAGTTGCATCAGAGTCGACACTGCCGGTAGTTTTATTAAGTTTTATCGCTAAACAATCCGAATATGGTATAGATATTATGTGGGAAACTGCTTCAGAAATAAACAATGACTATTTTGTAATTGAACGTAGCAAAAATGCAATAGATTATGAAAATATTGTGATAATTCATGGGGCAGGAAACTCAAACACGATTAAAAACTATTCGTACCTCGATTCGCCCCAGTATAATGGAAATCTCTATTACCGGCTCAAACAAGTAGATTATGATGGTACAATTACTTACTCAAATATTGTTGTAATAAATACTTGCACAACTCAAATCACTGACTTTTACGCAAATTATTATGCTGATTTATCGGAAATTCATGTATTTTTTAACACACAAAGTATATCTAATTATGAACTTTTTGTCTATGACAATCTGGGAAGAATATTTTATAAAAAATCTGGTGAGTCAACAGTTGGATTTAATGAAGCTGTAATTAATAATATTTATTTACCAAATTCATCCTCTATAATTTGCATTAGAATTGACGGTAAGCAAAAATCATTTCGAATTATACGATAAATAATTAGCTTTTTAGAAAACTTATCAATATTTACAAGTTTTAGCATTCTTAATAAAACTCTGATTTATATATTTTTCAATCTCATTATATACAAAAACCTACTCCAACTCCAAATTGTTCAGGCCAACCCAAACCAACACGAAATAGAAATTTACCGCCAGGTTTTTTATAGCGATATCCAAGATAAGCAGACGGATACCAGTCCGTAAAGTAAGAAAAAGGCTCGTATAAGTCAGGATCGTTTTTATAATATTTAAAATAAGACTGGTCAAAGAACATTGTCACTCCAAAACAAGCTTCAAAATGATGATTAGATTTTCCGCTTATATAGCACAAATCTACTAAATAATGATGCATTACAATTCCCCATAATGGAGCATTCATACCCCAACCTCCTCTTATATTCCATTCTGATAAAGGTCTGCTAATAATATTTCGTTCGTAAACAACCGTAAAAGCTGAGAATATCAAACTTGAGCCGGCTGAAACATAAAAATTGTTTTTAGTGATTATATCAGCTTCTGAATCTGTTGATACATTCTGACCCAATATGTAATTTAACCCGGATAATAGTAACAAAAAAACAATTACATACTTTTTTGTAACCAGCATCTTAAATTTATAGGTTTAGACCGTTAAAGGTTATACCTGCAACAAGAAAAATAATCGCATAAACAATCACCATCAGTATCCCGAAGATGACACCCCATATAAGAGTTGCTTTTGCCCAGTTAGATTTACTTGGATTTGTGCCGGAACTGAATGCCCAAACAAACAACATTATTGAACCAATTAATGGAATAGACATTAAAAACATAGTCAGCATCCATTCACCAGTCTTTACCGGAGGAAAAACAGTTTGTTGAACTCTGTTTTGCTGCTGATATTGCTGTTGATATGTTGGTTGTGCAACCGGGGGAACCGGAGTTTGATATTGCTGTTGTTGGACTGGTTGCTGATACTGCTGCTGTGGTTGTTGATATGTATTCTGCTGTGGTTGTTGTTGATATTGTTGTTGTGGTGCTTGATACGGCTGCTGATTTGTCTGAGTTGCAGAATCTATCGGCGGTACGGGTGGCACTTGATTAGATGAAGGAACCGGAGGAGGCACCTGTTGTTGCGTGTTTTGAACAGGCTCAGAATTTGTAGGCTGAACCGTGCGTCTGTCGTTCTGCGGATCCGGATGATTAAAATCTTGCATATCTTATCTTTTTATAGTTTACAACTCAAAAATAATAAAAATTTACATATTGGGTTTTTTGTTTCTATAAAAAGTCCAGTCATCCCAATAAATTTCCAGATTTTTATTATTATCGGACATAAATTCAATTAATTTGTCGCTTGTATATAGCTTCAGAGCATTTATATGGGTATATCCGTCCGGGTATTTTTCACGTGGATGTTGAGTTGTATTATGAACATCAAACAGAACTATTTTCTCACCGCCATCAGGCTTTACGCTCATATAAAAGTGTCCTGAATTTTCATCACCTTCAAGCAAATACAATTCTATTTCCAACCATACTCCAAAAGGAACTGCAAAATCCTCGTTTATTTCGACCCAGACAGGGTCCCAGCCTCCTAAACGTATATCTCTGTCCCCAACCACAGCAAAATACATTTCTTCAACCGGACCTTCTTCTGTCTTAAAAAGGCTTACAGTTATCCTGAATGGATTGCGTTCCCCTGCAAAATTCGCATTGTTCCAGAACTCAAAAAAGGACAACCAATGCACCTTTTCATCCCACTGTTTCAGATATTCCATGTCAGGATGAATATACAATCTTACTGTCTGATAAAATTCTTTTATACATTTGTTATCGTTAAGATTTGCCTGCACTCTTCCTTTTTTGTGGTCACCTTCGCGTATGTGGGGTTCAAGAATCTTAAATTTCAAAACTTCATTCTCACTATTCAATGGATCTGTACAAATCTCAGCATATCTCTGATCACGGGTTCCATCTTCGTAGCTGATATGGAAATCACCCACGCAATTGTGTGACAACAACAAATCCCAATCATTCTGAGTGGTATCAACATTTCTTATTCTGTCTCTGCTTTTGCCTATCTCATAAACTACTGTATTCGAGAAATCAGTAGTAAAAATTTGTTCTTCAATTTCATCACATTCTACATCCCAGTTTAAACTTTTTTTACATGAAATAAAAGATAGTAGAAATAATATAAACAGTATAACTGAAAAATTATTTAGAAGCTTACTTATTACTTTTCTTTTACTCTTCATAATTAAACATGCCTTTTTTTTCATCTCTTTTATTTAATCCAAAAGAGTACCTCAAATTAATTCCAATAAAACGATTGTCAGTGTATCTGTCCCCCCACGCATGGATAGAACCCTGATTTATTTCATAACCAACCAACATTGTTCCTAATATGTCGCGTGCCTGAATACCAATCGTCAGTTTATCATCGAAGAAAGTTTGTCGTATTCCAACATTTAGTCCACCAAAATTTTTCAACTCATAAAACTCCATCTGCCCGTTTATCATCAAAAAACCACTAAAGGTCAATCTTGTATTTGCAAACAGCTTAAGAGCATGAAAAGTAAACAATCTCCAACCACCCCTTTTATATTGTAAAGGTTCTCCATCATAAAATCCATCATATTCATTAATATTATACTGTGCACCAAGTGCAAAAAAGTACTTCCCACCCGGCGGAATCCCAACAATACCCCGTAAATAGGTTTCCTTGCTATGGCCAAGATTATCATAAGTACGAACAGCAATATCAGGATAATCAGGATTTTGATAAACGACTCCTGAAAATATATCGGTTGTGTAATTCCTACCTATTGCAAATACAGGCATATCTTCGAAACTTACATTAAACTCAAAATTATCAGTAAACTGCGGTTTGAGTGCAGGATTTCCGGACTCGTACATGAATTGATCAACAAAATTGATACTTGGATTAAGCATGTCATAACCCGGTCTGCTAATTGTTCGGCGATAAATAGCATAACCGTCTAGTCTTACTCCCATCATTTCTACAATTTTCCTGCTCAGATACACATAAGGAAACCAGTCTGCACGATTAATCAAAAAACTCGTATCACTCGGTAAAGTCTGATTTCCATTCATATATGTGTGTTCAATCCTAACGCCTCCTTTAAGTACAAAATCTTTAAAAAATGTTTTTGACAATTGCAGATATCCTGCAGTTATATTTTCATCATAGCAAAATGAATTCGTCCGAATAGGATCGGTAATACTGATATTATCATAATTAATAAAATAATCCGAATTTGATGTAAACCGCTGAATATCAAGCTTTAATCCTGTCTCAAAATCAAATTTATAAGGTAATTTCAACGTCAAATCGGATTGAAAACTTATAAAATCTCTATCCTGAATATTAGTTCCATCACCTGTAATATTATATAATTCGGGCATTATAAAATTATATACATAGTCTTGATTTGCGTCTGTTTTACTGTAATTATAACCAAACTTTGTATCCCACTCAGAGCCCAGGGTATCTATCTTGAAGTTTATTCCAAAATCCTGCTGAATGTTGACAAAATACGAATTATTATTTATCTGATTGTTATTTTCAAAAAGACTTAAATTGTCTTTATATGCTGAATAATTAGTATTTGCAGTATTAGATTCTGACAAATTATAATTTATACGACCATCATAACTGATTGTAGTTTTTTCACCAAGGTCGAAATTTATTCCGTAACCCGTATAAATCTGATGTGATTTCTTTCTTGTTACAGCTGACTGATGTAAAATTGTATCAATACCAAGTAATCTGTTTACATTCAGCAACTCTTCCTTATCGCGAAGGTTATAATTGGCATTAACATAAAAGCTGGATTTATCGCCACCATCATTATAAGTAAAACCCAGAGAAGAATTCACATACTTACCTTTGCTTACACGAGCGTTAGCAGAACCGAACCTACCAATTTTTACACCCTGTTTCAGAATTATATTAATAATCCCACCCGAACTTGAAGCATCATATTTGGTTGATGGTGTTCGCATGACTTCTATTCTTTGTACCGACCCCGGAGGCAGACTTTGTAAGATTGTTGAAATATCCTGATTGCTCATTTTTTGTTCTCTGCCATTTATATATATTTTTGCTGGAGTTGCTGAGTTAAGAAATACTCCACCATCCTGATCAACATACATTCCGGGTGTGTTTTCAAGAATTTCAAGTGTATTCGAACTAATATGAGCTAAAGGTTCGGGGTCTATTATCATTTTATCTCCCTCTTGTGTTATCAATGGCTTTTTTGCCGACACGGTAACTTCATCTAAAGTAATGGCAGATTCTTCGAGTCTAAAATCAAAATTCTTTGCGTCAATTCTAACATTTATCGTTTTCTCCAGAGTCTGATACCCTATAAAACTAATTATAGCAGAATATAAAGTATTAGGTAATTTTTCAAATACTGCTATTCCATTTTGGTTAGTAGTAGAATAATAAACCAGTGAATCCTGAACACTTATTAATTGAACTGTGGCACCCATTAATGGATGCCTATCCTTATCCTTGACAGTAATTTTGACCTGTTGACCATAGGAAAAAGAAAAGAAACATAATGCGAATATTGTAAAAACAATGGCTACAGTATATTTAGAAGTCATCTGTCAAAATTAAAATTTAATTCAGCGAATATAACTTATGTTATGTTTAAATAATACCTAAAAGTTAAAAAATATAAAATAAAATTGTAATTATTTAAGTGGCATCTATTATTCGCTTTTGTAATAGTATTTGTACCCTACCCATACTCCTATAATTTGACAAATACATATTCCAAAAGCTATTGTTCCAGTTTGTTGAACCCCGACTTACAAGTCGGGGTTACTGACATTGAGCCCTGCGGGCTCAGAGTTATAAACCACCTAAATAATTACATAAAATTATTGCATTATGAAGATACTATTTATGACAGAGCCTCAATAAAAAAGTGAATATTTTAAACCTCAACAACACACAAATTCCAAAACACTATCGGTAATATACTTTAGAGTTTCACTATCGAGTTCGGTGTTCATAGGTAAAGACAGTACTGTTTCGCACAATTTGTCAGTTACAGGATAGTCTTCTGGATTATACTTAAAATCCTGAAAAGCCTTTTGATTATGAAGAGCTACCGGATAATAAACAGCAGAAGCAATACCTTTGTTATTAAGGTGCTCCATCAGTGCTTTTCTGTCAACATTATTTAGCACCACAGTATATTGATGAAATGTATGAGTTGATTTTGGCGATCTTACAGGAGTTGTAATCTTTGTACAGTCTGCAAACGCCTTATCGTAATAATCGGCAGCTTTTAGACGTGCCAAATTATACTCATCCAGATGAGGCAGTTTCACTCTCAATATCGCTGCCTGAATTGTGTCCAGCCTTGAATTAACTCCAATATTGTCATGATAATATCTGACTTTCATCCCATGATTAACAATAGAAGAGATTTTTTCGGCTAATTCATCATCATTAGTAAATATTGCTCCTCCATCACCATAACAACCAAGATTTTTTGATGGAAAAAATGAAGTGCAGCCAATATGTCCAATAGTTCCGGCTTTTTTTGTCCAATTTTTTTCAGAAATAAAATCACTTCCAATTGCCTGAGCAGTATCTTCGATAACAAATAAATTATGTTTTTCGGCTATTTCCATTATCCTGTCCATATCAGAACATTGTCCGAATAAGTGAACAGGCATGATTGCTTTAGTTTTTGAAGTTATTGCTTTTTCAATACAATCCGGATCAATGCAAAAAGTATCAGGTCTTACATCAACCATAACCGGAGTAAGCTTTAGCAATGCTATCGTTTCGACAGTAGCTATAAAAGTAAAGTCACTAGAGATTACTTCGTCTCCCTGTTGCAATCCAAGAGCCATCATTGCAATTTGCAATGCATCAGTTCCGTTTCCACAAGGAATAACATGCTTCACTTTCAAATATTCAGCTAGTTCCTGCTTGAAGAGCTTAACTTCACTACCATTAATGAACTCAACTTTCTCAATAACATCAGCAATTTTTTGGTCAACCTCAGTCTTTATTTTAGTGTACTGAGATTTCAAGTCAACCATTGGTATTTTCATTTCAAATATTTTCTACAAAAATAACAATTGTACTATTGATAAATGATTTACAGAATACAAAATAATACATTTTTTAAACAAGCTAACAATCTGACAATCTGATTTTTACAATATTATTTTTTTTATTTATATGTTCTTTAACATATCGCAATATATATTAATCATTCTTTTTTTTATATTAAACCCTTATCTTTGCCACAAAGAATTAATGTTTAACACCTTATTACAAGGCAAATCAATTTAGTTATGGCTAAGAAAAATGTACTTATTATCGGAGCTGCTGGAAGGGATTTCCACAACTTCAACACTTATTACAGAAACAATGCAGAATGTAACGTAGTAGCTTTCACAGCTGCACAGATTCCGGACATTGATGGAAGAAAATATCCAAAAGAATTAGCAGGAGAGTATTATCCTAATGGTATTCCTATTTATTCACAGGATGAATTACCAAGATTAATAAAAGAATTAAACGTTGAAGAATGCGTATTTGCGTACAGCGATGTTCCCTACAACAGAGTAATGAATATCAGTGCTTTGGTAAATGCATGCGGAGCAAATTTTAACCTTTTAGGTCCGGGTAAAACTCAGGTTAAATCAACCAAACCGGTTATTGCAGTTGGTGCTGTTCGTACAGGTTGCGGCAAATCACAGACTTCAAGAAGAGTTGTTGAATTGCTGATGGAAGCAGGCTTAAAAGTTGTTGCAGTTCGTCACCCAATGCCTTATGGTGATTTAAATGCACAAAAAGTTCAGCGTTTTGCAAAAATTGAAGATTTAGCAAAACACAAATGTACAATCGAAGAAATGGAAGAATACGAACCACACGTAACACGTGGTAACGTTATTTATGCAGGGGTTGATTATGAAGCAATTTTAAGAGCAGCTGAAAACGATCCTGATGGTTGTGACGTTATTTTATGGGATGGTGGTAACAACGACTTTTCGTTCTTTAAACCTGACATGATGATTACTGTTGTGGATCCACACAGACCGGGACACGAATTGTCATACTACCCTGGTGAAGCTACTTTAAGACTTGCTGATGTTGTTGTTATCAACAAGATGGATTCAGCAGGACCAGAAGCAATTCAGATTGTCAGAGAAAGTATTGCAAAAGTTAATCCGAATGCAGCAGTTGTTGACGGAGCATCTCCATTATCAATTGACAAACCTGAACTTATCAGAGGTAAAAGAGTATTGGTAGTTGAAGACGGACCAACATTAACACACGGTGAAATGAAAATCGGTGCAGGAACTGTTGCTGCAATGAAATGTGGTGCTGCCGAATTAGTTGACCCAAGACAATATGCAGTTGGTAAATTAGCTGAGACCTTCAAAATTTATCCAAACATCGGAACTTTATTACCTGCAATGGGTTATGGTGACCAACAAGTTAAAGACCTTGAAAAAACTATTGAAAACACTCCTTGTGATACAGTAGTTATTGCCACACCAATTGATCTTAACCGTATCGTTAAAATTAACAAACCTACAGTTAAAATCGGATACGATTTACAAGAAATCGGAACTCCTGATCTTAGATTGTTTGTTAATGAATTTATCAAAAAATACGTTAAAAAATAAGTATTTCAGAACTTTTGAAAGCCCTCAACAGAGGGCTTTTTTTTTATCATTTTTGTTGTATATTTGCATCTGATTTTTTGTAAAGATATATAATGAAGAATATTCGTAACTTTTGTATAATAGCTCATATAGATCATGGTAAGAGTACCCTTGCCGACAGGTTACTGCAGATAACAGGTTCAGTGTCAGACAGAGATTTTCAAAATCAGGTACTTGATGATATGGACCTTGAAAGAGAAAGAGGCATTACTATTAAAAGTCACGCTATTCAAATGGAATATGAAGATAAAGGAGAAAAATACCTTCTAAATCTGATTGACACTCCCGGACATGTTGACTTTTCGTACGAAGTAAGTCGTTCTATTGCTGCCTGCGAAGGAGCTTTACTAGTTGTTGATGCTACACAGGGGGTGCAAGCTCAAACAATTTCTGTACTTTATCAGGCTATTGATAATAATCTGGAAATAATTCCTGTACTTAATAAAATAGATCTTGATGCTGCAATGATTGATGAAGTTGAAGATCAGATAATTGAACTCATTGGTTGCAATCATGAAGATATAATTCACGCAAGTGGCAAAACCGGCGAAGGAATAGATGTTATTCTTGATGCTATTATCAATCGTATTCCTGAGCCAAAAGGAGATCCTGAGGCACCTCTACAAGCACTGATATTTGACTCAATTTTCAATTCATTTCGTGGAATTATTGCTTATTTCAGAATTTTCAACGGAACTATTAAAACCAAAGATTTTGTAAAATTTATAAATACAAATAAAGAATACGATGCTGACGAAATTGGAGTACTGAAAATGACAATGACTCCACGTAAAGTATTATCGGCAGGTGATGTAGGATACATTATTTCAGGGATAAAAGCTGCTGCTGAAGTAAAAGTAGGCGATACAATTACTCACGTTGAACGTCCATGTTTAAAAGCAATTGAAGGTTTTTCGGAAGTTAAACCCATGCTCTTTGCGGGTATATATCCGGTTGATGCAGATGATTATGAAGAATTAAGAAATTCGATCGAAAAACTTCAACTTAATGATGCTTCGTTGACCTTTGTTCCTGAGTCTTCAGTTGCTTTAGGATTTGGATTCAGATGTGGATTTTTAGGCTTACTGCACATGGAAATTGTTCAGGAACGTCTCGATCGCGAGTTTGATATGGACGTAATTACAACTGTTCCAAACGTTCAGTACTTAGCTTACACTACAAAAGGCGAGTGCATCGAAGTACATAATCCATCAGGAATGCCTGACCCAAATCATCTCGATTATGTAGAAGAACCTTACATAAAAGGGTCTGTTATCACAAAAGCCGATTATGTAGGTCCAATAATAAAATTATGTCTTGATAAAAGAGGCACATTATTGAATCAGGTTTACCTGAGTACCGACAGAGTTGAACTGTCTTTTGATTTACCTTTGGGAGAAATTGTTTTTGATTTTTACGACAAACTTAAGAGTATCTCAAAAGGCTATGCATCCTTTGACTATCACCAGTCTGGTTACGAACCTGCAAAGCTTGTAAGACTCGACATATTACTTAATGGCGAAATGGTTGACGCACTTTCTACGCTTACACATTTTAATAATGCTCAAAGTTTTGGACGCAGAATGTGTGAAAAACTAAAAGAATTAATTCCGAGGCAACAGTTTGATGTAGCCATACAAGCTGCAATAGGTAGTAAGATAATTGCCAGAGAAACAGTTAAAGCTGTTCGTAAGGATGTTACTGCCAAATGTTATGGAGGTGATATAACCCGTAAACGTAAGCTTCTCGAAAAACAGAAAGCCGGTAAAAAACGTATGCGTCAGGTAGGAAATGTAGTTGTACCGCAATCTGCATTTTTGGCGGTGTTGAAGTTGGATTAAGTTTTTCTGCTATATATATAGTTCGTTTTGTTTCAATATATAATGTAACTTTGTATTGCTTAAATAAAGCTATAATCTTTAGTTTGAAACTATGAAAAGAGTTCTGCTATTTATAATAATGTTTTATAGTATTATTGCAACCAATGCTCAGGAAAGATTTTTTAATTTGTATCCTGGTTGGGTTACAATAAACATCAAATATTGTGAAGAATCTATAGTTCTTTCAGGATTGGATACTATAGATATGGGTTATTCAAGTACACCCATATTCAACATAATTAACCTTCATGGAGATTTAATTAATGCATATAGGTATTATAATGACACAGTTGATGGAATCTGTATATATAGTGCCCAAAGTTATAGCTGGATGGAAGAACAAATCGTAATTAGTGGTGTTTACATGAATTACATCAAAGATTATGTTTTGTACCCTATTTTGATGTTTGTAGATAATAATAACTATGTTGTTGATTCTATAAAGAATTTTAAAACTTATTTAGAAGATAGAGCTGCCAGATTTATGTTACAATACCAATCTAACGGTAAACTTTATCTTGCCGGTGATGTGAGGTATGCTATGGATGCCAACGTCCGCACCTTTTTTGGCATATACGATCCAATAGCAGATACCTTTAGTTATAAGGATTATGAAAGGCCAAATTATTGTAAAATGACCCCATACCAGATTTTACCAACCTCGGATGGGGGATTTTTGCTAGCTACGGAACAAGATATGACGTATATGACTCCAAGAAAAGTATATTCATGTATTTTGAAGATAGATGCTGACGGAGATGAACAATGGCGATATATTATTCCGGGATATACAGTAGTTACCCCTTACGGAAACATTGAATCCGCAAATTATCGATCAAGAATCTTTAATTCACCTGATGGAAATTACTATGTAGTATGGACAAATCCAGAAGCAATAACTCCAACATATTTAACCAATAATCCTGAACAAACCATCAGGATAGCCAAACTTAAAGATTACGGGACTTATGGAGAGTTGACAGAAGAAAAAGATTTAAGGGCAGAGCTTGATAATTTTGAAAGAGCACCCTATATAATAAACGATGCTTACCAAGACGAAGATGGAACAATGTATATTTTAATGCAAACAGAAGGCGGTTACAAAAGTGCCTTGGCAAAGATACATGCTAACGGCGTTGGAGCCTGGATGCGGGTTTATATATGCTATCCAGATGATGATGCGAGCATGAGCAGTACAAAATTATACGGCATAAGCAAAACCGAGGACGGAGGTTTTATGCTCACAGGAGCATTCAATAGTACATCCAGTAGCTTATTTCCATCAGGTATGATTGCTTCGTTGGTTTTTAAAATAGATTCATGTGGCTGTTTTGATACCGAAGGCTGCAACTCACATTGTGCAGACAGCTATACCGAGTATTTTATAACTATGCCCCAGGCAAGCGTGTATCCCAATCCTGCCAGAGATAAAATTACCCTTGGTTTTGAGTACAAAGGCACAGAAACAGAATTTATTTACAAAGTATATAATCTTAACGGACAACTTTTAATGGAAGGGAAATCAGAAAAAGTGACCGAAACTTTTGATGTTGAAGTTGATGATTTGCCCTCCGGCTACTATATGATTCAGTTTTGGGGTGGCGGAAAGATATTTACAGGGAAGTTTGTGAAGGAGTGAGGAAAAGTTTTAACAAAGCGTCTGATAAATATCAACACATATCACTCGTCTTCCAATTTTATAAAATTTCCTGTTCCGTTCTTGTAAAAATATTCAAACATAACGGCATTTCCATATATAATGGTATCCTGATTTTGAACAAAGGCATTGATATAATAGTATCCAGGTGTATTGGCTAATTCATTAAATGAAACCTCTTCAACAAATATTCCTGTTCTAGGTCCAAAATTTTTTGTATAGAGAATGTCTTCAGGGGTCGTGTAATAACTACTGACTAATCCACATTCAACTATTTGACTGCCACAATTTTGATACACAGACATTTGGCAACGTAATATATGAATGCCCGTTTTAGATATTGTTGCAACAAATTCAGGGATAAAATCTCTTTCAGAAACATCTAAATATTCAACATCACTGTAATTTGTACCATTTTCATTAGTGGCATATAACCTGAAATAGTACCTTCCCGGTCCTGTTATGTCATAATCTGCAATTTCTGTACTAATTTTCTGATCCGCAGTACCGGTTCCAAGAACAATTTTCTTGTCTGTTGTGCTTGGCTCAGGATTTGAAGCCTTACATATACCATATTCTATAATTTCTTTTTCACTTAACCCTTTTTCAATTTTTGCATCAAAATTTATCTGACCCGATTCTTTATAAAAGTCTATTGTTTCTAAAGAAACATCAGGTAGAGCAGATTCGAACTCGTTATTTTTATCACAACCTGAGAACCCTGATGCCAAAATTATTAAAACTAAAGAAACTAATACTGACGAAAAAACTTTCATTTTGGTATAAAATTTTTATAAAAGTACAAAAATATTTTATTTTAATGTTGAGTAAGACTATTTATCATTGGAGGTCTAAATAATCTTTTATGAGAAAAAATACATACCAGGAGGTGTGTTACAAAATGAAAGAATTAATGTAATTATTTAGGTGGCATCTATTATTCGCTTTTGTTATAGTATTTGTTGCCACCCCACATTCCTTTTATTTGACAAATACAATTCCAAAAGCTATTTGTTCCAGCTTGTGAACCCCCGACTTTTAAGTCGGGGTTACTGACATTGAGCCCTCCGGGCTCAGAGTATTGAACTACCTAAATAATTACGAATTAATGTTATTATAATTTATCCTTTCCTTAAACTAAAAGCTACAGTTGTGCCAACACCAACAGAGCTGCGGACATTAACACGATGTCCATGTGCCTCGACAATATGTTTAACTATTGCCAAACCTAAACCTGAACCACCCGAATTCAGAGAACGACTTTTATCAACCCTGTAAAATCTTTCAAAAACTCTGGGAATATCTTCGCCCGGTATGCCAACACCATCATCGGTAATTTCGATAAGAATATCTTTACCCATTTCAAAGAATTCTGCTTTAACGAAGCCACCTTGATTATTGTAATTAACTGCATTAATTATTAGATTTGAAAACACCTGTGAAATATGCTCTCTGTCTGCCTTAACCAATAAAACTTTATCGTAATGCTGAATGATTTCTGTTTTAATTTCCTTAGACTTTATTAGTTCCTCCAAAGATTCTAAGCATTCATTACATAATACTACAGGGTCAAATGATTTATTCTTTAAAACAAGTTGCCCGGACTCAAGCTTAGTAATTGTGTCAAGGTCTGACACTATATTTATCATCCTATTAATATTTTTTTCTATTTTCTTCAAGTACTTTTCGTTTATTGTTTCGTCATGCAAACCACCTTCGAGTAGAGTTAGGGTATAGCCTTGAATATTAAAAATCGGAGTTTTAAGTTCGTGAGCCACATTTCCGACAAATTCTTTACGATAGTTGCTCATTTCAACAATCTGAGCCATTTGTTTGTCTCTATCCTCTATCCATTCACTTACATCTGACTCGACTTGCCTCATCAAATCTGTGGAATACTCATGTCCCGATTTTCTTTTGTTTTTACCTTCCTTATTTTTCCTTATAGTCTTATAAATAAGTCTAATACGATTATAAATAAACTTATATAAAAACAGCCTCAAAGCAAAAAAAGATATAATGCTAAAAATGACTGAAATTGCCATAACTATCGTCCATCTTATCTGCAAATCGAAAATCAGATCCGATAAAAAGACACAGCCTAAAACTGATGCTAATGTTGTAATGGTATAAATCAGTGATATTTTATTCGGACTAAGATCTTTCATAACAAATTCTAATTAACATTAAATTTATATCCTATTCCTTTTAGAGTAACAATATATTTCTCACCTATTTTTTCTCTCAGTTTTCTTATATGCACATCAATTGTTCTATCGCCAACAATAACCTCATTTCCCCACACAAAAGAATAAATCTCTTCCCTTGAAAAAACTTTTCCTGGTGAAGAAACAAATAGTTTCAATAATAGAAATTCTTTTTTTGCGAGTATAACATTTTTGCCATTAATTTTAACGGAATGGGCATTAAAATCTATTTCCATTCCCTCTATTGAAAATTTCGAGTTTTCTGAAAGAGCATCTTTATCCGTCCTGCGAAGTAAAGCTTCAATCTTTTTAAGAAATACAGCAGGTCTGATAGGTTTTGTAACATAATCATCCGCTCCGGCATTAAAACCTGAGATTTGAGAATAATCTTCAGCTCTGGCAGTCAAAAAACAAATAAGAATTTCTGAAGTATCTTTGTTTTTACGTAACTCTTCGCAAACCTGCATACCATCCATTTCGGGCATCATAACATCAAGAATAATGAGGTCGGGTAAGTACTTCTTCGCTTTTTTGAGTGCCTCAACACCATTTTCTGCTACATAAACATTGTATGACTCTTTCTTTAGATTGTATGACATAAACTCAACGATATCCGGATCATCGTCAACCAAAAGAATTTTTATCTGACTTTTCTCTTTCATAAATTACACTCTGAAATTCCGAGAATTAAATATAAAAGTAGTACAAATGTTTGAAAATGACAAAATAAAAAAAATACCCGCCGGCGAAAAACAAACAACAAAACATTAATATGCCACAAAAGCACAAAATCTCACATAAGAAAGGAATAATTTAGTGAACCCTAGTGTTTTAGTGCCTTAGTGACAAATTAGAATCTAAAATAAATAAATGGATTAAAGCCAGATGAACTAATATCAGCGACTGAAATGACCAACAAAATTAAACATAATCCTGCCATAATAAAATATCTTCTGTTTGGATAATCCTGATATAAAACTTTTGTTTCCAAACATTTCCCAGATTTAAAAGTTGTAATAAAACTAAAGAAAACAGCAATTATTAAAACAACATAGAACTCTCTATCGAGATAACCTAAACTTTCAAAATTAAAAGAAAACAAATTTCCAATATAGTGATAAGCATAGCTTAATGTTTCCGACCTGAAAATAACCCAGCCTACTATGGTTATAAGAAATGTAAAAACCATTGCCGGCCATTTACCAATCTTTTCAAGCACTTTAAGAAGAAACAATCTGTCCAAAATCAGGAATAATCCATGAAAAGCTCCCCATACAACGAAAGTCCATGATGCCCCATGCCATAAACCTGAAATAAGAAAAACAAACCAAAGGTTAAAGTACAATCTGGTTTTAGATTTCACTTTGTTTCCGCCCAACGGAATATAAAGATAATCCTTCATCCAACGTCCCAAAGTCATGTGCCAGCGTCTCCAAAATTCAGAAATTGATCTGGATACATAAGGATTGTCGAAATTTTCCGGGAATTTAAATCCTATCATTTTACCCAAACCAATAGCCATATCAGAATAACCTGAAAAATCGAAATAAATCTGAAATGTATATGCCAGTATGCCAATCCAAGCTACAGAACTGTTCATTGAGTGAATATCCATCGCAAAAATTCTATCTGCCTCGGCCCCCATCACATTTGCAATTAATACCTTTTTCGATAAACCAATAATAAATCTGAATAATCCTGTAAGCTTATTTTCTATAGTTTCGTTTGCTCTTCTGTCGTTAATCTGATCAGCAATTTCGCTATATCGCACAATAGGACCTGCAATCAATTGAGGAAATAACAAGATATAAAGGCACAAATCAGAGATTTTTTTTAAGGGCGGATGTTTGCCTCGATAGACATCAATACCGTAAGTAAATTTTTGAAATGTAAAAAATGAAATCCCTATTGGCAGAATAATCTTAGCGAGATGTATTTGACCTGCACCTGTAAGATTAAGAAAAACATTAAAATTATCAACAAAAAAATTCGCGTATTTAAAATATGCAAGCAATCCCAAATTTAAAATCACAGACAAAGTTAGAAGCCAATTTTTTGCTTTGCCCCTAGCCTCATACATCTTTTTAACAATAAAAAAATCGGCAATTACTGAACCGATTACAATAAAAATAAAGCTTGGAGCTCCCCATGAATAGAAGAAAATACTTGCTGCTAAAGCTATGTAATTCTTATACTTAACATCAGCCAAATAATAAATACCTAAAAAGATCGGCAAGAAATATAAAAGAAATATTGTACTGCTAAAAACCATAATTATTCAATAGTAATTTCATAAATCTCTCCCACATAATCCTTAGCCGGGAATGGGATATTTTCTTGCAGATATGGAGACCCAGGCCACCATCTGGTATTGTGGAACTCTTGTGTAATTATAAGCAACATCTGATTATCGGGAATCATAGAAATTGTATTATCAATATAACCGACTTCATACAACTTGTTTTTTTCGGGCCCTATTCTCCATATAATTTTATCAGGTTGCCAGTCAATCTGAAAATAATAATAATCTCTGCCAAACAACTCATCATCAGGAGCCATATATTTTGTTGTAACAGCTCTGTAGCAATCTTCCCAACGATGAGCCAAATATGTCTTACCATTATGAGTGACAGAATGACAACCTGCCGAAAAGTTCTTAGGTTCCCAACAAGCCATATCCCAATTTGTGCAGCACACGGCAATATTTTTCTTATCTTTTAATACATCATCGGGCAACTTAGTATTCCAAGCTTTTACTTGATTTGTTTTTGCTTCATAATTCCCATAAACAGGTGGAAATTTTTCCGAAGGACAATATGGAACAGTCTTTAAAATCTCGAAATCTATCTCAGAATAAGCAACTCTTTCTACCCTTTCGTCTTCTCTACCTCCCCAATATGTCTTCATATAACCCTTCTTTTTGCATGGTCTTCTCAAATTCCAACCGGTTTCATTTTGCCCACGACCTCCTTGATTTATCAGCCAGATAGCATTTGTAATTCCATTCCAAACAAAATCCTCATTCAACAATTCGGTTAGTTTAACTTTAACGGTGTATTTACCATAAGTAAAACCATGTCTGGTTATCATACCGGTGTTTTGCTTTTGCCATTCGCCAAATTTGGATGCAGGATTTTTGATAACTATTTTATTCTCAATAGAATCGCTAAAAATTGTCTGACATGGTTTTGAAGGTGTTTGAGGCAACACAGTTATCCTATCTTCGGTTTTGTAAAAAGTCCTTAACCAGTTATACTCTTCCTGAGTAAAATTACCTCCAAAAAAATCTTCGATTACTGGGACATTGTCAAATTGTGAAGATTCGTCAATATAGTGAATAAATTGTGATACCGCCGCTTTTTCATATAATTCATCTGTTGTGTTGCAATTGCAGGAATAATAATCCTCAAAACCCGGTTCTTGAGAAGTTTTATATAATGACTCGTTGATAAAGACTCCATTACCCAAATCAGGTGAAGCTTTAACAGATATAAACTTATCCGTATAACTAACGATACAATTATCTAGTGCTTTACCTTCGCCATACAAAAAATAATAAAACGGTGAAACAAAGTTACTGTCTTTTAACAATTTAATGTTTCTTATATATTCAGGAATTTTTTTCAACCCCTCTTCATCAACAATTACTAATAAAAAACTATAATCACCTACTCGCGGGTTTCTTTTCCACCTGTCATTCTCACCATTATAAAAATACTTATCTTCATTTCGGGGATTTCCAACTATCCGAAATTTATCATTAATAGTAAGTTTTTGATCTGATTCAATTTGTCCGCAATATTTAAAAAGGGTGTCTGTATTTTCCCAACTGCCATAAAAATTCTCATGAGCATATGGATGCTGATTACCTGTTGAATTCTCATCATTATCCGGGAATTTATAAGACTCGTTCTGATAATATATTTTATAATATAATTTTTTGGGTTTATCGCTGTCGTTTTGTATTTCAAAATCAAAATCAAAACAACCATTTTCAGTTTGCGATATGCTTGGAACGACAAAACCATTCATCGCGCCTGTATAATCCATAAAAATTACCTCATCAGTAAAATTTGTTTTTATATTTAAATCTGTCAGGCTAAAATCACTAGTTTTTAGTTGTTTCTTTTGATCACCATTACATGAAAAAAACACAAGCAAGACTAAGATAAATATTACTAATTTGTATTTTTGCATAATCAATCATTAAACGAATAAATCTCTGTTTTTTGTGTGAGCCAGTCAACTCTGTTTATATTATCCTGAAATATTATTATTTCCGACTTACTGTCACCACAAAAATCTCCACAAATAATTTTTGTGTATTCATAATATTTCGGATTTTGCTTAGCTGCAAAACCTCTGAAATCAATATTATATAAAATATTGTATGTCATAAAATCAAAACTAATAACTTTTAAATCGAATCTCAAATTTCGGTTAAATTGTAACAACTTATTTTGTGCAGAATTATCGTCTTTAATCACATAATATTCACTAATAAAATCAAGCTTATCATATGCCTGTACCGAAGAATTTTTATAATTAGTTGACTTAGTCCAACTTTTCGAAGCTTTATCATAATTGAGGAAGACATATTTGTTAATAGAGTTTTCAATATAAATAACAAGAACCTCTTTTATCTCATTAAAGAAATTTGTTTTTATCACTTTTAAATTCCCTGTTTTTGGATTGAACAACTTTGTTTTTGCAATAAAAACATTTTGTTCATTATATGTTGCAATGTTACCATCATTTTCAAATACAGAAAGCGAATTATCGGGATTAAGAACAATATATGAAATCTTGCCAGAGTTTCTATACTCAAATTGTCTTTTTAGAACAAATTCCTGTGTGATTTTATCGTATCTGTACATATTAATCTTTTCACCATTCGGGACAGATGAGAACAAATAGCCCTCGTCAGAATAAAAAATTGCGTTATTACCGGGTTGAGTACTAAACTTCGGCTTAATGAATTTCACATTTTTATTATCGATATACGCAAATCCTAATTCATTTGAGCTATTGAAGAATATTTGGTCTTTTGACAATGAAGAATCAAACTTATCAACAAGTATTCTTGAGTTCTTTGTAAAGAGTTTATTTAGCTCACCGGCATTTTTCTCCTGACATGTATTGCAAAAAATATATTTGGTTTCGTATGGAGGATGATTTGCCTTAGCTTGAAACTTCTTTTCTTTAATCATATTAAATGCCGGCAAAACGCTATCATTAGACGAATCATTTTCTTTTATTACCAAATATACATCATCAATATAAACCTGATTATCGTTACGATTCCACAAATAAATTTTGAGGAAATTTTCATTTTTTGCTATTTCCGGAGAAATAATTACACTCCCATTTGCGATTTCCCACTTTTTCTCTTCAAAACTAGCCTTCGAAAGGTCAACGCCCTGCCACAACAAATCCTTATGCAATGAATCACAAATAGAAATTACAAAAACAGCATCCATATCTTTAGTTTCACTCAAATAACTAAAGCTGAATGAAATGCTATGGAGATTACTAATATCCAACTCACTTAGCGGGAAAATAATACTTTCAGAAAATCCGTCTTTACCTTTTGCAAAAGTACTGTAGAATCCTGATTTTGCATATTTTGAAGATATTTGTTTACTGTTTATGTTCTCAAAATCAATTAGTTTTGTTCTCAATCCTTCTTCTGAATTACTATTTTTCAACGAAATCGACACATCATCAAGATATAAGGATGAGCTTTTTGTGTCTTTATTCCATAAATAAGTTTTGATCAAAAGTCCCGAATTAATAAACTTCTTTGGAAGTTTGAAGCTATGAATAAACGAGTACCAATTATCTGCTGCAAAAGAATCACCTTTAACAACAAATCCTTCCCAATATAATTGATTATTATTTTGGTCAATTACAGTAAAAACCCAAACAGCATCAACGATCGAAGACGTAGGGTTTATCCAAAACCTAATAATTACATCTTCAATCTCTGAAGTATCATTTGTTGGTATCGGGATAGTTATAGCTGCACCGTATGGATTATTTTTATCTGAAATCCCACTGTGTTTACCGGACAGTGCTCTTTCTTTTGAAAATACGCAATTTGCATTTAAATAATTGTAGCTTTCAAAATCTATAAGAAATTGAAATTCATCTTGTTGATTCATCAATAAAGGAACTTTATTATCTGAAGGTTTATTCAGATTTTTCCCAATAAAATAAACCCCAAGAGATAAAACAAGAAAGCCAAATACGAACAACCATAAATACAGTATCTTACCTTTTTTAATCTTCAACACTTTAGCCATTCATTTTTATAAATAAAAGTTTAATACATCTGTGAATTATGACCGGGTAAAAATACAAATTAGTTTTAACTAATACAAAATAAACATGAAATTGCAACTCCCAATAAAGAATTTTTAATGCTTTGTTCAATCATATTACCAGAGAGTAAAAGTTATTTCGAAAATTATAATGAAATCCCTAATTTCATTTTTGCATTTTCAATAAGGTAATTTGCATCACTATATAATTGCTGTTCAAATGTTACCCCATTATTATCTGCTTTCTCTTTTATATAATTTTTGAATTCCTCATTATTAACAATAAAATTCTCAACATATCTCAAAGACTCTTCATTGTTGTAAAATTTCCCTATATAAAATGCTTTAACCGTTTCGGTATATATTTCAACTGTGTCAACTTTTGCACAAAAAGTATAAGCTTCAATCATTTTATTATTGTCTGGCATATCCAAAATAACAAAAGTATTGGCTTTTAAATCGCCGAAACTACCTTGTTTGATATTATATCCCTGATCAATTAATTTATAAATATAATAGCGGGCATTTTGATCATAATTATCGGTTATTACAATAATTTCTTTTGTTTTATCTGTAATTAAGACATTTACTCGGTCACGAAGAAATAGTTTTACATTTTTTTGCCAAGTTTCTTCTACTGATAAGAATTTAACTAATTTCCATTGCGAAACAGAAGGATAATACAAAATGCCTGCAAATACAACAATTAAAATTATTTCCTTGACTTTTGTGTTCTTTATCCATCTCAATATCAGACAAGCAACTTGATAGATAGATATACCAGACAATAATGCCCAAAAAGGCACTTCGGGAAAGCAGTACCATTCAAGCTTGGTTTTTGAAATAGAGATTAGCAATAAGTGTGATACAGCAAGAATTAAGCTAAACACAAAAAGATTTTTGACAAATTTATTTTTTTCAAAAAAAGTTAGGACAAGTCCAGCCGGGATAAGCATATACCAAAATCCTAATGCATAATCTGATAAAAATGTATAATAAAACAGAAATGGTTTTGCATGACCTTCCAGTGCTGAAAATGCTCTTCCTCCGAATTCATTAAAATACACAGCCTTAATATACCCTGGATTAAGCAATTCTCTACCTAAATAATACGAGCTTAGGAGAACTACCGGAATAAGAAGTGAAAAATAGAAATGTTTTGATTTTAAAAAATGTAAAAGTTGTTTTCTGATTAAAATATAAATCCCTATCCCGGGCAAAAAGAACAACGAAGCTGAACTTTTCGAAAGAAAAGCAAGAGTAAACAGAGCCATTGCAATATATAAAGTACGAGTTTTTTTTGTTTCAATGTAATACAAAAACATTAATGAATAAGCCGCTGAAAAGAAAAGAAGGAAAGCTTCAAAGTCAGCTTGCCTTAAGGCGTGATAAGGTAACAATCCCGGCGTTGTTAAAAAAATCCCTGCCACCAAAAATCCCAAAGGTTTAGATTTGGTTAATGAAGCTACTACAAAAAATAAGATTAAAACAGTAAAAGTTGCAGCAAAAGCACTAGGCAGTCTAATTGAAGTTTCGTTATTTCCGAATACTTTAATGCAAATTACCTGGCAACCAATCAGAAGAGGAGGTTTTGTATTCCACATATCTATTTGGCCATCATAAGTTGGAGTTAAAAACTTACCATTATGACTAACTTCATAAGCATTTACAGCATACCTTGATTCGTCCCATATATGAAGAGTTTTATTACCCAAACCATAGAAAAAAGCAAAATAGCTTAAAGTCATCAAAACAGAAATATAGCAAAAATAGATTCCAATTTTTTTAAAGTTAAGCTTACACAATAATGAACTTACCTGTATTTTCATTTAAAAATAATTTGGCGTAAAAATACAAACATTTATTTCATCTTAAAAGGATTCTCGAAATTTACATTATTGAATTGAAATTATATTTTTTAATAAAAAAGACTTATTAAGACAATAATAAAGCAAAATTTATAAATCGGTATGACATTAAATTGTTTGAATGAATAATAAAAATTTTAATTTTGTGCGAAATTTGAGTTTGACATTCTGACACAGAGCAAATAATGTTAACGATAGTATTTAGGAAATTATAATAAAACAATATTTATAATGGATTTTAATTTTGCTGTAGTAATTCCAATGGCCAATGAATCGGAAGATTTTAATCCATTCGTATCTTCAATTACTAAAGTTCTGGATAAACTAAAGTGTGGAAAAGTATATTTTATCGTTGATAATGTTTCGAAAGATAACACATTAGAGTTGTGCCAAAATCTATCTAAAATTGATAACAGGTTTACGACAGTTTGGGCTCCCGAGAATAAAAATGTTGTCGATGCATATTTAAGAGGATACAAAGAGGCATTATTGAATAAACATGACTACATAATAGAAATGGATGCCGGTCTGTCTCATGACCCAAATGCATTACCAATGTTTTTAAGGGTATTAAACGAAGGCAACGAATGTGCATTCGGCAGTCGCTTTATAAACGGCGGATCTATTTGTGATAGCACCTGGAAAAGAACAATTTTGTCAAAATTCGGCACAATACTTTCAAATGTTTTATTAGGAACAAGGATGTATGATATGACTTCCGGATATCAAGGTTTTCATGCCCAAATTGTTGAAAAATTTGTTGCTTATAGATTATTGTCGAAAGCTCATTTTTATCAGACAGAACTTCGATATTTATTAAGAAAAACACGTTATGCTGAGATTCCGATTCATTACAGAGCTCCTTCTCCCAGTGTTTCGAAAAAAGCAGTTTATAATTCGATATCAGTGCTTTTTCACTATTTTTTCCTCAGATTGCGTTTTAAATCTAAAATAATAAGATGATAGAAAGGATAGATAAAACCTCAATTTTATCTATGATAAAAAGCGAAACCTTTACACAAGCGGCGAAGTACTTTGTTGTCGGAGGAATTTGTACTGTGTTGGACGTATCACTACTTTTTGTGCTATCCAAATATTTTGGTTTAAACTATATTGTTGCTTCAATAATTTCATTTCTTGTAGGTACAGTTTTGAACTATTTCTTATGTACATTTTGGATTTTTAGAGTACATAAAGTTGAAAACAGATATTATGAATTTGGGTATTATTTACTCATTACTATATTTGGGTTGGCTTTAAATACATTTATTATCTGGGGGGTAACAGAACTATTTGATGTTAATTATATGTATTCAAAACTCGTTGCTATATTTGCTACATTTTTTTGGAATTTTTGTGCAAGAAAGTACTTTTTACATACTATAAAATAGAATAAACAATGGTTAAAACATTTTTAATAATTACATCTATTGCCGACGATGATCACCCGATATTAAAACAATTTGCACTTGAATCTGCACAAAACAATATTCCTTTCATCGTCATTGGAGACACGAAAAGTCCACAGGATTTTAATCTAAATGGGTGCGATTTTTATTCAGTCGAAAGACAAAAACAATTAAATTTTAATCTTTGTGAAACACTCCCATACAAGCATTATGCGAGAAAGAATTTAGGCTATTTAGTTGCTATGTCAAAAGGAGCAGAAGTAATAATCGAAACAGATGATGATAATATCCCATTCGAAAGCTTTTGGCAAATACGAAAAAAAGAAACATTGGCAAAAGAGATTAAAGATAAAGGTTGGGTTAATGTTTATAAATACTTTACCGATGTTCACATTTGGCCCAGAGGTTTTGCCTTAGAAAGCATACTTGATGCTATACCGGAACCCGAAAAAGAAAAAACAATAACCTGTCCAATACAGCAAGGGTTGGCTGATGAAAATCCTGATGTTGACGCAATTTACAGACTGACTTTGCCATTGCCAGTTACCTTTAAAAAAGGAGCAAGTGTCGCCATTGGTGAAAATTGCTTTTGCCCTTTCAATAGCCAAAATACTACGTGGTTTAAAGAAGCATTTATGCTTTTATATTTGCCGTCTTACTGTAGTTTTAGAATGACTGATATTTGGAGGTCCTTTATCGCTCAACGCATTGCCTGGACGTGCGACTGGCCGATATTATTTCATCAAAGTACAGTTTGGCAACAACGCAATGATCATAATTTGATGAAAGATTTTTGTGACGAAATTCCGGGATACAGCAATAACTCACTGATATACAGTAAATTGAAGAGTTTAAACCTAAAATCAGGTGTTGAAAATATTGCTAAGAACTTAATTGTTTGTTATACAGAATTAATTAATTGTGGTTTGGTTGGAAAAGAAGAAATGGATTTGCTGAAACGATGGATAAGTGATGTAGGAGATTATTGCAAATAATTATAAAAAAAATCCATCACTCCTTCACAAATTTCCCTGTAAATATCTTTCCTCCTCCCCAAAACTGAATCATGTAGTAGCCCGACGGCAATTCGTCAATTACTACATCAAATGTTTGTGTAGTTTTTTCTGATTTACCGTCTGCGAGAAGTTGTCCGTTTAAAGTATATATTTTATAACTAAACTCTGTTTCTCCACCCTCATACTCAAACACAACCGTTATTTTATCACTTGCCGGGTTTGGGAAAATACTTGCCTCAGACATATTTACAAAATACTCTGCATAACTATCGGCACAATGTGGATTACAGCCTTCGGCATCAAAACAGCCACAGGAATCTGTTTTAAACACACAGGAGGCTATCATGCCGTTTGGAAAAAGAGTACTGGGATAGCTATAAAACTTGCCGGTAAGCATAAATCCGTTATCTTCTGTAGGACAGATGCCATATAAGGCAGTTTCTTGTATTTCAACATCATTTTCAGGATAACACTTATATGTACGTAGCCATGCTCCTACTCCTGTAGAGTGGATTTTTACAAAGGCACTGTTAATGCCCCAGTAATTTTGTAATAAAAGATACATATCACCATTTTCATCCTGGTAAGAATCATTTATTAAATACCAGTTCTGTGCAGGATTATCAAGTTCCGTTTTTAAATCCTTTTCGCCTGTAAAAATACAGCCGGTTATGGTATCTTCAAGTTTGGCGATACGTATTGTGGATTGAGGATTCGATTGTAGGTATAGATTTGAATTTACCATAGGGTCTGTCCAAACCACCCAATAATTTCCATCAGGGGCATTAAATATACGAGGTCTGTAATATGCAAGTGTAAAATCATAAGGAAATCCGGGAATACTATCCATGCCAGGTATTACAAATCTCCATTTTTCGTTTCCTTCAGAATCTATTTTAAGAATACACGAAGAAACACTTTCTGGATTATTATAAGTCATATCCTGCTCACATGACAAAAGATAACCACCATCCGAGGTCGGCAGCGCCTGATAAGGTGTCATTATACAGGTTGTCGGTTTTGTGTAATCTTTCATTGTAAAAGTCCCTGTTTGGGGATCGTATATTGCAAAAAAAGTGCGTGTGTTCCAGTCGGCTGAATATTGGCTCGTTCCAAAAAGGTGTATTTTACCTTCAAGGTCATTATGGAACTTGAATTGAGTTGATCGGTCATTAAAATAACTTTTAAAATCAATAATTGAATCGCAATAATAGTTTGAGTTATTAAAGTACATTAATATAGGATTAAGAATATAATCTTTCGTAAACTCTTTATAAACGCCACTTGCTATGATACAATCATCGTGTATGCTGTAACTGTCTGATGTATATATTGAAAACCCGTATATAGTATCATTAACATAGCGAAACGATTCAATAAAATTTCCTAATAAATCAATTTTACTAAAAATAGGAGTAATTGAATTGGGATAATACAAAGTATCATCAGAAAATAATAGATAATTGTTTTCACTCTCTAAAACATATTTTGTTATCCAACCTGGGTACAAATTAAAAAATCTTTCCTGCGCATAAGTTACAATAATACTATAAAACATTACTATAAAAAACAAGATTTTTTTCATAAATTCATTATATAAAAGCAAAGAGCCAAAAGGCTCCATGCTTAATTTTATACTATTCAACAATAATTTTACCATTATATGCAGATTTATTTCCGTTGTACAAAGTACAATTATATATACCTGGAAGCAAATCTGCTGTTTTAATAATTATTATATCTCTCGGTTCGTATATCTGCTTTTGCATCAATATTTTTCCTGAAATATCACTAATGACAACCTGCATTGTGCCAATTATCTCAGGTAAAGAGTATTCCAGATAAAAGTACTCTTTCGCAGGGTTAGGATAAACTGCAAAATAAGGATTATTATTATTTACGCCACTATGTTTTATGTACCTGTTGTCCATCGGAATAGTTGGAGTATAAACTGGTTCTCTATAGTCGGTAGCATTGTTAATAATTAAAATTGCCCGTGCTTTTGTACCTGCAAATCCTCCTTTTATTTCAAATGCTTTTAATTCATCAATATGTAATGGGTTTGTAATATTTGAAAGATTATATTGGTATTTCTTCATTAGATTTGCATATAGATTATAAAAATCATACAAATCGCGATTCTCTCTAATTTCATCTTCGGATAATTCGCAAAACTGTATTATCCTATCAAGTTCGGTTTTTGCTTTAGTATAATCATATTTTGAAAAATAATAATCTGCTAACAGATACATAAAACGAGGCTCTTTGCTTCCATCCAATAGGCTGTATATACTATCTTCTGCCCATGGTTTAAAATCACTGATGCTAATATAAAATTCAACAAGTGTCTTTAAATTCTCCTCATATATCACCTGTTGTTCAGCTCGCTGAAGCTCTAAATTCTCTTTAGCAGATATAATCCCAAACCCTGCTTCTATTTGTTCGATCATATAATCCGGTAACGGATTGTCTCTATCTTTTAACATTTGTTGTAAATCTTTGTTTTTTATTCCCTGTGGGTTTGCAACAAGTATATCCCTTATCATTGGAGCGGTTAGTCCCTGCTCCTTTTTTGAAACTTCTTTTAATACTGTATCACTCAGATAAGGTGATTTGCCAATCAGATCGTAATATATTAGCCAGGCTTTATTGTCGTCAGCATGCAAAACCGAAGAAATTGTCTGCCCTGTATTCCCACCATCAACTATATCATTAAGCATAGAAGTAATTGCATTTTCGAGGCTTTTGGCTGTTGACATTTCTCTCCTTAATAAATCTTCATCTATTGGTGTTGGTAGTTTGTTTGTATAATCAGGACATGCATTTGGGATATCTCCAAAGTATAACATGCTTACAACAACTTTTTCAGAAACAGAATTAGGCCATTCTCTTGGGTTCCAATATGGATCATAGTCTGCTCTTGCAAAATAAGTAATATGAGTCAGTTCGTTATTAATAGTGTAACTGTCTAAGGGTGTGTTTGTCGAAAACAGATTTGCCGCAGGGTTTGATAAAGAACCTTGATAACCTGCAATACCCCAATTAATATTACTAATATTAGGATCTTCAGATGTAACATAAATATCGGTTTTGGTGTTGTTAAAATCGTTACAAAGAATCTGAAGCCCTACATTATTTCCATCTGTAGTGTTCCTATTCTTATTGATAGATTGTACAGCATTTTCTAAGCTTACAAATTTATTCCTATAAAATTTATTAGGTAATGTTCCATTGTTATTGGCAACTAGTCCGAACCTTGAGTTTCCAACGTCACTTTTAAAAGTATTTCCTTCTACCTGATAACCACCAGAATTACAATCAATATAGACTCCATAAGCTTGATTAAGAAATTCATCTGGATCGTCTTCACCACCACCTCCTTGTTCCTTGTCCACACTTCTAGGAAATTTAATTATTTCAAAAATATTATTTGTAATAATTTTAGGTAAAAAACCATCATAGTTATACATATATATACCTCTAGCAGTCTTAAAATCAGTATTTTTTACAGTTAGTTCACCACCACCGTTTGCAATAGCTAAAATACCATATTTTAAATTTATAAAAGAAGATCTTTTTAACCCCATATAAGAATCTGGCAATATTTCTAGTTTGTCAATATTTTTTGCATATATACCAGATTTATTCACATCAACAGTTCCAATTCTCTGATCCTCAAAATGACAATTCATGATTTTAACATATCCGCATTCATATAAATCAAAACAATAATCACACGAAGGACTCTCAATGCATGGATTGATTGCATCAGGTGTTTGAATAAAATTACAATTAACGAATAGAATTTGTGCATCATTTAATTCCATATCAACATCTCTCATGTTATTGTAAAAATTTGTACCTTTAAGATTGATAGCTACATTATATTTTGTCCGAATGGCAATATCTGCTTTAGAAATACTACTATTACTGCCTGTTGAAACTATTTCTATAAGATCGTCGTTACTATTATATGCATAAATACCTCGCCACCTTTGGTGTATAGCCGTTAAAGCTCCATTCTTTTCAAGTATTAATTTCGAACCGGGGTATAGTAAAAGTTGAGTTTCCGGACCAAAACTAACAGTATCTCTTATTATAAGTGTTGCACCAGTTTCAACTATAGCGTTACCATTAAAATTTGTAGGTTTATCTATAATCTTCATACTGTTTTCTGCAACTATTAAATTTTTGTAATATTGATTTTTTGTTGAAAACCCTATGAGATTAATATCTAGGTCAATGTTGTTTGTAGCTATATAATGCGTTTTTTTATCAACGTTATATCCATATTTAGTAGCACTAATTTTCGCCTCAGCAAATGAAGTGGGTGTTTCATAATTAAAATAACCTCCTCCATTTGTAAATGTATAGTAATCTGAACCACCAACATGAATACTAACAATTGCGTCAGGAACCGGCACGTCATTATCTTTAACATATCCATGCCATGTCTGTGTTAAAATAGGATAATCTAAATCACGATAAATCTTATAATATAATTCCTGATCAAAATCGCAATCTTCATCACTTATTTCAAAATTTTTAAACACTCCCATTTCTGGTGGATTGACAATTTGCTTATAGTCAAAATAACAATATACCGGGTTGTTACTTATTGGTACTGTTTCAACAATTGCGTTATCACTTATTTTAAGTAATCCATGATTTTGCCAACCTCTTTCATTAGCAAATTGCCAATATGTATAACCGGAAGAGCCACAAATCGAACTAAAATTCATCACATTTTCAACAAGTGTTTTTTGTTCTTCTTCTGTAGCTAATAAATCTGTTTCATTTAATTCACTATTATGTGAAGGAAATGTCTCAATTCCATGTTCTCCAACAATCCATGGGTAATTTAATGATGATTTGTATAAATAGTACTGATAACGATTAATTAATGTGCCACGTGCATAAGTCTCGAATATCTCTTGTGAAAATTCGTAGAAATGAAAATTGAAAAAATCCGTGTAATAGAATGGTTTAACCCCAAGTTTAAAAAAAGAATTTTCACCAAATAATCCTGATGTAGTCAAATGGTTTGAATCCACTACTTTCAAATAATTAACCACTAACCGTACTGCATCGCCCACACTTGCTTGATTTACAGGATTTTCGCCTGAAAATTCAGAGTCTGCAAAACTCTCATTTTCATGATATAGTTCGTATGCAAGTAAACTACTGTTATTTTTAAAAATATCTCCAATATAAGCCAAAGCTTCTCCATATTTATTATTAATCCAACTAAAATCATCCTCCGTGTTAATATGTTGCAATAAACTTTTATAGTGTAATTGTCCATCATAATATGCACGATTTTCTGTTCCCATAACCCATATCACTTTTAAGTTGTAATATTTTGCAACCTCAAGCACTGTCTGCATTGCATTTACTAAATGAATAATTCCATTTGGTTGTGTCCCATTATATAAATAACAATATTGTTCATAATATCTGTATAGTGGATCAGTAGGATTTGCCGGAGCTCCATTTATTGGTACAGGATCATTATTGTTGCTTGAAGTTACGGGCATCAAAAACAGTTGTATATTTAGTTCTCCTGTTTGATGTCTTGGTTCAATGTCGGCATTCATAATTCTTACTGTATTAAAACCCATCTCTTCAAAATTTTAAAATGTGCATATAACTGTTTTAAAGCCTCTTCCTGATTTTCAGTTTGTAACAATTGATCATAAGTTAAGTAATTGGAGTGGGGACATACAAAAATTTGTTCGTTCTCCCCTTTTCTAATGTTTACCAAATAATTACATGCATTTACAAAGTACTCTTCGTCTTGATAATACAATTTATCTTCAACAGAATAAACAAATGGATTTTGGGGTACCTGCGTTTGACAATTAGCAAATTTGCCCCCCCCCCCGCAATGATTATGCCAACAATACAAGTTGCTGCAATACTTTTAATGGTTCTTTTCATGGTTTTAAATTTAAGATTATAATTTATAAAAAGCAATACAAATACAAAGTTATGTTTTAATTTAATGCAAAACAAAAAATTTCTAACTTTAATACAACTTTGAAAAAATCCTTCTCATTCCTTTGGTTATGCTCGTAATCTCTTCTAATATAGAGGAGCAAGTGAACAAAAGCATATCTTAATTAGTATCTTTTAGCTTTGTTTGAATTTATTCTAAAATATATGTACATCTAAGAATACTGTAAAAACAAATGAAATCATTCCCAAATATGTCGCCCTTCGCAAATTGTTAGGTTTTCTCTATATAATATTTCAGCTAATAATCAGGATTTTTCTTCCTCTTCCTCCAAATTAGTATCATTTATAATATAAAGAGGTCTTTTACGGATATTACTTCCAATTCGTCCGATATATTCTCCAATAATACCAATAGCTATAAGTTGAATACCTCCAATAAAAAGTACACTTAAAATCAAGGATGTCCAACCCTGAACATATTGTTGAGCTATTAACCTTTGATATAATGCCCACAGCATAAGAATAAATGTAATTATACTTACAAAAAACCCTAAAAATGTTGCCAATTTTAGAGGGAAATCAGAAAAAGAAGTTATTCCGTCAATAGCAAAGCTAAACATTCTAGCTGTAGAATAGCCTGATTTTCCGGATTTTCTTGAATCACGGTCAAACTCAATACTTGTTTGCTTAAACCCTACCCAGGCAATTTGACCTCTTAAGAATTTTTGCTGTTCAGGCATATTATTCAGGATATTAGCAACTTTAGAAGAAATTATTCTAAAGTCACCTGCATCAACAGGAATATTACATCTAGTAATGCTTCGCAGAATACGATAAAAGGCAGTAGCTGACATTTTTTTAAATGCCGATTCTCCTTTTCTTTTTTTTCGCGTTGCATACACCACATCAAAACCTTCCTTAGCTTTACTATATAAATCCAATATAACTTCCGGAGGATCCTGTAAATCAGAATCCATAATAACTACATATCTGCCTGATGACTTTTCTATTCCGGCAGAAATTGCAATTTGCTGTCCAAAATTTCTACTCAGATCAATATATTTTACATTCTTATTTTTATGAGAAAATTCCTTAACTAATTCTAAAGAATTATCCATACTACCATCATTAACGAATATAATCTCATAATCTTTTATCGACATTTTTTTCAAGACCTCTACTAATTCTAAATACAGTTGTTCAAGATTATTTTGTTCATTAAAAACTGGTAGGACTATTGATATTTCAAGAGATTTTTTCTTCATTATTATAATAGTGTTAATGCAAAGATATGCATTTTTTAATATTTTTTATGTATTTATTCTTCATCTCTTTCCCGAATAACATTCAAAATAGCTTTTACCTTAAACAATCCGGTGGCAAATGCAAGAAGCAATGATGATAATAGTGCAACAAAAACCAGAATTATCCAATTATAAGATAATGAAGAAATAAAGGCGGTCAACAAAATGCTAATTGCAATGAATACAGTAATAGAAACTATGAGTTTATAATTTATTTTAAATTTAAATATTTTTGTTGCTATAAATAATTGGCTCAAGCCTGTCAAAACCTGAGTAATCATACTAGCAATTGCTGATCCTACCACTTCAAATTGAGGAATGAGTATAAAATTCAATATAATATTTAACAACATTCCAAAAGCTGCCATAATATTTAGCTGTTTCATGTTACCATTTGATGTAAGCAATGTCCCAAAAATATATGTGGTGCATATTCCTAAAAAACCGGTCATTAAAAAACTTAAAGTAAGGGCACTTGAGTCAACATGTTCCCAATACATCAATGTCATAATTTCTTCATTAAAAAAATGACAAATATTCATAATTAGAATTCCTGGTACAATTACAAGAATAAATGAAAGCTTTGCAAGTTCTTCAATATTCTGTCTTTTTTTTAGCATTTTAGCAAACATCGGCAACAACAAAATAGAAAAGAGATATGGGAACATTGATCCTGCTTCAAGAATTCTAAAAGCCTGGGCGTAAATCCCTGCTTGCTCCTTCCCGTCAGGTAATAGTCTTTCTAACATTACCGAATCAATTCTGTTATAAAAAGCCATTAATAATATCAATAGTGCATAAGGGTAACTTTTTCTTAAGAATACTCTAAAAAATCGAAGGTCAAAATTGATTTTAAAAAATGTAGTTTTGCTGATAACTAGTATAAATGCTACAATAGCAGTTAATAAATATGAAAATGTCTGAATAAGAACAAACCATTCAATTTTGAGGCTTTTTCCGGATACATTCCCCCAAATTAACACACTGCATAAAATAATCATTAAAAATCTGTCTAAAACAGAAATCACACTATCTGTTTTAAACAATTGCAAACCGCTTAGATTTGAACGTAAATACAAAATAAATGAAAGAAGGAACTGATTAAATATTAACATAGCAAGAATTGATATCTGACGCGAATCATAACCAATTATAAGAGCTGCAGCAATTGTAAGAACGGCATAAACAATTGCAAGGATAAATTTTAATGATACAATATTAGAAACGTGTTTGCTTAAAATATTACAATTTTGAGATATGTTTCTGTTATTAAAATTTGTAATTCCGAAATCAAGAATAATATTTAAGAGTAAAGAAAAATTCAATAATGAAAAGTAAAATCCAAATTCTGAAGCACCAACTATATTTTGAACAGATCTTTCAACACCAAAAATCCAAAATGGCTTAACCAGTAAGTTAAGGAAAAGGAGGAAAATCAGATTTATTATGAACTTCTTACGCAAAGTATATTATTTGATTGCAAATATAAAAAAAAGACCGTTGTCAAGTACTAAAAATATAAAAACACTGATTCTAAAATTAATCATCTTTTTAACATTTATAGCAAAGAGCTTGGAGCTTGCCCTATCTCCAAGCTCTTTGCCCATTGCCCCATGCTATAATGATTAAACAGCTATTCATTAAACCAAATTTTCAGGTACGGCTAAATAATTACAAAATATAACATTTACAATATCTCTTAACAGTTGATTATTTTACAATTAATATTAAGCATAGCTTTGTACTTATAGTTTTTTTATTATTTTTGTCAGCCAAAATAAAATTTAAATTATAAATAAATATAGTAACTTATAAAATAATATGAAAAATTATCAAACGGATCAAATCAGAAACATCGCTTTAACAGGCAATTCCGGTTCCGGAAAAACTATGCTTGCTGAATCAATGCTTCAAATTGGAGGGGTTATAACACGTAAAGGTGATATTGCCAGCAAAAATACAGTTTCCGATTATCGTCCTATTGAACAGGAAAACGGGAATTCACTATTTTCAACAGTTTTATACACCGAAATAGGAAATACCAAAATCAATATTCTTGATAACCCGGGTATGGATGATTTTATAGGAAACCTTGTTTCTTCATTATTTCCTGCAGACATAGCGCTTATGCTTGTAAATGCACAAAATGGTGTTGAAGTAGGAACCGAAATACATGGCCGTTATGTTGAAAAAGCACATAAACCAATGATTATTGCAATCAATCATCTTGATCACGAAAAAACCAATTTCGAAAAGACCGTTGAGATGATAAAATCTACTTTTGGCGGGAATGCAGTTTTGGCTCAATTTCCTGTAAATGCAGGAGTTGGATTTAATTCAATCATTGATGTTATTACTCATAAAATGTACAGCATTAAAGGTAATGAAATCGTAATATCGGATATCCCTGCTGAACATAAAGATCATGCCGATAAAATTAAAACAGAACTTATTGAAAAAGCAGCCGAAGCAGATGAGTCATTAATGGAATTGTTTTTTGAAAATGACACATTAACCGAAGAAGAAATGATGAGAGGCATTGCTGCAGGGCTACCTCAAAGAGGTGTTTTTCCTATTTTCTGTATTAACGCAAGAAATGATTTAGGTGTTAAACGTTTAATGGAATTCATAGCAAACGTAAGTCCGTCTCCGGATAAATTTGCACCTGTAAAAGATTCTGAAGGCAAAGAAATTAAATGCGACCCATCGGGAAAACCATCACTATTTGTTTTTAAAACATCTATTGAAGAACATATTGGAGAAATTTGTTATTTCAAGGTACTTAGCGGCACATTAACAGAAAGTATTGACTTATACAACTCGAAAAATAATACTAAGGAAAGACTTTCGTCGTTATTTGTTTGTGCAGGAAAGAATAGGGTTAAGGTTGATAAAATGTTTGCAGGTGATATTGGTGCAACTGTAAAACTAAAAAGCACAAAAACATGTCATACTTTAGTTGCTCCGGGACAAGACTGGATTGTTTCTCCAATTGAATGGCCTAATCCAAAACATCGAGTTGCAATAAAAGCTCTCAGCGAAAGTGATGATGAAAAATTGGGCGAAGCATTAATCAGAATGAAAGACGAGGATCCAACAATTTTAGTTGAATATTCAAAAGAACTAAAACAATTATTGCTTCAAGGACAAGGAGAATATCATTTAAATATTTTGAAATGGCATCTTGATAATCAGTTTAAAATACCAACTGAATTTCTGAAACCAAGAATACAATATCGTGAGACAATTACAAAGATTGCTTTTGCAGATTATCGTCATAAAAAACAATCAGGCGGTGCAGGTCAATTTGGTGAAGTTCATATGATACTTGAGCCTTATAGTGAAGGAATGCCTGATCCCACCATGTACAAAATAGACGGAAAAGAATTTAAAATCTCTGTAAGAGGTAAAGACGAGTACAAACTTGATTGGGGCGGAACATTAGTGTATTACAACTGTATTGTTGGAGGCTCTATTGATGCAAGATTCTTACCTGCAATTTTAAAAGGTATAATGGAAAAAATTGAAGTTGGTCCATTAACAGGTTCTTATGCAAGAGATATTCGTGTATGTGTTGTTGACGGAAAAATGCACCCTGTTGACTCAAACGAAATTTCGTTTAAATTAGCAGGACGTAACGCATTTAGCAAAGCCTTTAAAAATGCCGGACCAAAAATTATGGAACCTATTTATAATATTGAGGTTCTTGTTCCGGGTGACAGAATGGGTGATGTTATAAGTGACTTACAAAATCGTCGTGCTATTGTCCAAGGAATGAGCAGTGAGAAAGGATTTGAAAAAATTATGGCAAGGGTACCACTGGCTGAAATGGCAAATTATTCAACTGCTTTACGTTCAAATACGGGCGGTAGAGCAATGTACGAAATGACATTTTTTGAATATCAGCAAGTACCACCTGATGTTCAGGAACAATTGCTTAAAGCTTACGAATCAGAGCAAGATGATGAATAAATTAGCATTTAATAATTAACTTCTATTATAAAGTAAAGGGCGAAAAATTTCGCCCTTTATTTTTAACTGACACAACTATGAACAAATTTTAATGCCTTACAAGTTGTAATGCTCCTTTTTGCTCAATAATTTTTCCAAACGAATCCTCTCCTCGTATAATATAATAATAAAGACCTTCAGCGGCATCGTCATTTCCATTAATTTTCCCATCCCAGAAATCATTTATATTATTGCTTTCAAAAGCAATTTCGCCCATTCGACTTAGGACTGTTAATTTATAATTTTTAATCTCACCATCATAAAACACTCTAAACTCATCACCAATACCATCGCCATTAGGAGTAAATATATTAGGTATTCTAAAGTTTGATACTGACACATATATTGTTTCTGAATAAACGCTTTGACAAGATTCATCAAGTATAGCAATCAACTCAACAGTGTTGTTTCCATCCTGAGTGAATTCATAAACAGGATTGTCGCCATCAAGAAATTCTATTCCATTAATTTTCCAAATAAAACTAATGTTATTATTTCTTTCATAACCTTTATCATCTACTTTCGTCAGATTTCTAAAACTATATTTATTTTTATTTAACAAATCTCTTTCTGCAATAAAATACGGATTTATGTTAAGACTGTCACGGATTAGTAAGGTGTCGTAAATTCTGCAATCATTTCCATACTTAATACTCAAGCTGTAAATTCCGGGATCTAGATTTTTAAACACCCCGATACCATTTGAGTATTCGTTATTTAAAATATAGGCAGACGGAACGATATTCTCCGACAAAATTGTTAATGTAGCGTTACTTTCGGAACAAATACTTGGCGTAGAAACATATTTGTATTTTAATGTATTAATAACTTCAACGGATTTTTCGTACTTATATCTACAATCTCCATCCGATAATTCAAATACTATATAATTCATGCCTTGTTTGAGTCCACTAATCTTATAATTGTCAGAAGATATTGTACTGATGTCGTATTCTTTATTTCTCCATTCCGGAATTAAATTATTATTTTTCAAAGAAATTATCAAATCTTCACCCGGACATAACATAGTTTTAGAAACATTAACTTCTAGCGACCCCACGCTTCTATATGTTACAAACATACTATCTCTTAAGATTGTATTATCCGATCTTTTCTCATATTTTATAATGTATTTGCCCGGCTTCTGGCACTCAAAAGCAGTTAAGCTATTGTGTTTCGATATATATATTTCTTCAGGTACAATATAGAATTCTATTGCTCCGGCAATACTAGTCTCATATTTTGTCCCACAAATAATGGTATCGCCAGATAAAAATATTTTTATGTCTTCGTAAGAGATTTCTGTTGAAGCATTTTCTGAACTAACATTTTCTGTTATTACAACTTTATTATATATTTTAAATTCTGATAAGTCAAGAATATTATTGTCCAAATTATTGTTGTTGTTAGAGATAACAGTAGTATTTGTATTATGGGAAGTATTATTTGTGATTAGCGAATTTTCACACTCATTCTTATTTTTCATTACAGAAATAAGTATTCCGGTCACTAACAACGCTGTCATAGCTGCAATGAAATAATACTTATTATACTTAACAAAATCTATAAACGATCTTTTCGGATAGTTTTTACGAATTTTATTAAAAACATCAGCAGATGGAACTTCTCTGAAATTTTCAAGTTTATTTTTTAATATGTTGTCAAAATCATTCATTATTTTTTTTCAATAATACCATTAATGCCTCTCTTGCTTTTTTATACTGAGTTCTGCAGGTTATATCGCTTATATCAAGCAACTCTGCAATTTCAGTATGCTTATATCCTTCTATTACATGCAAGTTAAAAACCATTCTGTAACCGTCGGGAAGCTTATTAATAACACTAATTATTTCATGTGCACTCATCTCACTTATAATATCATTATCCACATCACCAGTATGAATCTCATAACTACTAACATCTTCAGACAAATTATTATTTCTTTTTGATCTGATATAATTGATAGCATTATTAACAGTCAATCTTCTAAGCCAACCTTCAAAAGAACCTTTAAATTCATAATCTTCAATCTTGTTTAAGAGTTTAATAAAACATTCCTGCATTAAATCCTCCGCTTCAGGCTTGTCTTTAGTATATCTTAAACATATTCCGTAAACTAATGCTGAATATGTTTTATAAAGTTCATCAAAAGCTTTAGATGACTTCTTTTGACATTGCTTTATAAGTTTTTCATTATCCGTCATTTGTTTACTGTTTTAAAGACAATTTTCAAATCAAAAACGTTGTCTAGACTATAAAAAAAATGGCTATTTATTTATAGCCATCTAAATAATTTTCTTATTCGCTGACTAAATGCAAAACTCCTTGCTTATCGTAAGGTGTCCCATCAATTCCTTCAGCTTTTATAATGTAATAATATACTCCCGGTGATGCTTTTGTTCCGCCATTTAGGTTTCCGTCCCAACCGGCTTCATAATCTCTCCAATTGTCCCATTCATATATTGTTCTTCCCCAACGATTCATGATTACTCCACTAAATGTACGCAAAGTCTGTGCTTTTACCTGGAAGAAGTCATTTACTCCATCTG
>JAKQEK010000169.1 GCA_029558535.1 Bacteroidota bacterium | reverse complement strand
AAAAGTAGAGAGTACAACAACAGAAAAAGGTTCAAAAGAAAAAGTTGTAAAAGGTACAGAAGAGAAAAAGACAACAACTAAAAAAGATAATAAAAATGGCGAAGAAGAAACAAAGGAAGAAAATAAGAATAAAACTACTGAAACTAATTCAAATAAAGAAGATGTAAAAAAAGAAACCGATAAAACCAATTCAAATAACAACACCGGAAACACCAATAATAGCGACCCACAAAATAATAATAAACCTAATCCAACAACTACAAGCAAACCAAATACACCAGCAGTAACAACAAAAAAAGAAATAGTACCTGTTGCCCCACAAGTAGTAGAAGTTTCATCGGTAAATATAAGCAACGGGAGTTTAAGCATAAAAAAAGGTGATACCATAGGTATTTCAGCAAGTGTTTCACCAGAAAATGCAAATGATAAAACAATAAACTGGAGTTCTAGCAATGATGCTGTTGCCTCAGTAAACGGAGGAAATATAGTTGCAAAGTCAGCAGGACAAGCCACTATAACAGCAAGGTCGGCAAATGGAAAAATCGCAACTTGTAGTGTTCAGGTGAACGCAATAGATTTTGATTATACTATTCAAAACGGAGAGGCAAAGATAATCAAGTATATAGGACCAAACGAGCAAATAGATGTTGTTGTGCCAACTTATTTAGAAGGATGTCCAGTTACTGAAATAGGTGCAAATGCGTTTGCAAGTAATAGAAATATTTCTTCAGTTACACTTCCTGAAACTATTAAAGTTATAGGAGAATTAGCTTTTCAATATTGTGTAAATATGAATTTGATAAATTTACCAAATAGTATTCATACTATAGGAAAGTCAGCTTTTATCTATTGCGAAGGATTAAAATCAATTAACATCCCAACTAGTATGACAGTTATAAGTGACAGTACTTTTGATTATTGTAAAAATATATCTGAGATACATATACCAGATAATATAAAAAGAATAGAGGATGCTGCATTTATAAATTGTATGGGTGTAAAAAATCTTACTATAGGTAGTGGAATTGAGTATATAGGTTTTCTATCTTTTGCAGGAGTAAATGCAGAGGAAATAATTATACCTGAAAATGTACAGTTAGTAGATGAGGCTGCATTCCGAGGTTGTGTAGATTTAAGAAGAATGATCTTTAAAAACCCTAATATAGAATTTGGATTAAAAA
>JAKQEK010000161.1 GCA_029558535.1 Bacteroidota bacterium | reverse complement strand
ATCAGAACCCGGATATGCTGAAGGAGAGTTTATTTGGCAAACTTTCTGCGATTACGTTAGAAAACAAGTATATCCCTTAAACATTAAAGCAGAAGATAACAGCTCTCCGATAAGTCTTGTTGACATAAAAAACATCTCTATATCTGTTGTAGGACCTGCGGTTAAAGATATGCAAATAAGCTCTTCTACCACAGACATTGACCTAACCTGGACAACAAATAATTGCTTAAACGTAACAGGTTATAATATTTACAGACGTATTTCTCCTTCAGGATTCGTCCCTGATTTTTGTGAAGTTGGCGTTCCAATAGAAACAGGTTATGTTAAAATTGCATCAATTGACGGAATAAACGAAACTGCTTATAGTGATAACACAGCTTCGCAGGGACACGAATATTGTTATTTACTTACTGCTGTGTTCCCTGATGGTGCAGAAGGTTATGCTTCTGAAGAAGTTTGTGCAACTCTTATCAGAGGTATTCCAACAATTACAAATGTTAGTGTGTTAAGTACTGATGTCTCTGAAGGAGAAATTTATATCGCATGGTCAAAACCAACACAAATTGACATAGGAACAGCTCCGGGTCCTTACCAATATGTTCTGTATCGCTCCGAAGGATATTTTGGTGCTGATCTGGTCGAAATAGAAACATTTGACGATATTAATGACACTATTTTTACAGACATAGGACTAAATACCAAAGAAAAGCCTTTTTCATACAAAGTTGAATTTTATAATAATGAGCCCGGCAATAGATTTTTAATTGGTTCACCACACATTGCCTCATCTATATTTTTGGATTTTAACCAGATGGAAAATGCATTGAAATTAAATTTTAATAAAAATGTTCCCTGGGTAAATAATGAATACAGCATTTATAGATATTCGGATGAAACAGCAAATTTTGATTCTATAGCTTCTAGTAATATTGATTCATATATTGACCTTGGGCTTATAAATGGAAAAGAGTATTGCTATTATGTGCGATCAACAGGGTCATATTCAACTGAAGGTATTATTGACCCAATAATTAATTTATCACAAATTAACTGTGCTGAAGCTATTGACACAACAGCCCCATGTCCACCAATTCTTTCTGCTCAAAGTTTTTGTGATTCTGTTTACAATTACCTTTCATGGGTATATCCTGACACTTGTTATAATGATGTATTAAACTACAAATTATATTATACAGAATTCCTTGATGGAGAATACGAGCAAATTGCGTCCCTTAACCCGTATATTTTTGAGTATAAACATTATCCCATTTCAGGAATGGCAGGATGCTATTATATTACCGCTATTGATTCATTTAATAATGAAAGTGCTTTTTCGAATATCATTTGTCTGGATGATTGCACTTATTATTATTTGCCTAATGTTTTTACACCTAATGGAGATAATATCAACGATTATTTCAGACCTCTGGAACCTTATTATTTTGTAGAAAAAATTGATATTCAGATTTTTAATCGCTGGGGACAGCTAATGTACCAGACCGATGATCCGGATATTTTATGGAATGGTACTAATTACCGAAATGGCAAGGTGGTCAGTGATGGGGTATATTATTATATCTGTGATGTATATGAACGAAGAATTACAGGAGTTGAAGTAAGGCATTTAACAGGATTTATACACGTATTTAATGCAAAAGCTTTTAGCCCAAACCAGGAATGAAAAAGAGATTATTACATATTGCTCTTGTTATTATTCTTCCTCTGATAGGATATTCGCAGAATTTCACAACCCCTCTTGATTATTTTAAGGCTTTGTATTATGCTGATAAAGAAAATTTTGATTCTGCAATTATTCAACTAGACTTATGTCAGGAAGACCCGTACTGTGTTATGATGAAAGCAGAAATTTTCTTAAATAATAATAATTTTGCAGAGGCTCTTGCTTTATATAAGTCTGTTGTTGATAAAATACCTTCAGAGGCGTATTATTCAATAGCTGTATTGTATGCACAGATGGGCTTTGCAGACGAATCAACATCCTGGCTTGAAAAACATTTCGAATTTAAGAACCCCAAATCATATACGGAAATAATTAAAAACCCTGCATTTGAGAACATTTCCCGCACAAGTGAGTGGAGAGATTTTTGGGGTGAGAAAAGGTATTCTGCAAAATATGAAAAATTATCGGAAGCTTCATATCTGATAAATAGCGGGAATGCAAATGATGCAATAATTTTGTTACAGAACGAAGAATTTGGTTCTTTGAACTATTTAAAATATACTTTACTTTCAAGTGCTTATTATACAACCGAAAATATAAATGCTGCTTATGTTAATATTGAATTAGCCATACAGCAAAATCCAAAAAGCAATGAAGCACTTGCATTAAAGTACAGTATTGAAATGCAAAACAAAAATTATCAAAAAGCCAAGGAAACAAATATGCAATTATTGAAATACGATTCACATAATCCTGTGAATTTATTTAATATGGCAGAAATATGCAGACTTAATGGCAATACTGACGAAGCATTAAAGTATATAAATCAATATCTTATTTGTTTTCCTTATGAAGAAGCTGCAATATATCAAAAAGTTCAAATTCTAAGTGATAATAAAGATTACCGCAATGCTTTGATAGAATTAAACAAGCTAATTGAAACAAACACATCTGTAAAAGAGTACTTTATCTTGAGAGCTGATATTTATTTTATACTTGAGTCGTGGAAATTTGCTTCAGATGATTACTCAATGGCACTTGATATATATCCGTTTTTACCCGAGGTATATTATAAAATGGGAGTTTGTTTTTTTAACAACAACGACCAAAATAAAGCTTGCCACGCATGGCAAAAAGCTGCAAACATGAAAAATAGAGAAGCGGTTGAAATGTTGTTTAAGTATTGTGGGGAGTGAAAAAGTTAAAAATAGCTTTTACATTAAAAGAACTCTATTGATATAAAAATCTAATTACTCATCATTTACATTCTATTCATTCTTATTCGCAACTTTTTTCATTCTACCTCTTCCTTTAAGTTTATTGTATAAGTTTGGGCTTATTTTGTTTACAATCATACCAATACGACCTATAAGTCTGTCTGTAAAACTTAAAAGGACACTAAACACGTTAAAATCTGTACGTGATCTATAATTATAATGTATATAAAAATCATACAACAGTGAATAATAGTAAACTTTTAATACATCCCAAGATTTAACCCTTTGAACAATACCTAAATTAACCAAATCGAACTTCTGCAAATTATCTGTCCATTCTGTAAAAAAAGGATTTTCAGGATTCCATGGCTTACACCATTTTTTATCTTCAAATCTAATAAAATGCAAAACAACTGCATGAATGTCATCAGGTTTTATTTTTAAATGTGCAATTGGAGTAAAATCCAGCCCAAAAACATTGGGTATTTCTTTCCATTTTTTATAAAAATATAAATTAAGAACTCCTTCTTCTCCAAAAAGAAAAGCTCTTTCATATTTTTTAAATAAATTGATTATCTCGTCAAATGTATTATCATTAATAATATTCGTTGAAAACGCCATTATTCCTGTACAAAAAGCCCTTTTGTTTAAATTAAAACTTATTGATAAATCACTTATTAAATCAGAATCAACGAAAAACTCACCTCTTAATTTTAAAAATGATTTTACCGAAGCGAATCCATTAATTTTAGTCAATCTTTCGAGTGATCCCCTTACAATGATATCAGAATCTAAAAAAACTACATTGTTCCACTTTTTAAACTCTGTTTTAAATAAATACAATTTATCTAAAACTATCGGACTATAGTTTTTGCCAATTGTTTTATCAAAAAGCGGAATACACTCTCTAATCAATACACCTTTATCCCTAAACCATTTAAGTTCATTATCAGAAATTTGATGAGACAAAAGCATATAATCTCCTTTCCATCCTGCCTTCCAATAAATACTTGAAAAGAGTTGCTTCGCCTGTTCAACATAATTCGAATCAGCTAAAAATACGATTATATCACGCTTTGGTATTTCCATTTGATTTCTTCAGCTTATAATATAATTTCTCATTTTTCCCTTTAATAAATAATCCCAAATTACCCATTTTCTGATTTAAACAATGACTAATATTTTTTAAAGCTTTTTGTAAATTATATCCTGTAATCTTAATATATTTTATCATGAAAGAATAATAAACTATTTTTAAACTGCTCCATGATTTTATTTCGTTGGGTTTTGAAAGATCAATCTTTTCTGCATTTTCTAGATTTTTATTCCATTCTTTATTATAAATATTATCACAATGCCACGGTCTGTATTCATCATGTCCTATAATTTTCAAAAAATGATACACGATTGCTCTTATTCTCATGTGTTTTCTTTCTTCTACCATATTTACCGACACAAAATAATTATATACATGTGGCAATAATTTCCAATTCTTATAAAAATATAAATTCAATACAGTTTCTTCGTTACATTTTGCAATCCTTTGATATTTTTTATAAGTACTCAATAATTCCTCAAATGTGTTTTCATTAATAATACAAGTTGGAAAGGCAAAAAGGCCTGTATTAAATGATCTTTTCTTCAGATTGTAATTTATTCTTATTTCATTGAACAGAATTTTATCATTAAAAAATTGTTCTCCAAATTTAATTGTTGAGTCAGCAGCAGAAAATTCATTTACATTTAATAACCTATCTAATGAACCTTTTACAATAATATCAGAATCTATAAAGACTATTGTTTTCCATTGCTTAAAAAATGCCGAAAACAAATATAGTTTATCAAGTATTACAGGATTGTAACCCATACCAATTGTATCACTAAAAAGTGGCTTACAATTATATGTAAGAATTCCTTTGTCTTTGAACCATTTTAATTCTTCTTCAGGAATATTATGAGCAAGCAACAAATAGTCACCTTTCCAACCGGCATTCCAATAAACACTTGAAAACAATTGTTTAGCTTGCTTAATAAAGTTGCTGTCAGCCAAAGTAACTATCAATTCTTTTTTATTCTCCATTATTATTCCTTTTCAGTTTTGAATATAATGCCGGATTAATCTTTTTTATAATTATACCTATTTTGCCCAAAATCATTTCTGGAAAACCTATAATAATTTTGCAAAAAGAAACCAGATGTTTAAAAGACATTAAAAGTCTTAATACAAAAGTCAAATATGCCATCCTACAATTACTATATTGAATCCCTGCGATAGGTTTTCCCAAATCAATGTTTTCAGCATTCAACAAATTCTTTTCCCACTCTTCTCTATAAGTATTCCCTTCCATCCAAGGCTTATCATTGTCTTTAATCTTACGAAATGCTCTTTCAAAATGCAGTACAATTGCATCTAATTTTTTACAATGAAAATGATTGACTCTTAAATTATATATTAAAGGTGCTTTTTCCCAAATATTGTAAAAATACAAGTTAAGTATTGAATCATCACCATTTATTACATCACAATACTTATTGTATAATGAAACCAATCGGTCAAAAGTATCATATTTTATTATATCCGTATTAAAAGCCATTACACCTGAATTGAAAGCACTTCGCCTCAAATTAAACTCATCCTTCAATTCTTTAATTTTCTCGCTTTCTTTCTCCGAAAAGTAACATCTGAAATTTCTGTTTACGATTTTTACACAAGAAAAAGTGCTTATACCTGTTAACCTTTCTAAAGAAGCCCTGACAATAATATCTGCGTCTAAAAACACTACATACTTCCATTTTTTAAATTCTTCAGTAAAAAGATAAAATTTATCAAGTACAGCTGGATTATATTTACTATCTCCCACAAAACGATTATCTATCGATTCAATTTTCTTTACTAGTATTTTTTTATTAAAAAACCATTTCAGATTATCTTCAGGAATATTGTGAGCTAATAACATATAATCCCCTTTCCATCCCGCGTTCCAATAAACACTGGAGAATAATTGCTTTGCCTGTTCGACAAAACTCTTGTCCGCTAATGTTACCAATAAACTTTCTTTTGTCATAGGATTTTGCTCTATGAATTAACTAATCACAAATTTTAAACTGCTCTTTAATATAATATGTTGTATCATTAATTATATTCCCAGAATATGGATCAAGCTCCTCATCAGTAAAACGGTTAATATACTGAATCTTCAATCCATCACAAATATTTGATAAAGAACAATTATTACATTTGTCTTTCTTTAAATATAGCATTTTAGCATCAATATTAACGTCTTCATAATAATAATGTGACAATTTTTCTTTAGGTCTATAAAGAACAAACCGATTTATCAAATATGGTATCACAAGTTTATAATTGCGATGCCATGACATAAAATCCCATTCATGTGAATCGTATGACAATTGATAAAAATTGTACTGATGCTTCTCATATCCTTTCAATAAACAGAATGGAAAATATCTTATATTCGTCTCTATTTGTTTTTCATTTAAAATATCTATCGCTTGTTTCAGATATGGAGCTATTTTTGAATGTCTTTCCTGAAAATCAATTTTTGACAATTTTTCCCATTCGTAAAAAGGGTTAAAACAAATAAAATTAACAACTTGTGCACCTTTATCAATACAGTATTTTGCAATATCTACCAATTGTGTTTTATTAAATTTAGTAATTGTCACATTTGCTCTAAAAGGAATATCATTTTTAAGCAGATTTTGTATTCCTATGTTTTGTAATTCAAACTTACCTTTCGAACCAACCATTTCATCGTAAACATTATTTAATCCGTGTACTGATATAAGGTAATCATAAACGCCTGCTTTTTTTAACTCAATGACTTTATTATTATCGGCTAAAGCTATTCCATTAGTAATAATACTTGGACGCAAACCAATACACTTACAGAACTTAACCAAAGAAACAATATTTGGATAAATTGTTGGTTCACCTCCAGTCAGATCAAGTCTATTATTACCAAAAATAACACGATAAATAAGTGCTTCGATTTTTGCTATTAATATCGGTTTCCATTTTTTATTTTTCATAAAATGATAATAACAAAAGCTACAATTCAAATTGCATTTGTAACCAATATATAAAACCGCACGTCGAGTTATTTTCATAATTTTCAGCGTTTTATAACTATTTTTTTTCGGTCTTTTTTAATTTGAAATATATTCCTGGACAGTACTTTTTCATAACCTTACCTATATTTCCCAAAAGTCTCTCAAAAGTATCATATAAATATATTAAAAATCTTTTAATTTTTTCAAAAACAGGAAAACCAACAACCTTTAATTTAATCAGAATTGAGTAAAACCATGCTTTACAGCCTGACCAGGGTTTAACCTCGACAACTTTCTTGACGTCTATTTCTTCCGCTTTTTCCAAATTTCTGTTCCATTCATCAAAATATTTACTTTCTTTTTGCCATGGTTTTCTTTCGTAATTCAAAATTCTACAAGTTTTTTCAAAATGCAAAACAACTGCTCGAATTTTTATTGGTGGGAGATAATTAACCCTAACATTATAAACTAATGGAACTTTATGCCACAATTTATAAAAATACAAATTTAGAATTGAATCATCACCATTAGAAATGCAAGCATATTTTATAAATAACGTAAACAATTCGTTAAACGTATATGGTTGTATTATATTTGTATTAAATGCAATTGCACCAGAATTAAATGCAGACCTATTTAAATTGTATTCGTTTTTCAAATCCTCAATTTCAGTACTGTCCTCTAGAGTAAAAAACTTTCTAAAATGCTTTGATGTTGTCCTCGTACTACTGATTGATTTTGTATTTGCAAAAGCTTCCAAAGAGTTTCTTACTATTATATCTGCATCTAAAAATACTATATGATCCCATCTTTTAAATTCCTCAGTAAAAAGGTAAAATTTATTCAATACCACCGAAGAATAATTTCCATCACCCATACATTTATCGTATAATGGGATACATCTTTTTATCAAAATGCCTTTATTCTCAAACCATTTCAAGTTTTCTTCACAAACATTATGAGATAAAAGCATGTAATCACCTTTCCATCCGGCATTCCAATAAACGCTAGAGAACAACTGCTTTGCTTGCAATATGTAATTTTCATCAGCTAAAGTAACAAGCAGACTTTTCTTATTTTCCATTGCGCTGACTTTTTAATTTAAAATAAATAGCCGGATGCTTCTGTTTAAGCCATTTTCCACATTTTCCTAAAACATTGTTTATAAATGCTTTTATGTTGTTATAAGGATTTATGGTTTTTAATAATAATGTATAAAAAAGAATTTTTAATCTATTCCATTCTTTTTTCTGAACAATTTTATGCAAGTCAATGTATTCTGCTTTTTCAAGATTTGATTTCCACTCATTATAATAGGGGTTTTCATTTGTCCAAACTGGAGGATATCCAACATTACTAAAAAAATGAATTGCCGCATATTTGCTATAATTTGGCAAATTATAATTGTACTTATCAATATAAACATTATAAATTGGGGATAAATTTTCCCATTTCTTATAGAAACACAAATTAAGAACTGCCTGATCTGCAAATCTAAACTCAGAATAGTGATTTATAATCAAGCATTTTAATTCAGAGAGAAGCTTGTCATTAATCAAATCAGTTTTAAAAGCCATCACACCTGAATTAAAAGATAATTTTTTAAGATTATAATACTTATTATTAAAAACGCCTTTGCTTTGATAAAACTGTTCTTTTAAGTTTTTTTTACCAACATCGCATATTGCTCCAAATGTTTTAATATTTGTTAAACTTTCTATGCTACTTTTTATAATAATATCTGAGTCAAAAAATACTACACAATCCCATTTTTTAAATTCCGCAGTAAATAAATACAATTTATCGTAAACCACAGGCGGGTAGTTGTTTTCTCCGGTAGGTAAATCAATTAATGGTTCACATTCTTTTATAAGAATCCCTTTTTCTCTAAACCATTTAAGCTCATTTTCAGGGATTTGATGTGACAAAAGCATGTAGTCGCCTCTCCATCCGGCATTCCAATAGACACTTGAAAACAACTGTTTTGCTTGTTGGATAAAACTTTTATCTGCAAGTGTTACTACAAGATTTCTATATGATTCTCTATTGCTATAAGTTTTTTTCACCATAATAATATTTAACCATATTACACCCTTTTCCCATGCACTTATTGAAATCTTTTTGTAATCTGAGCGTTTGATATCTTTTGCCATTCCAAATCTCATCAAAAGAATTTTCGTACAAATTACCCATAATATGCCTTCCATGGCAACAAGAAACTACATCTCCGTTAGCCCTTATTATTGTTTGCATCCAAGGATATCCACAAACCATAGTTGTCGGGTTAAAATTGTATTTTTCTAAAGATTCATACTTGAACTTATCAATTGGAAGACTAAAATCTTGCCAATTGTCATTATTTTCAATAATGTAATTGCCTATTTTTTTTGGACATAAAAACCTTATTTTGTATTTATCTGCAAGCTCTTTCCCACGCTCTAAATAATACACGGCTTTTTTATCATCACATGTCAAATGCCTATTTGAATATAATCCAAAGTCAATTGGTCCAAACAAGACATCAGGAATTCCAACTGTTTTTGCAAATTCAATTATATTTAAGACTTCAGGTAAATTATCAATAGAAATTGTGCCACTTAACCTTAAATGAAATCTATCATTACTTCTATTGTTGTATTTTTTCACATACTGATTAATATTATTGACAAAATCTTCAAATGATGCTCCTCGTCTTATTATCTCATAAATCTTTTTTGTCACAGATTCTAAAGAAATATAAACAAATACACCTCTTTCATCAAAAATATTTAAAATCTGCTCATTAACAATAGTCCCATTTGTAAAGATTTTAGGCAAGAATGAATATTCACTTGTTTTATGTAAAAACCACATTAGGTTTTTAGACAAACACGGCTCTCCAACATAATAAAAATGTAGTTCTTCAGCACCTGCAATTAGAGGTGTTATTTTGTTAAATAAATCTATGGGAAAATCAAGTTTTTCATGAGAATATGTTTCAATATCACACATAATGCATTTTAAATTACATTTCTGAGTGCTTTCAATATAAATTTTAATTGGATAAGATTGAAGAATTGTTTTATGTTCTTCCATCTCTTCAATATTTACCTTTATATTCTCATTCATATTAATATGATGCAAGTGCCAAATTTAAAACTTAATTAATACTCAAAAAAACTAACTGAACAAACTCTGTCTTTTATTTTATCAGATTGTCTATCCATTTTTTTTCTTATTACAAATTGTAATATTTTTTTAAAAACATTATTCGTGAAATAAAAGTCAAATTCCTTATATAATGACATATAATCATATTTATATATAGGATTATTCATGTAATAATACTTTTCATATTGATTCCAGTAAAAATAGTTATATAAATCACAACAATTCATCCTGAAATTTGAAAAGAAGTTATTAGGGATTTTTACAATAAACCTCGAATAATTAAATAATAAATTAAAATACAAATCATTAAAGATATGCTTTTCAAGAAAACCAATTTTAATAAGGACTTCTTTTTTTATAACTAAACCCGAAAGTAAAGTAATTAGATTATTTGTTTTTTTTAATAAAAACAAATCAAAATCCTTATCTGATTCCTTATAACTAATCAATCTATTTATAACTGCTCTATTTAAGTCAGAAGAACAAATGATATATATATATTCAGATTTCGTTGAATAGAAAATGTCGTTATATTTTGTTGCGACACTATTACCATCCTGCTTAAAATTTTTGAGATTTATTTTCTTAAGTTTTGAAATATAAATAATATCATAAAATTCATCTAGTTTATCTGTCACTACTTTTCTAGATGAATCCTGACATATGATTAATGTTTTTTGTTTATTGAATTTCAACATTATATAACTCCAATAATTTATAAATCAAATTAGTTCATTAACTTCTTGAGTACTTACCTTTTTTTAACATTCTTTTTAAACAAAAATAAAATGGTTTGTTCATTGCATAAATAATCTCACCACATTTCCCGGCTATTTTATTTACTAAACGCACCAATGCTTTTGGTATATATATTATCATATCTCGGACATGTCTTTTTATAACTACCCAAAGAACATTTTCATTTATATGGTGAAAACCGAAATAAGAAATTTTAAACTCATCGGGAATTTCTTTCCAATTAGGGATTCGAAATCGTTTGAACCCTTTTTCGTTTACAAAATGAAATGCAACAAATGATGTATTTTTCTCATAATTTCCCTTACCTTTTTTATAAACATAAATATCTCCACTACTAAATCTAAGTAACATATCTACATATAATTTCTCGCAAATAACATTCTCAAAGTGAGTTTTAATTTTATTCTTGTTCCTTATTACAACAGAAGTAAAGCTATCAATCTCAGTTTTAATAGAATCCAGATCTTCTCCATTTTCTAATCTTGGATATAGAAATTTACAATCTTTAGTCCTGGAAACTTCATCAAATCCATAATGTATATTAGGATTAGACAATACTTTTTGCCAGTCTTTAGAAAGTAGATACAATTCATTTATCTCCAACGAGTTTCTGAACAAACATGTCGATCCTGACAACCATTCTTTTCTTAAAGAAATTATTTGATATCCTTCGTTTACTTTTTTATGTAAAAAATCTCCTAAATTGCCATAAATTAAGTCCAGATCACCGTATCCCCAATAATTGTAATCTAATATATAATCTTGAAAAATTTTACCATATAGAGGCCTCAAATCACATAACTTATAATAGAATTTCACAATTTTTGGATTAATCCCAATATTCTTATATGTCAATATATTAAACTCTTCAATATTTAACTTATTTACTATTAAATTTGGTGGGATGTTTTCTTCAATTTTAATATCAGTAAATAACATGAAATCAACAGCATTATTATAACTAATGGATTTTAGATATAAACTAAAATAATCGGGGAGTTTTTCTCCAAAAAACGGAATGATTATAACAATTTTTACCAATTAGTCTAAACATTTGAATAAGCACAAATATATTAAAATTTGTGCTTTTTAAATTGACTCAACCGAAATTTATCCAAATAAAAGAATAACATATAATAGCATACAATGAATTGCAAACTTTAACATAAATCATTAACTATTGACGGTTTCAAAACGTTAAAAGATAAAACGACTCAGTACACTCTAACATAAATAAAAATATTATTTTTACGAAAATTCAATTAAAGATTAATTAAGTAATCTAATACAAATGAATTTTAATAAAATAACACAAAATATCTTAACATTTGCTAAAAGTTTAAAAACGAAGCTTACTATACATCAGTGCATTAAAGTTTTTGGAAACAAAAAAGATGAGATAAAATCTGCATACTTTATAAACTTAGATCACGAATTAAACAGGTGGAAACAATTTAGCAAAGACGCAAAACGTCTAAAAGTAAAAAACAACCATATGCTTTTAGATTTTTGCTATAGAGTTTCTGCTGTAAATGGAAAAGAACTAAACCTAGATACAGTATCGTCTGAAATTATTAAGAAATCATTTCCATTAAGTGATCACTACGAAATAGATCCTGATCCAAAACTATTATCCTTAATAAACAAAGAAGATATATATATTGACCTTTCTAAAGAAGAAATTGCCGTTGCACTATCACATATTGATTTATGGCAAAAGATTATCAATGAAAAAATTGACTATGCCCTTATTCTTGAAGATGATATATATTTCAATAAAGATTTTTCTGAAACACTTAACAAAGCATGGAAGGAACTACCAAACAATAGATCTGATGGTTACAAATTTGATATTCTGTATTTATCATTTTTAGAAGTAAAAGGAGGTATGGAAAGAAAAAAGTATTCCAAACATCTTTATAAACCAATAAAAGGAATATGGTGGTTATCAGGTTATGTTTTGTCATACGCAGGAGCCAAAAAGATATTAAATGAAAGGCCTATACAAGGACCTGTTGATCTATGGTTAAATCATATGTTTAATAAACTTGACGCTTATATGACTAATGTATCTATAATAAATCAAAGACAAGATTATGAGTCTAATAATTCATGGTCAGTAGGAAAAATATATAATAAACTACCTGATAAATAGATGTAAATGTTAAATCGAAGAGATGAGATATTATTTTTTAATAGATTATTAAACCTGTTTCGCCCGATTTATTATATCTTTATCTTTTGTACATATATTAAAATATTTAATATAGGGTCATTAATATTTGTAAAATGAAGTTTGGATGAAAGACTTAAATATTTCAATAGTAATTGCACTTGTTAAGAAAAATTTTACACTAAAATACAAACAGACCCTACTTGGATTTTTGTGGAGTTTACTACATCCTGCATTTTTCTTACTAATTTTCATTGCCGTTTTCTCAAGTATTTTCAAAACTGTAGAAAATTATCCCTTATATGTATTAAGCGGATTAGTTTTCTTTTTATATTTTTCAGAAGCAACAAATAGGCTCTCCGGTATATTTATCAAAAATTCTCATATGATAAAAAACTACGGACTATCAAAAATTACATATCCTTTAGCTGAAATTGGAAGTGAATTGGTGACTTTTTTGATTGGTCTTGTTCCATTTATGATAATTATGTATTTCATGGGTATGAATATTCATTTCCATCTATTGTACTTACTCCCAATAATAATTCTTTTTACAATTTTTACTTTTACCGTTGGTATAATACTTGGTTCTTTAAATGTATTCTTCAGGGACATAGGCATTTTATGGATAACTCTAAGTCCAGCTCTTTTTTATATGTCTCCAATAGTTTACAACTATGAGATAATCCCAGAAAAATTCAAATTATTCATTGCAATGAATCCGTTATATCATTTTCTAATTATAATCAGAGATGTAATATACTTGCATCAAGCTCCACAATTGAGGTATGTTGGAATTTGTTTAATAATAACATCAGTGACAACCTTAATTGCAATACTAACTTATAGAAAGACCAATAATAGTTTTATTTCAAATCTTTAGTTAAATTATGGAAAATGTAATTAAATTGGAAAATATTACTGTTAGTTACCTTCAAAATAGACAAGGGCTTTACTCTGTAAAAGATTTATTACTGAAACCATCATTTAAAACGCCATATAATAAACAAATAATTCTGAAAAATCTCAGTCTGAATGTGTGTAAAGGTGAAACACTAGGAGTATTTGGTCCAAATGGATGTGGAAAAAGCACATTATTAAGAGTTATCGCCGGTATAGTTAAACCTGATGAGGGAATAAGAAAGATAAATTTACCGGTCTCTCCATTATTAGCATTAGGGGCAGGATTGGAAAATGAACTTACTGGAATTGAAAACATTAAATTATTACTCATACTTTCAGGAAACTTCAGAAAAGAAAATAGAGCTGAAATATTAGAAAATGTATTTGAATTCTCCGAACTATCATCAGCTGATCTAAAAAAACCAGTTAAAATGTATTCAACCGGAATGCTTGCCAGAATAGCAATAAGCAGTATTTTAGTTACCGAACCGGAATTATTAATTATAGATGAAATATTATCTGTTGGAGATGCAGGTTTTCAGAATAAATGTAAATCAAGAATACATGAAATAATTAACAATGGAACGACTTTTATCTTTGTCTCTCACATTATTGACGAAGTCATGGAAATATGTAAACGTGGCATTTGTATCAAGGATAAAAATATTATTTTCGATGGTAGCATTAAGGAAGCTGCAAACGTTTATCAAGAATTATTTCACTAATTTAGATATTGTTGGCTAAAACTTTTTATTTCTATCGTAGTACTAAACTTATTTGATTATTTTTAATTGTCATAACTATTTATGTCATCTACATCAGGGATATCGGTTATTATTTGCACATACAATGGGGCAAACCGCATCATACCTACGCTGTCGGCACTTGTAAAACAAAATGATACTCCCGACTTGAAATGGGAAATAATAATAATTGATAATAATTCTGATGATAATACTTCTGAAATTGCAAAACAATTTTTTGAAGAAAATAATACAAACATAGATTTTAGGATAATTACTGAAAACCAAGCCGGAAAAGCAAATGCACTTTATAGAGGATATAATGAAGCCAAATATGATCTCATGCTTGTTTGTGATGATGACAATTGGTTACAAGCACAATACATAAGTACTGTTTATGAAATTTTCAAAAATAATCCCGAAATAGCTTTATTAGGCGGATATGGTATAGCTGAATTCCAAAGCGATGGCATACCTAATAATTTTGACAAATGGCAGCATTGTTTTGCTTGTGGAAAATTTCATCAAACCGGATATTTAAAACATGGAGATATTTCTATCTGGGGAGCAGGTTCCGTTTTAAAAAAATCGGTGTGGATGGAATTAACTCAAAATGGATTTCAATTCTTAAACAGCACTAAGGCAGGAAAAGCTATGGGTGAAGACGTTGATCTGGCTAATGCAGTTTCATTTTGGGGCTACAAACTATACTTCGATGAAAGACTTTGGTTCAATCACGATTTAAGTGGTGGGCGACTTACCGATAAAAATCTAATGACACAGGTAAAAAGAAATTATAAAAACAGTGCATTGTTACTTATATACCTTATCGCAAATAAGCATTACATTAAACCGACAAAATACTTTTTCTTTTATTATTTTAAAATGCTGATTTCTTTGTCAATAAACTTAATGACACAGGTATTTAAAAAAGATAACAGTCCCACTAGACTGAAAATTTATATTCAACTGACGGAATTGGCAACACATCCAAATAAATATTATTCGCTTTATAAAAAAATAAAAAAGATGTATTGTAATAAAAATAACTAAGTTTGTTAAAACTCCTCAATATGCAAAAGATCTATATAAATGGCAGATTCATGGCAGAGCAAATCACTGGAATACAGCGTTTTGCTTATGAAATGTGCAAAGCATTGATAAGTAATGGAGTTGAAATTACAATACTAGCACCAAAAAAAATAAGACATGAATACAAATTAAATTGTCGAATTATAAAATTTGGCATTATCCCCGGCATTATGTGGGAACATTTTGATTTGCTATTTTATTTATGGTTCCATAAATGTCCTTTACTGATAAACTTTGGTAGTCCAGGGCCTCTGCTATACAAAAATCGTGTTGTTTCAATACACGACATTAGTTTTTATGTTAACCCGAAATGGTTTTCATGGTGGTACTCAGCGTATTACAGATCAATTACATCTATATTTTCTAAACGGTCAAAAAAAATAATCACAGTGAGTGAGTTTTCAAAAAGTGAAATCATAAAAAAACTAAAAACAGACAGTAGTAAAATTATTGTAATACATAATGCTGTATCTCAAACAATGATAAACACGAAACAAAATATCGTATTTAAAAAAGATAAATATATTTTAACTGTTGGTTCACTTGATCCACGAAAGAATTTAAACAAGTTGGTAGAAGCGTATAATTCTTCTGATATTAGAAATTATGTTAAGCTTTATATTGTAGGGAAAAGTTCTCCAATGTTCAATATGAAATCTTCACATAGTATTGAGGATAATGCATTAGGATATGTATCGGATGAAGAATTAGTTTCTCTATACAAAAATGCTTCAGCATTTATTTATTTATCCTATTATGAGGGTTTTGGCATACCACCTTTAGAGGCAATGTCATTTGGCTGTCCGGTGATTTTGTCAGACATACCGGTTTTTCGCGAAATATATGGAGAATCAGCTTTGTTCGTTGATCCCGATAACATAATGGAAATCAACAAAACTATAGATTTAATATTGTCAAACAATGAGTTGAGAGAAAAAATAATCCTAAGGGGTTACGAAAAAGTAAAAGAATATAGTTGGGATTTAAGTGCATATAAACTTGTTAAACTCATTGACTCAATTAAATAATATCTTTCACCGTATTAAAAACATCATCTACTTCAATAGGACCCATGTATCCCATTCTGTTTTTATTCTTAAAAACTCCTTTATCATTCTGAATACAGGGTTCTAATTTTGTTTTGTATATAGCAATATTACCATCTCCATAAGGAGCCCAAAGCACAGGCGTATTCGGTCCGAAAAGTCCTATAGTTTTACAACCCTGTGCGGCTGCAATATGCATTGGGCCCGTATCATTACTAATAAAAATCCGGCACTTTGAAATCAATGAAAATGTTTCTTTTAAATTAAATTCCCCTATTGTATTTATAGCCTCACATTTCATGAGTGACATTATTTTTTCTGTCACCTTTCTATTCTTATCACTGTCAATAAATAAAACTCTGCAATCAAGTTCAGTAATTATAAGGTCTGCAAGTTCTGCAAATCTGTCTTCGAACCACATCCTGTTTTTTGAAGATTCAGAAATTCCAGGACAGATACCAATAATATTCTCATTCGAAAAATTATCTTCTATATATTTTTTCATTTTTTGTAATTCAGCTTCAGGCACCAATAATTCTTCTAATTTGTTTGTGTCATAATCCTTATCCAGACTTCTTAACATATCCAAATAATTTTGAACCATGTGCTGATCCTTACGAAACTCAATTGTGTGATTATATAGTTTTGACCTGTATTGATTTCCAAATCCTATTTTGTGTTTTCCGATAAGAAAAGACATTATTGCACTAATATTAAGGTAAGGTTCACAATCAAATACAATATCATACTTTTCTGATTTCTTTAAAATTTTTTGTAAATCCTTTAATGAGTTGAGATATAGTATGTTATCAATATCGTATGATTCGAAAATATCCTTTACTCTCGGTAAAATCAGAACATCAACCGAACAGTTTTTATACGACTCTTTTATCCCTCTTATTAATGTCAGACTCAGAACGGAATCCCCGAGAGCCCATAGTTTAATTACCAAAATTCTCTTATGATTGTCATTAACAGACTTGTCTTTTTTAAATAGCAATAAAATAAAAACAATGATAGACCCTGCAGTTTTATCAATATATCGTAATAATGAAAGCATCTGATAATCTATTTTCTGCTATTTCTTCTAATCCATGATAACTGTTCGGCAATGAGTCCCAGAAGAAAAAATAGAATTCCTGAAAATATTCCAAGTAAACTGCCTACAGATACACCTTTTCCCATTGCAAGAATTGGAATACCAATACTTAAACCAACAACAATACAAAGTAATGAAATTGGAAAAAATATCTTTGCAGGATTGAACATAATAACGATGTTAATTATTTCCATTACAGTCTGAAATGCCGTTTCTAATCTTATTGTACTCTTTCCTTTTAATCTGTCATTAATTGTTATAGGTTCTTCTATGACTAAATGCCTGTTATTAATAAAGATTAATGTAATAATATCACTATATGACATTGTATCAGGCGTAAGAATCAGATACTTTTTCGCTAATTCCGTTCTGCAAATTTTCATTCCTGAATTAATATCATGAATAGGTACACTCATTAGTATTTTTGCAATAATTCTTATAAGGCCTTTTCCCACTTTCCGCATAAAACTTGCAGAACGCAATCCTTTTCTAGAACCAACAACCATATCAGCATCTTTTTCAAGAATTTTGCAATATAATTTCTCCACATCGCTAATACTATGCTGACCATCGGCGTCTATCGTAATAACATATTCAGTATCACATTCAAGAATTCCGGTTTTTATTGCGGCACCATATCCTTTATTAAGTTTATGATGTATAACTTTAAATATCTCATTTTTTTTATTTTTCTCAAGCAAATTTCTTGTCTCATCAAAAGAGCCGTCATTTACAACAATAAGTTTATAATTATTTTTATTGCAAAAACCAATAATCTCGGGTAATACTATTTCCAAATTTTCAGCCTCATTAAAAGCGGGAATCACTATTGTCAATCTGGATTTATCAATCATTTATTTTTTCTCTTTATTACAAAATTAACTTATTTAGTTTATCTGACAAAAACTTAATTATTTTGATCCTGTAACATTTTCATAGCATATTCTCTGTTTAAATAAGCCTCTACGTGATCAGGTTTCTTATTAAGTACCGTCGTGTAGTCTGCAATGGCTTTATCCCATAAATACAAGTAAGTATAAATATTTGCCCTGTCAAAATAAGCTATTAAATAATCAGGATTTATTTCAATAGCTTTTGATAAGTTAAATACAGCTTCATCGTATTGTTTTAAATTATAATAACATAAGCCTCTATTATAGTATGATATATCAGACTTTGAATCAATTTTGATTGCATTAGTAAAATCAGTTATGGCCGTACTATAATCCTTGTTGCTAAAATATGCAACTCCTCTGTTCGCATAAGCTATTGCACATAAGGAATCTGTTTCTATAGCCTTTGAATAATCCTCGATTGCTTCTTTAGTTTTCGTTAAATTAAAATATGCAAAACCCCGGTTAAAATAAGCAAGGGTGAAAGATGGGTCTAACTCGATGGCTTTGGAAAAATCATTAATTGCTATTTCCAAATTTCCTAAATTACTATTTGCAATACCCCTGTTAAAATGTGCAACTGCATAGTCAGGACTAATCTCTATAGCTTTATTATAATCGGCAATTGCAAACTCCCAATTTTGCTGATTTGCATAAGCAACTCCCCGATTATAATAAATCATTGAATATATTGGAGAAATTTCAATGGATTTAGTATAGTATTCAATAGCTTTGTCCCATTGTCCTGTCTGTCCATATGCAACACCGAGATTTCCGTATGGTCTTGCCTTATTCGGCGATTTTATCATAGCATCGGTCCACAAACTAATATCATCTTTCCAAACCTTGTTTCTATTAAATGCCAAAACAGAATTGATACTGACTATAATTAGGACTATTGCAATAGGCATGGTTCGAGATTTTTTTCTTAATAAAATAAATATTAACGATACAAAAATTATAAAAAATCCGAACGAAGGTAAATATGTTCTATGTTCAAAGAAGACGTCTGTAATCGGAATAAAACTAGATTCGATTGAAATTGTTATTAAGAACCAAAAAATTCCAAACGAAATAATCCTATTCTTTTTAAATAGCCAGACAGCTAACGCTACAATACCGCAAAGAACTACTAAACTCATTATCGTCCTTAATTCCAATATACTCATTGATACTGGAAAATCGTGATCAACATTTTGACCAATTGGTAAAACAAGTAGCTGTATATATTTAAGTATCGCACTAAATTGAGTTAAAAGATAATTTGCAGGTGTAATTGTAATAATATTACCCATGGACTGAGCCGGTGGTATAGGATCGAGAACACTCCATGAAAATTTGGTCAAAGCAATTATAAATACACTTACAAAAACAACAAAAATAGCATATATCCTATAGTCTTTAAAATTGATTCTAAATTTCTCCGTCTGTAAAAAGAAAATCTCACAGAGAACAATTACGAAAGGCAATGTATATGCATTTTCTTTTGAAAAAATTGCCACAAAAGCTGATAATAAAACTCCGAGAAACAGAAAATACTTTTTAATACGTTTTTCTTTATCAATCAGACGAGCTTTAAAATACAAAATAATTGACAACAAATAAAACAATGCCGCCATAGCTGCTTGTCTCTGAATAATATAGGTCACAGATTGTGTAGCCAATGGGTGTGAAACGAACAATAATGCCACCAATAATGCAAAAACATCCTTGTGTTGAACCAAAGAGTGATTTCGTAAAGTCGGAGAAGATAATAATAAAAGAGAAAGCCAATATACAAGCATGGCATTAATTATATGAATCAGTATATTTACAACGTGATAATAATATACATCAAGTTCACTAAAATGATAATTTAAAACAAAAGTAAACATACTGAGTGGCCTATTTGCACTATAATTCCACCACGATTCGAAATCATTTATATCATGTATTTTTGTATTATTTACAATATTATCAAAATCATCAAAATGAAAAGAACATTCAAATGAATTTGAATAAACAATTACACCTAAAACAATGATTATTAATAAACTTATAAGTTTCTTATATCTCATTCCAACAATCTGAATGTTCGTCGTTTTTTTACTATTTTCTATTGACTTTTTTTTTGTTCTCTTCATTTTTACTATTTTAATTTCCTTAAAACATTCTCTCTATTAAGATATGCTTCCGATAAATTAGGATTTAATTCAATAGCTTTTGAATAGTCTGAGATAGACTGTTCATATTGCTTTAAAGAATCATAAACAACTGCCCTATAAAAATATACCACCGCGTTATTTGGATCTTTTTGGATTGCAATAGAATAATCTGATAACGCCTTTTCAAGAACACCTAGATTATCAAATGATACTCCCCGATTTAAAAAAGCATTAGGATATTCAGGATTTAATTGAATTGTGCTATTAAAATTATTCAATGCCATTTCCCACTCACCTAGATTCGAATAAGCCACTCCCATATTATAATATGCATCAACAAAACTTGTGTCTATTTCTATTACAACATTATAATCTTCTATTGCCTCTTCCCATTTTTGCAAAATACTGTAAGTTACACCCCTATTCCATCTTGCTAATACATAATTAGGATTTACTCTCAAGGCTTCTGAAAAATCACTTATAGCATTGTCATAATCACCAAGTTTACCAAAAATTAAACCTCTGTTTGAATATGCTATTGCATAGTCAGGATTTATTTCAATCGCTTTATTGTAATCCTGTAAAGCCAATTCCCAGTTTCCAAGATTATCGTATGCAATTCCACGATTTCCATAAGGTCTTGCTTTGTTTGGTGATTTATTAATTACATCCGTCCAAAGCGTAATGTCATCTAACCAAACTTTATTCCTTTGATAAGTTAAAATCGAATTTATTAATACAATTATCACAAAAATTGATATTGCAATATTTTTATTTTTCAATTTAAGTATTGAGAAAACAGAAATTACAAAAACAAGAAAAAACCCATAGGACGGTAAATAAGTTCTGTGTTCGAAAATAACATCATCAATAGGAATAAAACTCGATTCTATCGAAAGACAAAGAAAAAACCAAAATATTCCAAAAGAAATAATGCGGTTCTTTTTGTAATAATATATCGCCAAAACAAATATAGATGTCAAAATAAGGAAACTAAAAATAGTACTCAGTGAAAAGAAATTTTGTGTAATTGGAAAATCGTAATCAAGATTCTGACCTACAGGGAAAAATAATAATTGAATGTATTTAAGAATAACACTGAATTGAGTCATTAAATAGTTCAGTGGAGTTATAATAATTGTAGTACCAACCGACCTTGATGGATCTATCGGGTTGAATATATCAAAAGAAAACTTAAATAATATTATTCCAACTATTGAAATAAACGCAACAACAAAAACAATTAAACGATAATTCTTAAAGTTGAAAGATATGCTTTTAGTATTTAGACAGAATAACTCCAACAGAATAATTGTAAAAGGCAGGGTATATGCATTTTCTTTTGAGTAAAATGCCAACACAGCAGAAAAAAACGCTCCTAAAAATAAAACAACTTTAAATTTTACTGACTTATCAGAAATTCTAGCCTGTAAATATAAGGCTAATGATAAAAAGTAAAATAGTGCCGCTAATGAAGACTGCCTTTGAATTATATATGTTACCGATTGCGTAGCCAAAGGGTGAGAGACAAAAAGCAAAGAAACTATCAGAGCAATTAAGCGCTTATGTTCATACAATAGGTTCTTTTTAATTATAGGCGTTGAGAAAAGCAAAAGAGTAAACCACCAAACGAGTATAGCATTTATCAGATGTATTAGCAAGTTTACTAAATGATAATAAAAGACATTTAGTTCATGATAATGGTAATTTACAACAAAAGTAAAAATACTAACCGGGCGATTTGTACTGTAATTCCACCATGATTCAAAATCATTCAAATCATGTATTTTCGGATTATTGACTATATGATCATAATCATCAAAATGAAACGAGCATTTAAATGAATTGGAATATATTATAAGACCTATTATAATAACAATCCCTATACTAAAAAGTCTGATATTCCTTATTTTCGTACTTCTTTTTTTCGAATTATTATTCATTAAAAATCAATCTTATTCAAATCAAAAATACAATTTAAAAAAATAACTCATAACATTGATCTGAATAATTATTTAATAAATTATAAAAATGAAAGTAGAAATTAAAAAAGTGCTTCAATATTTCTTAACCAATTTCAAATAAATGACATGATCATTTGATCGGCAACGTAAATTATAAACTGCGGGAACGACATACGTTAAATCTATTGTGATGTAGAAAGTGTTTTCAGATGAATAATACTCTTCAACAAAAACGATATTTCCAAGTTGGTCGAATAATTCAATTACAAAATCTTTATCCTTAACTTCATCTACCACAATGTTTAATTCATTGTTAAACGGATTTGGGTATGCTAACATTGACAGCATTCCTGTATGTGCTTTCTCACAATTAACCGATATAGATTCATAAATAGTTAGTTTTCCGTCATAATCTATCTGTTTCAAGCGATAATAGTTATTACCTGAAAACAAATTATTATCTGTAAATGAGTAGTTTAATAACTGATTTGAATTACCAGACCCCGGTATTATTCCAATCTCAAAGAAATCCTGCATATCGTTTGATTTCTCCACAACAAAATAATCATTATTAATTTCCGTAGCAGTTTGCCAATATATAATTGCGTCTGCATTATCGCATTCTGCTTTAAAATAAACAAGTTCAACCGGCAATGGATTGGATGCCTTTTTCTTAGAACCGAAAGTAAACGGACTAAACGAAGTATATGATTCAGATGAAACTATATTTAAGGGCTGTCCTGTTGGTGTATTACAACCAGCAGATGTTACAACATAAGACGAAAAATTATTTTCCCATGAGGAACCGTTCCAGTGTGCAAGTACTAATTCATTACAATCATTTATTGCGCTTTCTTCAGTATTTTCAGTATATAATCTTACTGTAGCTGTTTTATTACCAGCTCTATTCAATGTCCAATATTCTCCTTCGCTCACATGGTCCAGCACATATGGTGATGATTGAGATATATTATAATTACCATAACCAGTATTAAAATACTGAGCTGTAAATTCTTCAACACCTGATAGTGAAGCGATGCCAATACGTGCCCATGTAGTTTCATTTCCTATTGGGAATACAAAAGCTGTAGAACCAATTTTCTTGATAGGTCCGTCAACAAAACTGTTTATAGATCCTGCACTTGATTCCGAACCGGCATTTAAAACTAATAAGTTTGTTTGTGAACTTGTCAATTTCCCATTCGTTAATGTTAATGTCCCTGTTACTATTGTTGGAGATGCCGGAGAAACATTAAGTTTAACTCCATTTGATAAACCTGATGAATTATTTATAGTTAAATTTTTAAAACTGGTACTTACGGTACCACCAATGGTTTGACTAGCACTTCCTCTAAATGCAACAGTATTATTATTTGCAGTAAATGTTCCTTGGTTATCCCAATTGCCATATACATTTAACACAGATGTATTATCCATTATTAAACTCGTCTTAATAATAATATCTTTACAATTACCAGTTGCTCCGCTAGCTATATGAGCTACATTTGTAGCACACCCTGAGTAAGGCAAAAAGTAAACATTGTTTGCTGTCGTCGGCACTACACTAGCAGTTCCATAAGCAGTTCCATTGTAACTAAGCCAATTCGAAGCCGTTCCCCAATATTGGCTTGTGTTTCCTGACCACACATAATCACCAGAAGTCAAACCGGTTGTTGCCGGTTGGCTGACACTTAATTCAAATGAATTACTCAAAACAACAACCATTGCAGGAGCAGAAGTGTTATTACATCCATAAGAAGTAATCTTAACAGTATAACTTCCTGGCAATGTTGCAGAATATGTTGAAGTACTAATACCTGTAGAAACAGAATTGCGAAACCACTCATAAGAAGGTGATGTACAACTCGTATTCGCTGTTAAAACCTGACTACTGCCATAGCAGAATTCGGGTACCGGATTTGGGGTAATATATGCATTAGGTATAGGATTAACAGTAACAGTGACAGTAAATGTTGAACCAACACAAGCTCCTGAATTGGGTGTAACAGTATATACAACATTAATTGGAGAATATGTACTATTTGTAAGTGTCCCACTAATATTTGATGCATAACTACCGGATGTTGTGCCGGTTATCCCTACAACACTTGGTGCAGACCAAGAATAAGTTGTCCCTGTTGGTACAGTACCATAGGCTCCATTAACCGGAGTTATCGTAAATGTTGAACCACTGCAAATATATGTTGATATATTAATAATTGCTGGAGTAGTACAACAATATACACCTGTAGAAACGGCACCCGGTGTAACCCAATTGGAGGACGCACTGGCAAGTGCAAAATTATTCAATGTTCCGGTATGACTATTTCCACTTACATCAGTCAAATAATTTATTGATGAATTATCTCCAAATGCATTTCCTTGATTAAAATGATAATTCATTATCAAACCACTAGAATTTGTAGGAATCTCACAGTTCATATTTGCTTGAATTTCAGATTGTGTTAACTCTCTGTTCCAAACTCTGACCTCATCTAAATTACCATTAAAATACTCACCTCCTGTTGAACTTAATGCCCCAATTCCAAGTTTATTCGAAGAATTACACAGTAAAGGTGCTCCACTAAATGAACCCGACCCTACCTGATTACCATTTGCATATATTTTATACCCTGAATTTGTAACCACATAAGCTATATGATACCAAGTACCGGTTGAATAGTTAAAATTAGCATCTGCACCGGTTGTTATCCAATTAGTACCATCGCCAATATCACCATGAATTTGATTACCATTCTGGAACTTAAAATCAAAAGTAGCATTACCTGTGCCCCCACTCCTACTGCCCATCATTGTCAACACTCCTGTTGTAGAAGGTTTTGCCCAACATTCAACTGTATAAGGAGCATTAATTATAGGAGATGATGCTACACTAATATAATCATTTACTCCGTCAAAATTTAAGGCTGAAGCTGCCACACAAGCACTAGTATTAAAAGAAGCTGATGTTTTATATCCTGAACTGGTAGAATTACAAGTAGTGTGAGCATAAACTCTTAAATAATAGGTTGTACCACAATTTAATCCATTAGTGGATGCAGACAATGAAGAAGTTGTTCCTCTAGTTGTGTATCCACTTTCATAAGTATGAGAAGCACTCGTCCCAACAGACCAAAAGTAATTTAAAGTTGCACTACCAACAGGACTACCCTGAGTCCATGACAAATCTGCACCCGTTGATGTTATATTGGAAACAGTAGCTGTAGCAGGAGTTCCTGGAGTGATGCAGGGGGGG
>JAKQEK010000145.1 GCA_029558535.1 Bacteroidota bacterium | reverse complement strand
TTTTTAGCATCGCTATTGATGCTTCTATTTTTAACTCTGGTAACATCATTATTTTTCCTTTTCCATATTTTCACCTTATAAAACCACAATCATAATCCCTGTAACCAACAATACAACCAATCCGAGCATTGACAAAAGGATAACCATTTCGATTCTGTCCTCTGTGGAAATAATTCTGTTTTTCATATTCATTAATTATTAATCCATATTACTGCTATCACAGATCCGGCTAATACTGTCATTGCGAGTATTACAACAATGGTCAATACCCTGATACCAAGCAGGTGTGCCGAGCATCTTAAAAAATAAGCGTATGAATTTGATTGTTCTCATTTTTTTATTGTTTCTATACCCCAAGTTCGGGGGTGTATAAGCATTGATTCTATTTCTAAGTTATACGGTTATTTTAAAAAAGCCCGTGCAGGTTCGATTATTCGCATAAACCATGAAATAGGCTCATACATGAATATCCGTCCTCTGGTTCAAACATATCAGCCGTTGCGTTCTTGTCTGAAACATAATTGAAAACTTCCTGAACTGTTGGATAATTGCGATTTGAGCAAGCCCATTTCGGAATATAATTCGGTGGAAAAAATGCATGTAAACATCCAGTTCCTTCTTTCATTATTTTTTCAGCTTCTAAAAGGCGTTGTTTCATTGGTTCGTCTTTTAAAATTTGTCTAACTTCTGAATGTCGCCACATAAAGCAAGGAAAACAGCCAACACGCGAAAATCCTTTATAATAAAGTGGGTTTGGTTGTTGTCCTGAGTTCACAATGCAATCAATAACTTGTTGAGCTGACCAGTTGAAAATTGGTCTTAAAACTGTAGCGTCGTGTTCTAAGCAATACTTTCTAATTTCTTTTGCTCTGTAAGTTTCTTTTTTACCGTTTTTGTTTGGTTGAAAGTAGCTTTTAAAATACATACATTCTTCGTCCATTTTGGCACGTGATGCACTTTCGGAAGCTCTGATTCCCTGAATGATTATACAGCTATCATTTAGCGTTAATACATAATCAATCATTGGTTTTATTTTTAATTCAGGTGTACAAAACCGTGCAATTTTTGATGGGAAACGTTTTTTGCAAACCGCTAAAGAAACAAAGTCGTATTTTCCTTTGAGCGTGGTTAATTTCACATTCAAAGATTTACAAGTTTCAATTATATGGTTATATGTGTCTGGGTGTTCCCAGCCAGTATCACAAAAAACGGCTTCAATTTTATCATTACCGTATTTTTTTACGGCTTCTATTAAACATGCGTGGCTATCTTTACCACCTGAAAAACTTACTATTATCTTCATATTATGATTAAATTTTGAATGAGAGAAAAGAGAAAAACAACCGATAACACAAGTGTGTGTGGGATTATCCACCCACTAAAATCAACGCCAAAACCCCACATACACACGCCGTTAATTATTAACCCATATTACTGCTATCACAGATCCGGCACAAAC
>JAKQEK010000104.1 GCA_029558535.1 Bacteroidota bacterium | reverse complement strand
CTCCCGCCGGAATGCTTAATGCAGTTGGACTTCAAAACAAGGGTGCCGATTATTTTGCTAATAACATCTATCCGAATATAAAGGATATTGATACGCACATGATCGTAAATGTGAGTGGTTCTACCGTAGAAACTTACGTTGAATGTGCCGAAAAAATTGCTGCTTTAGACAAGATCCCAGCTATTGAATTAAATATATCTTGTCCAAACGTTAAGCACGGAGGCATGGCTTTCGGTGTTACCTGCGCTGGAGCAGCAGAAGTGGTTCGCGCCGTAAGAAAGGTGTACCCCAAAACATTGATAGTTAAACTTTCGCCCAATGTAACCGACGTAACGGAAATTGCAAGAGCCGTCGAAGCTGAAGGTGCTGATGCTGTTTCTCTTATCAATACCCTTTTGGGAATGGCTATTGATGCCGAAAAAAGAAAACCGATATTATCGACAGTTACAGGTGGACTTTCCGGACCATGCGTTAAACCTATTGCACTGAGAATGGTTTGGCAAACTTACAATGCTGTTAAAATACCCATTATTGGCTTAGGGGGGATATCCAACTGGAAAGATGCGGTAGAATTTATGCTGGCAGGCTCTTCTGCAATTCAAATTGGAACATATAACTTCGTTGATCCGGCAATTTCTGTAAAAACAGTTGAAGGCATCAACGATTATCTAGATAAGCATGGCTTCAAATCTGTGACAGAAATTATTGGAGCTCTTGAAGTCTAATAATAAATAGTATGTAATATTTGTAATTACAAACTTAAATAATTAAGTTTGTAATTACAATAAACATATTTACCGTCTAATCTTTTACGTATGAATTTCAGTAATGCCATCGATGATTTGCTAACTTTACTACAGAGCTTAACAGTTACTCCGTATACTGCTATGTTGAAATTGTTAGTTAGTTTTGTCCTTGGTGCTATTGTTGGATTTGAAAGACAATTTAGAAGGCATGATGCAGGAATGAGAACTTTTACATTAATTTGTATGGGTTCGACTGCAGCAATGCTTCTTTCAATTTGGATTCCACAATCATATCCTAACTTTCTAAATGGAGATCCTGGAAGAATAGCAGCTCAAGTCTTAACTGGAATAGGCTTTTTAGGTGCAGGCGCAATTATACAGAGTCATGGCAGCGTACACGGCTTAACAACAGCTGCTTGTATTTGGGTTATGGCTGTAATTGGACTAACTGTTGGCGCTGGAATGTATATTACAGCTATTATTACAACAATTTTCACATTAATCGTACTTGTTTCTCTCGAAAGTTTAGAAAAGCGGATGTGGCTTGATGGAGTCAATAAAATTTTATCAATAACTTGCAATACGGCAACACCTGATCTTCGAACTATACGAAGTATTATTGAAAATAGGAATATATTTATAGTCAGCCTTTCCTACGAACAAAATTACGATAAGAATATTGCAGTAATTACGTTTAAAGTGAATGTCAAAGCAAAATCTTCTTATACAGAATTATTTAACCAAATTCGCTCATTAGGTTATATATCCCAAATAAAGCTATTAGCTTAACGAAAGTCTTTTACATATCAGCATATCAAACATGATTATTTACTTATTATAATTATGTATCCAATATATTTTATAATCACCATTATGTTTAATACTATTTGCGATAACGTGTATCCTATCTTAAAAATACGTAGATATACAAATTAGCCATATAAACTATTCTAAAGCAACTAGAAAATAAAACAAACTTTATTAATTTATTTTTTGTTTTATAATTGAGTTGATTTGCCAAGTACCATCCTAACAAGTGTACTAGATGAATTTGATTAAAATAGTTATTTAATTATAAGGAGGTGCATATGAAAACGGTTAAATTTAAACTTATTAGTGCTTTATTACTACTGATAATTGCGTTTAGTCTAACAAATTGCATTATTAGTAAGGATGACAAAAAAGAATACGATCAACTTAAGGCACGCTGTGAACTTGAAAGCCAAAACAAAAGTACAGTCAGGCAGGTTTTTGAAGCTATAAATGCCAGGGACTTCGAAAAAATGAGAACTTTTTATGCTCCTGAATATAAGATGACTGGTCCACGTTTGCCGAACGCCTACACTATCGACTCTTTAGTTCAGTATATACAAAGAGACATAGCAGTATTTCCAGACTGGAAATATAGTGTTGAGAATATGGTAGCACAGGGTGATACTGTAGCAGTAAAAATAGCCCAGTTTGGTGTTCAAGCAAATGATTATATGGGTATTAAACCTAAAGCAAATCAAATATCAAGAGCAGCCATTTTTATTACGGTTTTCTCCAACGGAAAACTTAAAGAAACATGGATTCTGCAAGATAACCTGGGATTTATGGAGCAAATTGGAATGCAATTAACTGTTAAACCAGAAGATAAGACTAAAGGAAAGAGATAAATCGAGATTTAAATCTTATTCGCTCCTAACCTGTTATTATTACTTTTATTAAACCTTTCGGGACTAAACCAGAAGTATTAATAATAAGTTTAGATCAACTTAAGTAAAAAAGTCCGAGGAACAACATCTTCGGACTTTTCTTTATTATTTAGTATATCTACGCATTTTTATGAATAGTATTTTTTAATGTAAACTTATTTATCATTAGTTCTATTTCTCCAAATTGTATCATGGCATTAAATAGTCTGATTCTATTATACGTATATATATCTTCCAAATAAATATTTCGTTCTTTAATGGTAAAATTGCCTAGCAATTGTTCCCGACGAGTCCCTTTTAAAAGTGGTTTTGCAGGTGTCTCCCATTCCATCCCATTCCACAATGCAATGTTACAGAAACTTGTGTCTGTAACAAGTCCATTCTTAACAATTAGAATATCATCGGCATCATTACGCAAATCAAACAATTGATTAATCCGATTACGATCAGTG
>JAKQEK010000053.1 GCA_029558535.1 Bacteroidota bacterium | reverse complement strand
GCGTCTGCCTTCAGTGATGATTATAAAATCCGGGATACGTTTTTTTATATCATACATCGTGTGTGCTTTTATCCCTGCTTTTGTTGATCTGAATGATGCCCATTTACATAGAGACATGCAGAGGCTTATACTCGTGCTATCTATTGCTTTTAAAGGATTTTTAAATTTGAAACGCTTATCCTTTCTTCCATGCATATCGAATTGAACTTTATTCAATAGCTGGTAAAATATTTTTTCAAAAACTTCGTGTGAACGCTTCGCCAATGAATTCGACAAATTATTACGAGACACTGAGACAAAACCAAGATGGTACCATCGGTTCTTTACGCTGCAGAGTCCTGTGCATATATCCCTTATACTTCTTTTATTCGTCAGATGAGCATAAAGCATGGTCTGTAACAAATTCCATGTGCTGAACCGTCTGACATTTTTATCGGCTTTGTATTCATTTGTGAGTTTGTTGAATTTAAATGTTGAAATAAGTTGTTGCAATTGTACTAAAACCATTCTATTCATGTTCATGCTATTAATTCTCCAAAAAGCCTGTATTTTATGCTGTTTTGGTAAACTCAACATAAAATAGACTTGGGAAATTAATAGCATTTTTTTTCTTTTATCATAATTCTATGGGACAGCAGTGACAGGAATTCTATTTTTTCCTTCCAAAATTTGCCATGTTAAAGGCGACCACCCTTTACCTTGTGGCAGGTCGCTTTCGTGCACGACTAAGTTATGTTTAAATCTGCTCAACATGTCTTTACTGACAATTTTTCCATAACTCAAATAAAAGCAAAATTCGCCTGTTAAAAGCTCATTAGCATTATGCACCCATGTACAACGAAATCCTGCCTGAATAAAAGAATACAATAATTTAGGGTAACTACTCAGGTGTTTTTTTTTTCAACAAGAAAAAAATTTTGCTATTAATTTGAGGGAGTATATTTTACACATATCTTCATGAAACGCGAAGATATTGAAAAAATATATGACTTTGGCAAAGACGCAACTGTAAATTTT
>JAKQEK010000013.1 GCA_029558535.1 Bacteroidota bacterium | reverse complement strand
CGGTTTACTCGCAAGCTCGTGAGCTAAAGGTTGCCTTGACTTTTTTGTAACTTTTTTTGTTAAGAAAAAAAGTTTGATATAAATAAATAAAGCGAATTTTGTTAGCTGTTGACCAGCTATTATTTACTTGAAATATTTTTCAAGAACTGCCTTAGTGCGGCAAAAAGATATGTTTTAATTTGTATATTGCAGATATTCAAGTACTTAAGGTTGTGCTAAAATTCGAAGGGACAAGTCTGGAAAAAACTTTTGTCCATTAAGCCTGATTATTGAATTTATTTTTATCACTAATCATTTGTTCCATTCTTCTCTGCGTATCTCTGCGGTTCTAAGCGTACCTCTGTGTTAACTTTTCTTAGCGTTCAGTTAGATTCACTCAATGTATCGCTTCGGGTTTTTGGGTTTTTTTCTTTGTTTTTTGAAATCTCTAATATGTTCTTTGAATTTTCTTATTTGTATTTATATTTGCATTCTAAATGAACAACAATAAACTAGAGAATAATTGGTACGTGTTTTACTGCAAATCAAGGGCGGAAAAAAAGGCCTATGATGAGTTGGTAAAACAGGAATTTAATGTATACTTACCGTTGGTTCAAACAGAAAGGATTTGGAGCGATCGTATCAAAAAAGTGCAATTACCTATGTTTTCAGGCTATATATTTGTTAAGTGTAATAAATTTGCGGTTAGCAAAGTGCTTCAATTGTCACAAATTGTAGCTCCTGTAAAGACTGGTGCTGAATATTCCAAGGCTCGTGAGAGAGATATTGAATTGTTAAGAATAGTCGAACAACATGGTTTATACTATTCTAGCGAAACAAGTGGAGTAAAAAAAGGAGATAAGGTAGAGATTGTTGCCGGACCTTTAAAAGGGTACAATGGATATTGTATTGAAGAATCGGGGCAGAGGCTGGTAGTAATTGCAATAGAAGGAGTAAACCAGGATCTTAAAATAAAAATAAGTAAAGGAGCAGCAAGGAAAATTAAGGAATCTTAATTTATAGGTTGAGGTTTTTTTATTTTTTTATTACTCTTCGAATTAAAATTACTTCTTAACTTTCTAATCACAAAAGTGAAAGGAACCAAATAAAACAGAATCCCTAAGCTAATAAGAATAAGCAAAAGCCATAAAGTACCTATGTCTTTTAATAAAAACGAAACAATAATAAAACCAATAGCAGCAACACTTAACAATGCAGTTGCTTGCACGTGAGTATATCTTAAACTTAAAAGCAGATGATGAACATGTTGTCTATCTGGCTTAAAAGGGCTTTTACGTTTTGTCAATCTGACAATCATAACTCTTAGTGTGTCAAATAAAGGCATAAACATAATTCCTATTGATACTGCAGGAGCAGAAATAATCTTAAAATCTCCCTTAATCAATAAATTTGATTCATTGAATTGAATTGCAATACAAGCTAATACAAATCCAATAAGTAAAGAGCCGGTATCACCCATAAATAATTTCTTTTCAAGGTTTTTAGTGACATTGTTGCGGATAAAACCCAATAAGGATCCTGATATTGCAAAACAAAGTATTGCAAACTCCATATTTTCTATTAGGAAAAACCAAATCCCAAAACATGTCGAACTTATAATTCCCATTGATGCAGCCAAACCGTCAATTCCGTCAATTAAATTAAAAGCATTAGTTATTGCAATAATTATAAAAATAGAAATAAATATACTAACAACATAAGGAATTTCTCTTACTCCAAACATTCCATGTAAATTTGTAATTCGAATATCAGTGAGGAATACGATCAATACAGCTACAATCACTTGTGCCCAGAATTTTTTTGCAGGTGACAAAACAAAAACATCATCTTTTAACCCTACTAAAAAAATTATCAGGCAACCGGCACAAATTATTGGTAAAGATTGATATGTGTCTATAAGACCGGCAAATACTAAAGACGAAAACATAAATCCCGCAAAAATCGCAATTCCACCCAGAGTAGGAGTGGCAAATTTGTGCACACCTCTTTTGTTTGGCATATCAAAGAGCTTTTTGCCTTTAGCCAAGGCAATTATTGGAGATATGGAAATAAAACTTAAAAAAAGCGAAACAGCAAAACTTAATATTATTATAAGGCTATTTGTCAGTTCTATGGACATTTAAAAAGTATTTTACGATTAAACGTTAATCTTAAAATTAACTACAAAAGTAGTAATTTTATAAATACAAAATTTACAAAATTGTTTTTTTTACAAAAATTGTGCAAAAAATAATTAAGTACTTATTTACCCAATGAAGCCAAAGAAATTATATTAACCCCATCAGCTCGTGTAAAACTCATTCCTGTTCCTGTTATAATATTCAAAGAATCAGGTTTTATTTTACACATTGTTGACGTTTAATTTTACATATTAATAACATTTTATTTTACACTTTAACTTAAAAATCTGTAGGGACAAAACAGGCTACATCTGTGATGACGCCTGTGTTAGTGTGTCAAAGATAACTAGTTTTCGTTATAAACGAAAACTAATGTTTTTTATTAACAAACACTTTGTCATTATTTGGTTAATCAAGACCGTTTCAATGTGTTAAATAAAATTATTTCGCGTCATTTCGTATCTCAGGAACCATTTTGTCCCCCAGTAGCCATTGATGTGCATTTATTATTCTGACGCCCTTAATGACAGGAAATGCATAGAGACTGCTATCAGATGTGATAAGCACGCCGTCAATTATTCGTTATGAACGAAAAAATATAACACATTTTATTCGTTTGTAACGAAATATTTCAAGTTATTTTTAAAATACAAATGATACGCTGGGTGGTGCCTGCATATAAATGAAAACGCTGAAAAATTTTATTCTCCTGCAGCGGAATAAGGCCACTAAAACACAAATACACAAAAATGTCACGTATGTTACAATTTCCCCCTACACCTGATTTTTACGAATCTGCACGAAAAAAAACAGGCTACATCTGTGATGAAGCCTGTTTAAGTGTGTTCGATAAATTATTTAGCGTTGTTCCGCGTCTAAAATTAGTGCGTTTACAAATTCGTTGAAACGAAGAATTTTTTTTGTTCCGGATTCATGAAATACCAGATGCTCGAAATCTTTGGCTTTATGCTTTAAATCGACTGTTGATATCAAATGCAGTAATGCTTTTTTGAGTTCCTTCAGATTGCTTATCCCGACTTTTACTTGTAAAAAATCGTAGTCTGGAACGGTTTGTTGAAGCAAAAACATGGCATCGTAAAAGTCGCGGCCTTTACTGCGCGATAACAAGGCTGAAAGCTTCATTGAACACAAAACTCCATCAGGAGGAACAGGAAATGGAAAATAAAATCCGCAACCCTTTATATTAGCTGTTACCGGCTTATATAAAACCTTTTGATCCTGGCTCTCAATTTTTATCAGAAAGCGCTCCTCGCGGTGAGCAGTCAATCCAAGCTGAAACATAAGCCCGGGAAAATAAATGTTACTGCGGTACGCTTTCAACTTCTTGTTTTCGCTGCTTTTAAATTCTGCATTAAGGCCGTTGCGTTTCAGAAATAGCAGCACTTTTTCAGACATGTCGATGAATTCATTTTCTGAAAAATCTTTACAATCAAAATCCAAATCCTCCGAAAACCTGTCAATTCCTTTAACTAATCGCAGATTGGTTCCTCCTATAAATGTCAGCTTTTTTATAAACGGACTGGTTGACAAATACTCCAGTATCATGAGCTGAATATACTCTTTAATCATATACTTACCAAATACGGCTGAATCCTGAATTATCTTCGGAAAATATGGCCGTATCAAATCAATTTGTATCATAGCTCATACGTTTTAATGAACATGTTGATTCTCGCACTGAGCGCATTGTTCCCAATCTGCGTAGTATATTGAAGCAAGCGTTCTCTGTTCAGTTCATCATGAAGAAAATCTTCATCCATACGCAAATCCAGCATATCCTTTTCTGATTTGTAAAAAGGATACAGATACAACAGGTCAATGATGGCTTTTTCAGGGGTTGCAACCTGTATGCTACGACCGTCAGATAACGGCTTTCGCTCATAGCCAAACATAATCTCATCCTTAACCGATCTGTATGTGAATTCGCCGAAATCATTACGAAACGAAATCGTCTTTAGGCTGCTCACACTGCTGATTTGCATTACTGCCTCCGGAATAAGACCATAAAAAGCCAGCGCTGAGTAAAGACTTATATACGAAGGAGCATACATTTTATTTGCAAAATACCAGCTGTAATCCTTTTTCTCCTTGTATTCTGAAAATGCATACCAGCCTTGCCTGAGTTTAATCAGATAACCATTTTTCACCCATCGGGTCAGGTTGTTCCGGTCAAAATCTGCATGCCAGGCATACACCTGATTAATATTAAAACAGGCAAACCCAACCATTTTACTGCGAAATTCAAGATAACTCATGACCTATGAAATTTTTGCACAATCCGAATTATATTTCTATTTTGATGCAAATATAGTGAATTATGGAAATAGAATGCAAGTTACAAAATATTACCATTCTGTAACGTAATAGTTTAAGCAAATTAAAGCTTTAAAACTGAATAATAAATTCATTCTTTAAGTCCACTCCAACATTAGATATAATCTCGCGTTAGAGTGGTTTAATATTCTTTGGTTTTTACTCACTCACAAATGTAATTTCGTCCTTTAGTTTTTCAATAAATTCGTATTTGAGAGTGTTGTGTAAACCTTGAGATATGGTAAAAGGTGCTTTGAAACCACAAACATGAGCTGCAGTGGCATCAAACTGTGTTGTAGCGCAAAATTTTTTTACACGCACTGAACTAATGGAGAATTTCTTACCAGAAAGTTTACTAAGTATATCAAAGCTGTATCCACCCAACATTCCCATCCAATATGGGAAATGTGTAGAGAGAACATCTTTGTTTAAACTTTTTTCTACTTGTGATATCAATTCATTCATTTTTAAATCTGGCTTATCAACATAATTGAATACTTTGTAACCAGGAGTAATATTATCTATATTATATTTGATAAAAGCAGCGACATTTCCCACATAAGCCATAGATTTATAATTAGTCCCATTGCCTACCATTAAAAATTTACCTGATACAATTTGTTTTAGCAAGTTATATACATTGCCTCTGTTACGTTCACCAAAAATAACTGTAGGCCTGATTATGGTTAATGATTTCTCTTTAGGATTGTTGTTGAACCATTCTCTAAGTATTTCCTCAGCCTGCCATTTACTTTTACCGTAATGGTTAAAAGGATCTGCCGGATGCTGCTCGTCAGGATTTAGTTTATTTAAACCATAAATAGCTACTGAACTAGTAAAAATGATGTTTTTTACTCCAGCTTTGTCCATCGCAGCAAGTACGTTTTTTGTTCCTTGTACGTTGACATCGTAGTATAATGAAATAGGTGAAACGTCATCACGATGCTTGGCTGCAAGGAGCACTACTGTTTCTTTGTCTTTCATAGATTTTTCCACTTCTATAAGGTTGCGTATATCACCTAGAGTGGTTATGTCGCTAAAAAAAGGACTCTGTTGATTATCAAAATTATCAACATGAAAAGAAGATTTGCATATATCGATTAAGCGAGTACCTAAAAAACCAGAGGCACCAATAAGAAGTAAATTATTTATCATTAGATAAAGATATAATATTTTTTGAAATTTTTTTTATTGGATTGAATTTATCAAGATCATGTTGAGTTAATTTTTGAAAAGAACTGGAATTTAAATTCATTTCTGAACATTCTTGACTTTTAACAAATAAAACAAGATCATCTATACTGTTTGTAACAACTGAACCAAAGTTTTTAAAGTATTCAGGAGTATGATGATTAGGCAAAAGCCAAATTAATATATTATCAGTAATATGTTTAACTGTCGCCAACAAACCTGTATAATGTGCAATATAATGTGTGCAAATTGGGAGTTCATTTGTAAATACTATGTTTTTACAATTTTTAAGTTCTTGATAAATAGCCATTTTTGAACGGGGATGCAATTTGATGTACAGTTTTTTCTCTGAAGCGACTTGTGATTTTAATACTTTTAAAAATGAATTGTAAATATGTTTTGAAAGACGACCGTCTTCAACTAATGATTGACAGAGATAACAAATTGAATTTTCTTTATCTTTAATATTTTTTTCCTTAAGTAGCAATAAATCAGGATTACCAATATAGATTAGTTGGTTTAGTTTATATGCATATTTCTTTGTATAATAATTATCCCATGATGAGTCAAAAGCAAATACGGTTTGGGCTTTAATCATATTGTTATTCAGATACTTTGTTTCGGAGATGGTGATGTCTTCTTTTAACAAGAAATGAAAAAGTTCTTTTAACGTTGGTATTAAAGGGATACTATTAATTTTACAAATCTCTTTTGTATATTTTAAATAATTTATGAATTTTGAAAATTTTCCTAATAATAATGGTACTAATGGTATACGTTCCAACCTATCAGACCAAAGTCCATGTTGGATAATTTGAGTTGGCACATTTTTATGGTTAAAAAAAGTCAATAACCACATATCAGGTATTCTTAAAGCAATTGTGGTTAAAGATTTAGGAGGGTACTTATCAATAATTTCGTTTAATTTCTTTTTGCTCAGGCTTGGAATATAAAAGAACTTACTGTCAGGTGGTATTTGAAGAGGATGTCCATTAGTGTAATTTTCCGAATATATGAAAATAAAATTAGAATTGGGGTCATGCATTCTTATTTGAGAAGCAATTTTTGATGGGTAGCGATCAATAAGAACTTCGTTTAAATCATAAAAATAGTAGAAATGTTTTTTCATTTATTATTTTATTAGGTACATTAGTTTTTTAGCAGTATCCCCCATGAAATAGAAATCGGTACTAAAAGCAAGAAACTTATACCCTTCAATTATTTTAGATTTTAATAATTCGATATCAGGCGGAACGACATGATAGCCTAGTGGGAAATTTGCCTTAAGACATATTTGTTTCACTTTGTTTAGAGCCTCTTTAACTTCATCTCTTTCGTATTCCCCAGGATAACCCAATGACCCAGATAGGTCATATGGTCCTATAATAATACCATCTATGCCTTTAGTTGATATTATCTTTTGAATATTCTTAACTCCTTCTATATGCTCTATTTGAGCTATAATTACTAAATCATTTTTAACCCACTCTTTATAATCATTGAAACCTAATCCGTAATTTTGAGCTCTTGATAAACCCACCCCTCGCTTACCGATTGGTGGATATTTGGCATATTCAACTGCTTTTTGTGCTTCTTCTGCAGTATTAATCATTGGAACAATGATGCCATCAGCACCTGCGTCTAGGACATGTTTTATCACAACTTCTTCATTTTTACTTACTCTAACCAAAGCAGCAATATTTTTCGACTGTATTGTACTAATTAGATTTTGAACCATTAAATTATCAATAGAATTATGTTCTATGTCAACTGTTAACCAATCGAAACCTGCATTTGATAAAATTTCAGCAATTGCAGGATGACCTATTGTTATCCATGAACCAATAGTAATTTCGTTTTTTTTAAGTTTTTTCTTTAGGGTTTTATTTTTCATTAGATTATAATTTAGCAATAACAGTTACAGGAGAGCCATTCGCCTTGTCAACTCTTAACGGGATTACATATAGTTCTTTAATAATCGTTGTAAGACCAACATTTTTCAATGACATGTCTTCTATTGGAAGTACGGGGAGATGCCCTTGGAGGAAAGAAATGTGAGCCTCTTTGCCATATTCTCTGTATTGATAAGATGTAACAGATATGAAATCAAAACCAACAGCTCTTAAATTTGGGAGTTTTGATTTTAATTTGATGCCAAAATCTGGGGCAAAACCAGGGTTTTTTTCCCAATATTTTCTTTCAGTACGAAAATTTTCATAACCCGTTTTTATTAAAAGAATTTCAGTTTCATCACTAATTTTAGTAAAATCTATTTCTTCTGTGCTGATTATCTTGGCTTCATTGCATAATAATTCAATTATTGCAATGTTTTTAAATAACCAAAAATTTGCATCAAAGTCCGTTATACTATTTGCAGACTTGATAAAATGGCTTGGCGCGTCAACATGAGTACCAAAATGATTATTAGAGAAATGCCAATCAGAAGATTCAGATTTATCTCCTTTGTCAAAGGAACTGTTTAGTTTGTTTTCAAATACATCTCTATTGCCATAACTTGGAGAGTTTGTTTCAATAATGTGAGATAAGAAAATATAATTATAGCCTCCCATCTTTTTTTAAGTTTAGAAGAAATTCAGCCCATAAAAAGTCCTCCCAATCATCAATATCTGCAGCTTCTAGCCTATTGATAGGAAACATCATAGGATTCGACCCAAGTCTGGTACAATATTTTTTATTTGTCTCTTTTGAAAAAATGTAAAAACAAGAATTCTCTTCATAAATGGGTTCAAGGTCTTGGGTCCTAATTAAGAGTTTAGGGTCATGATTTATTCCTTTTCCATTGGGCCAATAAAATCGAGTTTTTAAAGGTGTTACTGAAAACAAAGCATCATATTCATTTTGACTAAAAAATGTTTCAATCGCTTTATCTATGGTTTCAGTTTTTAAAACGGGATTTGTACTATGAGTTTGCAAATAATATTCCCCATTTGTCTGAGAAATATCATATTCAATTAGAGGTTGAATTCCGACCATATCTCCAAGTAAAAAATCTGGACGTTTTAAGATAGTTACATCAAAATTAGCTTTTGCATTTTTGATAATGTCTTCTGAATCTGTATTTACAACTATTTCACAAATATATTTACTCTTTTGTAAGCTTTCTAATATCCAATGAAAACATGGTTTTCCTGCAATTGGGCGTATGTTTTTTTCAGGCACTCGTTCTGAATGTCCTTTCATCGGGACTAGTGCGATTATTTTAGGGATGTTCATAATATATTATTTAAAAAATAATGGCGTGATGTAATTATCTAAACAAGAACAAAGTATTTATCTTAAGTTAATGATACTTTTATAGTTATTTTTTTTATAAATTCCGGTTTATTAACGTAGTGTTGTGGGCTATGACCATCTTGAGGAAACATAATAGCAAATATTCCATTTCCAATATCAACATGAGTTCCTTGTGGTAGTGGATTCTTATAAAAAGTTCTGTCTTTTTCAATTTCATAAGGAGTATTTACATCCATTCCAATAATTGGGGACCATTTAATTCTTTCGAGACCAATAATTGGATATTGAATGTCAATTACATGTTTATGTGCTTCGTATCCACGCTCGAAAGACTCAACCGTCCAATACTCACTAACAATAGCTTTTACATTATCATTGATGAAATAATCTCCAATTTTAATATCATGTTTAGCGTTTGCGATAAATTTTAAACCTTCATAAATATCTTTAGAGATATTTTTGTAAGTTTCGATGTTTTGTAAAGTGTCTAATATCATATTTTTAAATTTTATAGTTCGTTGTTAAAATATTCCTCAATCCATTTTGTAAAAGTATCGTCCATTTTCAAAGCGTCTTTGAAAATTTTACCATATCCTCTGTTCAGTATTAACCTTAATTCAGCTCCTACGTTTTTCTTATCTTTACTTAAAGCAATTTTAAATTTTTCTACTGAAATATCATGGATCGGGAAGTCTTTCCATACTTGAACTAAAAGTTCGCGAATTTCCATTCTCAGCTCATTCGTAATATACCCTAATTTAACAGAAATAAAATTCGCCATATCCATTCCATAACTTACAGCAATGCCATGTGGAACGCGATAATTTGTGAGTGATTCGATTGCATGCCCAAAAGAATGTCCATAATTAAAAACTTGTCTTTCTTTTTGATCGAATTCATCAATTTCAATGTAGGATTTTTTAATTTCTAGACTTTTTGCAATTATTGCAGATAAAATGTTTTTATCCTTTAAAGCCATATTAAAATCCTTTTTGAAATTAATAAAATCAGATTCTCCTGCAACAATAAAATAATGACACATTTCTCCCAATCCTGAAAGTATATGTTTATGCTCTAAGGTGTTTAGAAATCCAAGATCAATAAATATTTTGTTTGGTGGATAAAAACCCCCTAATTGATTTTTTAAATTATCAAAATTTATTGATGTCTTGCTGCCAATACAACTATCGCCTTGTGAGAGTAAAGTTGTTGGAAAAAAACACCAATTTACTCCCCTGTAAAGTATAGAAGCCATAAATGCTGTAACATCTTGTGTTATTCCGCCTCCTATAGCTATAAGTCTGTTATTTTTTCTAAACCCATTTTCAATTAAGTTTTTTATTATTGGGATTAGACCTTGATAGCTTTTTTGTTCTTCTATAGCATTAATCCCAATATATTTGTTATCAATAAGAATAGGCTTCAACGCATTCTCATACAATTTTAAAATATTATTGTCAATAATTAAAAAGTCGTCTTTTTTGATCTCTTCTCTTAAACAAATACTGAAATCATTAGTAAACTGGACTTCGTAATTATGGATACTTGATTTTATGTTAAAGTTATACATTAGTAAATCCTCCATCTATTATTATGTTTTGACCTGTGATATATGTGTTCATATTACTTACTAGAAACAGTATTGTTTTGGCAATTTCATAAGGTTGAGCAAAACGTTTTATTGGCACTTGATTCTTTAAAATATCAAATTCTTGCTTTGGTAAGGTTTTTTTTGTTAATTCTGTCAGTGTAAATCCTGGGGAAACGGCATTGACTAAAATGTTGTGTGGAGCAAGTTCGATTGCAGAAGTCTTTGTTAACCCCAGTATAGCAGATTTTGTCATAGAATAAACCGTTCTGCGTTCTCTTGAAATTACACTCCATATTGAAGCCAAATTAACAATGCGACCATAGTTTGCATCTTTCATTCTTTTACTAACGTATTGTGTAATAAGAAAAGGTGCTTTAACATTAACTTCAAGTAGAAAGCTATAGTCTTCTTCAGTAATATTTTCAAGAAGATTGTTACGATTTGTCCCCGCATTATTAATACAAATATCTATGTTTTGAAAACTATCAAGATATTCAAACAATTCTTTGTAACAATTTTGTTCACAAAAATTGGCTCTGAAATAATTTATGTTGTTTATCTTTTTGTCATTTACTTTTTTGTTTAATTGGTTTATTTCCTGTTGGCTTTCAGCTCCAGTAATAATTAGGTTGGCTCCGGCATTATGTAATTCATTTGCAATGGCTTCTCCTATACCCATTGTCCCTCCCGTAATTAACGCTGTTTTTCCGGTCAAATCTAAATTTGCAATATTTGGTTTCATTGTCAAAATATTTTTATTTTAGAGATAGAAATTCTTCATCAGTTACTAAATAATTAACTAAAATATGACTTATTATCATGTGGACATCTTCAATAGGGCCATAATCTCCTTTAGGATTGGGGGTGAAAATCGCAATTGATGCAACATCTTTAAGTTTACCCCCTTCAAATCCAACAAATGCAATCGAATGTCCACCGTTATTGTTTGCATATTCAGCAGCTTTTATTACATTTTCAGAATTTCCACTAGCTGAAATACAAATTATTGAATCACCAGCAATGAAATTCCCTTTTAGCTGTTCAACAAAGATATCATTAAAAGAAGTGTCGTTGCCGACAGCTGTAATTATTGGAACATTATCAGTTAATGATCTGACTTTGGGGCGATATTTAGTAAAATACCTAATAAAAAAACTTATATCTGCTTGCATATGCGAAGCCGTTGCCGCACTTCCTCCGTTTCCACAAATATATAAAGTATTCCCATTTTTAAATGTTTTTATTATTGTTGAAATAGCATTGTTAATTTCATTCACTTCAATTAGGTCAATCAATTTATTGAGCTTAATTTGATAAGCTTTGATAAAACTATCAATTTGTGTTTTTTTTTCCATTTTAGTATTCTTTTTGTTCATAAATCTTGTCAATAATCTGCATTAGATTTAATGCATCTGTAGAGTTTCCAATTTGAATAGGAGTGTCGTTTTCAATAGCGTCTAAAAAATGCGTCATTTCGTAACGCCAGCTATTATTAGATGTATATTGTGTTTTTACCTCGTCTTTCCATGTCGCAGCAGGTGCAGTAGATCTGTTTTTTGCTATTGATAAAATTTCTTCTCCATATGACATTGTTGAAGTTATTAGTCCATTTAATACCATATAGCCCTTTTCCAAAAATATTTCTAATGAAAAGAGGTGTCGCCATTGAGTCATCGTAGAATGTAAACTTGCTATCATCCCACTTTCTTTATTTTTTAAAATAACAAAAGCATTATCCTCAACTTCTAAATTCCAATATAAATTTGATACTTCCGCTTTTATACTGTCAAATTTACCTCCCAAATAAAGAAATAAATCTAACATGTGTATTCCCTGATCAATTAATATTCCTCCGCCAGCTAAATCTTTCTTTGCTCTCCATTCATTAAAGTAATCTGCTGTAACGCTTTTGCCATAACGACCTCGCATCCACAATACTTTTCCATATTCTTTACTTTCAATCATTTTTTTCATATGGATAATACTGTCATGGTGTCTGTGATTTAGTCCATACATTAGTTTTTTACCACTAATTTTTTCAAATTCGATAATTTCCTGCATGTCTTTACCGCTGAAACATGGTGGTTTTTCACAAAATACATGTTTCTTTGCTATTAATGCTTTAATTGTTAATGGTTTATTTAAAAAATTTGGAGTACATACAATAATAATATCAATATTAGGGTGATTAATAATTTCATCATGTGATAAATTTGGAATGTTTTTTAATTCAATAGAAAGATTAGGTTCTGAAACAGCAATTACTTGCGCTCTTCCAACCTCATCTATAGCTTTGTGACGGATTTCACCCATTCGACCGTAACCAATAATACCTACTTTTAATGTCATAATGTTTTGCGTTTGATAAAATAAAATTTGTTGTCGTAAGGTCCTAAAGGAATATGTGTAAAAATTAGCTTTTGTATAATACTAATGGCAATTGACATTGGTGCTATGAAAGTTTTTAAGTCATCCAAAACAATCTCAGCATCACTAACCTCCATAATATCATCTATTGATTCTTTCACATCATTTAATATTAACGTCTTTTTAAGTAAGTCTGTAAAAAGACGTTTTTGTTCTTCAGGTGAGATATTAAGAATTTCTATAAAATTCTCTTTTGGGAATGCTTCAACTTTTGAGTCAACGCCTGCATTAATAATATTGAGGCCGAATCTATCCAAATTACCCCCAATGTAATTTAATGAATTCATGATGTTTTTTATTATATAATCTTCCGGTTGATGATATTTTCGATTTTTTCCAAAATATCTCGGGTCAAAATGATTCGGGTCATCGTCATTTAGTGATATAATTTCAGCAGAATAATTATTTAAAGATTTTGTTGTTGTATGTAATTGGAAATTCATGTCAACACCAATAAGATAAATTTTATCGAACCCAAGATAATTTAAAATTTGCAATCCTTCAATAATAACCGACCCCCCTTGGTAAACATCTGGTAAAACTTTTGAAAAATTTTTACCAAATTTTTGTCTTAGCCAAAGAATATTTGGTTTGTTTGGAATTTTTTTTGAAAAGTTGGTACCTCTAAAGTGAATTTTAGGGAAAAAAGCATAATCAACTTTACTAGTAATCTTTTCAACATCATTGCATAAATCTTCTAGTACTAAATTGTCAACAGTTGTGAAAAAATTTGGAATCCAATTTAGTCTTTCTTCCATAATATAAAAACGATTAAACGCCATTGTATATTCATTTTTCAGAAGGTACAGTGGTAATTTATTTAAACTAGGACCATTACCAATTAAAAAAACTCTTTTCCCCTTATATTTTGCTTTTAATTTTTCCCAACTTTTTTTATCTTCTTGGTTGTAAGATAAATTACGAAGTAAATAATAATGAAGTCTTCTGAAAATCTTTATCAGGACGGCCTTAAAACCTTCCTTTGATATTGTTAAAAATAATTTTGAGAAAATCATTTAAATATTAATTGCTGAGATTAAATTTGAAACTGATTCAATTTCCATTTGTAATTTTCCTTCAGATGCATATGAGCCGATATGTGGTGTTAAAATAACGTTATCTAATTCGCACAAAGGACCATAATATGGTTCTGTTGTAAAAACATCTATGGCGGCTCCGGATATTTTATTATTTTTTAATGCATAAAATAGCTCGGATTCATCAATTACTCCACCACGTGAAATATTTATTAAAAAAGCGCTTTGCTTCATTTGAAGGATTTCTTTTTTCCCAATAACAGCAGATTTATCTTTATTCCCAGGAATGTGAATACTAATAATATCCGATTGACTGATTATTTTATTAAACGGCATAATTGTAACATCATGTAAATTTGCCCACTGTGTATCTGGATTTAAATCAAAACCAACAACTTGATTACCAATTCCACGAAATAGCTCAGCCACCATTTTCCCTATTCTTCCTAATCCTATAATACCTATTTGTTTGCCAAAAATTAAGTTCCCAATTTGTTTTTCCCACTTTTTATTTTTTATTGCAGAATCAGCTTGTGGAATTCGTCTTAATAGTGAAAATGTCATTGCTATAGTCAATTCAGCAACACTACGCGTTGGACCATCGGGTGTATTAATAACTATAATGCCTTTTTGTTTAGCATATTCTATATCTACATTATCCATTCCAACTCCAACTCTACTAATACATTTTAAATTAGGCATATTATCAATAACTTTTGCAGTAAGTGGCTCAACTCCAGCAATGATGCCAACACAACCATAGCCTAATTCAATAACTTCATCTTCAGTTAGTTTTCTACCATAAGGATTATTGATTATTTTATATCCTTTTTTTTCAAGCATTTCAACGGGTTCATTACTTACTTGTCCGAAAGATGATGGCGATACGAGTATTTTATTCATTTTTTCATTTATTAATCTGACAACATTAATTTACTTAAATAAATATGATAAACTTTTTAATCTCAGTTGCATTGATTGTATATTGCTCAATAGATATTTAATTTTAACTATTTTAACATGACAATTTTAATTAAAACTGCAATAATAAATAAAAAAACGTAAATTATAGTTGTCTGAAACATTAATTTGTAGAAGGAATTACCAATAATTTGTTTTGAGAAATATATTGCCCACCAGAAATAAAAACCAAAATATCCTGCTATAAGTCCAATTGGAAATGCCATTACCCCAAATGTGTTCAATAAAATTAGTGATGTCGTAATAAATATTATACCTGAAATTGTATCACTAATATGAGCATTAACTTTATTAGTTGTCATATATATTTGGGTATGAAATGCTCCATTGAAGTGAATGAAAAATGCAATTGATAGCAAAGTCCACAATGTAATATTGGGGAATTCCATATTACTTTTCGTAATTTGTAAAATATACTCTCCAAAAAATGTCAATATAATAACTGAAAAAATGAAAACCCCATTTCCTAGTGAGATTCCCCTTTTTACAACATTTACCCATTTTTCTTTATTTCCTAATGACACGTATTTTGACAACTGAGGGAGTTTGCTATAAATTGGTGCTTTTGAGAAAGCTTGAATAGAATCAAGAATTTTTACTGAAAACAAGTATTGAGCGAGCTCTAAATTTGCTCCAAAATGGGAATAAATTATTCCGGCAATACTAATAACACCATTTGAAGAAAAGCCTGCAATTCCTGATTTCCAAGCTACAGGCCATAAACTTTTAAATATCAATTTATCGTATTTTTTATTGTTAATTGACTTGTATTTTTTGTTTAAAACTTTATTTGCAAGGTATTTATTTCTAAAAATATTAATGAGTGTCCAGAACTGATATGAAATAATAGTAGCAAGAAATGATTTCGTAATTATTAAAACGATTATATTTGATATCACCGCTATTGCCGCAAAAATTCCCTCCCAGCGTCTTACAAGAGCAACATAGTTCAGGCCTAATAAATAATTTGAATAAATCCTACCATAGAAATTTATTGTGGTAACACATATTATAATAATCCAACTAATCCAATACTGCAAAGGGTTTTCAAACCCTTGGATTTTACCATATACGCTCAATGTACTCGTTAACAAAACAATAAACACAAAAATAGTTATGTATTTATATACTACATTCATTGTCCCAATAATTCTTTCAATCAAATTCCAATTTGTGTTTTTAATAATGTTAGTTGTATCAAGGTTCTCGTAGGGTTTAATTTCTTCTGCACCTCCGTCTGCATAGGCAATTGCGCGAACAAAAGTATTATAAAATCCAAAATCTAATAAATTCTGAAAAGATATAAATACAAGAAATAAAAAATATAATGCAATTTCTTGTATATTAAATGTCTTTAGTAAAATTGGAAGGAATACCAATGCCCCAAGTGATTTAGAGCAGAAACTAAACCAAGTATTTAATGTTGGTGAATTATATAATTTTTTTAAACTAATCAATCTAACGTGTTTGGTCTTGGTTTATACAAAATACTCGTATTCATACCCATAATAAAAAATAGACACAGAATCCATCTTCGATTAGCGAGTGATACATTTTCGGTTATGCCTATAATAAGATAAATAGATATAAAAAGAATACAGATAATTAAAAGAGGATTTAGATTTGTCTTGTATTGTTTATAGGATTGATATAAACATCTGAAAATGAAAATAAAATATATTATAGAAGGTAAAACTCCGATAGCAACAAGTTGTCCTAAGTATTCATTATGAGTTGACATGTCATATTTATTAATGAAGTATGTATGCCCATATCCCCATAAATTGTTATTCAACTCTATAAGTGCTAAGCTCCAATAATATTGCCTTCCATTCAAGTCGTATAATTCATTTGTCTCAGACTGTAAATTTAAGTTGTTAAATCGATCCATTGCAGTTCGAGTATACTCAAATTCAGGGATGATAAAAACAAGTATACTTGCAATTGCAAGTATACCAAAGAAATATTTTATAACATTTTTTGATTTTAATATTAAAGATAGATTTAGTATTAAAATAATTAATGTCGCTATTATTGCCGCTCTGGAGGCTACCACTGACAGCAATATTATTGACAAAATTAGTAATGTTATATATACATATATTTTAATCTTTTTAATATTGTATAGTATCATAGATATTATCGGTATTGTTGCAATTAGTAAAGATAGATTCGTTGCACTAATAAAATAATCTAAATCATCTTTATTTATTTGTTTTATCCTAAATAAGTAGTAAATATTATTACTTAAGTTAAAACTTATTTTATTATTTTGATCCCTAAAAAATATACTTAATACAAGTATTATAAATATGATTAACAAAGCTTGTAAGAAAAAAGGTATAAATTTTACGTTTGTTTTAAAAGAGAAATAATGTTTGCCAAAATAGTAAAATAGAATTGGCAAAACAGAATACAAGAAAGTTGATTGTAAATTGAATAATATGGGGTTGTTATTACCTATGTTTGTTACAACACATAAAAATATATAAATATATAAAATTATATCTATTGATTTTATTTGTGTTTTTGTAGTCTTGATATAATAAGCTAATGTGGGGATTAATATTAATGCTGTAAATTCTGATCGCAAAAAAAATGCTATGACTATAATAATACTTGGGATTATTTTATTGATTGATTTTAAAAACATCGTGTAAAAAAATAACTATTTAAATGAACTATTATTTTGCTTATTATTAAGGTTTTTTCTGTTTATAATTCTCTAATGAAAATTTTTCCCTTAACTAATTTGACCCTCAACATTTCCCCTCATAAACCCTCTCAATACCATCTTTAAAGTCTATCTTTGCATTAAATCTTAGTTCATTGAGAATTGTTACATTCAGCAATTTTTTGCTCATTAATGTCCACAACTGTTACTTTTATATGAGGGCACTTTTGTGCAATTACGGACATTGTTGGACCTCCCACATATCCTGCACCTATGCAACAAATGTTTTTAATTTTCATTTTTTATTTGTTTATTATTGGGATTTTAACTATTGGTTTGCACAATTTAAATATGACAAGTTCGTGTTGTTATTATTGTTTTTGTGCTAGGTTTGACGACTTGCTCCTGAAAGAAACGAAATCCGAAATCCCGAAAAAACAGAAATTGGTAATCATAATTATTTTTAACGCAATTTTTTTTTAACATCCGGTAATTTGACTGAGAAATATCAATTTCATATTTTTTCGAGGATGTTTTATCCTCGTTCACGGGATCGAAAAATGAAAAAATCATAGATTTTTAATTTTTCGGCACCCGAAATACATAATTTGAAATATTTTGGTAATAATAATTTGTTTAACTGCCCTTGAAGTTTCTTAATCAGGTTAGAGGCTCGTCTATACGATTTGTAAATTATTTATTACAAATATGCGTAAATATGTAAATAATTTCTAACAAATATGCAATTATTTTATTAAAATCATGTCGTAGTATTTGTTATCGTATTTTTACTTATGAAATTTCTTTTAATCAACTGATTAATTTTCAACATATCCTTCATAAACCCTCTCAATACCATCTTTCAGGTTTATCTTTGCATTAAATCCGAGTTTATTGAGAATTGTAACATCAAGCAGCTTTTTTGGTGTGCCGTCAGGTTTTGAGCAATCCCAGAAAATTTCTCCTTTATATCCTGTAATGTTTTTAATGGTGTCGGCGAGTTCTTTTATTGTCAGATCAATGCCTGTACCTATATTGATATGCGTTTGATGAAGTTCTTTGTATAGTTTTTCAGAGCTTATGTTTTCCATTATGTAAACACAGGCATCGGCCATATCGTCAACATGAAGAAATTCGCGGAATACTTGTCCTGTACCCCAAAGTGTAATGGTGGTAATGTTATTATCTTTAGAAATTCCGTATTTTTTAAGAATGTTTATTATTTCTTCTTCAGTATTTTTACCGCTAATACCTTCAATAGGTTTTTTGTCGAGATCTTGCTTCAGCGTTTCCCAATTATTTTCATCGAGACATTTTCCAAGATGCATCTTTCTGATTAAAGCTGGTAGTACATGAGACTTTTCAAGGTCATAATTATCATTTGGGCCATATAAATTTGTTGGCATAACCGAAATGAAATCACATCCGTATTGGCGGTAGTAGCTTTCGCACATTTTGATTCCTGCAATTTTTGCTATGGCATAAGGCTCGTTGGTCTCTTCCAGCAATCCTGTCAACAGATATTGTTCTCTGATAGGCTGGGGGGCAAGTTTAGGATATATGCAGGAACTCCCTAAAAACAAAAGTTTTTTTACGCCTGTTTTGTATGCAGAATGAATTAAATTGTTTTGGATCATAAGATTGTCGTAAAGAAATTCTGCCCGATAGACATTATTTGCAATTATCCCTCCGACTTTTGCAGCTGCTATTATAACATATTCAGGTTTTTCTTTAAGAAAGAATTCTTCAACCTGAGATTGTTGCTTCAAATCAAGTTCATCAATAGTTTTACCAATAATATTTTGATATCCTTTTTTTATGAGATTTCTGTAAATGGCTGAACCAACTAGGCCGGTATGCCCGGCGAGATATATTTTGCTAGTCTTTTGCATGAGATGATTTTATAATGGCGTTTATTTGTTTTTTGTTGATTTGTTGATTTGTTGAGGAGTTGATTTGTTTGTTGAGATATGGGAGACAATTAGTGATGAAATTGATTTTAAAAGACTTTTATGATATTGTCTTATTGAGAGCATTCAACTGATTTGTTATTTGCTCAATAGATGATCTTATTTCTACATATTGTTCATTATTTATAACCATTAAATCCAATGATAATATGATTTGGTTCAAAAGCTCAATGGCACTGCTGTATGAAATAGTATAAAAATGTTTTTGCTCTTTTTTCGAAATACGGGAACATCCTTCAGCAATATTTGAACTGATAGAAACTGCGGCTCTTCTCATTTGTGAAATAAGCCCAAAACGTTCTTCTTCCGGAAATGTTTTTGTTATTTGATATATCTCAAAAGATAATTTTCGTGAATTTTGCCAAACATTTAACTTTTCGAAAGAATATATATACATTGGTTTTATAAATAATTCAATTTTATAACTAATATTAATGTCTTCGACTCCTCACCAAATCACCAAATCAACGAACAAATCAACAAATCAACAAAAAACAAATCAACCCCTCAACAAATCAACCCCTCAACAAATCAACATTCTTAATAACTCTTCCTCAACTTCCTCGTTTCTTCGCCTTTTCAAAATCCGCTTTAACCATTAACTTCACTAATTCATTAAAAGTTGTCTTCGGTGTCCATCCAAGTTTTTCTTTTGCCTTTGCTGGATTGCCAATTAATATATCAACCTCTGCAGGTCTAAAATATCTTGGATTTATTCCCACTACAGCCTTGCCGCTAGATTTGAGAAACCCTTGTTCATCAATTCCTGCACCTTTCCATTCAATTTCCTCCCCCAAAACTTTGAAAGACTCTTCAACAAATTCGCGTACGGTATGTGTTTCACCTGTTGCCAGTACAAAATCGTCCGGTTCGTCAGCCTGTAACATTTTCCACATGCCTTCAACATATTCGGGAGCATAGCCCCAATCTCTTTTTGCATCAAGATTTCCAAGCAATAACATATCCTGTTGTCCGGTCAATATTTTTGATACCGCAACAGTAATTTTTCGGGTTACAAACGTCTTTCCACGGCGTTCCGATTCGTGATTAAACAGAATACCGTTGCATGCAAACAAATTATAGGCTTCACGATAATTAACTACTATCCAATAAGCATAAAGTTTAGCAGCTCCATAAGGACTTCTTGGATAGAATGGTGTTTTTTCGGTTTGAGGAATTTCCTGAACTTTGCCATATAATTCAGATGTCGAAGCCTGATAAAATTTAGTTTTTAATCCTGTTTCTTTTATTGCATCCAAAAACCGTAAGGTGCCAACTCCGTCAACTTCTGCGGTATATTCCGGCACCTCGAATGAAACCTGAACATGACTCTGTGCTCCAAGATTGTAAATCTCATCCGCCTTTGTTTTTTCAAGTATTCTGTTTAAATTACTGGAATCTGTAAGATCGCCGTAGTGTAAAAAGAATCTTTTATTTAATAAATCCTTATTATTATATAAATGATCTATTCTAAAGGTGTTAAAAGAACTGCTACGTCTGATTATACCATGTACTGTATAGCCTTTCGAAAGCAATAATTCGGCAAGATAAGAACCGTCTTGTCCTGTAATACCCGTTATTAACGCAGTTTTCATACTTTAAGGTTTAAATAAGACTAACTGGGATTAGTCGTTGTATAAAGTTATTATTTTAATATTGCTAAAATCTCTAAATTTTATCATAGCTTCGCTTCCTCAGTCACATATGGGATATGCTCTGAATACTTTGTCAGTTTATTCTGCCAATTCATTACTGACTTTCCCGGGATAATGGGTGTATTTAAATTACATATTAAACTTATAAACTAATTTAGTATGTAAACGGTTGCAAAAATAAGATAATTTTCAAAAACAATGGCTAAAAAAGTCATTAATTCAAGGTATTCTTTCACCACGTATATAAAATTTTAATAATCAAGGTATTATCAATGTTTCATAAAGATTAAAACATATGTTTTATCTATTTCATTCTTAATTTATTATAAAACTGTGATGAATGAAAAAAATATTGTAGTTTTACATTAATGAAAATACAAATTAAAAATATTTAATTATGAAAAAAGGCGTTTTGATTTAACAAGGCTTTTTTTATAATTTTGTGTTTTTGAAACTAATGAATATGTTTAATATGAAGCAAATATACCTACTGATTTTGATGCTTATTTTAGTTGTTAATTTATTCGGACAAACAACAGGAGAATTAACTGTAACGGTAACAACTAGTAATGCAGGAGGAGTATTCGCTCCGAAGAATATCGTAGCAGTATGGATAGAAGATGAGTCTGAGAATTTTGTAAAAACATTATATGCTTATACCGGCACATATAAAACCCACTTAAATATTTGGGAAGCCTCTTCGGGTTTTAATACTACAGATGCAATAACCGGAGCAACTTATACAGGACATACTTCACGAGATTATGTATGGAATGGCAAAAATGCGGCAGGATTAGTTATGGCAGATGGAAATTATAGACTAAGAATAGAGCTTACGGATAAAAATGCTACCGGAAACTACGCAACTTATTCTTTTATAAAAGGATTGGAAAGCCAATCACTCAATCCTGCTAATCAGCCCAGCTTTTCAAATGTTTCAATAAGCTGGATGCCTGAATCTTCCGATATCACAGCGAAAAGAAATACTGACTTATTACTTATAACGCCAAATCCTACTACAGGGATAATCAATATAAAAGGGAAAAATATTAAAAATGTTGAGGTCTTGAATATTACAGGTCAAACTGTTTACAAAGGTAAAATGACCACAATTGATATCAGTGATAAACCGCAAGGATTATATATTGTTAAAGTTACTGACGACAATGGTAGTTATACAAGAAAAATACTAAAGCAATAATTAGATAAATATTTTATTATCCCTTTAATACAATATTAATAATCTTCTTCGGTACAAAAATAAATTTCAAAATCTGCTTACCTTCTATCCATTTTGCAGTATTCTCATTAGCCTTTACAATCTCTTCAATTTGTGCTTGATTCAAATCAATCGGGAGCTCAAGCATATATCTGGTTTTACCGTTAAATGATACCGGATAATTATAGCTGTTTTCAACTATATATTTTTCGTTATATACTGGCCATAACGCTTCAGTAATGCTATTTTTGTTGTCAAGCAAGGTCCAAAGTTCTTCGGCAATATGAGGAGCATAAGGGGAGATAAGAATGCACAGAGGTTCTAATACATGACGTTTATTGCATTTGCCAAGTTCATTTACACATATCATTAAATTACTAACTCCTGTATTAAAAGAAAATCTTTCAATGTCATTAGTAACTTTTTTAATTGTATTATGTAATATCTTTAGTTCTTCTGCTGTTGGTTGTTCCCCGTTAATCGCAAATTCGTTGTTTTCATTGTGATACAGTCTCCAGAATTTTTTCAGAAATCTGGATACGCCCTCAATTCCATTTGTGTCCCAAGGCTTTGCTTGTTCAATAGAACCAAGAAACATTTCATACATTCTTAATGTATCTGCTCCGTATTTCTCAACAAGATCGTCCGGATTTTGAACATTATAGAATGTTTTTGACATTTTTTCGACTTCCCACCCACAATGATATTTGCCATCTTTCTCTAATATAAATTCGGCATTTACATAATCGGGTTGCCATTTTTTAAACTCTTCAATGTCGAGAATATCATTTTCAACAATATTTACATCTACATGAATTTTTTGTGTTTCATATTTATCTTTTAAATTAAATGAAACGAATTGATTCGTCCCTGATATTCTGTAAACAAAATTTGAACGTCCTTGTATCATTCCTTGATTAATCATTTTGCGGAATGGCTCATCTTTGGGAGTAAGTCCAAGATCGAAAAGGAATTTGTTCCAAAATCTGGCATAAATTAAATGACCTGTAGCATGTTCGCGACCACCAATATATAAGTCAACATCCTGCCAATAATTAACGTCTCTTTCAGAAACAAGTTCCCACTCATTGTGTGGGTCCATGTATCTTAAATAGTATGCTGATGATCCGGCAAAACCCGGCATTGTCGATGTCTCAAGGCGATAACCGTCAAATGTTTCCCATTTTTCGGCTCTGGCTAATGGAGGCTCGCCGTCTTCGGTCGGCATATATTTATCTATCTCTGGTAATTCAAGCGGTAATTCTTCTATACTTAGAACATGAGGAATGTCTTCTTTGTAATATATTGGAAAAGGTTCTCCCCAGTAACGCTGACGACTGAAAATAGCGTCACGTAAACGATAATTGATTTTTCTTTCACCTATTCCTAAAGTATCTAATTTATTGATTACTTCAGTTATTGCTTGTTTTACTTCAAGTCCGTTAATAAATCCGGAATTAATCATTATACCTTCTTTTGAATCATAAGATTCTTCCCATTCTTTTGTTGGAATAGTTTCTTCTCCCTGCTTCTGAACGACTTGAATTATTGGAAGATTAAAGTGACGTGCAAATGAAAAATCCCGGCTATCATGTGCAGGGACAGCCATAATTGCTCCCGTACCATAGCCGATTAATACATAATCTGCAATATAAACAGGTATTTCTTGTTTTGTAAAAGGATTAATAGCATAGGAACCGGTAAATTGACCACTTACCTTTTTTTCAGCCATTCTTTCAACATCTGACCTGTTTTTCGCTTGTATAATGTAATCCTTAACCTTTTTCTTATATTCAGGCGTGGCTAATGTCTCTGCTATTTCGTGTTCGGGAGCAAGAACCATAAAAGTAGCTCCAAAAATAGTGTCAGGACGGGTTGTGAAAACTTCAACTTGTTCTGTTCTGTTTTTTATTTTAAATATCATACTGGCACCTTCACTTCTCCCAATCCAGTTTGTTTGTATATCCTTAACCGGTTCTGGCCAATCTATCTTGTTCAAGCCATCCAGTAATCTCTGAGCATAAGCTGTAATACGCAAAGACCATTGTTTCATCTTTTTCCTTTCGACCGGAAATCCGCCGCGAACCGAAAATCCATCTATTACTTCGTCATTTGCAAGAACTGTCCCAAGTTGTGGGCACCAATTAACACTTGTGTCTGATAAAAATAAAAGTCGGTAACACATTAAAATATCCTGCTGCTCTTTGTAAGGCATTGTATTCCATTCTTCGGCAGAAAAAGGATTATGTTCGTTATGAATCGCATTTATTCCTTCAGATCCATTTTTTTCAAATTTTTCAATCAAGAATTTTATCGGATTTGCTCTGTCTAACTCATTATCATAATAATGTTTAAATAGTTGGATAACAGTCCATTGAGTCCATTTATAATATTTTGGGTCACTGGTTCGTACTTCACGGCTCCAATCGAACGAAAAGCCCAAATTATCCAACTGTTCCCTATATCGTTTTATGTTTTTTTCAGTAGTTATAGCAGGGTGAGTGCCTGTTTGAACAGCATATTGCTCGGCCGGCAATCCAAATGCATCATAACCCATAGGATGTAATACGTTAAACCCATTTTGTCTTTTATATCTGGAATATATATCAGAGGCAATGTATCCTAAGAGATGCCCAACATGAAGTCCTGCTCCCGATGGGTAAGGAAACATGTCAAGAACATAATATTTAGGCTTGGTTTTGTTAACTTCAACTTTGTAAGTTTGATTTTCGAACCAGTACTTCTGCCATTTTTTTTCGATGTCTCTGAAATTGTATTCCATTTTATTATTTATTTTTTGCGAAAATAGGAAAATATTATATCCTGACAAAATTCTGATTTCTGTCAAAACTGTAGTTCTAAATGAAGAATTTTAAATTTATGGAATTTAAAAATTAACAGTATCTACTCCCCAAATTTGTAATTACTAATCTTTAAATTTAATAAAATGAAAAAATGTATTTTAAGTATAATAATTCTGATAGTTGGAGTTTTATACAGTTTCTCAGCAGAAATTCCGGTTAAATCAAAAGTAATAAATGTGACAGTTTTTCCCGGATCAGCACAGTTAACCCGTTCAGCAAATTTTACAGCAAGTAGCGGCATAAGCGAAATAATATTCGAAAATGTTTCGACTTATGTAAATACTTCAAGTATTCAGGCAAAAGGCAAGGGCAGTTTTACGATTCTGGATGTAAAGTTTAGGTATAAACAACCTGAGATTATTATTGATCCGCAAGATGGTGTTATACCACCAAAAATTCTTAAAGAAATTGCTTTATTGGAAGATTCAATAGTGTATTTGAATTTTGATCTGTCGGAAATAAACTTGCAAATAGATGCTTTTAACATGGAGAAAACGATTTTGACTAATAATCAACTTGTTAAAGGTTATGGAGGCGATACAATAACAGAATTAAAGTCTACCATGGATTATTTCAGATTAAAAATTAATGATATAAATACAAATATCCAGAAGTTACGCAAACAGGAATTCGGCATGAAAAAGCAGCTGACAAGAATGAATGCAAGACTAAATGACCTTAAAGCATACAATCTGCAGCAAAACCCAGTGAAAACAAATACATCTCCAATACCTCAAATAATAGTTATAATTAGTTGTGATGCTGCTGTAAATGGAAGTCTGGATATTAGTTATATGGTAAATAACGCAGGATGGTCACCAACGTATGACCTTAAAACAAATGGCATTGACCAACCGGTACAATTAGTTTATAAAGCTGATGTTTGGCAGAGTACCGGGGAAGATTGGGAAAATGCAAGGATAAAACTTTCAACAATTACTCCATCGGCAAACAATGTTAAACCGGTTTTACCGATTTTTTATTTAAACTATTACAATTATTATGTTACTTCAACTTATAGTTCACGAGAGAAGTCAGAATCTTATAAAATAAAAGGAGATGAGGCTCCTACCGGTACTAATGAAGGGTTACTTGTGGATGCAGATTATGCATACAACTACACAAATATGGTTCAGACAATGACAAATGTTGAATTTGATATAAAGTTACCTTATACAATTCCTTCTGATGGCCAAATACACATTTTGCCGGTTCAAAGTGAATCTTTGCCAACCACTTATGTTTATCATATTGTTCCAAAGCTTGAATCTCAAGCATATTTGTTAGCAAGAATTACAGATTGGCAAAAACTGGATTTACTTCCTGGTAAAGCAAACATTTATTTTGACGGAACCTTTGTCGGAGAAACACAAATAAATCCTTATACAGTTTCCGATACTCTTGATCTTGCTTTGGGCAGAGACAGGAGTTTGCAGATTCAGAGAAAACAGATAAAAAATGAAACTAATAAAAAACTTGTAGGAACAATTTGTACGAAAACTATCACTTATGAAATAGTGGTTAAGAATACAAAAATGGTTAAAACAGAAATTGTTTTACAAGATAATATTCCGCTAAGCCTAAATGATGAAATAAAAGTTGTACTGACAGACAAGGGAAAAGCAACATGGTTTGAATCAACCGGACTATTGCAATGGAGCGAAAGTCTTGCAGCAAACGAAACCAAAAAATTTACTTATACTTTTACTGTTGAATATGATAGTGCAAAAACACTGAATTCTGGATTTTAATTGAAATTGTAAAAAGCCTGTCTAAAAGTATGCAGGCTTTTTTTATAATATTTTTTGGTGTAATGGACAAAATTCAGGCTATTTTTTTGATGTTTGTTATTAATAGACAAAATTCAGGCTTTTTATTTTTAATGTTTTTGTGAATGAATTAAAAGTTTGTATAGATTTGCTTATCAAGTAAGCGGAAACAGGCTC
>JAKQEK010000478.1 GCA_029558535.1 Bacteroidota bacterium | reverse complement strand
TAATTAGTTTATGGTGAACAATCGTGATATTTTAGGAAATTAATTGATAATAAATTAATCCTGTGAAACAGTGTTCCTGAGTTTCACCGCTAAATAAAAATCAGGAGAGCACCATGTTCACAGGATTAACAGAGCAATTAGATTTTGGAAATCATCTAATCGCTGAAATGATACCTAATGGTCATGATCTCGTCAAATTAAAAACGATGCTTGACTGGGATAAAATGAATGAAATTTATAAAGAATGTTATGAGTCTAATAGGGGGAACTCTACCAAGAATTCCAATCTTGTATTGGGACTTTTTGTACTTAAACATTTATATGTGAAACCATACAGAGAAATTATTAATGAGCTTCATGTGAATACATCATATATGTATTTCTGTTCGGTATCATATAATGAAATAATGGCTATAAATAAGCTCGGGAAAAAGATAATCGACCATTCTTCTCTGGTAAAGATTAAGAAGAGGTTGGGAGCAGAACGATTTAAGCGGATAGAAGAAGTATTTACATGCAAGTTGATCGCAAAAGGATTTATTAACGGCAAACAATTATTCAGTGACACCACCTCTTTGGAGAAAGATATTATTTTTCCGACGGATGTCAACCTTCTGAAGCGAGTCATAGAAGAAGCAGAAGTTATAATTCAAAAAGTGCGTCGTAAAAAAGACATGGTAAAAAGTGAAGTTATCAAGAAAGCCAACACTGCCGCAAAAGTATTTTACAGCAGCAGTAAAAAATCAAAGGAGCTGGCTAAGTCTGTCTGTTCTGAGCTTATAAAAATAGCTGAAAACTCGCTGAAAAAAGCGGAAATAATAAGTCAGCAGAAATCCGTTCAGGCAAAAAAATATATTCTCGAAAGGTATGAAAAACTAAGTACAGTTGGAGCAGGTATCGTTGAACAAACAAAGAAATATTTGGAAGGAGAAAAGATTAAGGAAAGAATCGTCAGCTATCATGAAGACCACGCACGTTCATTACCTAAAGGGAAAGTTGGGAGGCCAATAGAGTTCGGAGACAAACTGCGAGTTGACATGAGTGGAAATGGCTACATAACTCATTGGGAATTGTATCAGGGAAATCCTTCTGATGTAACAATGCTTGAAGCTGCGATAAAGAAACATAAATCTGTATTTAAAGAAAAATTTCACTCCGCAGGTTTTGATAGAGGTTTTTATGATGAGGGAAAAATTGAAGAATATGAAAACGAGTATAATATCGTACTGGCTATCCCGCATAAAAAAGACCGTACAAAAAAAATGAGCAAGCGCAAAGAGAAAATTTATAATAAACGAGCTGCTATTGAAGCAAAGATTAGCGAAGGAAAGAGAATGTGCGGACTCAATAAATCTCTATACAAGGGTTTTGAAGGAGATCAAATATGGGCATCTATGAGTATACTGGGATTGAATATCAGAAAAGTGTTGCGGGATGTGTCGGAAAATCCGAAATTGATGAAAAAGTTTGCATGATTTATAAATGTTCGGGGGATTATAAATCTCCTCAATAAATATTTTATACAAGAATGATTATGCCTTAATTTATTATGTGTAAAAATCTTCGAACATGGGAATTAATCACCAGGAACTACTTAATAAATATTTAACTCCCGATCAGATAAAAATGATTAATTTTGCTCCAAAGCCGGTTAATATAAGTTCATACTATTTAATAATTCCTAAAAGAGCAGGTTCAGAGGGATTGAATATTATCAGAATTTTTAATCTTGGCTTAAGCGAATTAAAAAAGTCCGGAAGATATCAAGCTTTAATGAATGAGATAGAATAGTATAAGTCTTTCATGTTAATAACCGAATTTATTTTTGCCGTGAGCCTCCTGAGGATCATATGCCGGGAAGCCTACATTTAAGTAATTTTAGCATCAGTTTATTTATTGAAACAGCTGATTTTTTTATCTTTTGTGCATGTTATATCTTTCGTTTTTTAGAGGGAATTA
>JAKQEK010000464.1 GCA_029558535.1 Bacteroidota bacterium | reverse complement strand
CTTTATTCAATAAAATAAGAGGCACAATACTAGACGTACCACAAATAGAACCCCAAAACAAAGATCCGTAAAGCATTGCATATTTCTGTTTTCCTAACTGTTTTAACTTAACCCATTTCTCATTAATCATCGTGTGACTCCCTAAAAGAATTTATCAGTGCTTTATAAAAGGATATTCATTCTTACGTAGTTGAGAAGAACTATATTTCTTTTCTCCGCGGCGGCGCAGCCGTCTTTCTAACATTTGCTTAACTTGCATTTCCGGCCCGTAGGGCTTGGCGTGGTTTGTGCCGAGCGCAGCGACAAGCACAAACCATGACAACAGGAAATGTCAAGTTGAAGCAGTTGTTAGGCTTCTTCTATTCACGTCAAAATCCTAAAAATAGGCAGTTTCCATAAAAAATGATGTTTATACATACTACAATCTTTTTTTTCTACAAACTCATCAACAACAATAGCCAAGTCACTTGATGTAATATTATTAAGTTCATTACCCAATTTTTGATCTGATAATTTTGGATAGCCGAGATGCCCCCATCCTGCGGTTTTTTTTAAATAGACAGAAGGATTAATCATTTCGCGATCGGTAACTTCTATGTCTGGCATAGAATAAATATCACTTTTTATTAGTTCTGGTTTTTCAGCCATTATCATGGAAGTCTCAACCCATCCGGCATGAAAATCAAATTTATACTTTTGTAACATTTTATCAAGTTCAGTACTTAGATTGGCTCCTTTTGTAGGACGCATTCCAGAAAATACAATAGAACCAAGAGGAGATATTGCAACCTCTCCATATTTTGAATTAATCATTTCACAAGCTTTTTCCACAGATATTTGATGCATTGGATCACCATGAGAAGCAACTACAATAATATTCTGAAAACCAAACTGAGCAAGGTTTTGAAGAACACTATATAGGACTTTTCTTACATCTTTAGCTCGTTGATACAGGCAACCTGGGAAGCCTTTCATTGAACCGGCAGCTACCGGTAGAATTGGCATCATAATACAATTAAGCTTTGGTTTGTTTTCTTCCAAAATCTTTATTGCCTTTTTTGCCCATATCTCACCAAGAAATAGATCAGTCCCCAAAGGTAAATGATGACTATGTTCTTCAACTGGTGCTATTACTTGGAAAAAAACTGTTTCAGATCTGGGCATTTTTTCTAATTCGCACCAAGAAATATCTAATAGATTTATCATATCAAAACCTCCTTCACTTGAATTTCAATAGTTACAGAAGGTCCCATTAGATTTTTTGTTTCTCTTCCATAACCAATGATTGATAGGTGTTTTTTCTCAATATATTGGAATAGGCACTTCCATGTTTCACCAGATGAAAAGAAAGAACCACGATGAATGATCCTGACACCTTTGCCTTCAGATAGAGAAAGAGGAAATATTCCATTTAATGCATCTCCTTCAGTTGGTTTACTAGTTTTTACAAATACTTTCGTCTCTTTCTCATCATTTTCATCATGCATATTGTGAAGAATTAAGTGAGGTGGAATTAATGACATTCCAGAAGATATACCCCATGCATATAATTCACTCAATCTCTCGGAAACTGCATTTTCATCAGACAAGTCAACTTCTTTATAGATACCAAAAATAGAGTCTAACTCTATTAGTTCCGGTTCTTCTTTTTTTTCTTTACTAAGATCGTTTATCATTTGTTCAAGTCTAGCCTTGCTATTATCAATATTCATTGATAATCGCTCGATCTCTTTACGTCTACCAATTAACACATCGTATAAACAATTTTGATTAGGATGATTATCTACCAGTATTTTCTTGATTTCATCAAGAGATAAACCGCAATTCTTGAATATTATGATTTGCTGTGCGATAATTACACAATTATCATCATAATATCGATAACCCGTATCCCAATCTACCTTCGCCGGTTTTAATAGATTAATTTCATCATAAAAACGCAACATTTTTTTAGAAAGCTGTGATATTACTGCAAACTGTCCAATAGTGTACATATTTACACCTCCTCATTACAGGGTAAAGGTTCCCATAATGGGAAAGTCAATAGAAAAATAAAATTTTTTGTGCCGAAGGCATCAGCCTAACATTTGCTTAACCTGTGGTTTCGTGCCCGTAGGGCTTGGCGCATTTTGTGCGTCAGGAGCGAAGCGACAGCACAAAATGTGACAAAGAAAGCATCAGGTTGAAGCAGTTGTTAGAGCATTTTTTGTACTCAAAATAACAGAAAGTCTAGTTACAACTATTTTTTTTTTATTCTTAAGATTTCTATTCTTTTGACCTACAAGCAGCTACTATAGATTTTTCTAAGCATCTGATTTATATCAGTTTTGCCTAACATACAAAACACCTCTGTATAAAACAAACAATAGCATTACCAGTCTTGAAAAAACACAACTTGGGTAACTCCAGTTGAACAATGGTTTTTTAATATTCTATTAAGCCTTGTTTTCAGAAAATTGATTTACATCAAACAAAGACCTTATTTAACAATCCTTACTTTATGAATCCAGCGTGGTTCAAGATAAAGATGATTTTGTACTCTTATAGAACTCATTTTTCAGAAAGTTGGCGTATACAAAACAAAAGCCGCAATTAACAATCTTCTATTTGTTAATCCTGCCTGAATCAAGATACAGTTGTTGTGGTAATCACATAGTACTAATTTATTCAGAAAGTTTGCTTCTATAAAAATAAAATCCGTATTTAACAATCTTCCATTTGTGAATCCCGCATTGTGCAAGATACAAATGATTTGTAGATTTCATAGACTCCCATTAAATGAAATATTATGACTATCTAATAAAAGCCGTATTTGACAATAATAAATTTATATACCCGTTTGATTAACGTTAAAAAGTGATTTGAAAAAACAATTGTCTGAAATAACAGAAAGACATTTTATTTGAAATCTGTGAAAGTATTTTGATTTTTCCAATGGTTTATCTATTGAAATATTACACGCCACAATAGACTTACGCATTATTACGATTTCTTTTTTTTCTTCGCGCGCCGAAGGCGACGCTCTAACATTTGCTTAACCTG
>JAKQEK010000459.1 GCA_029558535.1 Bacteroidota bacterium | reverse complement strand
AAAAGTGAACTTGTCCGCAAAGTTTATGGTGACGAAGATGCATATAAAATAACTATTTATCAGGATAAACAGCTGATGGAAGCTATTTCTCTGTTTGATCGTTTTAAAACCTTAGAACAGATGTTTGCCTATGCTGCTTCCCTGAATGAGAAAAAAGAAAAATAGGTAATATGCTCAGATAATTGGTCCTTTTTAGATAACACACTCCCTAAAATATTATTTTTCACTACTTGAGGTATTTGAATCCACAAAGTTTGCCTTTTAGCCCGCTCGGACAAAGCGACTTTTTTTATATATCGCCAATAAGGAATATTCAGAAAAAGTTTTATGCTTAAACATATAATATTATATGCAGTTACGCTATAGAGAGTGGAAAAATACAAAATATTTTACTTGACATAAATATGCATTCTGATTATATTATCATTGTTCATTACTTGGGGTAATAGAACCTGCATAGGTTGCCGTCGAACCCGCTTGGTCAAATCGACGGTTTTTTTATTGGTAGGGAGGACTATTAAGTATCTTTGAAAGAGGAATTGGTTCTGCCAAATAGGCAGTTACAAATTGAGCGATAAGGTTATTTTCATCTTGAAAGCGAATTACAACAATGTAATTTGTCATTACTACAGCTACTCTATAATTTTTATCATAGCGTTTACGATTGTTATCATAACCAATGCGTAAAGTACTTAATGGAACTAATATAACATTTATTTTGATAAGCCATAAATAATAACTTTATCGTCCTGTGCTAAAAAAATCAGGGGGATATAATATGACGATGAAAGTAATGCCTTGTTGCTTACATATTAGAAATAATTGAGCTGGCAAAAGATACTTTAAATGATAGTTCCGTAGTTCATAGACATATAATAGATGTAGCTTTTTCCTGAATGAAATTACAAGATAGAAGCTATTCTCCTGTCATTGTCTTGATTTATAAAATTACTTTGTGGACTTAGTATAAATGCCTGTTGCTTAATCATTTATTTAACGCTCCCTTAACGCTGCCGTAACACTTCCGTAACACTTCCTTAACGGCGTTAGGGAATCGTTAAAGAAGTGTTAAGGCAGCGTAAAAGAAACAACTTGGCAGGAAATAATGCGCTGTCTAACAACAGGTAAAGGTCTCGCTAATTGCAAGCTAAGTTATTGCAACATAAAGTAAATTATTTATTTGGTACACTATAAATTATGGAGAGGTAATAGGTAAAATAAGGTTAAGGCAAATTCTTTCTTCGCCAACTCCTTTTTTTTACAAACATTGTTTCCCTTAAAGTATAAAAGCTATATCCCATAGACATCTGCGGACTACTGTTTTTGCAGGAATCCACATCAGACAGGAAAATATTAATACCTTTTCAATATGAAAACTATATTATAACTTACCAAACTTATCTTTTTTTACTTTCCTTGCTATTAGTCCATTTATTGAAGATAACTATTCACAACAATTGGTGATTTCATTATTCACGGTTATTTTGTTATTTCAAACCATAATAATTTTCAGTTTTAGGGTTTGGGAAGATAGAACTTATCAAACCTTTTTCTTAAATATATGTTAATAGCTGTATAATCGGTAATTGTAACTCCGCTGAAGATACCAATCATAATCATCATTTGGTATTTAATAGCTACCAGAGGTGAGGCACCGCCTAAAATTTGACCGGTCATCATTCCAGGCAAAGTTACCAGTCCCATAGAAGCAATAGTAAGCAATTCCGGCATTAGAGCTGCCTGCATTGCTTTTCTGAAAGCAGGAAGGATAGCTTCCCATTGGCTTGCACCCAAAGAAAGACGAGTGTAATATGCTTTCCAGTTTTCGGAA
>JAKQEK010000458.1 GCA_029558535.1 Bacteroidota bacterium | reverse complement strand
TAACTTATCGTGGTAAGTATATAATAAAATTTGTAAAATAAAAAGGATGGTTATTATTATGTCAAATTCAAAAACAAAAACAAACTGCCTTGATGCCCTATGGTGCTATGATGATGTAGTAGACACAGACAAAATCTATTGTGTTGATGATTTTGAAGAGTTGTACAGATGAGTTACCACCCATAAAAATATACAAAAAAATGTAGACAAAACTCCAAAAATGATATATAATAAAATAAAAATGGAGGAGAACAAAATGGCAGAGGAAACAAAGAAAAGTTATGATGAAGATTTTAAACGTCATATAGTAGAGCTATATGAGGCGGGGCAAACACGAGCAGAGCTTGCAAAAGCGTATAACTTACACCCCACGTCGGTAAGCAACTGGATAAAATATTACAAAGCCAGCAAAAGCTTCAAAGCAAAGGATAACCTTACAGACGAACAAAAACAAATCAGAGAGCTTGAAAAACAGCTTAAAGATAAGCAAATGGAGATTGACGTGTTAAAAAAAGCGATGGTGGTAATGTTAAAACCTTAAGTACAGATGCCAAGAGAACCATTATCACTGAGCTAAAATCAAAGTATTCGGTAACGAAGCTTTGTAAATTTCTTGGCATAAACCGAGATGTGTACTATTATTCGCCGAAAGAACGAGACATAGACGAAAGTTTAATAGAAGTTGTCAAATCCACTTTTGAACAGAATAAATGCGTTTATGGTCATAAAAAGCTTTTAATAGCACTCCGAAAAAAAGGTGTTTCTATTGGAAAAGAAAAGCTTTCAAGAATAATGAAGGAAGAAAAACTTATTTCAAAATATGTAAGACGAAGAAAACCAAAATCCGCTGAAAATACAGTTAATAACGATGAAATTGAAAATAAAGTTGAACGCAAATTCAATGACAGAAAGCCTTTGGAGGTGGTTGCTTCAGACCTTACGTATGTTGATGTTAATAATAAGTGGCATTATATTTGTTTGTTAATAGAGCTTTCTCACCGTGAAATCATAGGATTTTCAGCAGGAAGAAACAAAGATGCAGAGCTGGTTAAGGCTGCATGGCTTACTGTCAGAAGTGACATTCGTGATATTTGTATATTCCACACCGACCGTGGGAGCGAGTTTAAAAATGAAGAGATTGATAAAATCCTTGAAATCGGTAAAATCGAACGAAGCTTGAGCCGTCCGGGAAAACCAGTTGATAATGCAGTTTGTGAGTCGATGTATGATATCGTAAAAACTGAATTTATTTTTGAGGAAAGTTTTAAGGATTTAGAGGATTTACAGGCAAAGCTTTCTGCTTGGGTTTGGTGGTACAACAACGAAAGAATTCATTCGTCTCTCGGTTACAAATCTCCTGTTGAAAGTAGAAAAACCTGTGAAATTGGCGTCACAGATGATAAAATTGCAAATAAGAAATATCAGGATTTCTGGAAAAAGATTGCATTGCATGGACAAAAGGTTCAAATTGACAAATGAAATATCATGCTGTATAATTTTAATTAAGGGTATCTTTTATTAGGATTAGTCTACTAAAATTATGTATGAATTTATGAGGTAACTTAAGTCATATTATCACCATAATCTGCTGTATAATTACTTAAATCTAATTCTTCTAAATTTGTCAGTTTCAATAATGGACTTATATCGCTGATTTCATTACCCGCTAAATCTAGATATGTTAGCTTAGTCAATCTCTTTAATGCACTTATATCACTGATTTGATTGTTCATAGCATCAAGCTCTTGTAGAGAAGTAAAATCCGAAAGAAAACTTATATCAGATAGTGAGCAGTCATTTAAGGATAGTTTTGTGATTTTTGATATTGTAT
>JAKQEK010000446.1 GCA_029558535.1 Bacteroidota bacterium | reverse complement strand
CAACTTCATACCAACCACGCTTTGTGAATATTATCAGTCTGTCATTATTTTTTAGTGAAACATCATATTCCATATCCTTTCTAAGAATAAGACCATTTCCTGTATAATCTTTTAAACAAATTGCCTTTTTATGTATCATATATTGTGCTATATAAACTGCATTTTTTGAAGTTTAGTTATCTGTTTTTGAAGAGAACGCAATTTTCTCTGTCTCATATCTTCTGCTTTTACAATCGCATCTTCTTTTGTTTTAAACCATTCGCCCCGGTGAAAGTATTGAGCAGCCCAAAAACAACCATCTCGAAAGCCAGCACTAATAACAACCATTTCTGTATCGGCCTGTCTGACATCCATTTCAAGAATTCCCTGTGTTAATGCATATTTTGTTATCCAGACTATCATAAAACGTTATTCCTTTATTGAGAGTTTAATATCTACATTCACGGCGATCAATATTCTTCTATGTGTCACACAATTATCATCATATTTCCAAGAATAATCAGATACACCTGTATGGTTTAAATACAATCCACACCGCATAAATCTTTCTGCATTTTTTCTTGATCTGTATGTTAATACTCGTTGTTTCTTTAGTTTAGTCAACGGAATAAGAATACGACAACTACCACTTTTTATCATGATATTCTTTTTATCAGGTGTCATTAATACAAACAAGTTTTCCTGTTGGATTATTTCAGCAGTGTAATTAGAAAAATTCATACAAGTGTAACACTGTTCGGTGCGTGGTTCTCTATTAATACAACCAACACAGTTATTTTTCATGTAGTTTTATTTCCAATCTAGCTCACAAAGTGTTTAATCGACCCACAAATCTCACATACAAATGTTTCTGACAAAACTTCATATTCAAGAAATTTTGGTGTTGGTATGGATATTTTGTCGTAATTACTAAATTCTTTTAAAGATTTTCTTTTTAATATTTTTTCACAACAAATTCTTTTCCATTTATGTTTACAGAACCATGAATGTATATTCATTTCTATAACCTATCTGTTACAAACAAATTTCCATTATTATCGGCCAAAAACAAGCTCACTTTATATTTTTGAGCCAATTCATCAAATTCTTTGTACATCTGTTCTCTGTTTTGTTTTTTATCAGATTCCGTTGTTTTAGCGATAAACCCGGTTAGTGATTCTGTTATCAAAGCCAAATATTGGCATTTATTGAGAATAAACCCACACGGAGCTAATCCGTCTCGACATTTGATAACTTCAAATTTATTTTCATTATGCATATATACAACGATATGATATGTAACAAAGTTTTCAACCCGGATTTTATCAAAATCACACTCGTTCTTTGTAATAAGTTTGATGTTCACTTTAATACCTCCGCTATTATGTATTTAGATAGATAACTATTGGTATTCATATACAATAAAAACAAATTCATAGCAAATAAAAACCAATTAAGAAAGCGGTTATCTCTTTTGTGTTCTTCAACATATGAAAGCCATACAAAACATAATGAAAAACCAGCACACATAGCTGGTATTATTACTGTAATAATTTCCATTTATAAACCTCATTACATCCGAAGATTTTCTGGTAATTTACATCTATATTTTTTTGCGATTTCTACAAGTTTCCAAATAGTAATCGCCGTTTCTGTATCTATTCTAAATTCAATTAGTCCTGTTTCTTCTGCACTGTAACAAAGTGACATAATACTACTTTCTAAGCCACTACTTTTATGAATTTTTGTAAGTTCAAGTTCTTTTTTTAATGCTCTTTCTACATTGTCCATTTTCTGTACTCCCATAAACTATCTCGATTTTTAACTGCTTCAAACGCATTATCGCGCTGTTTTTCGGTTTTATATTTTTTCCAAGTTTGCCATGTATCATATTTTAGACGTTTCATAAAATCTGTGGCGTATTGGTGGTTTTTTATTCTGTATTGGATTATGAATTTCATTTTTATTCACATTATTTTGCGTCTTATTAGTTTTCCTACAATAAATCCATTCATTTGTGCCTGTTTGATTATATTTGTATCACTACAACTATATGAAACTAAACAAGATGGTGCATTTGCTGGTGTATTAAATTTATGGTTATCTTTTCTACCAAACTTTAGTCTACCTTTAAAAAAGAAAATACCATTAGCTTTATTCCATATTGTTTCGTGAAACCCTATGGTTTCGGTTCTCGCAAATATTAGCGCAATACCAGATTTATGTATGCTTAGTTTTTCAAGCCATTTGAAAGTTTCCCTGCCATATGGTGGGTTTAGCCATACTCTACCACTCCAAGGCATTGTTAGACCATCACCATGTTCTTCTTTTGAATAGTGTATTTTTGCGGTGTCATACATTCGTCTTTCTGGTGGTGGGCTACAAGGGTCTAAATCAAAAACACCAAGGGCTTGTATTATTTCTGGAGGAGTAATCCATTCTTCTTCATTTTCAGTATTATTATTAAAATTTTTCATTATTTTAATACACCATCACAAATATGTTTGACAAAGCAACACCACATATGTTCATTATTCATACCCCTTTATATCGTTCCAATATTCAGGAACTATTAGATATTCTTCCCACTCTCCAACTTCATACCAACCACGCTTTGTAAATATAACCAATCTGCCGTTGTCTTTGTGTGAAACATCATAAATTTTATTCACTTCCAATTTAAGACCACAATGATTAAACTCTTTAATACATTTCATTTTTACTGTTTTCATACATCACCTTCGTATGTCTCGCCGTAGATTCTATTACAGATTACAAGGGAATGTGATGCGTTTTTAGGAATACCATCTTTACCGAAAAGCATACAGCGATGATTTTTTGGGTGTCTATTCCAGAAAGGGCATTCATTCCATCCTGTACCGTCATAACAATGACCATGTAGTTTTATTATTTTATTACTTTTATTCTTTGAGTCTATTTTTGCCTGTTGTTCTGCTATTCGTTTGTACCATTTATGTTTCAGGCGTAGTATCACATCTACCATTCTACCTGTGAATTCTATTCTACAGGTATCACAGCGGCCACCATTCGCAATTGAAGAAAGTGGTTCAGAACAGATATCACAATACATATTATTCAATCCGTATTCCAGAGATTTCAAAGAAAACATCGGCATCAAAATTTGGTAATGCTTTTAATAATGTTGTCTGTTTTATTCTTTGTTCTTCAGAAAGTTTATTATAGCTTTTTTGAAACGCTTCTTTGTAATCTAATTTTTTCAAGTAACCA
>JAKQEK010000225.1 GCA_029558535.1 Bacteroidota bacterium | reverse complement strand
TTCTGAATCCGTGATGAGGCTAGAGGGATAAGAATGCGCGGGTTGAGAAACGGCAAGCCTGTAAAATGATGCGATTTGTAGGTTGTAGTTTTTTGCACGTATTTAAGAGCTTATTTCTCCATGATATACTTTTTGATAAAGTGTATTCAAACGATCACCGATTTGATTCCATAAGAAATTTTCACTTACTCTGTTTCTTGCTCCGTTACTTAATGTTTCATAAAATTCTTTATTTGTTAATAGTTTGAAGGTTGCATTGGCAATTGCAATTATTATTTCATTATTATCTTTACCATTAATCTTAATGCCGGAATTATCATCTACCATGTAGCCAGGTCCTGCGTTGTCTAAACAAATAACAGGAATGCCATATGCCATGGCTTCCATTACTGAATGCGTGCCACCATCTCGGACTGCAGGATGGATAAGCACATCCATTATTTTGATATTATTCAACATCTTATCATGTGATACGTTGCCATGAAAAATAACATTATCTTTTAAATTAAGATTCTCAACAAGTAGCTTAAGATCTTGTTCAAGAGCTCCGTCACCATATATGTGAAGTTTTACACGAGATAATTTCTTAGTTAATAATTTCATCACCAAAATAGCGACTCTAATGTTTTTGTAAGGAATAAGGCGTGACATCGTAAAAATATTAATTTTCTCTGATGAGCGATTACGTTCAAATATAGGGATACTGGAAAATCCTGTTTCAAGAAATACTTTTGTCTTTAACAAATATTTTTTTGGTATTCTCTTCGCCGTCATATCTGTACGGGTAAGAAGCAGTGATGCGTTTCTAAAGTTATTCTGAACAATTGGATCAAGTCTGAAAAAATAAAGCGAAAAAATTCTTCTCATAAATTCTGTAATTTTACCGCGCATAGAAAAATCTTTTACGCAACCCCGATATGCAACTTCACCACCGCCAAATGGTCCCCATATTATTTTCGTATCAGATAATTTATAGAAGAATGCCGGATGCCAGACAACGCCGAATGTTATGTGATGACAAATATCAAATTTGTGTTCCTTGTGTAATTTTTGGGCAATCCCCAGTATTTTATATTGCCAGAGTTGATGATATAAATGAACACCTCGATTACCCCGTTTCCATGTCCGCGACCAATCCGGCAAGTCGTAGTAAATAAAATGAAGATTATTTGTGGGAGATTTGGCCAGTGCTTTTTCTATAGCTTTACGGTTGTTTGCTCTTGTGATAACCCACGTTTCATGAAAGCGCGCAATCTGATGTACCCATTGCCAACCGACTTCCGGTTCGGAACCTTTCCCAGGTTCACAAGCATATGCAGTAACGAGTATTTTCATAGATTTATTTCTCATTGCGTATTTAATTTTGCTTCAATTAATATTGAACCACCAAACTTAGGGAACATCTTAAGAAAAATATAAGGAATATAAAATATGATTTTTTGGGCTACAGTATTTAACCTTTTTTCATAACATGTAAAATAATTAACAATGCGATAGCCGTGTCTTTCAAGAAGGTTTTGCAAACCAGCTATATTATACATGGCGACATGCTGATTCCCTTCTTGAAAGATGTCAAGCGTATAACGAATAAAATTAAGAACGCCAAATGCATGTGGAACACTTATTAAAATAATACTATTTTCATTTATAAAGCGTTTCAAACCATTTAAGGCAGCACCTGGATTGCTTAAATGTTCTAATAAATCACAAAACAAAATAACGTCAAATGCTTTGAACGGTGTTTTTATCTCAATTTTATCTAACTGTTCGACATTGCCGACAAAAAGATTAGGAACATTTAATTCATTTTGATATCTTAAAATTACATCTTGATCTAAATCCACACCATAAAGTTCCTTTGCGATATTGCTGACCTTAAAATGCAACAATTTCTCTCTTTTTTTTATTTTATCATTGAGAGACCCGTCTGTCTCACCTATACAGCCTAGGTGCATTACAGTGCGACCGGTACAATAACTAATAATTAAAGGGTCTCTTTTATGGAAACCATTAGGAAATTGTAGTATTGTTGGCATAATAAAATCAAACCTCTGCATTATAAATTTAGTATAAGAGATACATAACTAACCAATAATCAATTTGTGGCAAACTAACACCGCAAATTATTTTTTGTACGTTTTTCCATAATATTCAAAAGTTGCATATTAGCATCCAGCACAACGTCATTAAGTGGCTTAGACCCATCTATAATAATAACTTTTTTGAGTGTGCCTACTAAAGTTATATATTTATTATTTTGGCGAGTACATTCCGCATACGACACCTCTTTTTTCCTCTCTTGAATAATGTCTGCTGGTACATTAAGAAATACTATGGCATCAGGTTTGGGAATCGCGCGAACCAGAAGAGCGGCTAACCAGGAGGGTCCGCCATACCGAAAGCGTAAAGGGTCTATCAATATGTCATGATAATACCTGTCAAAAATAACCAGTGTCGAAAATATCTTTTTCCAATGAACCGAAATAAGGTAACCGACTGTATAATCAAGCCACAAGTAAAATAATTTCATCATAGAAATAATAATGCCATATTTTGGTGAAGCATGAGGATTTGTAACCGGTTGACCATTGCTTTCAGTTCGTGCGCAAAAAACAAAAGGCCGCAAATGATACCTTGAC
>JAKQEK010000441.1 GCA_029558535.1 Bacteroidota bacterium | reverse complement strand
ATTTTATCTGAAACAGTCCATTTCGATAAATAATGTCTCCAAATATAGTGTTGTTTTTCTTTTATAACTAAATTTATTGCACACATTTTTTATTCCTTTCTTTGCTGCCCGCAGGGTCAGCCTAACATTTGCTTAACCTGTGGTTTCGTGCCCGAAGGGCTTGGCGCATTTTGTGCGCTAGGAGCGAAGCGACAGCACAAAATGTGACAAAGAAAGCATCAGGTTGAAGCAGTTGTTAGGCAATTCTTATATTCGACAAATTTATTGCTTCTTTAATATTTTCTGCTATTCTTTGTATCACAGATACACAAACAGAATTTCCAGCCTGTTTATACAATTTTGCATCACTTAGAGACTCTGGGAGAACAAAATTTGAAGGGAAACCTTGAGCATTAAAACATTCATGAGGAGTCATTTTTCTTATCCCCTGTTTTGTTTTAATTAAGCATACATTATGGCCTCCCTCACCTTGATTGGCTGTCAATGTAGGTATTACACCACTTTTATTCTTTCTTACATATTTTCGACGCCATTGATAAATTGCATTATCATCATCCATGGTTTGAATAAGTTGCTGATAAATATCCCCTTTATATTTTCCTTCTGTATAATAGTACTTATCATTTACTTTGCTTTGAAAATCAACTACCTGTTTTAAGGTTTTCTCTAATTTAATCGGTAATGGAAATTCGAAGTTTCTATAAACATTCTCATCTTTGAATGCAACTATATAAATACGTTCACGATTTTGTGGTATATTCCCGTATTCTTTAGCATTGAGTACTTTAAATTTTACTTTATAGCCTTCAGTTTGTAATTCATTAAGTATAACTTGAAAAGTATTACCATTATCGTGACTTACTAAATTTTTCACATTTTCAAGAAAAATAATTTGTGGTTGCTTATCTTTAAATATTCTTGCCAATTCAAAAAAAAGTATTCCTCTACCTTTTTCGTCATCAAAACCCTTCCTCAAACCAGCAACACTAAAAGCTTGACAAGGAAATCCAGCTAACATTACATCAAAATCTGGAATTTCCTCATTTTTAACATCTTTAATATTCCTACAATCCACTTTTATATTAAAATTTCTTTCAAAAGTTTTTACAGGATAAGCATCAAACTCATTTGCATAGATTGTTTCAAAAACACCAGATTGTTCAAAACCCTTATCTATTCCACCAACACCTGCGAAAAAAGATGCACATTTTAACATAACAACCTCCACCATATGAGGTTATTATATCAGAAATCGCGGCGCGCCGCAATCCTCTATTTTGCAGTAGATTTATTGAAATCTACAATTGTACAACTTCTAATTTGAAAGATTTTATCTGGAGAAAGGCCTTTTGCATCAACAAACAGACTTTGAAGACTAATATGAGGCCTTCTACCTTGTTTTTTTTGATCGTCAATTGTTTCTTTCTTATTAGCCTGATATTTTCCAAAATCTTCCGAGTTTATCTTAAGATCATAGATAAATAGTACATCTTCCTCAATATTAAATCTTAAGAATACTAAATCATCAAATTTACATTTTGGTCCGAAAGAAGATAAATCACCATCAAATCTTGAAGTAGCCTTAAATTCAATTTTTTCGCCAGTTCTAGGGTTTGTTGCGTCGCCAACTTCGTCGCCTCTATTCCACAGTAAATCAAGACAATAACAGCCCATTGGTTCACTTATTGCGTCAGGCATATTTATTCCCCTGTGACTACAGTTGGAAATATATGTATTTAAGTCTTTCCATTTAAAATAAGCATTACATGTTTCATTTATACGTGCATCATCAATTTTTATTGTACTAAATTTCTTGTAAATCTTTGTTTTACTCATTTTATATACCTCAAGGAATTATAGCATTAATTATTCATTTATTCTTCCCCGCGCGGAGCGTCTGCCTAACATTCGGTTGAGCTGCGAGCGGGCTTGTCCCGCGAGTCCGCTCGAACCGTTTGTTAGGTGGCGCCTGTCCCCATTTTCCATTTTTTTTCGCAATTGCAAGCAAATGACCGTTTCCCTGCGTATGTATAGGTATGGGAACTTACATTCCCCATCGGGAAGGGATAATCCAGACCATAGTCCGCAATTCTCTAACCCAGTACCAAGCCTACGCAAGTCCATCGCAAACTATCCTTGACCGCCTTGAGCATTTTGCTG
>JAKQEK010000438.1 GCA_029558535.1 Bacteroidota bacterium | reverse complement strand
TGTTATTTCTTTTGTATTTCGTCGTTCTTCTTGTACCTGTTCGATTAAACGTTTTTTGCTTTCTTGAATAGCTTTGCTTAATGAAATTTCTCCTTTCAAGATAGGCTCAATATATTCAGGTGCTTCTTGTTTTATTTCTATCAATTTTTCAACATCCTTCTTGGGAACGTTCGCCTTGCCTGATAATATAGCACGTTTTGCTTCTTCGCCTACTTCGGTAGCAACTTTGTCAACGGCGGCACTGAATTCGGCATCACGTCGTATAGTTTTTTCATCCACTCCATATTGCTTCCCTATTTCTTCTGCTGTAGACAACTTTTGGACATTTTGTCCAGATGTTAAATCAGTTCTTGCCCCTTGCCGTTTTCTACTTTCATACAATTTGCCACGATAATAGCTTGCTTCTTGTTCGGTTAAATTTCTTCGTCCGAGTTGATTTTTAATTATCCAATCTTTTGCTGCCCAAATATCAGGTAAATCAACCTCAACTGTTTTATATTCAAGCCCATGCTCTTGAGCTAACTTAAACCGATGATGACCGTCAAGTAGCACGTTTTTCCAAACAACAAGCGGGTCTCTGATACCTTCAGCTAAAATGCTTTCCTTTAACTTTTCGTATTCCTCGTCTGTTAAAGGTCTAACGTAGCTTTTAAACTCATTATCAATAATTAGTTCTTCCATCTACTTTACCGTTTTTAATCCATTCTATTAAATCAGATTTAAAAAAATAATTTATTTTGCCACCGGGTTTAAAATAAGGAATATCCCCATTCCGAGTGTGGTTATATAAGGCTTGTCTCCCAATACTTAGAAATTCTGCCGCCTCTTTTGAAGTTAGAATTTCTTTATCTTCAAATTTGTTTGTTTCGTTTTTCATAGTTTTTTGTTTTTGAAAGTTATTAAATAAACATGCAAATATAATATAAATTTTAAAAAGTTATTCACTTTTAAACACGATTTATCCACACTCCATCAATTCGATTGAATTTCAGTGCATTATAACTTAGTGAGTTATAATAACTTATTTAATCGTTTAAAATTCAGTAGCTTAATCATAGAAATCGTCTTCATCCATTTTACC
>JAKQEK010000437.1 GCA_029558535.1 Bacteroidota bacterium | reverse complement strand
TCCCGATAGCTCCTCAAATCCGCAAGTGTTTGTTGAAAAAAGCTGTAAAACCTTAGCAAATAAGGCTTTACAGCAATAGTATTTTCACCTAAATTGGTGTTGCAACAAATACCAAATATGAAAGTACAAAATTGTAACACAATATCCGCATTTGGAGGGATAAATTTTGTTTTTGAATACCTGGAACAAGGTAATTTCAGAAATTTATTCGAAAAGTATCTACCCGAACTAGCCCATCAAAGCATTTATAACTGGAAAGATATAATTTATTCAATATTAAGTATTTATTTATGTGGCGGCGATTGTATTGAAGATTTGCAAATACATCTGAAACCACATTTTCAAAAAAATCCATTTGTTAATGTACCAAGTTCTGATACAGTATTAAAAAGGCTTAAGGAGATATCTGACATAAACGCTCAGTGTTATACCAAAAGAGGAACAATAGAACATACTTATAACCGGAACTCAAGATTAGAGGAACTTAATGTAGAGTTACTTAAAAAACTTGGAGCCTTTTCTAAAGATGAAACTGTTATTGATTATGATAATACGATCATATTCAATGAGAAAAGTGACAGTGAAATGACGTATAAGAGGAATCCTGGATATCAACCTGGGGTATGCACACTTAATGAAGAGCAGATATTATATATTGAAAACCGCAATGGAAACAGTGATGCAAAATCCTTTCAGGCAGATACTTTAAGACGCATTTTCACTCTGCTCAAATCAAAAGGGATAAAAAAAGCTGATCATTTTAGAGCAGATGCTGCTTCCTATCAGTATGATATCATAAAGCTTCTGGAGAAAGAGGTTAAAAACTTTTATATTGGATCCAGGAATAGTTATATCGAAAAATACTTCCCTCAAATCAATGAATGGATGCCCATGACAGATACATCTAATGAGATAATGGAAATAGGAGAAATAACCATAAGCCCTTTTCAACGACAAGCAAGGAACGATAAAAAGTCTGCTCATGAGTATAAGTTGATTGTCAAAAGAAGACCGAAAAAAGATGGCCAACTCAACCTTTTTACCCAGGATCATTATGAATACAGGGCTATACTTACAAATAATACACAATGGAACGCAGTCGAAATAGCTCAATTTTATAATCACCGTGGTAATATGGAAAAGCAGTTTGATATACTTAAAAATGATTTTGGCTGGAATTATATGCCCTTCTCAAAACTAAACCAGAACACTGTATTTTTATATATAACAGCTATTTGCAGAAATCTATATCATAATATTATCAAATACTTTTCAGAGAAAATCAAATCATTAAAGCCTACGTTCAGGGTTAAAAAGTTTTTGTTCCGGTTCATTATTTTGCCAGCAAAATGGGTTAAAAGATCAAGACAATACTACCTGAGAGTATATGGTAAGTTAAACATCTCGACCTGACATACACGCCAGAATTTATTATTGATCAGATTATAAGTTGCTTGGCGACATAGGTAATGTGTGTCCCGTAATTAAAAAACGGAAGAAAATCATATAATTGATGTGGATATCTATTTGAAATAATGCTCTTTATTTAAATAAAACATGAATACTAATAGCTAAGTTATCACTCCACCTTAAATAAAACTGCAGAATCCTTATTAAAATCAAACATGCGGAATTTAGGAGCTATCGGGAC
>JAKQEK010000431.1 GCA_029558535.1 Bacteroidota bacterium | reverse complement strand
ACTCTGGCCCTGGGATAATTTTTGAAAATAGTCTGCATCGAGGGATAACTTTTCTCTTACCCACTTCTCGTTGTTTTCAAATATTTTGCTAAATTCCATGGCGGAAGATAGTCAAATATCTGATTCAAAGATTTTGATTTTAAAACAATTTTGGATCTGGCAGCAACTGGAACGCATATTATTCAGGTGTTTCGGAATGCACCGGCCTCGCCATAATATAAATGCGTGAATATTTAATCCTTGTTAGTCGGGAACGCAGGTGACGCAGATTTTTAATGATCAGTTACGATTACCTTTTAACGGGAGAATTTATTGAATAATCAGTCATAACATTCAAAAAAATACCTGCGTAAATCTTATTTTATCTGCGTCATCTGCGTTCCCTTAATTTTGTTAGATGATAGAACACTGATGACACAGATTCAACGGATAAGAGCGGATCTTTTTTTATTGTTTTCAACTTTTCCAATTTCGTTTTGTCCAGATTATAAATGTTCTAATTTTTTTGCAACACGACTTATGTTCTCACTGAGAATTTTCTTTTTATCATTCGTAAATAACTTTCTTTTGAATTGAGGTTTCCTGCCGAAATTTAATAAAAGACCAATTTCAATTCCTGTTGCTCTTAAATAATTTATTAGCTGAAGTTCATGTTCCTCCACTATTTTTTCAGCTGCTTTTAATTCAATGATGACAAGGTCGTTTACTATAAGGTCTGCATAATATTCTCCGGCAACCTTACCCAGATAATATACCTTTACTTGGAACTGTTTTTCACATTTCATCCCGCTTTTGGTTAGCTCCATGTATAAAGCATTTTGATAGACCTTTTCCAAAAAGCCAAATCCGAGCTCATTGTAAACCTTATAAAATGCCTTTAGTGTTTTTTCTGTAAGTTCTTCTTGGATTAATTCCATTTGATATATAATGTATTTAAGCCATGCGTATTCGGAAGTTTAATTTCACCAACATATCATTTTAATTTTTTATCCGTCCTTATCCGTTGAATCCGTTGAATCCGTGTTCCATTTTTTTACTCTAATCACTCCAGCACACTCTTAATCCCCTTCACATCTTTTTCTAAAGCGGCTAGTTTTGTGAGAAGGTCATCCTTGTCCATGGAATGTTCCGGCAATTC
>JAKQEK010000414.1 GCA_029558535.1 Bacteroidota bacterium | reverse complement strand
TAAATGGTGTTCGCTCCGTAAAACTCAAAAACCAATTTAAGAAACTTATTGCAGCGATCAAGAAACGCAGCAAGTACGAAAAGAAATTAAACGGAGTACTCAAATTTGCACCTGTTAAATAATGAAGTACACCGATTTACTTTATATATCAAAAGTTAAGACGAATCAAGCAGCGTTCGGAAATAAGGTAATATTAATTGCACAGCTTTTAGATATTAGCCCAAACTCGCTAATGTTTGTAATGAATAATGAAAGCGGACTAGATCATACAATTAAAAACCCGAACGGCAGCGCAACAGGTTTAATACAATTCACAGAAGCCACCGCCAAAAATTTAGGTACTACAACCGCAGCACTTAAAGCAATGACCAACGTACAACAGTTGGACTATGTTTGGAAATACTTGCAACAATGGAAAAGTAAAATTTCAGATACCGCTAGTTTATACCTCTCTATATTTTACCCTGCTGCATTATTCAAGGACAACAGTTTCCAGTTTCCTAACTGGGTAGTAACAGCAAACCCGATCTTTGACCTCAATAAAGATGGTAATCTAACCAAAAGCGAATTTTTAAGCTACGTTAATCAAAAGTATGCTAAAGCTATACAAGCTAACCAAATAACAGAAAGTGCAGCAGAGAGCAAAAAAAGCCCCTTGACTGATATGTTTTTATTAGGGCTTGCCTTATATGGTCTATACAAGTACCAAGAGTACAGAAGAGAATAAAAAACCCTGTACAGTTGCCAATTGTACAGGGGAAAAAGTACTAACTAACCTTAAATAGACTTCCTTTTTATTAAGCGTTATTAGTTGCAAACACTAATTTGTAGTATTTCAAATTCTTTACAGTTTTTAGTAAAAAATTGAGCAGCCTCAATAATATGTGAAGCTTTAATTTTTGTCGCTCCAACTTCGCCTAAATGATCTTTGTATAAAATTATGTACATATCAATTTAATTTTTTAGGTATATCAAAACTCTGATTAGATACAAACACATTTTTTTGATGTTCTAAATTACTAATAATTTTATGAATGTTTGTACATTTTTCTATTACTATTGCCTTATGATAAGGCGATTGATCTAATAAATTACTAGAGTGTTCGACTAGCTTTAAAAAACATTCGCACTCATTCGGATTGAATGTAATATTATAACTCAATTTATTATTGAAATTATTTTTGAAATTACAATCTGACACCTTTTTCAGAAGGCTTGAAACATTATAAAACTCTATGTAATTTAAAAACTCTCTATTGATATTGTACATAAGAGTAACAATGTTTTGAAAGTCCATTAATTCGGACTGTTGAAATTTTATTTTTACGTTCATGGTGCATACTATTTAAGGTTAGAATAACTTAATGAAATTGGGTTACTTCGTAGTGATCTTAAAACAATATCGAAGTTATTTTTACCAGTAGTAAAAATTGGTTCAACCGCAGCCTGTACTTTACCATTGATTATTTTTAGTATGCAATATTCTTGACCTTGAATATTTGCGAAGAGTAAACACGTTTGTATATTGTCGATCTTTTTAGCTATGTAGTTTGAAAGTTTGTTATAAGCTAGATCGTGCCTTGTTACTAATAACTTATCCTTTGTAGCTATATAATCATAGCTATCATGGTACTTCCTGTTTTTTTTGTCGGCTTTCTCCTGTACAGTATAGAAAACACCGTCAGGCTTGCGATGATAATAGACAACAGCTTTAAACGCTGTTTTGTTCGGAACGTGTGCAGACGAAAAACTATTTTTCCCTGCAACTGAAAAATTAACTTTTTCCATTTTTTTTGATTTTTGTTAGTTTATAGACCTTATTTTATCTATAAAGATTCTATATGTCTATACATTCTATAAATAATTTTTAAGTTCTTCTAATTTCTATAAACTAAATTCTAGGGGTAAAAAAACGCATGGCTTCGCCTATGCAGGTACTTTTTCATTCCTACGGATTTAGTTGTATTCTATGTTTGCAAACTGGTAGTTTGTCGAAAAAATGGACAAACTTTAATACAATTCAAAAATAATAATTATATTTGTACTGTTTACTTCCTTATGCACAAGTTTTAAACAATCTTCGTGCTGATCGAAAAACGAACTTTAATACACTAAATTCGGGTGCTGCAACCACCCGAATTTTTTTTTGCACCTACTTTATTAACATTCTATTTAACATAATATTTAATATTACAGGCGCAAAATTTCCCTTTTCCATCAATTATTTTAACTTTGTTATATGGCAGTAGGTACTCAACAGCAGCAACAAAACGAAGCACTAATTAACCAAATTAGTGAGAGCATAATAAAATTAACCCCATTCGGTGCATATTATCAGTATATGAAAGCAGCTAGCGCAACGGGAGAGGGTATGCTTCCGCATAAATTTTGCACCGATAAAGACGGAAAAACGGTTAAAGTTTACAAAGGAGATTTTAGCAAAGTTGTAGGATCATTCATAAAGCCAGTACATGAACAGGCAGCAGCCAGTTTTTCACAGGGAGAATATTTGCGTGGTATTGTCGATTTAATGGGCTTCGGTGGATTTTGGAATTTACACGAACAGAAAACAGCCACTTGTTTTGAAGTCCGCCCCGATGCTCTAATAAATACCGTTAAAGCTTTTGTTCAAGATCAAGTAAACAAAGGGAATATTAAGCTAACTAGTACAGGAATTAACAAGCCTCTGAAATTAACACTATCCAGTAGGATAATACCAAGCGCAACACTAAAACCGCAAAATTTAAGTTATACGCCACTTTTTCTAATTGGTGGACTAATTCTATTCGCAGCAATAAAAAATTAACCATATCAAAAATTTAGCCCTATGAATGATGTTGAAATTAAACTAAACGTACAGCGTGCTTTCGGTGGTAAATTACTATCTGAAATTAAAGAAGATCAAGAGAAGAAAAAACAGGTAAAAAGACCTAGTAAAAAACAGGTAAAAATACCTAGCAAAAAGCAGGTAAAAACACCTAGAAAAACAGGTAAAAAAACGTAGTAAATTCTAATTGATAGTTAAATGGTTTTCGATATTAATTTTTTCATGCAAGTAACTTGCAGAAGTAAAAGAGATATAGAACGCAAAATTGCACCAGTAAATAAAATTATTAAAGCGTTTAGAGGAAATAAGAGAATTCATACATATTCTTTTGAAGAAACGCAGCAAATTTTCAACTATTGGGGAGAGCAACCAGCGACAAAATTTAACCGCCAAATATTAGAAGAATATCCCAATTTATTTAGGATAAAAGAAAAATAGTTATAACTTGCTTTCAATACGTTATGAGCATATTAAGACCTAAATTTCAAGATCGAATTATAGTAAATTCTCAAACAACGGACGATTTACTAAATGGAGTTATCCGGGCAATAAAAGACAGCGAAGAACAAGCCCGACACATAGCACCATTATTCAGACGAAAGGATGATATAACAACTTGTTACTTGATCTTTGAGTTTTTAAAAAAGAATGTACCATACAAACGAGAAAGCCCGAACGGTCAAACAGTACGAACGATTGCAAGAATTTTGCACGATAAAAACGGAGATTGCAAACATTATGCAATATTTGCAGCCTCTATACTTCGAGCCTTAAAAATTCCTTTCAAGCTTCGTTTAATTAGTCAGGACTTTTATAACAGTGAGCCAACACATATTTACGTTGTTTGCAACAATGATATAATTCTTGATCCAGTTTTAAAGCAGTTCAATAATGAAGCTGCATATAAATACAAGTACGATTATAAACTAAAATAAAAACTAAAATGTTAAAGTACATGAACGGAACAGCAGACATTGGAAAAATTAGCATACCTAATCCATTCCAACAATTACAACAAACAGCAACCGACATTTATAATTCGGTAGTACCTGCAAATATTCAAGAGCAGATACAAAGCATTACACCCAACACAGTAAACATAAACGCAGTACTGGCAGGGAAAGTATTTTTAGCAGCGTTACGAGTTAATTTCATGGGGCTAGCTACAAAAACACAGTACTTAATTGCTAAAAGCCCAAATGAAGTATTTAGTTTTTGGAGCAGATACGGAACACAAAAAAATTTAACAGACGCAGTAAATGCAGGTGTTTCAAAAAAAGCTTTTGGTTATGCAGTAGGAGATCGAATAGGGAAAGATTGTTATTGTCGTTCGGGAGTATGGGCGCCTTATTGCTGCAAAGGTTATTCTTTAAAAAGCATGGGAGAAGATACAGGAGAGGGCAGCGGTACAGACTGGGCGCAATATGCTAAAGTAGCTTTACCCATCATTCAATGGATTGTTAGCCTCTTCAATAAAAAGAAAGGAGAAGAGCCAACAGCAAGCGAAACACAAACTTTAAAGGTATTGAGTGCAGCCCTTGCAACTTACGCAGCAGGTGCAAAAAATGGTACTAGTACACCATATACCGAAGCACCTGACCGACCACTACCAACAGGAACAAGCAGCCAAGAAGAGCAAAGCGGTGGTTTCTTTTCAAAGCCTTTAAATTTAGTACTATTGGCAGGTGGTGCTTTTGCAGCTTATAAATTAATTAAAAAATAATTCCCATAATTTAATAATCAAACAAATGAAAAAAAAGCCAAGAACAAAAAAGCGTACAACACGCAGAAAATCAAGAATGGGCGCAGCCTCTCAATTTGATTTTACAAATCTATTAACAGTAGCAGCGGGAGCGTTCGGTGCAAAGTTTATAGATAAATTTATACCTTCAACACTCGATCCAAAAATCGTGAACGGTGGAAAAATTGCAGTCGGTGTATTGCTTCCAATGATTGCAAAAGATGGTAAGACTAAAGCAATGTTACAAGGTGTAGGGACTGGATTTATTGCAGTTGGTACAGTTGGAATATTCCAAAACCTTAATATTTTAAGCGGTGTTAAAGATACCGATATGGTAGAAGTAACATTATCAGGAGTTGAAACAGTACTTGCAGGAATGGACGATATTAATGTATTAAACGGAGATCGTGGAGAAGTACAAGTACTGGCAGGAGAAGAGGATTTAAGTGTAATAAACGGTTACATGGTGGACTAAACAAATACACCAAACAATTAATAAATAAAAAAAATAAAAATTATAAACTTAAAAAAATACAACATGAACAAGCCTAGAATTGATTTTAATATCATAAAAAAAGCCTACAAAGAAAGAGGTGTAAACAATGTACGTTTAACTCAATCCTCTTTATTGTTAATCCAAGAAATTAACCCTAATTCAACAAGTATCAATTTTGATGTGTTGGATAGCCAAGTACAAAATTTATTGCCTCAAGAAATTCGATTAAATATCAATGATGAATTTATCGTTAGTGAGGTAGGAGTTTATTTGTACGGTAATATTGGCAGCGGTGATCCAGTAAGCGAACAGCCTATTATGTTACCATACGCACCGTATGAAACAGACGCAAATTTTTTAAGTGTTGCGCCTCTATATGATGGGCAAATGAAAATAGGTGTAAATAACATTATCTATGTAGAAAAATGGGATTTAAGGAAACATTGCCTTGTACCGAGAACTCAATACGATAGTTTTGACGCAGGTTTAACCGTTGCAGCTTCGCAGCCATCAATTAACTATCAAAATGATGGTATGTTCGGAACTGATCCAATGGTAACACTTTCAGGAGCAAAGAAAAACGAAATTAGTATTTCATTACCACAAGCATTGAAAGTTGCAACTGGTACATGGATAACAGGAGGAGATACTACGGTAACAATTACCATAGATAAAGTTGCCTTGTTTTTGCGTGGATTAAACGCACAAAACGCTGCAAAATTCCAATAATAGTACTAACCATAACAAGAGAGCAGAAACGCTCTCTTGTTTAATATTTAACGCATGGAACAAGTAATAATTCAAAAAAATGTTGTCGGTAAACACGAACTATTCGAGATCGTTATTCCTGCAAACAGTACAGCAACACGTTTCCAATTTCCTGATAACCAAAATTTGAGAAACACAAAATTAAAAGGTTTACAGATTTACACAGATAGCGAAGTAAAAGAAAGTGTGTTAAGCTCTAGCTTAATTATTTCGCCTTCTGTACTTGGTTTTTGTTATGTTACATTACAAACTTATGATGGAAGAGAAGTAATAAAACAAATTCCAATTATTAACCTATCTTCAAATGGTGGTTTTGGAGTTGCTAACCTTACAAATTTAGGCTTCGCACAATTTAGAAATCTAAAAATAAATTGGCCGAAAAGTTACATTGAATTCACAACACCGCAAAGTGATCCAGTAGATGATTTAAGCGTTCTATTTTCTGCATACTATGAAGATTTAACACCTGCTGAAAGAAACGCACAAAATACGTTTAACAACAAATCCTAAAACCGTTTAAAAAAATGGATGTAGATTTTATAGGCAAAGCTTCGGTTTGTTCTTTCATTAGTCAAACAGGACTTAATCAATTTGTAATTCAAAAAGTGGGTGCTGCTAAAAACAGCACACCACTATTTACGTTTACTGATAACAAAACAACAGGGAAAGCAGTTGAGGAATTTAGCAAGTTTGCAAACGCTATTAATCCGACACAACCCTACGAAATGTTTTTATTCAACAATATAGACGAATTAAACGAAGAAGAAGGAGCAACCAGTTACGAGAAAAGAAAAAAATCTAAAATGGTGCGCTTTACATTCCAATTAAAAGAAGATAAAGCACAAGCCGATATTACCGATCCAAAAGCTTTATTTGCAGGTCTTGTAAACGAATTTAAACAGGAGCAAAGCAATAACGCATTATTAGCAGAAATAAGAGAGTTGAAAGCAAAAATCGACAACATAGAAGAAGAAGAAGAAGAAGAAGAAGAAGCAAACCCTACAATTTTAGGAGGTTTCACGCTTCGTGATGTAGATGGAATACTTGCAAGGCTTGCAGCTTATGGTATTATTAAACCACCTGTACAACAGCAAGCAGCACCAACACTTGCAGGAGAACAAGCAACACAAAGCGAACTAGATATTAAAAAAGCGAATATTGAAAAGGCTATCAATATACTGTATCAATATGATCCACAACTTGACACCGATCTATTAAAGCTTGCAAGTATAGCAGAAAAACAAAGACCTATTTTCGATATGGTAATAACTCAGTTAAGAAATATGTAAGAACATGGCAGAGAAAAAAAGTACTATTGACAATGTTGTTGGAATTGCAAAACTCGGACTTTATTTTATTCTGATTAAAAAAGGTTTAGAGATATTCCAAGTGATCGACACACAAGAAGAGAGAGAGCAAGCAGCAGCAGCAGCAGCACTAGAAGAGGGCAGAGAAAAACCAACAAGCAGCGGACAAACATTAATTACAACGCTTCCAAATAACCCAAGCCTAGCAACAAACCCTAATTATTTTATAACAATATACAAGTACTATGTTTTGAAATATCCGAATATTCCTTTCGGTATGAAAAAGCAGGCAACTATTCCTACTAATACGCTACAACAGCTTGCAAGGAATATTTATAACGCTAAAGGAAAGTATATAACATTTTACAACGATAACGAACTTGCCTTATATAGCAGCTTCCGACTATGTGAAACACAGTACCAAGTTTCATTAATGAGTTTTTATTTTACTTATTACTACAAACAGGATATGTACACATATATAAAAAGCTGGACGAATACAGAAGAGCGAGCAGAGATATACAACATAATCAAAGATTATCCACAAGTTTATAAATACTGGTAATATGTGCAAGGAACAAAGTTTTATTTTCCATACAGACGTTTATAAAACGCAAACAGGGAAAAGTTTTAGTATCGAAATAAACGACCAAAATGTAACTCAATTTGAGTTTATTAATTTATCTAAAAGTATTGTTATTATAAATAACTCTATTGTGCTAGAGCCTAGAGATAATCCAAACTACCGATGGAAAGAAGATATTAATGAGAATGAGAAAACTCAAACTGTTTACCGTATTCAAATGAGCCAACCGATAACAACAACAAAAAGAGATTTTGGACTTGTTGTTATTCAAAAGATGAAAGCAAAGCCGAGAGGATGAAAAAAACTAAATTACTTGCACCTTATACCGATAACGGAAATACTCGTTTCCCTCTTCGTAACAAGTCAGGAGTTTACATGATCTATCAAAACGGTACGCTTGTATATGTTGGTTATTCTACTACGGATGTTTATAAAACAATGTACAGGCACTTTCAGTACTGGAACGATAACAAACAAGTAAGGGTAATTTATCCAAATAGTAATACAATTAAAGTACGTTTAATCTATTGCACACCATTACAAGCGGATAAACTGGAAAAAGCTTTAATACTAAAATACAAGCCTAGAGATAACCCGAATAAATACGAACAGTACTCAATGGACTATGAAGAGAAAAAAACACTAGAGAAGTTTGAAGATAGCCCAATAATTTACACACGATCTAACGAAGAAACACCTTTCTAATAATGGCAACCAAAAAACAACACACCGACACTAAAAGCCACAATATTAATGTGAGCATTGGAACAAGCAAACAGTTTTTTGATCTATCAAAAATCAAAAACCTCGATGATCTAAAGAAAGAGTATAGACGTTTATCCATGAAATTGCACCCTGATAGAGAAGGAGGCAATCAAGCCAGTTTTGTTTTGATGAATGAAGAGTACAACCAGTTAATGAACAGTTGGATGAAAAGCCAAAATTTCACAGCTTCAGAGATCAAGAATGAAATTGAGATTGATGAAATTTACAAACAGCTTGTAATTGCTTTAATGGATTATGAAGATATTAAGATTGAAATAATAGGCAGTTGGATATGGGTAAGCGGTAACACTTATTTTATTCGTGATATTCTTAAAGCAAACAAATTTATGTTTGCACCTCAAAAGAAAATGTGGTATATCAACGTACTAGGAACAAAAACAAAAAAAGGTAAGGAAATGGATATAGATAAAATTCGCAACAAATACGGTACTATTGAAATAAAGCCAACAGGCAAAAAAAGTTTAAATGGTGTTCGCTCCGTAAAACTCAAAAACCAATTTAAGAAACTTATTGCAGCGATCAAGAAACGCAGCAAGTACGAAAAGAAATTAAACGGAGTACTCAAATTTGCACCTGTTAAATAATGAAGTACACCGATTTACT
>JAKQEK010000412.1 GCA_029558535.1 Bacteroidota bacterium | reverse complement strand
TGTAAATGCTGAACCGTTGGGTGTGTTGGCCGGATTGCTTATTGTAACTACCATATCACTGGTTGCAGTGTTAGGCGTCAAAGCAGAAAAATTCCAGGTTGAGTTTGCGCCTTGGATAGTTGTATCTATAACAGTCAAATCAATAACGCTTTTCTGAGTCATTACAGATCCGAAGGGTAACATTTCGTCGCTGGTTAATTTAACTTGTGCAATTGTTAAGAGTGAAGCTATACTTAGGCAAAGACTGAGTAAGAGTTTTTTCATGATCTAAGGTTTTATATAATCCAAATATACACCATTTTCAATAATACAATAGCAAAACCTAAAAGGGGAAATTTCGGCGGAACAAATCGCTTTTTTGCTTAAAACTGACCGGAAATATTGGCGATGGAGATATGCTCATTCATTAAATACTTAGTCAGGTTATATTTTAGTTGACTAAACTCTTAATAATTGTCTTTGATTTTATCCTGAACAGAGTTTTGACCGGCCCGGAATTCCGAAAGCGTATAATACTTTTCAACTTCCATTTATTTTAACTTAATTCGTGAAAAATATTCTAAACACATATTTACATGAAAATACTTTTAATACTTCTTTTTCTGTCAATTTTTCTTTCACTAAATACTTTCGGTCAAACCGGAGATTCTTTGACCCTTGCTGCATTGAAAGAGGCCATCATTTATCAAAGGACTCAGTTGGAGTTGTCGCACAAGGAATTTCGGACAGGCACCGGCCTGGTATTGATTGGAAGTCTTGCCTTGGGAGCAGGTGCCCTGCTTTCATCATCAGACAAAAAAACTGATAGTCCCGTAAATGACATCCTGCTTATATCAGGTGGCGTGATATTATTTGCAGGCTGGGTAAATTGGATAGATTCACATAAATATATCGGCAGGGCAGGGCGTTGGAGAATTAAGGGGAATTCGTTTATTATTAAATTTTAGGGGACTGATTATTTTTAATTTGAATTGTTAATTTTGTTGGAGCTGATATATGTTTTAGGATGTAGTTTTACATGAATTATTTTACTGATTAATTGTCTCCGTATGAACATTCATAATTATATGATGGAGTCTTTAACTGATTGGATTATTTTGTTTCTTAGTACCTAATATTTGAACGCTTCATGTATATGAAATTGAATGAGTGGATAAGAGAAGCCATCGGTTTACTCTTTTGGTCTTTATTATTTTGTGTTCCTGCTTTCATTAACGGATTTCCCCTTGTCACTTCAGATACTGGAACCTACCTGAGCAGTGGGTATGGACCTGTTGTTCCTTTCGATCGTCCGGTTTTATATGGTTTGTTTGTTCACTTGACCGGGATGAAAGAATCTCTTTGGTATGTATTAATAATTCAAGGACTATTAGTAGCCTGGATATTAAGTCAGGCAGTACTCCAATTTCTTCCAAAGTATTCAAGTAGGCTATACAGGACTGTCATCTTTGTAATCTTGGCATACACAACCAGCCTTCCCTGGTTTTGCAGTCAGATCATGACAGACTTATTTTCGGCCTTGCCGGCAATATGTATTGCCTTGCTGTTGGCGGCTCCAAATCAAACCTGGTTTCAGAAATTCATGACTGCAATCATTTTGCTTTTTTCTTGCCTTACGCACAATTCTCACCTTATCGTTAATACTTTGCTGATAGTTTTCCTGTTTATATTAGCAGTAACTAATAAATATTTTTATAGAAAAACTTTAGACAGCCTGAGATTTATTAAGGTAACTATTCTCGTTTTCAGTTGTTGGCCTCTGTCTTTCTTAATAAATTATTTTGTGGATTCTGATTTTCGGATGGCAGGAAGTCCGCATGTTTTTCTGACTGCTCGCTTTGCGGAAAGTGGGATTCTGCAAGATTACCTGAAAAGTAATTGTACTTATGACTCTGAAGAAGAAATAAGTGATTCTTCGACTTATTTTATCATGGCTAAGCACAGTAAAAAATTTATGGATGTCGAAGGTTCTTTAATGGATGATAACGCTTATCTGCATCAGTGGTCTTATGTGAATGGACTTAATCAAAAATTTCATTTGATTAAAACCCCTGAATCTCATTATAAAATAGTTGTTGTTCATAGTGGGAAGACCGTTTCAGTAAAGTTAGATTCTTCGCTTACGCAGCAACGATTGGTTCAAGCCACTGATTCAGGAACTGATGGCCAACGATTCCGTCTCTTAAAAGCCGGCGTTAATTCTTACATGATTGAAAATGTGCTTACAGGAAAAGTTGTGGACGTAGCAGATTTTAGTACCGATAATGGTGCTTGGGTTCAACTTATTGAGAAGAATGGATCCGATAATCAGCAATTTCAATTTATATCTCAAACAAGCAATAAATTATGCTTTGTAAAAGATAATATTCCACGCACAGCAGTTGATTTTATTTGGGCGGAGAATAGTGTGTTCATGCAAACAGGTGGGTGGGAGTCGACTGAAGAGGATTACAGTATTGTTGTCCATGATATCATATTTGGTACAGAATATTTCCTCTGGAATTTGAGGGAGAGTCTTGTCTCTACGGTAAGACAACTGGTAAAATGCGAGGTAGGTGATGGTTTATATCCTTATGGAATAAATTCATCACCCACGTTAAATATAAAGAAATATTTTCGAAAAGATGTAAACGCTTTTCTGACGTCTCAGCAAAATCAGTTTGGTATCGATTTTTCAAATACTAATAAGCGCATTTTACTTATAATGTCGATTTGTTCTGTGATCTTACTGATTTTCATTTTGAATAAAAAGAATGTGACATATAAAAAGGAATTGTGGATAATGAGTGTGATTTGTGTTTTTTCAATGATCCTAAATGCCTTTGTCAATGGCACAATGGCGAATGTCCTGAATAGATTACAGAGCAGAATAATATGGATTATTCCTTTTTGTGTTTTGCTAATTGTATTTCCTGCAATTATTCAAATTTTAAAAAGAATATTTGCTGAGAAGAATGAAAATTAGCACTTCATTTCATAATTCTCTTTAACGCTATAGGTTTATCGGTAGGATGTTTTTTTTCTGGAATTAATAATAATATCGATGATCATATCAGGGCGACTTTAGCTTTTGTCACGATATATTGGGGCAGGAATAAATTAGAGAATCCTGTACCTAAAGTGAATGAACGCGGACCTTTTCGGTTTTTACCAATAGGTAGCACAAATTTATTTTGATAAGGAGCGGATTTTCATGTAATTGCAGTTCGATTCACCATGAACCTTAAGAGATCTTTTTCCTTGTTTTTAATGCAAAAAACCAGCTTTATACTGGTTGGCATTTTCTTGTGTAGCCATATAAGCTTTGGTCAAAAGCTACCTGTCTCATCTGCCGTTCAAGATTTTA
>JAKQEK010000411.1 GCA_029558535.1 Bacteroidota bacterium | reverse complement strand
TGTAAATGCTGAACCGTTGGGTGTGTTGGCCGGATTGCTTATTGTAACTACCATATCACTGGTTGCAGTGTTAGGCGTCAAAGCAGAAAAATTCCAGGTTGAGTTTGCGCCTTGGATAGTTGTATCTATAACAGTCAAATCCATAACGCTTTTCTGAGTCATTACAGATCCGAAGGGTAACATTTCGTCGCTTGTCAATTTAACTTGTGCAATAGTGAAGATCGAAATTATACTTAGGCAAAGACTGAGTAGGAGTTTTTTCATAATTTATGGTTTTAGTTTAATTCAAATATACTTTTTATTTCATATTCCTTGAGAATTGTCTAAATAATAATCCGGTGTAGCTATCGAGTTTTTTTATTTTGAATAGATAATCCATTTTTAAGTTCAGAGACCTGATAGTTTATTTGATAGCATATTAAATTAGTGTTTTTTTGCATTTGTATTATTGAATTCAAAAATTAATTCTATTAATATAAGTATATAGTAATTTGATCGTCCGGAATTTTCTGCATGGTTTATAAATTTGATTTTAGAATTTTCATGTTAAGCCGGATTTATAATTGGCATTCACTCGGGCTGCTCTTCGCGTTCCTATTTATTTTGAATTAATTCGTCTTGAACTTTCAAATTCTCATATTACATGAAGTTTTTCACCATATTGCTTTGGATCATTGATTGAAATGAACTACATGATTTTGGTAAAGCCAGATAAATGCAGGCATTTTCAAGTCATTAAATTGAATTCCAGGATTATTTTCAGCAACTTTTTTTGAATGTGAAAGCATTTTAAATAAAACACTTTCTTCTTTGGTGTCTTGGACCTTTGGCGAGATTAACCTTCCAAGTATTCGGACAATCTAGGTCCAAAAATGAATGAATTACAACAGTATCAGGTTTTACCATTACTTGCTCAAATATATTTTGATAAGGAGCGGATTTTCATGTAATTGCATTTCGATTCACCATGAACCTTAAGAGATCTTTTTCCTTGTTTTTAATGCAAAAAACCAGCTTTATACTGGTTGGCATTTTCTTGTGTAGCCATATAAGCTTTGGTCAAAAGCTACCTGTCTCATCTGCCGTTCAAGATTTTA
>JAKQEK010000372.1 GCA_029558535.1 Bacteroidota bacterium | reverse complement strand
TGAAGGTGGAACAATCTATTGGCAAAATACTACAAGTGGTGGCACAAGTACAGTAAATCCTGCAACTCAGGAAACTGTAAGTGTTTCAGGCACATACTATTTCAGAGCAAGATCTGCAGAAGGTTGCTGGGGTGAAGAAGGTTCGGCAAGTGTTACTATAAATCCTTCATTCACTGTGGAAGCTAATGCAACTGACGAATCTGCTCCCGGAGCAAATGATGGAAGTATAACAGTTGAAATGACTGGAGGTACCCCACCTTATGTTGGCACATGGACTCCTTCGGGAACTACAAATACTGATGAAACTACTATGACTCTAACAGGACTTACGGGTGGAAATTATTCGGTTGTTGTTGAAGATGCAACAGGTTGTATTGCTGAGGCAGAAGCAAATGTAAATACTATAGGTGCACCTCCTGTTGCCGCATTTGAAACTGATGTTATTTCAGGTTGCGATGAGCTAATTGTACATTTTACAGATTTAAGCACAAATAATCCAATAGCTTGGGAATGGAGCTTTGGCGACGGTGGTACCTCAGATGCGCAAAATCCTGTTCACACTTATACTGAACCCGGTTCATATACAGTAACACTTCTAGTTGAGAATGCTACGGAGTCTGATACAGAAATGATAGATAACTTTATTACTATTGGAGAATCCCCAACCCTCGAAATGAGTATGACTCAAGTTACTGTTTTAGGTAATGATGGAACAGCTTCTGTTATAGCAACAGGTGGTTCAACTCCATATTCCTACGAATGGAGTGTAGTTGGTAGTACTTCTATAATTGAAGGTTTAACAGCAGGTGAATATTGTGTAACTGTTACTGAATATGGAAATGGTTGTGAGTCAGTAGATTGTATAATGGTTACAGAGGAGGGAGCGGCTTTACCAATTGCTGATTTTGTTGCTGATGATACTGACGCATGTCAAACATTAACTGTTCATTTTACTGATCTAACCGTAAACGATCCGATTGCTTGGGAATGGAACTTTGGAGACGGCGGAGAGTCTGATGAACAAAATCCGGTTCATACATATTCTACTCCTGGGATCTATACTGTATCTTTAACAGCAACAAATACAGAAGGTAGTGATGAAGAGGTAAAAATAGATTATATCTCTATTTATGCTAAACCAGAATTAAGTTTTACCATTTCTCACGAAACCGGAGTCGGCAATGCTGATGGCGAAATAGAACTTACAATAACAGGCGGTAGTGAGCCATATACAATTAACTGGTCAAATAACCAACACAGTTTAATTATTACAGATTTGTCTGCAGGATTGTATTCAGTTGCAGTTATAGATGATAACGGCTGTATGGCCACGGGGTTTGCCGAAGTACAGGTTGTATCAGAAATATCTTTTTCAGATATCAATACTTTGTCAATCTATCCTAATCCGTCAGACGGGAATTTCTTCATTGAATCTGATGAGCTGATTAAATCTGTTAAAATATTTGATGCAACAGGTAAATTATGTGTAGAGCAAAATACCAATAATTCTATTGTTGAAATTTGGGAGATAAATACTTCAGGTTTGTATTTAATCTGTATAGAAACTGAAAATAGTGTCATAAACCAAAGGATTGTAATTAAATAGCAAATCTCTTAATTTAACTTTAAAGCGGTTTAATACCGCTTTTTTGTTTTTATAAATAATTATCTTTGTGGAAAATAATTGAATATTATGAAATTCATATTTATATCATTTCTGGTGTTATTTTCAATAATCTCTTTAGCACAAAGACCATCAGAAACAGTAAAAGATGAAGGCTTTTTTGTATCAAAAACTGATTGGTCATGTACAGATAAACATTTCGGCTACTATTATATTAATTATTCCAAGCCAATGCCATTAAATCCCAGTATCGAAAATGAGTTTAAATCCGGATATTTTTCAGCAGGATATACTTATAGGTATAAAATTGTTTCTGCATTAGATTTAGGAGTCGAATTATCTTATGTAAATCACCGTTCATTTCTGGATAAAGACTCTTTAGCTTCCTTTGACCCCGGGAATTTTTATAGTAGTATCAACACTTATCACAACTATGCATCGGCAGGTGCTTATATAAGATTTAATGTTGGAAAATCAAGTTATCGAAATTTAGGTTGGTTTACTGATATCGGTGGCTTTTATAGTTATGCTTTTGGATACGGCACAAGATATTTGTTAAAAACCAATACTTTGTTCCAAAAAGTAAAATTTAAGAATCCTGATTATTTAAACCCCTACGATTACGGATTTTTTTTGCGAGTTGGCTATAATAATCTTGCTTTGATTTTTACTTATACTTTTGGAGAATGGATAACTGATTTTTCCCCTTTAAATAAAAACTATGTCAGATCCGGATTTTTTGCCGGTTTACAAATGAATTTATATGCAAAATAAACTATCGGTACATAAAATATTAGTATTATCATTTCTGCTGATTTCAATTAGTTCGACTGTTTTTTCACAAAATGAGACCTATAAAATAGCTCTATTGAAATATAACGGTGGAGGTGATTGGTATGCCAACCCCACATCATTACCAAACCTAATTGAGTTTTGCAATTCAAATTTAGGAACAAGTATTTTCAATCAACCATCTACTGTCGAACCAGGCAGTTCAGATATTTTTAATTATCCGTTTATTCACATGACAGGTCATGGGAATGTTATTTTTTCTGACTTTGAAGCATCAAATCTGAGAAGTTATCTAATCTCGGGAGGCTTTCTTCATATTGACGATAATTATGGAATGGACCCGTACATAAGAAGAGAATTAAAAAAAGTATTCCCCGACTCTGAATTGGTGGAATTACCATATTCTCATCCGATATATCACCAAAAGTTTGATTTTCTGCAAGGCTTACCCAAGATTCACGAACATGACAATAAACCACCCCAAGGTTTTGGAATAATTTATCAAGGAAGGCTGGTCGTTTTTTATTCTTTCGAAACTGATCTCGGTGATGGATGGGAAGACGAAGCTGTTCATAACGATTCGTATGAAGTAAGATTGAAAGCTTTGAAAATGGGTGCTAATATTATTAATTATGTATTCGAAAACTAAATACATACTCTAGTCATGTGCTAAAGAGCATCCCTATTTTCAATCTTGTATATTACAAAATATACTTATCTTTGCCCCGCAAAATATGGAATTTTCGGTAACTAATAAGGATAAAGAGACCAAAGCCAGATGTGGGCAGATTACAACCGACCATGGTGTAATCGAAACACCTGTTTTTATGCCTGTTGGAACAGCCGGTACTGTTAAGGGCGTTCATATTCCTGAATTACAAAACGAAATTAAAGCAAATATAATACTCGGAAATACTTATCACCTTTATCTTAGGCCTGGCATAGACATTATCAATAAAGCCGGAGGGCTTCATAAATTTATCGGTTGGGACAGAAATATTTTAACTGACAGCGGAGGTTTTCAGGTTTTTTCTCTTGCCGAGAACAGAAAACTTACCGATGAAGGTGCTGTTTTTAAAAGTCATATTGACGGGTCAAAACATATTTTTACTCCAGAAAATGTTGTTGATATTCAAAGAAAAATAGGTGCCGATATTATTATGGCTTTTGACGAATGTACTCCATATCCCTGTGAATACAAATATGCATCTAAATCTTTGAAACTCACACACCAATGGCTAAAAAGAGGTTGGAATCACTTCAAAACTACAACTCAATTATATAATCATTCGCAATCATATTTTCCGATTGTTCAGGGTTCTGTTTATAAAGACTTAAGAGCTGAATCTGCAAAATTCATTGCCGACATTGGTGCTGAAGGAAATGCTATAGGCGGTTTGTCTGTCGGCGAACCTATTGAAGAAATGTATGATATGATTGAAGTTGTAAACGAAATACTTCCCGAAAACAAACCTCGCTACCTTATGGGAGTTGGTACACCTATTAATCTTCTCGAAGGAATTGAAAGAGGAATTGATATGTTCGATTGTGTTATGCCAACAAGAAATGCACGTAACGGAATGCTGTTTACTATGGACGGGACTTTGAACATGAGAAATAAAAAATGGGAATATGATTACAGCCCCATTGATGAATCAGGGACAAGCTTTGTTGACAAAATTTATACAAAAGCTTACCTTCGCCATTTGGTGATTTCGGGAGAAATGCTTGGGGCTCAAATTGCGAGTATTCATAACCTTAGTTTTTATTTAAGATTGATGCAGGAGGCTAGAGAACACATTAAAAACGGCGATTTTAAAATATGGAAGAATCAAACGATAGAAAAACTAAATCAAAGAATTTGATTGAAAAAAATTGATATCTATATTATAAAAAAATTCTTAGGGACATTCTTTCTTGCCCTTACTTTGATTATTCTTATTGCAATCATCTTTGATGTTTCCGAAAAGATGGATGACTTCCTGGATAAGGGGGCACCGCTAAGTTCTATCCTATTTGATTATTATCTAAATTTTATCCCATATTTTGCAAATCTTTTCAGTTCCTTATTCGTTTTTATTTCTGTAATATTCTTCACTTCAAGGATGGCTGCCAAAACAGAATTTATTGCCATGTTCAGTAGTGGAATTAGTTTACACAGGTTACTTTACCCCTATTTTATTGCAGCTACAGTAATTACAATATTTTCATTTGTATTAGGCAATTATGTTATCCCTGATTCCAACAAAAAAAGAATTCAATTTCAGTCTTTATATTTAAAGAACAAGGATGCCAGATATGGCGGTTACAATATTCACAGACAAATTTATCCGGGCATATATTTTTATGTCGAGAGTTACAACCAATTCAGAAATATGGGTTTACGAATGACTCTGGAGGAATTTGACGGAGTGAAACTTAAATCTAAGCTTAATGCCGAAATGATGATTTGGGATTCTATCAATCAAAAATGGATTTTACAAAATTATTATATTCGAAATTTCGATAAAAACAAAGAAGAACTAATAACCGGATTAAGATTAGATACTGCTTTCAGAATCAAGCCTAGTGATTTTCAAAGTAAAAACAGTGCAATCGAAGCAATGAACCGGCAAGAATTAAAAGAATTGATTGCAGAACAAAAATTATCCGGGACATCTGCTGTGGTAACAAGTGAAATTGAAAAACATACTAGAATTGCGGCACCTTTTGCAACATTTATTTTAACATTGATTGGTTTTGCTTTATCTGTTCGAAAAATCAGAGGAGGGCTGGGAATAAATGTCGGGATTGGAATTCTACTTAGTTTCTCTTATATTCTATTCATGCGTTTTGCTACAGTATTTGCAATTAATGGAATTTTTAGTGCAATGTTTTCCGTTTGGATACCGAACATATTATTTGCACTAATTGCTGCCGGAATTTATTTTACTGCACCTAAATAATAATTAATAATGTATAACCAACTTTAATAATATGAACAAAAATGAGAAAATCGAAGCTTTAATCCAAAAACGCCAGGAAGTAATGATGGGCGGAGGCGAAAAGGCTATTCAAAAACAGAAAGAGTCAGGTAAGTTAACTGCACGCGAAAGAATAGATCTCCTTTTAGATAAGGGGACTTTTAATGAATATGATTTATTCATTCAGCATGACGCCCGTGATTTCGGGATGGCAGATAAAGTATTAAATGGAGATGGTGTTGTAATCGGCACCGGACTTGTCGAAGGCAAACCAATTTGTGTATTTGCTCAAGACTTTACTGTTGTTGGAGGCTCTCTTGGATACAGACACGCAATGAAGATTACCAAAATTCAGGATGTTGCTATGAAAATGAAAGTTCCTTGTATTGGAATTAACGATTCAGGTGGAGCTCGCATTCAGGAAGGCGTTGGCTCATTAGCCGGTTATGGTGACATATTCTATCGTAACACTCAAGCTAGTGGTATCATACCCCAGATTTCAGTCATTTTAGGACCTTGTGCCGGGGGTGCTGTTTATTCTCCTGCACTAACCGATTATGTTTTTGTAGTTGATAAAGTATCTAAAATGTTTATTACCGGACCAGAGGTAATCAAAACAGTTTTAGGCGAAGAAATTTCACAGGAAGATTTAGGAGGAGCCCGCGTTCACAGTGAAATTACCGGTAATGCACATTTCTTTGCTCACAACGAAGAAGAGTGTTTTAAACAAATTCGAAAATTATTATCTTTTATACCTCATAATAATATTCCTCAAAATGACGAAAAAACATCAGACAAACCTGAAGTAAATATTGATATAAATTCCGTTGTACCTGTTGATCCCTCAAAACCCTACGATGTAAGAGATATCATTAAAGCAATTTCCGATAAATCAGATTTTATCGAAGTAATGGAAAGATTTGCTAAAAATATCGTTGTCGGATTTGGCCGTATAGGCGGAAAAACTGTTGGCTTCGTTGCTAACCAACCTCTTTACCTGGCAGGTGTACTAGATGTAGATTGCTCAGATAAAGCAGCTCGTTTTATTCGTTACTGCGATGCTTTTAACATCCCTATAATTACTCTTGTTGACCTTCCGGGTTATTTGCCGGGAATTGATCAAGAGCATGCAGGAGTTATTCGCCATGGTGCTAAGATTTTGTATTCATATTCGGAAGCAACTGTTCCTAAAATTACAGTAATCTTGCGCAAGGCTTATGGTGGAGGCTATATTGCAATGAGTTCACGACATCTTAATGCCGATTTTGTTTATGCTTGGCCTACTGCCGAAATTGCAGTAATGGGACCACAAGGAGCCGCTAATATTATTTTCCGCAAAGAAATTTCTGAAGCAGAAAACCCTGACGAAATGAGAAAACAAAAAGTAGAGGAGTACAAAGAACGTTTTGCAAATCCTTATGTTGCAGCTGCAAAAGGATACGTAGATGCGGTTATCGAACCGGCTGAAACTCGTGAAATGCTTTTACATGCACTTTTACTATGTCGTAACAAAGTGGTTGTTAAATCTGATAAAAAACATGGAATTCCTCCATTTTAATCTTGTTAATTATGAATGAAAATAATATCAAAATTGTTATTGATGATATAGAATATGATACATTCTCAATAACTTCGTTTGAGAAAAAGAAAAAATGGAAACAACCTGATGACAGAATTATAACTTCAATAATTCCGGGGACTATTGTTGAAATATTTGTACACGAAGGTAACAATGTCCATGAAGGTGATTCTATGTTAGTAATTGAAGCTATGAAAATGAATAATCAGATTAAGTTTGAAAGAAACGGAGTTGTTGACAAAATCCTGGTTAAACCCGGAGATATCGTTAGCAGAGGTCAGCAAATGATTATTCTTAAATAAATTCTTTCAGATTACCAATTGTGTATTTTTGAATGATATTCTATACAATTGTAATCATTAGATTACGTGTCATTATAATAGGCTAATGTATATTATGTCAGATATTAAATTGTATATCTGAAAAAATACTTCTATTTTTACAAAAAATAAGTATTAATGAAAAAAATACTCGTTACCGGAGGTGCCGGTTTTATCGGTTCTCATTTATGCGAAAGATTGCTGAAAGAAGGAAATGAAGTTATCTGTGTAGATAATTTTTTTACCGGAGCAAAATCTAATGTCGTTCATCTTCTGGATAATCCATATTTTGAATTGATAAGGCATGATATAACAATGCCTTTTTATGTTGAGGCAGACGAAATTTACAATCTCGCATGTCCTGCTTCTCCAGTACATTATCAATTTAATCCCATTAAGACAATAAAAACATCGGTAATGGGTGCAGTTAATATGCTTGGGCTTGCAAAAAGGATAAAAGCAAAAATCCTTCAGGCATCTACAAGCGAAGTTTATGGTGATCCCGACATTCATCCACAAACTGAGTCATACTGGGGAAATGTAAATCCTATCGGTTCCAGATCCTGCTATGATGAAGGGAAAAGATGTGCAGAGTCTTTATTTATCAACTATCACAAACAGAATAATGTAAAAATTAAAATTGTAAGAATTTTTAATACTTACGGACCACGCATGTTGCCCAATGATGGCAGAGTAATCTCTAACTTTATAGTACAAGCATTACAAAATAAACCTATCACTATTTATGGGGATGGAAAACAAACACGTTCGTTTCAATATGTTGACGACCTGATTGAAGCTCTTATAAGAATGATGAATACAGAAAACGATGTGATTGGCCCTGTAAACATTGGTAATCCTGAAGAATTCAATATGCTGGAATTGGCTGACAGAATTATTTCGATAACAAGATCGAAAAGCAAAATTGAATATCATACTTTACCCGAAGATGATCCTATTCAACGTAAACCGGATATTAGTCTGGCAAAAAAACTATTGAACAACTGGGAACCTAAGACGAATCTTGATAAAGGTTTAGTGAAAACTATTGATTATTTTAAACAAGTATTATAATGAAAGGTATAATTTTAGCCGGTGGAGCAGGAACAAGACTACATCCAATAACCATAAGCATATCCAAACAAATTATTCCGGTTTACGACAAACCTATGATATATTATCCATTGTCAGCACTTATGCTGGCTGGGATTCGTGAAGTCCTTATCATTTCAACACCAGTTGACATTGGGCTGTACGAAAGACTTTTTGGAGATGGATCACAACTGGGAATGAAAATTAGCTATAAAATTCAACCGTCTCCCGATGGACTTGCGCAAGCATTTGTAATAGGAGAAGAATTTATTGGTAATGATAACGTTTGTTTGGTTTTAGGAGATAATATTTTTTATGGTCAGGGTTTTGGTAAAGTACTTTTAAATGCTGCAAATCTTAAAGATGGAGCACTTATTTTCGGATATTACGTTAATGACCCTCAAAGATACGGAGTGGCTGAATTCGACAAAAAAATGAATGTGATTTCTATTGAGGAGAAACCCGAAAAACCTAAATCAAATTATGCTGTTACCGGATTATACTTTTACAGTAATGACGTAGTACAAAAAGCAAAAAGCCTGAAACCATCAAAGCGTGGCGAATATGAAATTACCGATCTAAATAATATTTATTTGTCCGAAAACCGCTTACAAATAAAACTTCTTGGTCGTGGTTTTGCATGGCTTGACACAGGCACTCCTGAAAGTCTTTTACAAGCTGCAAATTTTATCGAAACATTAGAAACCAGACAGGGATTAAAAGCTTCTTGTATAGAAGAAATCGCTTATAGCAGAGGCTTTATTGACAAAAAACAACTAGAGAATCTTATCGAACCGCTAAAGAAAAGTCAATACGGTCAATATCTAATAAAAGTGCTTAATAATAATTTGCCATTATGAAGATAATTACAACTGATATCGAAGGCTTATTTATTTTGGAACCTTCAGTGTTTGGTGATAGTCGCGGATACTTTTTAGAATCATGGAATAAAAATTTACTTCAAGAAAACAGCATTGATTTTAACCCCGTCCAATTCAACGAGTCAGGATCGGCATACGGAGTTATTCGCGGATTGCATTATCAATTAAATCCATATGCACAGTCAAAATTGGTAAGAGTAATTTCCGGCGAAGTTCTGGATGTTGCGGTGGATTTAAGGAAAAATTCACCGACTTATGGAAAATATCACTCTGTAAGATTATCGTCAGAAAACAAAAAACAGTTTTTAATCCCAAAAGGTTTTGCTCATGGATTTTCCGTTTTATCGGATTTTGCAATTTTTGCTTATATGTGTGATGAATATTACCAACAACCTTTTGAAAGAGGAATTACATTAAAAGATGAATTTCTTAATATTGACTGGTTGATTCCCGAAAATAAACGCATCATTTCACAAAAAGATCTTAATCACCCTGATTTTTTAAATGCCGAAAAAAACTTTTAACTATGAAAGTAGTAGTAACAGGGTCAAAAGGACAGCTAGGAACAAAACTCAAGGAATTATCATTACAATATAAAAACTACGAATTCTTATTTGTTGACATCGAAGAAATTGATTTGAGCTCCAAATCACAAATTGGCAAACTTTTTGAAAATAAAATTGACCTAGTAATTAATTGTGCAGCTTATACTGCAGTTGACAAAGCAGAAGACGACTTTAAAAATGCTGAACTAATAAACAGCCTTGCTCCTGCCTATATAGCTGAAAAATGTCAACAAAATAACGCCAAATTTATTCACATTTCAACCGATTATGTATTCGATGGACTTTCTGGAACTCCATATAAAGAAGGCAGCCAAACAAATCCTCAGTCTGTTTACGGAAAGACAAAACTTGATGGGGAAATAAAGGTTTTAAGTAACAATCCAGAGGCTATAATTATTAGAACATCATGGCTTTATAGTGAACATGGATCTAATTTTGTGAAAACAATTCTAAGGCTTGCGAAAGAAAAAGACGAGTTAAGAATTGTAAGCGATCAGCAAGGCTCTCCAACTTATGCAGGAGATTTGGCAGAAACAATTATGCTGATTGTTTCAAAATTTTCCGATAAAAAAGAATGGCATCCGGGGATATATCATTATTCAAATAGTGGAATTTGCTCTTGGTATGAGTTTGCTGTTGAAATTATTAATATTTCAGGAGATAAAATTCCAATCATTCCTGTCGCTAGTAACGAATTCCCATCAAAAGTCAAAAGACCTGCATATAGTGTTTTAGACAAATCAAAGATTATTTCTGTCTTTAATTTTAACATTCTTGACTGGAAGACCTCTCTTAAACAAATGATGCAAAATAGACTTTAGAAGAAATCAAAAAGTGATATAACAGATTATTCTGCCATTCTATTTAAAACAATTTCTATTAACGCGTGTATAGACGGTTTATAATCCTTGCTGTATTGTTTGGCGTAACGATTTGCAATAATTACACAGATTGTTGCAGCCTTATGTCCTAGCAGTGCCGATAATCCAAACAAAGCTGAACTTTCCATTTCGTAATTCGTGATACATTTGTCATCAAATCTAAATGCTCGTATTTTATCATTTATATTTGCATCTTGTATTTCAAGTCTTAACTCTCTACCCTGAGGCCCATAAAATCCAGGAGCAGAGATTGTCAACCCTCTTCTGATGTCTTTTCCTATTTTATTCATCAGTTCGCCTGAAGCATCAACAAAATAAGGAGTCGCTATCTTTGTGTTCCATTGCATGTGATTTACAAAAGCTTTTTCAATATCAAGACGACAAACCTCATCTCTTCTTTTATAGAAATTCAATAGTCCGTCAAAACCTATTGCTGTTTCCGACATTAAAAAAGAATCTACTTCCATATCTTCCTGTAATCCTCCGGAAGTTCCAATTCGCACAAGATTTAAACTCGATTTTTTTGCTTTCGGAATTCTTGTTTTCAAATCAATATTTACCAGAGCATCCAATTCATTGAGAACAATGTCAATATTGTCAGTACCGATACCGGTGGCAAGAGCAGAAAAGCGTACCCCTTTGTACCAACCTGTATGAGTTATAAATTCTCTGTTCTGTACTTTATGTTCTATTTTATCGAAATGATTAGAAATTAGTGCTACCCTGCCCGGATCTCCTACCAATAAAACATTTTCGGCAAGTTGTTCCGGTTTTAAATGCAAGTGAAATATACTTCCGTCATTATTAATTATTAATTCAGATTCTGCAATTTGTTTCATAAATTAAATATTTTATTTATATTTGTAAATATAAGAAATTAGTTTGATGTATCAAATTTATAAATGTAATTTATGATAAAGAATAGAATTCTTGTCCCGACAAATTTCTCTCCACAAGCTGAAATAGCATTTAAACAAAGTGTTTTCTTTTCAGCCAAAACAGGTGCTGACATATGTTTGCTACATATTATTCAGAACATAAAAGCTGTTAATAAGAGTGCTTTTGATATTGATACTATTCAAAATAAACTTAATAAAATAGCGGACCAATACAGCAGCGAAACAGGAGCAAAAATTCAAACAAGAATTGAAAGCGGGAATATAATTTCGAACATACTAAATGTCGAAAAGGAACTAAGGCCTTCATATATTTTTATTGGTACTGACGTTTCAGAAAAAGCAAGAGCCTCAACAACTTTAAGGCTTGTAAGCCAGGTTGATTGTCCAATGGTAGTTTTTGCAGGCAAATTTCAGAAATCAGGTTGCGAAAACATTGTGTTACCTTTAGACTTAACAAAAGAAACCAAACAAAAAATTGAGCAAACAATAAAAATTGCCAAGATTTATAATTCTACTGTTCATATTGTTACTGCTACAAGTTTTTCGGATGAAATTGAAAGAGATAAACTATCCGATCAATTAATGCTTGTTCGTTCTGTTTTTGATAAGCTTGGAATAAATTGTAAAACAGAACTATTTAAAACAAAAAACGACATCAGTATAATGGCTAATACTATTAATGATTATGCTGACGATATTAAAGCTGATCTTATAGTAATCATGACCAGACAAGAAACAAAAATTCAAAAGTTCTTTGTAGGAAGTATGGCAAATATTTTAATAAGGCAATCAAATGTCCCGATTTTATGTGTTAGTCCGAAATAATTTAAATTAAAAGTATATGGATTTTAAAAAGTACAGAAAATTTATTATTGCATTTGCAATATTGTTGTTTATCCTGATTTTATTCAGCAGTTCGATGTTTTATATAATTAAACCCGGCGAAAGAGGCATTGTTTTCAGACCCTTTGGGTCAGGTTTAGATACAGTAAATATCTTTAATCCGGGATTTCATATTGTTGCTCCATGGAATGACTTTATCGTTTACAACGTAAAGGAACGCAAAACAGAAGAAACATTGGACGTTCTGGATAAAAACGGATTATCAATTAATGTAGAGGTTTCGGTTCGTTTTAACCCCATTCCAAACAGATTGCCATTTTTACATCAGCAATTCGGAGAAGACTATATGAATCAGTTGATAATACCTGAAGTTAGATCTACAGTAAGACAAGTGATGGGAAGATATACAGCAGAAGAAATATATTCTACTAAAAGAGCTGAGGTTGAATTGGAAATCATTAATGAAACAACACAAAAACTTCAGGCTAATTCTGTTGAGACAAAGGCTGTTTTAATTCGCTCAATAAATCTGCCTCCTCAAATCAAGGAAGCGATCGAAATGAAACTAAAACAAGAACAAGAGTCTCTTGCATATCAGTTTAAACTCGAAAAAGAGCAAAAAGAAGCAGAACGTAAACGTATCGAAGCCGAAGGAGAAGCAAAAGCCAATATGATTATCAATAGCAGCCTTACTCCTAATCTTTTAAAAATGAGGGGGATAGAAGCTACTCTAAAATTGGCAAACTCAAGTAATGCCAAAACTGTAATAATCGGCTCGGGCCCTGACGGAATGCCGTTGATATTGAATCAGTAAAAAATATAAACGCATAAAAATGGAAAACTCGTCTTTTCACAACACAAACAGACGAGTTTTTTTAATTAATTCAACTAAAAATTACAGGCTGTCTAGTAGAGATAGAGTTTATTTGATACTGAAAAATGCTTCTATAATTCAGAATAAAGCCTATTTAGAACCAAAGACAACATGGTATAAATTCCAAATTCCAACTGTGTTTTGGCTACGCAACTACCTAATTCCAATAGTGTTTTGGCAATTTATTTCTTAAATCCAATATTATTTTGTAATTTTGCTAAAAATAAGTAATATGTATAGGGAAATTGAAAAGTATTTATCAGACTGGAAAACTAGTTTATATCGTAAGCCATTAATCATTCGGGGTGCACGACAGGTAGGCAAAACATACACTATTGAGAAGTTTGCAAAAGAGAACTTTAAACATTTTCTTAAAATTAATTTAGAGCAAGACAGAAATCTACAGCATGTATTTGAAAGTCTAAATCCTCAACAAATAATTAATGAACTTACTGCTCTATATCAAGTTCCGATTATTGATGGAGAGACCTTACTTTTTATTGATGAAATACAGGTTTCGCCGAATGCAATTGCATCTTTACGTTATTTTTACGAGCAAAAGCCTGGCTTGCATGTCATATCAGCAGGTTCCTTATTAGATATCACTCTGAATGAAATGCGGTACTCTATGCCGGTAGGTAGAGTTGATTTTGCATTTATGTATCCTATGACTTTTAGCGAATTTCTTATTGCAATAGAAGAAAACGGACTTGTAAAAGCGATTGATGATTTTGCCTCTCAAAAAACAATTGGTATTGCAATTCATAAGCGCATATTGGAGTTACTCCGTTTGTATTTTTTTATTGGAGGAATGCCTGAAGCAGTTGCTCATTATGTAAACGAAAAGGAATTATCAGGAATAGAAAAAATACATTCAGGGCTTGTTCAGTCTATTCAGTTTGATTTTGCCAAATACGGCACCAGAAAACAGCAGGAATATCTAAAAGATGTTTTGCATTATGTAGCCAACAATATTGGTTCAAAGGTAAAATATTCAAATATAAGTACAAGTGTCCATTCAAGCCTTCTAAAAGATGCCTTTCTAAAACTTGAAATGACAAGGATAATTCATTTGGTTAGACATACAAGATCTTCAAGCGTACCACTTACTCAATTACAAGACAAAGATGTTTTTAAACCAATTTTTGTTGATATTGGCATGCTAAATCATTTGGCAGGCATAAAACTTGTAAATTTAGACAATCTTGTTACAGCTTTTGAAGGGACTTTGGCAGAGCAGTTTGTTTTACAGGAATTTATAGCTGGCAGCATACCTTATCATGAGCAAAAACTGAATTATTGGATACGCGAAGCCAAGAATTCCAATGCAGAAATTGATTGCTTGTTCCAAATTGAAAATAATGTCTATCCCATAGAAATTAAAGCCGGTAAAAGAGGAACATTAAAATCATTACACATATTTTTAGCGGAAAAAAACAAGAAAACCGGTATTAGATTAAATCTTGATGTCCCTTCTATGGGAAAGAACTTACAAGCAGCAGTAAATATCCCAGGTAAAAATCAGCTTACTTACAATCTTGTTTCGTTGCCACTTTACTTAGCCGGGAAGCTTGCGGAAATGGGAGTAAGTGATTTTTGAAAAAGTAGGGATTAGATTCCTGAAATGTTTGAAAAATCTTAGTTTTTGAGATGAAAATGTGGTTTTTATCAGAACAGAGTGTAGAGAATTATGTTTTATTTATGTTTATCCCAAATTTATGGATAATTTGGAATATAATGATCACAAATAATAAAAGTCCCCTCAATCTCTCAGCAACAATTCCAATATCTGTATTGCTGCTTTAGAAACTGAAGTTCCGGGTCCAAAAATTGCAGCTACACCGGCATCGTATAAGAATTGGTAGTCCTGCGAAGGAATAACTCCTCCGGCAATTACCATAATATCTTCTCTGCCAAGTTTTTTAAGCTCTTCAATAACTGAAGGGACTAAAGTTTTGTGTCCGGCAGCCAATGATGACACTCCTAAAATATGAACATCATTCTCAACTGCTTGTTTTGCGGCTTCTTCGGGAGTTTGGAAAAGTGGTCCCATATCAACATCAAAACCTACATCGGCATATCCGGTTGAAACTACTTTTGCACCACGATCATGTCCGTCCTGACCCATTTTGGCGATCATTATACGAGGCTGACGGCCCTCTTTTGCAGCAAATTTGCTACATAAATCCCGAGCTTTATCAAAATCGGGATCATTTTTTGACTCTGAGGAGTAAACTCCTGAAATTGTTCTTATCACTGCTTTATACCTTCCTGCTATTTTTTCGCATGCATCAGAAATTTCGCCCAAACTAGCTCTTTTCTTAGCAGCATCAATGGCTAATTCAAGTAAATTCCCATTACCTGTTTCGGCACATTTTGTAATAGCTGCCAAAGCTGCCTGACACTCGGCTTCGTTTCTTTCGGCACGCAGTTTTTGTAATCTTTTTATTTGTGAATCTCTTACTGCGGTATTGTCAACATCTAGAATATCTATCGGATCTTCTTTTTCGAGACGATATTTATTAGTTCCTACAATTATTTGCTGACCACTGTCAATACGCGCCTGTGTGCGTGCTGCAGCTTCTTCTATCCTCATTTTAGGTATCCCCGATTCTATAGCTTTTGCCATACCGCCAAGAGATTCTACTTCTTCGATTAGTTTCCATGCTTTATGGGCAATCTCATGTGTCAAAGATTCTACATAATATGAGCCTGCCCATGGATCAACTTGTTTGCAAATATTTGTTTCTTCCTGAATATAAATTTGAGTGTTACGCGCAATACGAGCTGAAAAATCTGTAGGTAAAGCAATAGCCTCATCTAAAGCATTGGTATGAAGAGACTGTGTATGCCCCAGAGCTGCTCCCATCGCCTCGATGCAGGTTCTTGCGATATTGTTGAAAGGGTCTTGCTCGGTAAGCGACCAGCCCGAAGTTTGAGTATGTGTACGCAATGCAAGAGATTTCGGGTTTTTCGGGTTAAACTGTTTAACCATTTTCGCCCATAATAATCTTGCTGCCCTCATCTTGGCAATTTCCATAAAATGATTCATACCCAAAGCCCAGAAAAATGATAACCTTGGTGCAAATGCATCTATATCAAGTCCCGATTTAATCCCTGTACGCAAATATTCCAAACCGTCAGCTAAAGTATAGGCAAGTTCTATATCATTGGTTGCTCCCGCTTCCTGCATGTGATAACCCGAAATTGATATCGAATTGAATTTAGGCATATTCTGTGAAGTAAACCTGAAAATATCCCCGATAATTTTCATTGAAAACTCCGGTGGATAAATGTAAGTGTTCCTTACCATAAATTCTTTCAGAATATCATTTTGAATTGTTCCGGCAAGCTCTTCGAGTTTTGCCCCTTGCTCCATTGCAGCAACAATATAAAATGCCAGCACAGGTAACACCGCACCATTCATCGTCATTGATACCGACATTTTATTTAATGGTATCTGATCAAATAATATTTTCATATCAAGTACCGAATCAACTGCAACGCCGGCTTTGCCCACATCTCCAACAACTCTTGGATGGTCAGAATCATAACCTCTGTGCGTAGCTAAATCGAAAGCAACCGAAAGCCCTTTCTGACCGGCAGCTAAATTACGCCTGTAAAATGCGTTTGATTCTTCTGCAGTAGAAAATCCTGCATATTGACGAATCGTCCAGGGTTGCATAACATACATAGTCGAATATGGTCCTCTTAAATAAGGCGGAACACCTGCTGCATAATCAAGATGCTCCATATTTTTCAGATCTTCTTCGGAATATAGTGGTTTTACCGGTATCTGTTCAGCGGTAATCCAATTCTTTTCCGTTACACTTTTGTCGGGTTTCCCCTTTTCGTATTTCGATTTAATATTAATATTTTTATAATTAGGTTTCATGTCTGCTTCAATTTTTAGTTAATACCAAGTTGTTTTTGATAGCTTTTGAGTTCTTCAAGGACATTTGACCTGACATGAATGAAATTCTTCACTCCTTTTGTTTCCAAATCCGGTTTGCAAACAGGGTTCCCTGCAATAACCAAAATTCGTTGCCCTGCTTTTTCTATGGCTTCAATTGCAAATTTTTCATATTCTTCATCTGAACTACACAAAACTATAATATCAGCAGTTCTCTTTGCCGCTTCTTTCATACCATCTTCAATGCTTTCAAAACCATTGTTGTCAATAACTTCAAAGCCTGCACATGCGAAAAAATTACAACTAAACTGTGCTCTGGCTTTTCTAAAATTGAGATTGCCAATTGTCAACATAAATGCCTTTGGTCGTTTACCAGATTTGTCTGTCGCTGATCTTAACTTTTCAAATTCTTCCGAACCTCTGTACAGACTTATAGTCTTGTATTGTTCACCTACAGGCTTTGACTTTTCTGAAATCTTAACATTTGATATCACTTCATTAAAGTTCGGATACTGATTTGTTCCTAATACAATCTCCCTTCTTGTTGCAATGTTCGAATTCCTGAGTTTTGCAGTTTGGTTTATACTATCCTGAATAAAACCTGTTTTAACCGCTTCGGTAAAACCTCCCAACTCATCAAGCTTAAGAAATAAATCCCATGCTTTTTCGATCAGGTTGTCTGTCAAATTTTCTATGTAATAAGATCCGGCAGCAGGGTCAACAACTTTACCAAAATGAGCTTCTTCTCTAATAATTAATTGAACATTTTTAGCAATGCGAAGTGAAAACTCTGAAGGCTCCGCAAACGAATCATCAAATGGAATAACGGTCAAAGAACCTGTTCCTCCAATTATGGCAGCCATTGCTTCGGTAGTTGCCCTAAGCATGTTTACATAAGGATCATATATAGTTTTATTCCACTGCGATGTTTCGCAATGCATGTTTATTTTTGTACTCTCAATATTTTTACAATCATTTGCTTCCACAATTTTAGCCCACAGCAAACGAGCCGCTCTAAGTTTTGCAATTTCCATAAAGTAATTCGACCCAACTGCAAAGTTGAATTTTATACGCGGAGCAACCACATCAATATTTTGTCCATTGAGCATGCTTAGATATTCGGCTCCTTCAGCAAGAGCAAAAGCAAGTTCCTGTACAGCAGAACCTCCGGCATTATGATAATTTGATGCATTTACACTTATCAAACTAAATTCCGGCAACAAATCCGAGTATTTTGTCAGTATTTCTTCAGCACAATGACATTGTCCATTTCCGCATAAAGCCTTACCATGTAAAATCATATATGCTAATGGATCAAAGCTATTCGAACCTTTAATGTTTTTCAGACTATATGAACAGGTTTTGGCATATTCTATCAGAAAATCAATATATTTTGTTGTCATATTATCAGCAACAAAATTAATTTCCACTTTTTCAATGTTAATGCCTGCCATCAATTTCATGAACTCTTCCTTGTTCAATTCTTGCGGGAAAATAAATCCAAGCGAAGTAACTCCTGCAGAAATAAGACCTGTGGCTTGTTTGTTGGCAACTTTAACGTCCTTAACCCTTATATCTTGGCGGATTACTTTAAGCCCTTTATAATCAACCCCTCTTACATAAGGAAATTCTCCGGGATTATTTTTAAGATATCCCAAATTATTAAGATTCTCACTGCGATAATAAGGTCTTACAGGAAAACCTTCCAGAGTTTTCCATATAAGCTTTTTATCATAATCGCCTCCTTTTAGATCTTTCTGAATGATTTCCTCCCAGGCTTGTGTGGAAATAGGTGGAAATTCCTGAAACAATTTTTCTTCCATCATTAAGATATATTTATATTAAAATTCAAAATTTGCTGCGAAATTAATAGTAAAATTTGATAAATAGTGAATTTATGTTTAAAAAGATAATATTATCCTCAAACATACTTTTTCTAAATCTGTGTTTTATTAATTATCAGTGTAATTATCTCGTATAAAAGCCATTTTCTGTAAAAATATTTGGTATTTAAAAAATTTACCTTAATTTTGCACTGCTTTTTGGGTTAAAAAACCAGGGGACCAATTAGTCCCCTGTTTTATTAAAGACAAATGATAAAAAAAGAAGACATAGAAAAAATCTGCAAACCACTTCTAAAAGAAAGTGAGTTTTTGGTTGAAATTAAAATCAATCGTTCAAATGATATTATCATTTATGTCGATGATTATAGCGGAATTTCGATTGAAAATTGTCAAAGAATCAGCAGGGGTGTTGAAGCATGTCTTAACCGCGATGAGGAAGACTATTCTCTTGAGGTAAGTTCACCCGGATTATCAAATCCTTTTAAAATAAGAGAACAGTATGTTAAAAGCATCAATACCGAAATAGAAATTATATTGATTGATGGAGAAAAATTTGCAGGAAAATTATTGAAGGTAAATGATGATTCAATAATAATTGAACAAGAAAAAACAAAAAAAATCGAAAACAAAAAGCAAAAAATTAAAGAAGAAATTGAAATAAAATTTAATAATATTAAGTCAACAAGAAGAGTAATTTCTTTTATTTAGAAATTTTAAATTATTTGATTTATGGAATTGCATAATAATCTGGTAGATACCTTTGCAGAATTTAAGGAACTAAAAAGTATTGATCGTCCGACAATGATCGGGGTTTTAAAAGATGTTTTCATTTCAACACTTACAAAAATCTTTGGTGAGGACAGCAAATTTGATGTTATTGTCAACGATACAAAAGGTGATGTTGAAATTTGGCGTTCACGAATTGTTGTTGAAGATAGTGACTTCGTTGACAAATACACCCAAATCCCTTTATCAGAAGCGAGACAAATTGATGAGGATTTTGAACCCGGAGAAGAATATTCGGATGAAATCAAACTTGAAGATTTTGGCAGAAGAGCAATTCTGACACTTAAGCAAAACTTACAAGCAAAAATTCTCGAAAGAGAAAAAGACAATATTTATCTTAAATATAAAGATAAAGTCGGCGAAATTATTATTGGCGAAATCTACCAAACATGGAAACGTGAGATCTTAGTTTTGGACGATGACGGTACAGAACTTATACTGCCAAAAAGTGAACAAATTCCGAACGATAGATATCGTAAAGGAGATACAATTAGAGCAGTTGTGCTGAGTGTAGAATTAAAAAATGGCACTCCTCTTATTAAACTTTCAAGGACATCACCTGTATTTCTCGAAAGACTTTTTGAATTAGAAATTCCGGAAATTCTTGACGGTCTTATTACTATAAAGAAAATCGTACGCGTTCCGGGAGAACGTACAAAAGTAGCTGTCGAATCTTATGACGAAAGAGTTGACCCGGTTGGAGCGTGTGTTGGAATGAAAGGAAGCCGTATTCATGGTATTGTAAGGGAATTACACAACGAAAACATTGACATTATAAACTATACAACGAACACACAACTATTCATTCAGAGAGCCCTTAGCCCGGCAAAGATTACTTCAATAAAAATCAATGGCGAAGATAAAAGAGCAGATGTTTATCTTAACCCCGATCAGGTATCATTAGCTATTGGAAAAGGTGGTCTTAATATTAAATTAGCTAGTCAGCTTGTAGGGATGACAATAGATGTATATCGCGAAATGGATGAGGGCGAAGATGATGTTGCATTAGACGAGTTCTCAGACGAAATCGAACAATGGGTTATTGATGTATTAAAAGGCATTGGCTGTGATACAGCTCGTAGCGTATTAGAATTAAGTAAAGAAGAGCTTATAAAAAGAACAGATCTTGAAGAAGAAACGATTGTTGATGTTTTAACAATTTTAAAATCTGAATTTGAATAAGAATAAATATAGAGTAATATAAAAATTTATGACTTCAGAGAGTAAACCAATAAGGCTTAGCACTATTGCCAGAGAATTAAATGTAGGGACTTCTACAATAATTGATTTTTTGGTCAAAAAAGGTTATTCAGTCGAGAACAATCCGAATGCAAAACTGCCTTTTGAATGTCTTGATATCCTTAACGAAGAATTTAAAGAATCTAAATCTTTAAAAGAAAAAGCCTTAAAAAACACAGAACAGGCAAGAGAAAATAAGGAAATTAATATTTCTCTTGAAAAACAAACTAAAGTTGTAGAAAAAGTTACTTCTGCAGAAGAATTGCCGGTTTCAGAAAAAGTTATTGAAACAATTCCTGATACAAAAAAGAATACAGAGCAACCCTCGGAAAAAACGGTAAAAGAAATAATAACAAAAACTGATGAGGCAATTGTTACCAAAAATGAAGAGACTAAAACATCTATTATTCAGCAGGTAATAAAAGATACAAACGATGACAAGCAAGAGGGCATAAAAGTTATAGGAACTATTAATTTAGATCAAATAAATCAAAAAACTCGTCCAAAAAGAAAATCTACTGAAGAAAAAGAAGCAGAAAAAAAATCTAAAACTGAAGAAAAAAAGTCATCTAAAGGAAAATCAAATGCTGTTAAAAATGCTTCTGAAGAGGTTGTAACACCTGATGCTGAAATTGACATATCTGTAATACCGGAATCTTCAACCGACAAACAGGATGATGCTCCACAGAGCATTGAAAAAGAAGTTATAATACCTGAAGCTGAAATATCTTCTTCTCAAAATATAGAATCTGAATTCATTGAAACTAAAATAGTAAAACTGACTGGTCCAAATGTTGTTGGTAGGATTGATATAGATAACTACTTAAAGAAGCAAGAGGAGTCGGAGAAAAAGAAAATAGTTGCAAAAGAAGAAAGACAAAAAATACGCGAAAAAGAAAAAGAAGAGCGTAAATCAAAGAGAAAACGAATCAAAAAAGTAAAAATTAATATTGAGAATTCGGATAGCGGAGTTGATTCAAAAAAGAAAAAATTAACTAAAAAACCTCTTAAAGCTAAAAAACCGGAAATTGACGAGGAAGATGTACAGAAACAAATTAAAGAGACTTTAGCTAGATTAACAACTCCCAAACAAAAATCGAAGACTTCGAAACACAGACGAGAAAAACGTGATTTAGTTTCTCAAAAACGTCAAGAAGAAATAGAAAGAACCGAATTCGAAAAAAACATTATAAAAGTTACAGAATTTGTATCTGTTAATGAGTTATCGGCAATGATGAATGTTCCTGTAACGACATTAATTGCAACCTGTATGAGCCTAGGGCTTTTTGTTTCAATAAATCAGCGCCTCGATGCTGAAACAATGTCACTGGTAGCAGACGAATACGGTTATAAAGTTGAATTTGTAAGTGCAGAAGTACTTAACGAAATCGAAGAAACAATAGATGATCCCGAAGATCTTATCCCTCGTCCACCAATTGTTACAGTAATGGGACACGTTGACCATGGTAAAACTAAACTTTTGGATAGAATAAGACACACAAATGTAGTTGATGGAGAAGCCGGAGGAATCACCCAGCACATCGGAGCATATTCTGTTACTCTTGAGGGAGGAAAGCAAATAACTTTCCTTGACACTCCGGGACACGAGGCTTTTACCGCAATGCGTGCCAGAGGTGCTCAAATTACAGACGTAGCTATTATCATCATAGCGGCTGATGACAATATTATGCCTCAGACCGTTGAAGCTATCAATCACGCTAGTGCAGCAGGAGTTCCGATTGTTTTTGCTATAAATAAAATTGATAAACCTGCCGCAAATCCCGAAAAAATAAGAGAGTCTCTTGCAAATATGAACTATTTGGTTGAAGATTGGGGCGGAAAATATCAATCTCAGGATATTTCGGCAAAAGCAGGTATCAATATTGAAGAACTTCTTGAAAAAGTGCTTCTCGAAGCTGAACTCCTTGAATTACAAGCAAATCCAAATAAACACGCAGTCGGTACTGTAATTGAAGCTTCGCTGGATAAAGGTAGGGGCTATGTAACTACTCTTTTAGTTCAAGCAGGAACTCTTAAGGTGGGTGATATATTACTTGCAGGATGCCAGACAGGTAGAGTAAAAGCTATGTATAACGAAAGAGGCCATAAACTTGATATTGCAGGACCATCAACTCCGGTTCTAGTACTAGGTTTAAATGGTGCTCCTCAGGCTGGTGACAAATTTAATGTAATGGAAAGCGATCATGAAGCTCGTAATCTTGCAAATAAACGTCTCCAGTTACAACGCGAACAAGGATTACGTACTCAAAAACATATTACTCTTGATGAAATTGGAAGACGTCTTGCTTTAGGTAATTTCAATGAAATTAATATTATTGTTAAAGGTGATGTGGATGGTTCGGTTGAGGCTCTTTCAGATTCTCTTATTAAACTTTCTACTGAAAATTTTGCAGTAAATATTATTCATAAAGCAGTGGGTCAAATTTCAGAATCTGATGTTATGCTTGCTGCAGCATCAAATGCAATCATTGTCGGCTTCCAGGTTAGACCTTCAAGTTATGCACGTAAACTAGCCGAAAAAGAAGAAATCGAAATAAGACTTTATTCTATAATCTACGATGCAATAAATGAAATCAAAGATGCTATGGAAGGCATGCTTTCTCCGACTGTAAAAGAAACAATTACAGGTTCTTGCGAAATTAGAGAGGTATTTAAAATTACAAAAGTTGGTACAGTTGCAGGATGCTTAGTTACAGACGGAAAGATATATAAAAAGTCAAGAGTAAGAATTATTCGCGATGGTATCGTTATCTATACCGGAGAATTGGGAAGCCTTAAACGATTTAAAGATGATGTGAAAGAGGTTGGTCCTGGACTCGAATGCGGTTTAAATATTGATAGATTTAATGATATTAAAGTTGGAGATATTGTTGAAGCTTTTGATGAAGTAGAAGTTAAACAGACTCTTTGATTATTGTTCCTTTATGTTGAAAATTGGTAAGCAGGAATTCTGCGACAAACCTGTTTTTCTAGCTCCGATGGAAGACGTAACTGATCCTTCTTTCAGATATATGTGTAAAAAATTCGGCGCTGATTTTATGTTTACCGAATTTATTTCTGCAGACGGCCTCATCAGAGATGCTCGAAAAAGTGTGCAAAAACTCAAAATCTATGATTACGAACATCCTGTCGGAATACAAATTTATGGCCACAATGCTGAAGCCATGGAAAAAGCCACACTTCAAGTTAATAAAAGTTCGGCAGATGTTTTAGATATCAACTTTGGATGTCCGGTTAAGAAAATTGCAAATCGTGGAGCAGGATCCGGAATGCTTCGTAATCTTCCACTGATGAAGGAAATTACCGAAAAAGTAGTTAGTAATTCAGTTTTACCTGTAACAGTAAAAACAAGATTAGGTTGGGATTTAGATTCGATAAATATAATGGAGGTGGCTCTGATGTTGCAAGATTGTGGCATTCAAGCTCTTACAATCCATGGAAGAACCAGAGCTCAAATGTATAAAGGACAAGCAGACTGGTCATATATTGGTGAAGTAAAAAACAACTCAAATATTAAAATTCCGATAATCGGTAATGGAGATATCATAAATGGAAAAACAGCAGCAGAAAAATTCGACAAATACAATGTTGATGCAATAATGATTGGCAGAGCTTCGATTGGAAAACCATGGATATTTCAAGAAATAAAACACTATTTAAAAACTGGTCAAGATCTGCCTAAACCAGGAGTTACAAAACTCGTTGAGTATGCTAAGGAACATTTAGAAAAGTCTCTGGAATTTAAAGAAAATCAAAGAGGAATATATGAAATGAGAAGACATTTTGCTTTATATTTTAAATGTATTCCAAACTTTAAAGAAACAAGACTAAAGTTACTGACTGCCCAAACTAATGAAGAAATTAATAAGATTTTAGATTTCATCTACATTAAATTTGGGCATATTGGACCGGATGATTTTTTGCCGGAAAATTCAGTTTAAGTTTTTTACATTTTTTGCTTATTTAGAGCAATATTTAAAATCTGATAATTGTTTAATAATTTAAGTCTTTTATGTAAGTTTGTATTTAAATTAAATAATAAAATATATGTTTTCAGGAATAGTTGAAGAAACAGCAAAAGTTGTAAAAATAGAACAAGACCGTACTAATTATCATTTTTATCTGACTTGTTCATTTGCCGATAAATTAAAAATTGATCAAAGTGTTTCGCATAATGGTGTGTGTCTAACTGTTGTTGATATTGATAAAGAACAAAAGATATACAAAGTTACTGCAGTTCAAGAAACTCTTGACAAATCAAATATGGGACTACTGCATGTAAATGACGAAGTAAACATTGAAAGAAGTATGACCATGGACAAGCTACTGGACGGACATTTGGTACAAGGGCATGTTGACCAAACAGCGATTTGTTCCGAAGTAAAAGAGTCTGACGGTAGTTGGTATTTTACATTTAACTACGACAACTCTACAGGGAATATTACAGTTGAAAAAGGTTCTGTATCTGTAAATGGCGTAAGTTTAACAGTTGTGAACTCAAAAAAAAATCAGTTCTCGGTTGCAATAATTCCTTTTACTTATATGGTAACAAACTTTCATAATATAAAACCCGGAACGGTTGTTAATCTTGAATTTGATATAATAGGTAAATACATTCAAAAAATTATGGCTGCCTATCTTGAAAATAAATGATAATTATAAATTTTACTTTGCATTTTTCATCTAATCTCAAAATTTATCTTTAGAATTTTGAACTTAAAAAAATATATTACAAACGTAAGTGCATTGCAGTTTTTTCAAATTGTAAGATTTGGTGTTCTATTACTTATAAGTATAGTATTAACGAAGACAAAATTACGAGTTGGTGAAATTGGGGTATATGAAACATTTTTACTTATTGCTGGCAGTGTCAGTTTCTTTTGGATTGGCGGGATGCTTCAATCTCTATTGGCAGTATTTAAAAACAGTAAGACTTTTGGCACCTCCGAAAAAAATCCAATTTTATTTAACATTTTTCTTTTATTTACTTTAATTAGTTTCTTATCTGCTGTATTAGTTTTAGTATCTCAACCATTTATATCATCACTATTTAGTTTCCATGGGAATAAAATTCCTTACATGAGAATTCTTTTCATGTATATTGTCGTTTCTGGTCCGGTAAACCTTGTCGAATATTTTTATTTGCTTAAAAATAAGCCCAAACTTTTAATCATTTATGGAATTATAACTTTTACGTTACAGCTTTTATGTGTTACACTACCTATAATTTTCACATTTGATTTAGCTTATGGGCTTTACGGATTTGTATTTATTAATGGTTTAAGGTATTTATGGCTAATTGTTCTTGTTTACCGTTATTCGGAAATAAAAATATCTACTACTTTTTTGAAAGAATTTTTGAGGCTATCCTCTCCGCTGGTTTTAAGTATCCTATTAAGCGGAAGTGCTCAATATTTTGACGGTTTTCTGGTTTCATACAAATACGACGAAGCAACACTTGCAATATTTAGATACGGGGCAAGAGAACTCCCATTTATTATATTACTTCTCGATGCTTTTGGCAATGCTCTTACTCCGAGATTTTCGGATCCTAATAACAGAAAAATTGCATTATCAGAACTTAAAACCGGCACGGCAAAACTAATGCATATTTTATTCCCCGTAGCAATTTTAATTGTTCTGACTAGTAAATATATTTATCCTATAATTTTTAATCAATATTTTGAGTCAAGTGCTGTAATTTTTAATATTTATGTTTTAATAATTATTACAAGATTCTTATTTACTAGAATTATACTTATTGGTATTAAAGAAACCAAACTTATTCTTAAATCTTCGTTAATTGAAATAGTAATTAATATCAGTTTAAGTTTAATCCTAATTCAATTTTGGGGTATATTTGGAGTAGCAATTGCCACAGTAATTTCATATCTTATAGAAAAATTATATTTAGTCATATGTTTAAAATCAAAACATAATATCAAACCATCTGAATATATAAACCTAAAATATTTCTCATTATATTCGCTTGTATTAATTATAGCCTTTTTACTAAGTTTTTTGCTCTTATAAATTTCTTGAATGTTTAAACTAATCTTAAAAGGAACAACTGCATATAAATGGACACAGTCTAAAGACAACTGTTTTTTAGGTTATATATATACTTCATCTGAAAAAATTTATCGCAATAGCGAAGCAATTAACCTACTCAACGAATTATTAGAACAAAACCAAAATAACTTGCTAGAAATAAATAATTATGAAGGGTTATACAGTTTTATCAAATTGTTACATGACAAAATAATAATTGTTACCGATATAGTTAACTTCTTCCCGATTTTTTATTTAAGACATAATAATCAGTGGATTATTAGTGATGACTGGCAAAGTTTAATTGATTATAAATCAACTTTTGACTTTAATGAAGAAGCATCAATCGGGTTTCTTTCAGGTGGCTTTGTTTGTGGTAATAAAACTTTAGATAAAACCATAAAAAAAACTGAATCAGGAGTCTCTTTAACGCTAAATTTTGATGGCACAACCTCAAAGCAAAGCCATTTCGATTTTATTCCACAACATTTTACCGAACTAAATAAAACTGATCTTAAAAATGTTGCCGAACAATTATTCCTTGATGCCGGAAAAGAAATGATTGGATTTCTAAACCACCGTACAGCAATAGTTCCTTTAAGTGGTGGCTTCGATTCTCGACTAATTGTTTGTTTGTTAAAAAAATTAAATTATGAAAATGTAATTTGTTTTACCTATGGACGCAAAACAAAAGAAGTTGAAATAAGTAAAGATGTTGCTGCTGCTCTCGGATACAAATGGTATTTTATCAATTATGAAGAAATTGATTCCGAAAACTATTTGCTAGACCCTTCATTCATTGACTATGTACACAAATACTCCAATGGTTATTCGATGTTTTTTCTTCAAGAATATTTTGCAATGCGAGAGTTATTAAAAATGGAGGTAATCCCAAAAGACTCTGTTTTTCTTCCCGGACACTCAGGTGATTTTATAGGCGGAAGTTATGTTGAGAAAACTGCAGCGACAAGAATATCTCCAAAAAATTTAGCTCCATATCTATTAAAAAAATATTTCTTTTTCAAAAAACCTTCAAGAAAAAACAAGGACATACTAATTGCTGATATTGTTGAAACACTAAAAGATTATCCGGTTAAAAATACAATTTCTAAGATTTACAATCCTTATGTCGAAGATTGGGACATAAAAGAAAAACTTTCAAAATTCATTTTCCGATCTTCATATGTATTTACTCACTTTGGTTTTGAACACATATTTCCCTTATGGACAAGAAAAACAATTCAATTTTTCAGAGCTGTCCCATATGAAATGCGTTCTGAAAAAAAACTGTATAACGAAATATTAATTGAGAAGTTTTTTATCTCCTTAAATGTTTTTTTTGGCGAAGAAGAATTGAAACAAGTTTCAAAGATTTACATGAAATATCAAAGGCTTAAAGACAGTTTAAGAAATGCTTTCCCATGGTCATTTGTTTTAAAAAAAATGATCAATTACGATTGGTTAAATTATTATGTATTTACTAAAGCAATGGAAAAAGATTTAATAAGAAAAAATTATAAGCCTCTTAAAAGATTTAAAATGTTTACTGCAATAATTTGTCGTTGGTATCTCGACTTAATAATCTCTGAGAATAAAAAATTTAATTAAATTTAAGCTTTCTGCCCGATTTAATAATGTTCAATGCCGTATCTAAAACCGGATCTATTGTATTTGAAATTTCATAAAAAGATGAGTCCCCCAAAATTTGTCTTGCAATATATGCATAAACATTATTTTCAATATATTTTCCGGAAATATAAATATCGGATTGTCGAATAGTAATCCCATTACTTTTTACATAACTCCAAAATGCTTGCATAACATTGTTACTTTTTAGCAAAGAAATCAACTCCGCTGTCGAAGTAACATCTTGAAGCATTTCTCGGTTTTTATCAACATATTCGATCGAAAATGTGTAATCTAAACTCTTTCTACTGATATCACTATACAGCAACGAATAACCAGCAGTATCTATTGGCACAAATACATCCGGCATAATTCCTCCTCCTCCGTAAACCAATCTACCTTTGGATGTTTTAAAAATTAATGAGTCATTCAACACAATACTATCCTTTTCGAGAAACTCTCCTCTCAAATACCTATTGTAAATGTCTGCATTATATTCATCCTGGCCATTTACGTATGATTTCTGAATACACCTACCCGAAGGCGTGTAATATCTGGCAGTTGTCAATCTTATTATTGACCCATCATCAAAAACTGTAGATTCCTGAACTAAGCCTTTACCGTAAGAACGTCTTCCAACAACAAATCCTCGGTCATTATCCTGAATAGCACCAGAAACAATTTCCGCTGCGGAAGCTGAAAATTCATCAATTAATACAACAACATCTAGATCTATACAAGCACTCCTCTTGGTTGTGGCATTAACAACTTTTTTTCCTCGGGCTCTACCCTCAGTAAAAACAATCATCTTTCCATTTTCAAGAAATTCATCAGTAATATCTGTAGCCGAATTTAGATAGCCACCCGCATTATTCCTTAAATCAAGAATCACAGTTTTCATCCCTGATTGTTTCATAGTAAAAATAGCATCAATAAATTGAGTATGAGTGTTTTTCGAAAAGCTTGTAATCTTTATATAACCAATGCTATCTGTTATTTTATAATACGCATCAACACTCTTTAATGGGATTTGCCCTCTTTTAATTCTGACAGTAAGAAGATTTTTAAAACCCCTTCTATAAACTTTCAATGTAACAATACTGCCCTCCTGCCCCTTAAGTTTTTGCATTACAATTTCATTTGTAATCTTAACTCCTGCTATAAGAGTGTCATTTACATAAATAATTCTATCCCCTGATTTTAATCCGGATTTTTCCGAAGGGCCATCTTCAATAACTGCCACAACCAAAACTGTATCTTTAAAGATATTAAACTGAATTCCAATGCCTTCGAAATTACCTTCGAGTTCTTCCTCCAGTCCTTTAGCTTCTTCGGCAGTAAAATAAACAGTGTGAGGATCCAGTGATTCCAAAAACTTTGGAATAGCCATTTCAACCAACTGTTGTCTAGTAACTTCATCAACATATTCATTGTCAACATAGTCAATAACCATGTTGAGTTTATCCTTTTTGGGTGATATTAGTATACTGTGATTTGTGTCACTTTTGTTAAATACTTCTGCAATAATAATTCCGGTAATAACAGACAATGAAATTATCACTGGCAAAATAACAGTAAATCTTGTATTTTTATATTCATTATCCATTATCAGAAAAATTAATTACTTCAATTTTTGCTCTTCTTAAAAGCTCTAGACCTTCCGTATTGTGGTATTCATCAAGATAGACAACTCTTTTAATGCCAGCTTGAATAATTAACTTCGAGCATTCTATACATGGAGATGTTGTAACATATAAAGTTGCTCCCAGACTATTATTTCCGGATTTTGCAACTTTAGTTATTGCATTCGCCTCTGCATGCAAAACATAAGCCTTGGTTCGGTTATCATCATCTTCGCATTCGTTTTCAAATCCTTCCGGAGTACCGTTAAAACCATCAGAGATAATCATTTTATCTTTCACAATCAAAGCTCCAACCTTGCGTCTTAAGCAATATGAGTTTTTTGCCCAAATAGTAGCCATCTCAAGATAATGCTTATCATATTGAATTTGTTTTTCCTGACTGATTTTACTCATTTCAATTAAATATTATAAAAAACCCTCCATGCGGAGGGTTTGTACCCGGGGCCGGGGTCGAACCGGCACTCCAGGGAAGGAACTGGTGTTTGAGACCAGCGCGTCTACCGATTCCGCCACCCGGGCAATTTTTTTATTATAAAGAACTTTTTACCTCTGTTATTAAGTGGCGTCTACTTCCGAAAATTCAAATTTGAATTTTCGAGAATCCTCGAAAAACTATAATCCGCTTTCATCGGATTTGGTTTTTCGGGACGATTCCGCCACCCGGGCAATTTTTTTATTATAAAGAACTTCTTTTGCAATTTTGGATATATAAACTTCCAATAATCAACTTTGATGCGCAAAGATAATATTTTTTTTATTGTTTCTATTTTTTTTGAATAAACCTCATAAAAAAACTACACAAGTTATCTCACATTATTGTTTAATAATATTATAGAAGATGTTTTGTCAAATAATAAAAATAATTTAAGTTTGTTTAATTTTCTGATTTCAATATAAATGAAAAAATATTTTGGTTTAATCTTTCTTTTCCTTTGCACTTGTAATGTCTTTTCTCAATCATACGAAACAGGCATACCTGGATTTAAAAATTATTCTCCGAAAGATTATGGACAAGAAAGTCAAAATTTCAGCGTGATTCAAGATTACAACTCAATAATGTATTTTGGAAATGCAAATGGAATTATGGAGTTCGATAATTTAAACTGGAATTTGATTAAAGTTACAGGCAGACCTGTAATGGATATTAATAAGAAAAATCAAATATTCTTCGGAGGATATAATCAGTTTGGACAAATAATATATAAAAAAGGACGCCCTCAGGCTAAATTATTTCAAATACATGAAGAATATAAACCCGGGCAAATTAAAAAAGTAGCTACAGACAAGGATGTGGTATTATTTGCTTCATCACACCAACTATTTATCTTTAAGAATGACAGCATAGAACTTGAACATTCGAATGCTCCCGGAATTGATTTGTTTAAATTTAATGATAAGGTTTTAATTTACTTGCCGGAAAGAGGGTTGTTTTATTGGAATAACAATAAAATTACAAAATATAAAGACTTCGATTTATTTAAAAACATAGAAATTGCAGACATTATTCCTTTGAACGAACAAGATTTTCTTATTAAACCTGCTAATCAAAAAGGTTTTATAAAATACTCCAAAGGAAAGACTGAAATATTTTTAACTGAAGCAGATGATTTTCTAAATTCAAATATTTACTCAAAAGGTGTGGTATTAGACAATAACCGACTAATTTTCGGAACTTTACATGGTGGACTTGTTTGTATTGACATGAATGGACATTATCTTTTCTCTCTAAACCGTGAAAGTGGAATGAGAGACAATCAAATAACAGATATTTTTGTATCAAATGATGGAAGATTATGGGTAACAACATATAATGGGATTTGTCTTGTTGAGACACAGTCTGATATCAGCTTTTTTGATTCATCATTCGGATTTAGCGGTGCTATTTTAACGATTTTAAGATATAATGGAGCCTTATATATTGGGACTGCCAATGGAGTCTATAAATATAAAGAAGGAAATATTTATGATAAAGATAGAAATATCTTTGATTTTAGAATAAGATTTGAAAAAATTGATGGAATAAGGGCTATGTGTTGGAAACTTACAACTATTAACAATGAACTTTTTGCAATAACTAGCGATGGAATCTATAAAATTTTTAACAATTCCTGCAAACAGATTTTAAAAGGGAGCTATAACACAATCGTTCCAATGACATATTATCCAGACACATATTTAATTGGAAGTAATCAAGGTTTAATAATTGCAAAGTACAATTCTTATTCAATTGACACTATTGGAACACTTAGTAATTTCAATTATAATATTAGAACTATTTGCGAAGATTATTTTGGAAATTACTGGCTTGGGACAAATGAAGACGGCCTTTATCAAACAAACTTTTTCAACGGATTATCTACACAATCTGAAATTGTTCATTACACCTCAAAAGAAGGATTACCAGAAGCTTTCGACTGGGTTGATGTTTTTTCATCCTTCCATGGAATAGTTTTCGCGACGAGTAAAGGTGCGTATCATTATAATTATCAAAGTAATATTTTTGAAAAAGACAGTTTATTTGGATTCGACTTTTCAAACAACAATTTATATGTTTACCCATTAATTGAAGACTCGAAAAACAATATCTATTACAGTTGCGTGCATGATGGCAAATATGAAAGAGAAACCGGCAAACTAGTTTTTAATGGAGCAAATAAAAAATACACTCGTCTATTTAAACCGTTTACTCAACTTCGTGAATATGTAATAGAAACTATTTATCCGGAAAAAAACGGTGCTGTATGGTTTGGCTCTTCAGACGCACTAATTAAATACGAACCGAAAGACAAAAACAAAAATGAAATAAAGTATAATTGTCTAATCCGTTCAATCGTAATACACAATGATTCAACAATTTTTTTCGCCCCAAACAAAACCACTATAAATAACAAATTACTTATAGATTTCAGTGACAAAACTGTAAGGTTTAATTTTTCTGCTTTATGCTACAACACCTTAGGAAATACTGTATATCAGGTTATGTTAGTAGGATTTGACGATAACTGGTCAGATTGGACGAATGAAACATTTAAAGAGTATACATCTTTAGTCGAAAACGATTACACTTTTAAAGTCCGTGCAAAAGACATTTACGGTAATATAAGTGAAGAAGCTTCAATTAATTTTGTTGTAAAACCTCCTTTCTATCGTACTTGGTATGCCTTTATAATCTACGTAATAGTTTTTGCAGTAATTATATATTTGATACTCAAACTAAACGAATTAAGACATGCTAAAGAAAGATATAGTCTGGAAAAATTAGTTGAAGATCGAACCAACGAACTTGCTTATCAAAAAGAACAAACAGAACAATTGGTAAAAAAGCTACTACCTCAAAATGCGGCAGATGAATTAAGAGAAACTGGTAAGGCAAAATCACAAAAATATGAATTAGTTACGGTTTTATTTGCTGACATTCAAGGCTTTACTGAAATAGCCGAACACACAAAACCAGAAGAGCTAATTAAACATTTGAATAATATCTTTATTAGTTTTGATAAACTTATTGCTAAGTATAATATTGAAAAAATTAAAACTATTGGTGATGCATATATGTGTGCTGGAGGAATGCCTAATAAAGATAATACAAATCCAATCGAAGTTGTTATGGCTGCGCTGGAAATGCAACGTGAAATCAGAAGAATAAATGATACTAGTTCCTTAAAGCTTGAAATAAGGATAGGTGTCCACACAGGTCCTGTTGTTGCAGGAGTTGTCGGCTCCAAAAAGCTTGAATACGACATCTGGGGAGATACTGTTAATATAGCAAGTCGAATGGAATCACACGGGCTTATTAATAAAGTCAACATTTCTGAGCATACTTATAATATGGTTAAAGACTTTTTTGTTTGTCAATACAGAGGTAAAATAGAAGTGAAATATAAGGGTGAAATGGAAATGTATTTTGTACATGAAATCAAAAAAGTTTTATCCGAAAATGCTGATAGAATAACTCCTAACAAAGACTTCTTCATTAAATTGCAGTTCATTAAATTCAAAGCCATTCAAGAAGAAATTCTTGATCAATTGCAAAGAAATCTTCCTTCAAATTTATATTACCATAACTTAAAGCATACAATAAATGTTTTATATATAACTGAAGAAATTGCCAGAGAAGAAGGTGTTGATGAAGAAGAAATGCTACTTCTAAAATGCGCCGCATTGTTTCACGATGCAGGTTTTATGGTAAGTTATGATAATAACGAAGAAATTGGAGCAAAAATGGCTGCACAGACCTTGCAAAGATATAAATTCGGAGAAACACAAATTGAAACCATCAAACGTCTTATTTTAGCCACAAAAATGCCTCCCAAACCAAAAGATTTGCTTGAGAAAATAATTTGCGATGCTGATTTGGATTATTTAGGCAGACCTGATTTTATTCCTATTTCTCAAAATTTATTTAGAGAACTTTTTGAAAGAGGTAAAATTAATACAATAGAACAATGGAATAAAATGCAATACAAGTTCATTTTAAGTCATAATTACTTTACAACTACTGCACGGAAGAATAGGGATACCGGTAAACAAGCAGTTATTGCAGAATTAAAAGAAATGATTTGATTTTATTCATCATCGGGCTCATCTATAACCTCTTTGGAATGATTATCATATAAATCGCGGACTTTTCTATAAACCTTTATTGCCTGCTCATAATCTTTATCCATAATCATTACCTTAACACCATCAATCTGGCCTAAAACGCTTTCGCTGGTAATTGAGCATTCTATTCCATTTTCTTCGAGCTTATCTTTTAATATTTCAGCACGATAAGCGTAACGATACTTCACAAGTGTAATCAATTTATCCTTCATAGTTCAAATTTTTTGTCATTTACGAAAAATAAACAAAATGGTTATACTATTTAACAATTATATGCATCAATAAACATATCTTTGTACGATTATTTAATTTAAATGATGAAAAAATTTGTCGATTTTTTAGTAATTGGAAGTGGTATAGCTGGCCTTTTTTATGCATTAAAAGTTAGTAAGTACGGGACAGTTGCAATAATTTCAAAAGATAACATTGATAACACAACTACGGTAAAAGCACAAGGCGGGATTGCTTCTGTAATGTATAATCCTGATTCATACGAAAAACATATAAATGATACCATAAATGCAGGAGCAGGACTAAATAATAAAGAAATTGTTGAAATTGTTGTTAAAGAAGGTCCTGTTAGAATTCATGACTTAATTAACATCGGGACACATTTTGATAAAGGAAGCGATGGGTATTATGACTTAAATAAAGAAGGTGGGCATTCTGAAAACCGAGTTTTACATTTTAAAGATAAAACAGGAGAAGAAATTCAGCGTGCACTCATAAAAGCTGTACGCAATAATTCTAAAATAGATATATATGAAAACCATTTCGCAGTTGAAATCATCACTCAGCATCATTTAGGAAAATTAATCAGAAAATCTACGCCCGACATAACCTGTTATGGAGCTTACATTTTTGATCAGGAATCTAAACAAGTCATGACATTTATCGCTAAAGCTACATTGATTGCAACAGGAGGTTGTGGTAATGCTTATCTTAACACCACAAACCCCGTAGGCATAACAGGTGACGGTATAGCTATGGTTTATAGAGCAAAGGGTATAGCTGAAAATATGGAATTTGTTCAGTTTCACCCAACTGCATTATACAATCCAAACGAAAAACCAGCATTTTTAATAACAGAAGCCTTACGAGGAGCTGGTGCCATTTTGAAAAATCACAAAATGGAAGATTTCTGTATAAAATATGACAGTCGGGGTTCTCTGGCTCCCAGAGATATTGTTGCACGTGCAATAGATACCGAAATGAAATTATCAGGAGAAGATTTCGTTTTTCTTGATGCCCGTCATATTGCCAAAGAAAAAATATTAGATCACTTTCCTACAATTTATGCAAAATGTATGGATATAGGTATAAATATTACTAAAGATCTAATACCGGTAACTCCGGCAGCGCATTATATGTGTGGAGGAATTAAAACAGATGAATTCGGCAGATCGAGTATTATTAATTTATATGCTGCAGGAGAAGTTGCTTCAACCGGATTACATGGAGCTAACAGACTGGCGTCAAACTCATTGCTCGAAGCAGTAGTATTTGCACATAGAGCCGCAGAAAATGCAGCAAATGTAAATACTCCTAATTCCGAAATCACTAACAAAATCCCCGACTGGAATGATGAGGGAACTATTAAAAACGAAGAACTTGTTTTAATATCTCACTCCCGAAAAGAAGTACAACAAATTATGAGTAATTATGTCGGTATTGTAAGAAGCGACATAAGATTACAAAGAGCATTAGACAGATTAGAAATAATTTACAGAGAAACTGAAGACTTATTTAAGTCTTCTAAAATTACTGTCAGTATTTGTGAATTACGAAATATTATCAATGTGGGTTATCTGATAATTAAAATGGCTAAAGATCGTCGTGAATCAATCGGATTGCATTATAATTCAGATTTATTAGATACAATGCAGCCAAAAGTATAAATTTTGAGTCTTATCATTGATTTATTAAATTATTTTATTTACTTTGCTTTATAAACCTTTAAATATTTACAAATTGTTATGAAAAATTTATTTTTACTATTAATTGTTTCTCTGATATCTATCAGTCTGTTTGCAGGATTTGTTCCTAAAAAAGAAGCTGAAAAAGTTGCTAAAAATCATTATTATCAAAGTATTGGCAGCATTAAAAGTATAGAATGGGAAGATATTAAAACCAGTTGTGTATTTGATCCATCTGTTGATGATATCTATAATTTTTATGTTTTCAATGTTAATGGAGATGAAGGATATATTATTGTTTCATCTGATGACCAAATAAAACCAGTACTTGCATATTCCTTTGAAGGTGGATTTAATTACAATAATATGGCTCCTTCTCAAGCAGAATTTTTAAAATATTTTGATGACTGTATTGCTTATGCTTCAGAAAACATAATGCCAATAAACAATAAAGTTGCTGAAGAATGGGAAAACTTACTTAGTTTTGCTCCTGGGACAGATTATAAACAAAAAGTTACCTCCCCGAATTTATTAAAAAATATCAATTGGAACCAAACCTGGCCTTACAATGCACAATGTCCGGAAGACCCTGATGGAATTAACGGACACGTTCCTGTTGGTTGTGTTGCTACTGCTATGCTTCAAGTTATGAAGTATTATAACTGGCCTCCTAGTGGCGAAGGCTCTAAAACACACAATAGTTGGTTTAACGGTGGCTACGGAAATATTACAATAAACTTTGCTCAACAGACTTACGATTGGTTCTCAATGCCAAATTCGGCTTCAACACAAGTAAATACTGAATTAGGTAAAATAAACTTTCATGCCGGAGTTGGTGTTTCGATGTACTGGGGTCCTGACGGTTCAGCTAGCACAACAGATAAAATTGTTACTGCATTGGAAACTTATTTTAAATATTCAACCGCATGCCAATATGTTTCTAAGTCAAGTTATACCGAGACGAATTGGAAGAATCTAATTAAAGCTCAGATTGATGCAGGAAAACCTTTGGTTTATTCGGGTTCGTCAACAACAACCGGCCATGCCTGGAATTGCGACGGTTATCAGGATGAAACTTTCCATATGAATTGGGGCTGGGGTGGTGCCGGTAACGGTTATTACACTTTAGACAACCTTACTTCTACAGCCACTCCCGGTGGACCGGAAAACAATTTTAATCAGGGACAAGATATGGTTATAAACATCTATCCTCGCGAGAGCTTCCCTGCATATTGTACAGGAACAAAAACAATTACCGGTACCGAAGGTGCTTTTGATGACGGAAGTTCAGCAGGTGATTATCAGCCAAACTCTTCTTGTGTATATGTAATTAATCCCACTTGCGGTGCTGTCGTAAATATTAGTTTTAATGATTTTGAACTTGGGGACGGTGATGTTGTTCAAATTTATGATGGTGATCAAACTTCAAATGTTCTATTAGTAACATACGATGCTAATAATACTCCCGGTAGTGATATTACTTCAGGAACAAACGGAGCCTTAACTGTTCGTTTCAACACAAACGCAACATCTCAAGCTGATGGTTGGAATTTAAGTTATTCTGTTAAAAATTGTAAAACAAATATGAGCTACACAGACCCTACTGGTAGTTTTGATGATGGTAGTGGAACATGTCAATATTCTAATTCAACTGTTTGTTCATGGATTATTCAACCAGAAGGAGCATCATATATTACCATTACATTTGACGAATTTGATATTGCTGGAAATGCTGAATTTGTAAAAATCTATAAAGACCAACAACTAACAGCTAATGTTATTGCGACCTTTACTCCTTCTTCAGGGCCAACAGGTCCGATAAATGTCCCAAGCGGAGTTGCTGTTGTTCAGTTCTTTGCCGATGCAAATACTGTTGCTAACGGATGGAGTTTACACTATACTTCTTCTACAAGTGATGTTTCTTCAAATTTGGTAATGTCAAACATGAGTGTTATGCCAAATCCCGGCAATATAGATTCGAGACTTATTTTCACTTTGACTCAGAACTCTGAAACAAAAATTTATATAACAAATATTTTAGGTGAAATTATTGCTACAAAAGAATATAGTCTTATTGAAGGCGTTCACGAATTTTCTATAGGAGAATTATTCAAATCTCAACCTGAAAGTGGTATTTATTTTATTAATGTTGATTCAGGAAATGAAATCAGAACTCAAAAATTTGTAGTTCTGTAAAACTATCAGATAAAAGCAAATAAAAAAGTATCAGCAAAAAACTGATACTTTTTTTATACCCGGTATTTTAAATGAATAGTACAACGTAATAACCAATGTACGCCATCACAAAAAACAAGCCTTCTAATTTACTTATCCTGTGAGTCTTCAATGGTAGAAAAAACAAACCCAGCAAAATTGAAAACCCAAGCATAAAATAAATATCCAAATGTAAAATAGCCGGATTAACATTTAATGGTTTAATTACTGAACTCATTCCTCCAATAACCAAGATGTTAAAAATATTCGATCCTATTACATTACCCGCCGAAATATCCAGATTCTTTTTAACCGCTGCAATAATTGATGTAGTTAATTCCGGCAAACTTGTTCCTATTGCAATAACAGTAATAGATACTATTCTCTCACTAATACCGATAACTTTAGCAATTCCTACGGCTCCCTCAACTAACAAATTTGATCCAATTACCAATCCAACACAACTTGTTATAAATATTATACCTAATAAAACCGGGCTTCGCTTTTTACTCAAATTTTCTTCAATAACAATACCTTTAATTTTATCCTTTCGTAATTTTCTAATAATCCAATAAACATAGGCAATCATTACTACAATCATTATTGAGCCTTCGATCCTTGTTATTTTTAAATCCAGCATAAAAACAAACAACAATACAGTTGCAAGCATAAGAACCGGAAAATCGAGTTTAATAGTCGCCTTTTGAATCGGGATTGCAATTATAACAGCACTAATAGCAAGAACAAGGCCTATATTTGCAATATTACTGCCAACAATATTTCCAATCGCAACATCAGCATACCCATTATAAGATGCATTCAAACTCACAAATAATTCTGGTGCTGATGTTCCCATAGAAATAACGGTCACACCAATAATAAAAGGAGGAATTTTAAAATGAGAGGCCAATTCAGCTCCGGATTTAACCAACCAATTACCGGACAACAATAATATTACAATTCCGGAAATTAAAAATAGATAGTCCATCAAAATATTTTTTGCAAATTTAGTGTTTTTTATTCCTCTGTTTCGATATTTTAAAAATAATTTTTGTGTTCTTTTTATTGATTATCAAATGAAAAGCATAAATTTGTCAACCAAAAGTTATTTTTATGGCATTACAGGAAAGTATTGAAAAACAAGGGAATTGGTTATTCAAATATCGCAGTTTTTTACCTCTTTTAATACTTATACCCAGATTAAGTTGGTTTATCTATCGAATTATTGAACGTGGTTTTATCAATCCATGGTGGCTTGATTTGATTTTTTTGGTTATTGGATTTATTGGTTTAGGAATACGAATTTTTACTGTAGGATTTACGCCAAAAGGGACAAGTGGAAGAAATACAACAGCAGGACAAGTAGCAGAAACTTTAAATACATCTGGCATCTATTCTATGGTCAGACATCCGCTATATTTAGGAAATTTCTTTATGTGGTTAGCTCCGGTTTTAATGATATCGGATTTATGGTTTACATTATTTTTCTGTGCATTTTATTGGATATATTATGAAAGAATAATGTTTGCCGAAGAAGGCTTTTTGAGAAAAAAGTTTGGAGACCAATATATGATTTGGGCAGAAAAGACTCCCGCATTTATTCCAAATTTTTCAAATTACAAGAAATCTGTTTTGACTTTTTCAGTACGGAATGTATTAAAACGAGAATACAATGGCTTTTTCAATATGATTGCTATAATGACATCTTTCAGGATTTTGGCATATTATATTGTTGATTCAAGATTCTTTCTTGATATATCATGGATTATTATTTTTTCGTGTGGATTTTTAATATTTGGGACTTTAAAAATTCTAAAAAAATTCACAAAAGTACTTGAAGCAGAGGGTAGATAAATTTTATTATTTTTTAACATTTCAGCTCTGATTAAAATTATATTTTTAACAAAAAAAATCACACAAATAATGAACGCACTAGTAACAGAAAATATAGAAAAAAAATTTGCCAATCATCTTGCCTTGGATGATGTTTCAATTGAAGTGCCACAGGGAAGCATTTTTGGCTTATTGGGGCCAAATGGTGCCGGTAAAACGACATTAATCAGAATTATTAATCAAATAACCGCCCCCGACAAAGGCAATGTTTTTATTAATGGCGAAAAGATTAGCTCAAAACACATTTCTAAAATCGGATATCTTCCTGAAGAACGAGGCCTCTATAAAAAAATGAAAGTGGGCGAACAGGCCTTATACCTTTGTCAACTTAAAGGGATGTCCAAATCTGATGCATTAAAGAGTCTGAAGAAATGGTTCGAAAAATTTGAAATCCAGACATGGTGGGATAAAAAAGTTGAAGAACTTTCAAAAGGTATGCAACAGAAAATTCAGTTTATTATAACAATTCTGCATAAGCCCGAAATACTGATTTTTGATGAGCCCTTTAGTGGTTTTGATCCTATAAATACAAACATCTTAAAAGAAGAAATATTGGAACTGCGTAAAAACGGAGCAACAATTATATTTTCAACCCACAACATGGCTTCTGTCGAAGAAATTTGCGATCATATTGCTTTGATAAATAAATCGAAAAAAATACTCGATGGAGATATAAACTATATACGTAATACTTATGCTTCCGATATTTTTGAAATAAATTTCGACGGATATTTCAACAAACTCGAATCTACTTTGACTTCTGATTACAAAATTGCCGAAGTTATTGAGAATTCTCATGGTGCTAAAATGAAAGTCGAAGTCCTAAACAAGGAAATGAAAAGTAATGATTTACTAAACCGAATGACACAATTTGGAAGTATTTCTTTATTTCAAAAACATTTACCAAGCATGAATGATATTTTTATCAAACTAGTGAATGAAACTAATTCAATAACCGAATAATATAATTATTATGAGTAAAGTAGGATTGATAATAAAACGTGAATACAGTACAAGAGTTAAAAAGAAATCGTTTATTATTATGACGATTATTGGTCCATTATTATTCGCGGCAATGATGATAGCTCCTGTTATTCTTATGCAACTAGAAGACGATGAATTTAAAAAGATCGCTATAATTGACGAGTCGGGAATGTTTCAAGAATCATTAAAAAACACAAAATACATAGAATTTAATGATGTCTCTGCTGAATATTACGATCCTGCAACCGTTTCATATAATATTACATTAGCCAAACAGAAGTTAAAAGACTCCGAGTATTATGCTTTATTATACATTCCGCATACTGCTGTGCAGGGAGTAAAAGGTTCTGTTGTGTTATATTCTTACCAACAACCAAATGTAGGTTTAAAAATGCATATTGCTAATGGAATTGAAAAACGAATTGAAGACATCAAATTAAGCATTAAGGCCGGTGAATTAGGAATTACAGAAGAAGAAGTAACTGAAATTCTTAATGTTGTGAATACAAACATTGACATCGTCACTTCGACACTTGATGAGGATGGGGGAGAAAAAGAATCGTCAACCGAAGTTGCAATGATTATAGGTTATATATGTGGATTTTTGATTTATATGTTTGTATTTATGTACGGATCACAGGTTATGAGAGGTGTTATTGAGGAAAAAACCAGTAGAATTATTGAAGTAATCGTTTCTTCAGTAAAGCCATTTCAACTCATGATGGGAAAAATTATCGGAGTTGCTTTGGTTGGATTGACTCAATTTGTATTATGGGTTGTCCTTACCATTGCTATTGTAACAGGAGCACAATCTGTTTTACTTAAAGATTATGATACAAGTAAGATGAGCCCACAAACAGTAACTTTAGGTTCAAACCTTGATGAAAACATGCCCACTCCCGACGAAGAAGCTATGAAATTTGAAGAAATATTTAAAGCTGTTTTTGCTGTTAATTATTTCCAGATCATAATATTATTCTTATTTTACTTCATTGGAGGTTATTTGCTATATGCAGCAATGTTTGCCATAGTGGGTTCTGCTGTTGATAATGAAACTGACACACAACAATTCATGCTGCCTATTACTATTCCGCTTATTTTGGGTATCATAGTTATGGTCTCTGCCATTAACAACCCATCGGGATCACTCTCGTATTGGTTTTCTATAATTCCATTTACATCTCCAATTGTTATGATGGTTAGAGTTCCATTTGGTGTCCCCATTATAGATTTAGTAATTTCGATGTCTCTTTTAGTATTAACATTTATTTTCATGACATGGTTTGCTGCAAAAATATACAGAGTAGGAATACTAATGTACGGGAAAAAAGTAAATTATAAAGAACTTTGGAAGTGGTTCAAATATAAAAACTAATATGAGAATTGCCTCAATTGATATAGGTACCAACACTTGTAATTTGTTAATAGCAGAATATACAAAAAATTCTCCATTGAAGTTTTTACATAAAGAAAAGAGAGCTATTACATTAATTAATAAAGATTATCACTGCGATCTTATTTCGGAGGAATCAACTTCTAATTTAATTAACGTTCTAAATTCCTATAAAATAACTATTTCAACTCACAAAACTGAACATATTGTAGCAACTGCTACAAGTGGTATCAGATCTTCCTCAAACAAAGAGTATATTATTAATGCTATAAAATCTAAAAGTGGATTAAATGTAGAAGTAATTGATGGAAACAAAGAAGCAGAACTTGTTTGGAAAGGTGTAAAAAACGCAGTTAAGTTATATTCAAATCCTGTACTAATAATTGATATAGGTGGAGGTAGCATTGAATTCGTAATCTGTAACGATTTGGGAATTATTCGAAAATCTAGTTATAATATTGGAGTAGCAAGACTTATTGTAAAACACAAATATTCAGATCCTTTAAGCAAAGAAAATATTGAAAATATTTCTCTGCTTCTGAATAATGAATTGAACGAATTGCTTATTGATTGTAAGAAACTCAACGTTGAAACACTTATTGGTTCTTCAGGTTCTTACGAAACATTTGCGAATTTAATAAAACATGAATTTCCCGTATGTAATATTTCTGATTCTGAATCTGCCAACAATTTAAATATAGAAAATTTCTTACATATATACAATAAACTAATCTCGTACAATGAATCTGAAAGGACACAAATGCCCGGAATGGAAATTATTAGGGTGAAAATGATTCCGGTTGCTGCAGTAATTACAAAGTTTTTACTTGAAAAACTGAATATCAAGACTTTTATCCAATCCAACTTTTCGATAAAAGAAGGAACTCTATTTGATTATATTGATAAATTTGACGATACAGATTATAAGTAATTTCAACATTTGAAATTAGTCTCTATCCTGATGTCCATGACCGCTTAATAGTTCTTGTTTCTGAAAACTTAAAGCTTCGTTAATATTTATCAAATGATCCCCAATGTCTTCACAAATAGTAATAATATCAATATATATAACACCTGACTTATATGTATATTTATTATTTTCGATGTCAGAAGCATTTTGCTTTTTAAGTTCATTTCGCAATTCATTTATTCTTTTTTCATTTTCGCGAATTACAGTCAGATCCGGTTTTGATTTATCAAAATCCTCAAGATTAGAAATAGTAATTGCAAAGCTTTTATCAACTAACATAAACATTTCGTTAATATTATTTCTTTGATCCGGAGTAAACCAGATTTTCTTTTTTGCCTTTCTTGATAATGACACAGAAATATTATAACTACCATCTGCCAAACTCTCAATATTATCACTAATCTTTAACAACGTCCTAACCCTTCTGGCACCCATAATACTTAATTCACCCTCCGAGATCTTGGTTAAATAATTGGCAATATCTGCTTCAAATTGATCCATTGCAATTTCATTTTTAGCAATCTTTTCAGCAATTTTTTTACACTTTTTATCATCAGTTTCGGCAAATAACTTTTTCACCTGACTAAACATCTTACAAGCTTTCTTCGTATATTCTGTTATTTCTTTTCTAGCTTGAAGTATTGACAACTCAGATGTGGAAAGCATACCTGTGTGAATAAACTTTAACCCGAATTCTTCTTCTTCTTCTTTCTTTTTACGAATAACAAAAGTTACTGCCTTTTCGATATATTTAACAAACCAAACCTGCAATAATACATTCGAGATATTAAATCCTGTATGGAATAAAGATAATGCTATAGGAATAGCAACCGGATCTGTTAGTGGAGAAATACCTTCCATTCCTTCTGCAACACCTGCAATAATCTTCACAATTGGTCTGTATAGTATCAATACCCATGTTACCCCAATTACATTAAAAACAGTATGAGCTAGGGCTGCTCTTTTAGCAGTAGTATTTGCAATAATTGCGGCAATATTTGCAGTAATTGTAGTCCCTATATTTTCACCTAATACCATGGCTACAGCCATTTCAAAGCTTATCCAACCATTATAACACATAACAAGTGTTAATGCCATTGTTGCACTTGAAGATTGTATTACAACAGTTAGCAGTGTTCCGATACCAAGAAATATTAATATGCTCCAAAATCCAAAGTCCGTATAGGATTGAAGAAATATTAGTATCTCAGGATTACTGTTAATATCAGGAACTGAGTTTTTTAATAAATCCAACCCCATAAATAAAAGAGCAAACCCCATTAAAACTTCACCCCACGATTTACGAATGCTTTTACTCGAAAATATTAATGGAAACCCAATACCAATTAAAGGTAATGCTAAAGCACTTATTTTGACTTTAAATCCAATTAGTGATATCAACCAGGCCGTAACTGTTGTCCCTATATTGGCCCCCATTATAACACCTATTGATTCTGTTAATGAAAGTAGCCCTGCATTTACAAAGCTAACTACCATAACAGTAGTCGCCGAAGATGACTGAATTACAGCGGTAATTAAAACTCCAGTCAGTACTCCTAAAAATCTGTTTGAGGTCATTGCAGAAAGTATTTTTCTCAAATTACTTCCGGCTACTTTCTGTAAAGCTTCGCTCATTAATTTCATCCCATATAGGAACAATACTAAAGAACCTATCAGTGTCAAAATATCCATTAATCCGTATTCCATATACTATAATTATTATTTTGCAATTTTATAACTTTAAGATGTAATGAGTAAATTTTGAGTGTTAAGAAATTGTAAAGTTTATCTAGTAATTTAATTTTTCATTAACTTTTACAAAATCTATTTATATAAAGCAACTTCAATACAATTCGATTTTCTAATAAAGTTTATTGCGTAATTATAATATTCAATTTATTAACTATAATTTATACAATAAAAATTGTATTCTTGTTCCATTAATATATTTTTGTAGTCTGAAATTTCATCAGAATGTGGCATAAAATTGCAGGCACAATATTAAGAAACAGAATAACTCTCTTAATTATCTTAGGAGTTATTACAGTATTTATGGGTTATCAAGCCACTTTCATCGAAATGGATTATCATTTTGCTAATTTATTATCAAAAAACAATTCTGTCTATAAAGATAATTTAAAATTTAAAAAAACATTTGGTGAAGAAGCAAATGGCATTGTAATAGGTATTGTTGATAACGATTTATTTACTGTTGATAATTTTAACGCATTACAAAAGCTTTGCTCCGATTTAAAGAAAATAAAAAATGTTTCTGGAGTTTTAACTGTATCACAAGCTGTAAACATAAAACAAGTTACGGTAGAAGATGAATTTGGCGTAAAAAAAAGACAATTTGAAACCTACAGTATCTTCCCCGAAAAAGTTAACTCTCAACAACAACTCGATAGCTTAAAATCAGTTTTTTTCTCTTTACCTTTCTATGAAAACCTTCTTTATAGTAAAAATGCAGAAGTGTTCCTGATGAGTGTTAATATTAACAAAGAAATTTTAGATAGCAAAGAACGTATTCCAGTAGTTGATGAAATAGAACGAGTCGTTCGTGAATATTCTGAAAATCAAAATGTTGAAGTATACATCTCCGGATTACCTTTTATCAGAACAAAAATGATGTTCTTGGTTAGAGAAGAAGTGAAAATTTTTGTACTTCTAGCGATAATTATTTGTATTATATTTTTGTACATATTTTTCAGATCTTTTAAAGTTATTGGCGTAGCGATGGTTGTTGTGGGTGTGAGCGTTCTTTGGGCTGTTGGGCTAATGGGGTTGTGTGGCTTTAAAATAACTGTATTATCAAGTATGATACCCCCTTTATTAATAGTAATAGGTATCCCGAATACTATATTTTTATTGAATAAATATCATTATGAAACAGTCTCTCACGGTAATAAAATTCTAGCATTACAAAGAGTCATCTCAAAAGTGGGAAATGCAGTTTTTCTTAGTAACTTAACGACTGCTGTTGGCTTTGCTACATTTATGATAACCAGTTCTTCTATTCTAACTCAATTTGGAATTATTGCATCCTGTGGTATAATGTTTACTTTTATCACTGCAATGATAATTATTCCATCTATTTTCAGCTTTTTGCAACCCCCCTCAAATAAATATACTAAGCATCTTCAAAGTAAATTGATGATTAAACTTGTTGATTTTATTAGCAATATTGTAATAAATCATCGTCCTAAAGTTTTTATAACAATTACAGTTATTGTTGTTGTTTCTGCTTTTGGAGTAACTTTAATCAAAAAATCAGGATATTTACTTGATGATGTACCCGAAGACGATCCTGTTTCTGTGGATTTAAAATTTCTTGAAAAGAAATTTAATGGTGTTAGTCCAATAGAAATAGCTATTGAAGCTAAAGACTCAATAAAAGGACTTGATATGATATGTCAGATTCAGAAAATCGATTCTTTACAAGAAAAATTAAAAGCATATCCTGAATTATCAAGATCTATGTCTGTTGCTGATGCCATTAAATTCCTATATCAATCATATAGTAAAGGAAAAATTGAAAATTACAAATTACCTCCCGACCCTAAAACATACGAAATTATTTTTAACAGATTGCCGAACGGTTTAGATCAAAAACTTGCTAAGGCATTTATTGACAGTACAAAAACTATTACACGAATAAGTTTAAATATTGCAGATATCGGGACAAATCAAATGGCAGATTTATTATCAAAAATAAATAAAGACATTGATGATATCTTTCCGGAGAAAGACTATAATACTTTGGTTACTGGTTCTACTGTTATGTATTTTACCGGGACCACTTATCTAATCAATAATTTATTTATAAGTCTATCATTAGCAATTTTAGTAATTGGATTGTTAATGTTAGGCTTACAACGTTCGCCCAAAATGGTATTAATTGCTTTTATCCCAAATCTAATTCCAATGCTTGTAACTGCTGCGCTTATGGGATACTTCGGAATCCCTATTAAACCATCAACAATTCTTGTATTTAACATCGCGTTGGGAATTTCAGTTGACGGGGCAATTCATTATTTGACCAAATACAGACAAGAGTTATCCCTAAATGGTTGGAATATGAGTTTGGCGGTAGGCAAAGCCCTTAAGGAAACAGGGACTAGCATGATGTATACATCATTTATTCTATTTTTCGGATTTTTGATTTTTACACTATCTGCTTTCGGAGGTACCGCTGCATTAGGAACGCTTATCTCCACAACCCTTTTGGTGGCGATGTTATGTAATCTGATATTTTTACCTTCCTTGCTATTAGCTATGGAGAAACACCTAAATAAAAAAGAGTTTCCCGAGCCTGCAATAGAAATCTCTGATTACGAAGAAGATGAGGTAACGCTTGAAAAAAATAATATAGAAAAATAATATGAAAACACTAACCTCAAGGCATTCATATAAAAGAAAAATTTTGGTTACCGGAGGAGCAGGTTTTATTGCAAGTGCACTCGCAGAAAGACTAGCTCAAGATCCCGATAATCTTGTTATTTTAATGGACAATTTATCTACAGGGGACATTGGCAAACTGCCTCCTCTCTCTGATAATTTAAGATTTGTCAAAGGCGATGTTAATGATTACAAAGAAATTGTCGAAGTTATGCTCTCTTTCCAATTCCATTATGTTTTTCATTATGCCGCAATGGTGGGGGTTAAGAGAACTCAAGACCATCCTGTTGCTGTATTAAAAGACATAAGGGGGCTGGAACACATTTGTCGAATTAGTAAAACAACAGATGTTAGACGCGTATTTTATTCTTCTTCTTCTGAAGTTTACGGAGAGCCTGTTGAATTTCCGCAAAATGCTCACACAACACCTTTGAATTCGAGGTTGCCTTATGCAATTGTTAAAAATCTTGGAGAAGCTTACCTCCGCTCGTACAATAAAGAGTTTAATTTAAATTTCACGATTTTTAGATTTTTCAACACATACGGGCCAAAACAAAGCAAAGATTTTGTAATTAGCAAATTCTTATTGGCAGCACTTAAAAATGAAGACATAACAATTTATGGAGATGGATCTCAAACGAGAACATTTTGTTATATTGATGATAACATTGATGCTACAATAGAAATTGCTTATAAAGACCTTTTTATAAATGATGTCATTAACATTGGCAATTCTGTCGAAACTCCAATTATTGATTTGGCAAAAATGATTATTGATATTACCGGATCAAAGTCAAAAATCAATTTTGTTGCCCCGCTTCCGGAAGGTGATATGATGCGTAGATGCCCTGATAATTCTCTAATGCTTAAAGTTCTTAATCGTCCTCTTATTAAACTCGAAGACGGAATTAAAAGAATAATTGAAAACGGATTTTTTGATTACATCAATCAAACATCGGTCTAATATGCACAACGATAAAGAATTTCAAATAATAATAAACCAAGCTCTTGAAAAATTATCCCTTGATAACCAACCAGATAATCTGTATGCTCCAATAAAATATACAATAGAGATTGGTGGGAAAAGAATAAGACCTATACTGTGTTTGATGGCAACAGAGCTATTTGAAGCGAATTATCAGGAAGCACTCAATGCAGCAATAGGAATTGAAATCTTTCATAACTTCACTCTTCTGCACGACGATATAATGGACAAAGCTGATATGAGAAGAGGAAAACCTTCTGTTCATTGTCAGTGGAACGAAAATATTGCCCTATTATCAGGAGACGCAATGTCTGTAATTGCTTATAAATATATTGCCGAATCAAAAAATTTGAAAGGAATCCTGAATGTGTTTTCAGACACTGCATTAAAAATTTGTGAAGGCCAACAGTACGACATGGATTTCGAAAAAACAGATAATGTTTCCGTAGAACAATATTTAAAAATGATTGAACTCAAAACTGCAGTCCTTATTGCCGCAAGTCTTGTTATCGGAGCAATAACTGCAAATGCCTCAAAAGAAGATCAAAATAACATTTATGAATTCGGAATAAATCTTGGTATGGCTTTTCAATTACAGGATGACTACCTTGATACCTATGGAGATATAGAAAAATTTGGCAAACCTATAGGTGGAGATATTGTGGCAAACAAAAAAACATTCTTGTTAATTAAAGCTTTGGAATTGGCAAATGATGAAATGGTTAACTCAATTGATTTTTGGTTAGAACTTAAAAAATTCAATAAGGAGGAAAAAATTTCAGCAATTCGAAATATTTATGATAACCTAGCAATTGCCGAAATCTCTAAAAATCTAATCAAAAACTATTTCTTAAAGGCAGAAAGAGCTTTGGATTCAATCAATGTTCTTGCTGATCGAAAAAATGTTTTAGAAAATTTTTATAAGTCGTTGAGATACAGAGTATTTTAATTTTAAAAAAAAATAACGAAATAGCTCAATGTTATTTTTATTTTCCAATTAAATTTATAATTTTGTTAGCAAAATAAAATATCATTAAGAAATGAGTCAATTAATTGGTGAAATTGTACAGGTAATTGGACCTGTTGTTGATGTAAATTTTGAAAAATCGGGCAATGATCTTCCTAAAATTTATGATGCTCTTGAAATCAAAAGAAGTGATGGCACATCTTTAATTGTTGAATGTCAACAGCATATAGGAGAACATACGGTTCGTACAATCTCTATGGCTTCAACAGATGGTTTGTCTCGCGGAATGAAAGCCTATGCTCTCGGCAGCCCTATTGTTATGCCTGTAGGTGATAAAGTTAAAGGGAGACTTATGAATGTTGTAGGTGAAACAATTGATGGCTTACCGGATTTACCAGAAGGTGAAAAATATGCTATCCACAGACATCCGCCAAAATTTGAAAATCTCAGTACTGATGTTGAAGTACTCTACACTGGTATAAAGGTAATTGACCTGATAGAACCATATTCAAAAGGTGGCAAAATTGGCTTGTTTGGTGGTGCCGGTGTTGGAAAAACTGTTTTGATACAAGAACTAATTAATAATATTGCTATTGGTTATGACGGCTTGTCAGTTTTTGCAGGAGTTGGAGAACGCACACGTGAAGGAAACGATTTGCTGCGAGAAATGATTGAAGCCAATATTGTTAAATACGGTGATGATTTTAAGGAATCTATGGAAAAAGGTTCATGGGACCTAGATAAAGTTGATTTAAAAGAATTAGAAGAATCTAAACTTGCAATGACTTTCGGACAGATGAATGAACCTCCAGGAGCTCGTGCCAGAGTTGCATTATCAGGATTAACAATCGCTGAAAGTTTTCGTGATGGCGTTAGCAAGACTGGAGGCCACGATATATTATTCTTTGTTGATAATGTATTCCGTTTTACTCAAGCAGGCTCAGAAGTTTCGGCATTGTTGGGACGTATGCCTTCAGCGGTTGGATACCAGCCAACACTTGCTACAGAAATGGGTGAAATGCAGGAACGTATTACTTCTACTAAAACCGGTTCTATAACATCTGTTCAAGCTGTTTATGTCCCTGCCGATGACCTTACTGACCCTGCGCCTGCTACGACCTTTTCGCATCTTGACGCTACAACAGTATTAAGCAGAAAAATTGCAGGTTTGGGAATTTATCCTGCTGTTGATCCTCTAGACTCTTCTTCGAGAATCCTATCTCAGGAAATTGTTGGAAAAGAACACTACTCAACAGCACAACGTGTTATTAATATTCTTCAGAGATATACTGAATTACAAGATATCATTGCAATTCTTGGTATGGACGAACTATCTGACGAGGATAAACTTATTGTCCATCGTGCACGTCGTGTACAAAGATTCTTATCTCAACCTTTCCATGTTGCTGAAGCATTTACAGGGTTAAAGGGTGAGTTTGTAAAAATTGAGGACACTATAAAAGGTTTTACTATGATTCTTGATGGTGAAGTTGATAAATATCCTGAAGCTGCATTTAACCTGGTTGGGACAATCGAACAAGCTATTGCTAAAGGCGAAAAAATGCTTGCTGAATCTAGATAATTATGATAGTAGAAATAATTACACCCGAGAAAAAACTGTTTGGCGGTGAAGCTACAATGATTAGAGTTCCCGGAACAATGGGTTCATTCCAAATACTCAATAATCACGCACCTATAGTTTCTACGCTTGAAAAAGGTATAATTACTGTTCGTAAACCAGAAGGTGAAGAGTTATCATTCGATATCACTAGTGGTTTGATTGAATGTAAAAAAAATAAGATTGTTATTTTAGTTGAATAATCTTTTTTTAAACCTTTTAAGGATTTTTTTGTCTTACCTATCTGAAAAATATTTTATATATGAAATTACTTTTAATGGTTTTTTGTGTACTTTTCACGATAAATAGTTTAAGTGCACAACACAACAACATGGGCGGAGACATGCCGGCAGAAGGTATAATTAGCGGTTATGTTTATGAAAAAGAAAGTGGACATCCAATTGAATACGCAAATATTGTTATATACAGCTTGAGAGATTCAAGTATTGTTACCGGTGGCATAACTGATAAAAATGGCTATTTTAATATTGATCAAATAAGATATGGTAAGTTTTTCGTTGAAATAGTTTTTATAGGTTATGGGAAACATACTATTCCACAAATATCAATCAAGCCTGATAATAAAAATATAAATCTAGGCAAAATATATATGGTCATTAACGCTGAAATACTCTCAGAAGTGAGTATAGAAGCTGAAGTTAACCAGGTTGAGTATAAACTCGACAGGAAAGTAATAAATGTAAATCAAGACATCATGTCATCAGGGGCAACAGCCGTAGAAGCTCTTGAAAATGTGCCTTCTATCACAACTGATATTGATGGAAACGTATCATTGAGGGGTACAGAAAGTTTTCTTGTGCTAGTTGATGGTCGCCCATATCCGATTCAAGGAAGCGAAGCTTTGCAGCAAATCCCTGCCAGCACAATTGAATCTATTGAAATTATCACAAATCCGTCCGCAAAATACGATTCAGATGGAGTGGGTGGGATAATAAATGTCAATCTTAAAAAGGATAAAAGACAAGGATATAATGGTCAAATCTCTGCCAATTATGGAACATTTAATACATTTGGCGTTGATGCACTTTTTAATTTAAGAACTGAAAAGATTAATTTTTTTATAGGAGGAAATTATTCCGACAGAAAATTTAAAGGCGATGGACAGTCTTTGAGAGAAAGCTATTTTGCTGATGATTCTACATATTTTTTAAATACATATTCGTCAAATTATCGAAATTTTAAATCCGGTAGTTTCCGATTAGGACTTGATTATTATATAAACGATAAAGAAATCATTACTTTCTCGGGTAAATATGGATTAAGAGGACATGCAATGGGCTCCGAAACTTGGGCAGGGAGCTATTATGATTATTCGGGAATTTATGATGACTTTTATTACTATTGGACTCGTAATAATATGAGTGCTAATCGTGGTTATTTTTCAGGCGATTTAAATTACATGAAAAAGTTCAATAAAGATGGTCACGAATTACAAGTTTATGGAAGCTTTGCTGAAGACTTCGACAATGAAGAAAATATTTACGACGAAATAGAATCAGATTACATGAGAGATTCAGTTGGCGATATTTTATCAAAATACAGGACTATTGAAAAAGGTTCCGGCAACACTATTACTGGAAAAATTGATTATGTATTACCTATTTTTACAAAAGGTAAAATTGAGGCCGGATATCAAATTAAATATTCTCTTAATGATAATGATTACAGATATCAAACTTTAATATCAGAAATTTGGACAGACGATTCAACGCGTGTTAATCCTTATTTGTTTTCGATGAACATACAATCTGGATATCTATTGTTTGCAAATTTCTTGAATAAATTTGGCTATCAAGTAGGTTTAAGAACAGAATATACCGACAGACTTTTTCATCAAACAATAAGTGATCAAAAATGGGAGTATAATAAGTTCGACTTTTTCCCGTCCGTTCACATTTCATATCAGTTACCTGCCGATATGCAATTACTTGCCAGTTACAGTCGCCGGTTAGAAAGACCTCGTGATTGGTATCTAGATCCATTTGTCGAAGTCGTTGACCCCAATAATATCAGACAGGGAAATCCAAATTTAACTCCTGAATATACAAATTCATATGATTTAAGTCTGCAAAAAAAATTCGGACCAAATTTCGTTTCCCTTGAGGCATATCTAAGACAAACCAATAGCAAGATTTCTCGAATTACGGTTATTAATCCTGATAATCCTGGCATTTTCATTATGACATTTGACAATATAGGCGAAGATATTTCAATTGGTAGTGAATTAATGACAAATCTAAATCTTGCCAAATGGTATAATTTAAATATTAGTGGAACAGGTTATTATTATGAATTGATCTCTTCTAATTATAATTCCGGAACAACATTTTCGTGGAGAGCAAGACTGAATAATACTTTTAGACTTAAAAAATCTGGTACGAGCATTCAAATAGGGGCTAATTATAATGGCCCACAAATAAGCGCCCAAGGAAAGGATTTCGGATTCTTTATGGGTAATGTAGGAGTAAAACAAGATTTATTAGACAGAAAACTTTCTTTAAGCATTAATGTTAGAAATGCGTTTTTTACTATGAAACACGAAAGTGTCCAAGAAACTGAAAGTTTTTACTTATATAGCATAAGACAACCAAAAATGCCAATAGTATCATTTTCTGTGACATATAAATTAAATGATTTTAAAACAAGAAAAGAAAAAGGATTGGAGCAGAAAGAAGATTATGGTGAAGATGATGGAATATAATTTTATGATTTTAGCTCTGTTTAACTCATTAAATTTGTGGTAAATACGGCAATAAAAAAAATATTTTATTTTTATTTTGTAATTTGAAATTACATGCTTATCTTTGCAGCCCAAATTAAGATTTTTATAAAAAATAATTGAAATGAAAAAAGGTATACATCCTGAAAATTATCGTCTGGTGGCATTCAAAGATATGTCAAATGAACATGTATTTATTACAAAATCTGCTGCAAATACAAAAGAAACAATTGAAATAGACGGCACAGAATATCCTCTCTATAAATTGGAAATTTCAAACACCTCTCATCCTTTCTATACAGGTAAGATGAAACTTGTTGACACAGCAGGTCGCGTTGATAAATTCCGAAATCGTTATCAAAAACATCTTGATCAAAGAAATCAAAATAAAAATTAATAAATTAAATTTATATGATTTATAGCCTCGTTTTAACGGGGCTTTTTTTATCTTTACAAAAATCAAAATAAAAATTATGAATATAATTCTTTCTGATTTATCCGCCCACAAAAAATTTTTACCTCTGAGTTATACTCGTTCAATTGCAGAATTCAGAGTTGGTATTCTGACTGTAAAAGAAAAATGGGAAAAATATTTTAACTCGAATGTTTGCATCAAAACTGAAGATTATTTACAACCTAAATACTTATTAAATGTAGAAAATTCAAATACCGTAATATATTCTGCAATTATTCCAGACGAAAAACTTGTTGAAGCAATATTATCACTAAATCATTCGAAACTTATAAAAAACAATGAACTTATTGCTTATAATACAGGCGCAGATATTGATAATGTCCCGGAAAAATCGGTTGAATATAATGCTGATATAATCATGTTAAAAAGTAATACAGATATTTTTACCCTAAATGGGATCTGTATCGAAAAAGATTTTTCACTTCTAACATCAGAATTAAAATCTGCAACTATCAGTAAAACAAACACCGTTTTTGGTAAAAATCCGATATTTGTCGGAAATAACTGTTTTATTGAGTGTACTACAATAAACACTTCAGATGGTCCTGTTTATATTGGAGACAATGTAAAAATAATGGAGGGGGCAAATATCAGAGGTCCTTTTGCAATATGCGAGAATGCTGAAGTAAAAATGGGAGCAAAAATTTATGGGCCTACCACTATTGGTCCTTATTGTAAAGTAGGTGGCGAAATAAATAACTCCGTTTTCTTTTCATATTCAAACAAAGCTCATGATGGATTTTTAGGTCAGGCTGTTATTGGCGAATGGTGTAATATTGGTGCCGATAGCAATAATTCAAATCTAAAAAACAACTATGCTATAGTAAAATTGTGGGACTATGAAAAAGAAAAGTTCATTAGTACAGGCTTACAATTTTGTGGTTTAATTATGGGAGATCATTCAAAATGTGGAATAAACACAATGTTTAATACAGGTACTGTTATCGGAGTGTCGGCAAATATTTTTGGTGCCGGATTCCCACGAAACTTTATTCCTTCATTTTCATGGGGAGGACATGCCGGAATGACTGAATATAATATTGATACTGCTTATGAAGTGATGACTAAAGTTATGGAACGCAGAAATCTTACGCTGACCGACATAGATAAAAATATTTTTAAAAATATATTTCATTTCTCAGCTAAATACCGCAATTTTTAAACAATAGTCAATATTTAATGTTTAGATGGCATAGGTATTGACAATACTTATATTTTTAAAAATTTAACTGATCTAATGACAGATTGACAGATTATGACTAAAAACACAAATATTAACTTATTAAAAATGCTAATGGGAAATGATGACGGAAATTCAGACATAATCCCAATAGTTGCAGATGCTTTCGAAGATAATAATCAAAAAATATATCCCGAAATATTACCAATATTACCTTTGAGAAATACTGTCCTCTTTCCGGGAGTAGTAATTCCTTTGACAATTGGTAGAAGCAAATCTTTTAAACTCATTAAAGATATTCAAAATTCAACCAAATATTTTGGTGCCGTTTCTCAAAAAGCTGCAGAAGTTGAGGATCCAAAACCTGAAGACTTGTTTAAAATTGGGACAGTAGCCGAAATTTTAAAAGTCATCGAAATGCCTGACGATACTGTTTCGGTAATTATTCAAGGTAAAAGACGTTTTGAAATTAACCAATTTACTACCGACGATCCATATTATATTGCTTCTGTTAGCTATGTTCCCGAAATAATTGCTGACAATAAAGACAGAAATTTCCAAGCAATAGTTTCTTCACTTAAAGACTTATCATTAAAAATAGTTAAATTAAGTGCTACCATACCTCACGAGGTTTCGTTTGCAATTAAAAATATTGATAATTCGTCATTCTTAATAAATTTCATTTGCTCTAATTCGGACATTGATCCCGGAGAAAAACAATCATTACTCGAAATAGACGACATTTACAAAAGAGCCGAAAAACTACTTGTGATTCTTACCAACCAAGTACAAATGCTCGAATTAAAGAATGAAATTCAGATTAAAGTAAAAAAAGAATTAGATAAACAACAAAAAGAATATTTGCTTCACCAGCAAATGAAAACTATTCAGCAAGAACTTGGTGGTGGTCCAGCAGAACAAGAAATCAAAGAACTTGAATCAAAAGCGAAAGAAAAAAAATGGACCAAAGAAACTGCCCACCTTTTTGAAAAAGAACTGCACAAATTGCAACATCTTAATGTAGCTTCGGCAGAATTTTCGGTTCAATTGAATTATTTACACACATTGCTTGATCTACCCTGGGGAGAATACACAACTGATAATTTTGATTTAAAAAGAGCTCAGAAAATTCTTAACGAAGATCATTTTGGACTTGACATTGTAAAAGAAAGAATCCTGGAACATCTTGCTGTTCTTAAATTAAAGGGAGACTTAAAATCTCCGATTTTATGTCTTTACGGACCTCCCGGTGTGGGAAAAACATCTTTGGGTAAAAGCATTGCAAGAGCATTGGAAAGAAAATATGTCAGAATGTCACTTGGCGGACTTCATGACGAGTCAGAAATTCGTGGACATCGTAAAACTTATATCGGAGCAATGCCGGGTCGAATTATTCAAAATATCAAAAAAGCAAAATCGTCAAATCCGGTATTTGTTTTAGACGAAATTGATAAGGTTGGAAATGACTTCCATGGTGATCCATCTTCTGCTTTGCTCGAAGTTCTTGACCCTGAACAAAACTATGAATTTCACGATAATTTTCTTGAAATCGAATATGATCTTTCGAAAGTAATGTTTATTGCTACAGCAAACAATATTTCATCAATCAATCCAGCTCTTCGCGACAGAATGGAAATGATTGATGTCAGCGGATACATTGTCGAAGAAAAAGTGCAAATTGCTAAAAGGCATCTTATCCCAAAACAACTCGATAATCACGGATTAAAAAATGTTAAATTTAAAATAGAAGATAAAGCAATTGTTAAAATAATTGAAGCCTATACCAGAGAATCAGGGGTTAGAGGTCTTGACAAAAATATTGCAAAGCTTTTCAGGCAAATCGCTAAAAAAGTAGGCTTGGGAGAAGAACTACCTTCGCTAATTAAAGCTGAGGATATTCAGAATTATTTAGGTCAGGAAAAATTCCTTAAAGAAGAATATCACGATGACGAAATAGCCGGTGTGGTTACAGGACTTGCATGGACTTCGACAGGAGGAGATATTTTATATATCGAAACAAGTTTGTCAAAAGGTAAAGGAAATCTTACAATTACCGGAAATCTAGGCGATGTTATGAAAGAATCGGCTACTATTGCACTTGAGTATATTAAATCTCATTCTGACGAACTCTCAATTGAAAACAAAATCTACGAGAACTGGAATATCCATCTTCATGTTCCCGAAGGAGCAATTCCAAAAGACGGACCTTCGGCCGGGATAACTATGGCAACGGCAATAGCTTCAGCACTAACTCAGAGAAAAGTTAAAAAGAACATAGCAATGACAGGAGAAATAACTCTACGTGGAAAAGTTCTCCCTGTAGGTGGAATTAAAGAAAAAATACTAGCAGCAAAAAGAGCTGGTATTAAGGAAATTATAATTTCAAAAGAAAATAAAAAAGACATTTCTGAAATTAAAGAAATTTATATTAAAGGACTTAAATTTAATTATGTATCAACAATTTCTGATGTCCTGGATATTGCTCTTCTTAAACAAAAAGTGAGAAATGCTAAAAAGATTGAGTAGTAATAAATTTAACTTAATCATAAGCAGAGAAAATTATTGCTAATTTTAATGATTATACAATCATGCAACGCAAAAACATAGATTTAATGGCTCCTGTAGGTTCCTACGAATCGCTGATGGCAGCAATACAGGCAGGAGCAAATTCTGTTTATTTCGGAATTGAGAAATTGAATATGCGTGCACGGTCTTCGAATAATTTCACTTTTGATGATCTTAAAAATATTGTAAATATTTGCAACGAAGCAGCTGTAAAAACATATCTTACGGTTAACACAATTATTTACGACTACGAACTCGAAAAAATGCGTCAGGTTATTGACGCTGCAGCAGAATCGAAAGTTACTGCTATAATAGCCTCAGATATTGCCGTAATGCAATACGCTTTCAGTAAAAAAGTAGAAATTCATGCATCCACACAACTCAACATTTCAAATATCGAAGCTGTTGAATTTTATTCCAGGTTTTGCGATGTAATAGTTACTGCCCGCGAATTAACACTGGATCAGGTTGCTGATATTGTCCATCTTATAAAAAAACGAAATATTACCGGTCCGTCAGGAAAACTTGTACAGATTGAAGTCTTTTGTCACGGAGCATTGTGTATGGCAGTTTCTGGGAAATGTCATCTTAGTCTGCATGAATATTACCATTCTGCAAATAGAGGTTCTTGCCTTCAAAATTGTCGCCGTCCATACATCTTAACAGATAAAGAAACCGGTGCCGAAATAGAAGTTGACAACGAATATCTGATGTCTCCAAAAGACCTTTGCACAATTGGTTTTATTGACAAAATTATTGATGCCGGTGTAAGTGTTCTCAAAATTGAAGGTAGAGCCAGATCAGGCGAATATGTAAAAACCGTCGTTGAATGTTATAACGAAGCTATAAATTCGTGTTTGGATGGTTCATACTCACGAGAAAAGATTAATAACTGGATAGCCCGTCTGAGCACTGTGTTTAATCGCGGGTTCTGGGACGGCTATTATCTGGGACAAAAACTGGGTGAATGGTCAAAAGTATATGGATCACGCGCAACTCAAACAAAAGTATATCTCGGAAAAGTGCTCAATTATTATAACAAACTTGGTGTCGCTGAATTACGAATTGATACAGGTGAAGATTTGTCGGTTGGTGAAGAAATATTATTTTTAGGACCAACAACCGGTGTAGTTCAACAATTCGTAAAAGAACTGCGAAAAGATTTGATTCAGGTTGAAAAAGTTGAACAAGGTGTATTATTTTCGATGACTACTAATGAGTTGGTTCGCCGTGGAGACAAGCTATATAAACTAGTTGATACTGAAGAACTCAAGAAAAAGAAGAGAGAAAATAGCATATAAAAATGTTAAAAACAAAGCACAAAAAGAAATACTAATTATGAATTTGCCCTCAAGCCGTATAACGAAATTCATAAAAAAACATCACGTTCTTACCCTTGCAACTTGTGTTGCTGAGGAATCGTGGTGTTGCAACTGCTTTTATGTGTTTATTGAAGATGAAGTTTCACTACTTTTTACTTCTGAAAACAACACAAAACATATTGATATGGGAACACTTAACCCTGTAGTTTCAGGTTCAATAGTTTTAGAAACCAAAATCATTGGAAATATTCAGGGAATTCAATTTACAGGCAGATTAAATAAAGTGACAGATGAAGACTATAAAAAATACAAACTCCATTATTTAAAAAGATTTCCTTTTGCAGTTGTTGTAAAAACTGAATTGTGGCTCATAAAACTTGAAAGTATAAAAATGACTGATAATAGACTCGGTTTTGGTAAAAAATTACGGTGGCAAGCAGACTATGAAAGTTAATATCAACAATATTTGGCCGGAATACGAACTTATTGATTGCGGAAATTTTCGCAAACTTGAAAGATTTGGAGATATTATTCTTATCAGACCAGAAATTACTTCAGACTCAAATCAGATTATACCAGAAAGTGAATGGTATACGATGGCTCATGCCGAATTTATTGAAAAAACAAAAAATTCTGGCGAATGGAAATTTTTTCAGAATGTCCCTGACAAATGGTTTATTAATTATAACTCTTCGCAAATCAATATTGTTGCCGAATTATCACTTACTAACTCCAAACATATTGGTGTATTTCCCGAGCAGGTTTTAAACTGGAAATTCATTGAAAATCAATTTAAGGGTTCTTCTGAAATGGAAATTCTAAATCTGTTTGGCTATACAGGACTGACAAGTGTTGCTGCTGCTGCTTATGCAAAAACCGTCACACATATAGATTCAATTAAAAAAGTTGTTGACTGGACAAGACGAAATGCCGACAATTCAGGTTTGACAAATATCCGCTGCATAGTTGAAGATGCTCAAAAATTTGTTTTGAGAGAAATCAAACGTAACAATAAATATGACGGGATTATCTTAGATCCTCCGGCAATTGGTGTCGGTGCGAAAAATGAAAAGTGGATGTTTGACGAAATGATTGACGATTTATTAAAGAATGTTGCTATCATCCTGAAATCCAATTCATTTATAATAATGAACCTATACTCCCACTCCATAAACGATAAATACATTCACCGATTGTTACTCACCTATTTCCCCAAACACAAATTCGACTTCTGCGAAAAAGTTTTCGGTCAGTCAAGCTCAGGAAATGTAATAGACCACGGCTATTTTGTAAGATTAATAAAACAGTAACAAACAACTTTAGGCATTTTAGTACACTTTAGGCATCCCGAAAAAACAGAAATTGCTTAATCAAAGAAAGCAAATTCTAATTTTTTCTTTTTAAACCCTCGTTAAATATAATCGCGACACAGCAATTTTATATTTTTTCGAGGATTTTTCTAAACCCTCGTTTACGGGGCGCGAAGAATAACAAAAATCTAGATTTTTGATTCTTCGGAACTTTAGACACTTTTTTTTCTCTATCTTTGCGACTATTAAAACATTAGTTATGGAAACAGTATTAAGTGGAATAAGATCAACAGGCAATTTACATTTAGGCAACTATTTGGGTGCTGTGCAGAATTTTGTAAAAATGCAGCAAAACAACAAATGTTTCTTTTTTATTGCAGATTTTCATTCCCTAACAACACATCCTCATCCGGAAGACCTTCATAAATCGGTTCGACAAGTACTGGTTGAATATCTCGCTGCGGGAATTGATCCTGAAAAATCAACATTGTATATTCAAAGTGATGTTCCCGAAATAGCTGAATTGTATCTTTTACTTAACATGAATGCCTATTTGGGCGAATTGGAACGCACAACCTCATTTAAAGATAAAGCAAGAAAACAACCCGAAAATGTAAATGCAGGACTTCTTACTTATCCGGTTTTAATGGCTGCTGACATTATAATACATCATGCTGATAAAGTACCTGTCGGAAAAGACCAGGAGCAAAATCTCGAAATGGCACGAAAATTTGCACGCCGTTTCAATAATATGTACAGTGTCGAATATTTCAAAGAACCTGTTGCATATAATTTCGGTAAAGAACTTGTAAAAATTCCCGGACTCGACGGAACTGGCAAAATGGGAAAATCAGAAGGAAATGGAATATTTTTAGCTGATGACGAATCTGTAATCCGTAAAAAAATAATGAAAGCAGTAACAGATGCCGGACCAACCGAACCAAATTCTCAAATGCCGGAAGTTATCTCCAATCTGTTTACAATTATGGATATTGTTTCTACTCCTGATACTGTTAAATTTTTCAGAGAAAAGTATGCAAGTTGTGAAATCCGCTATGGAGACCTAAAAAAGCAACTTGCCGAAGATGTTATTAAAATGATTGCCCCGATAAGCAAAAAAATTAAAGAGATTGATTCGGATAATAAGTTTTTAGCAAAAGTGGCAAAACAAGGAGCCGAAAAAGCCAGAGAGAGTGCCTCAAAAACACTGAAAGAAGTAAGAGAAATTATTGGTTTTAGAAAGTTCTATTAGGATTCAGAAATTAATCTCAATTTCGAATATCCTTAGAATAGATCAGCAGCAACAACTTCACTTTGAACAATATCATAGTATTCGTTATGCTTAACTCCATAAGTAGTTATCATCGTAAGGTGTACTGCGCTTTTTGTTCCAGTTTCATTTCTGAATGAACTTAATTTATTAATGAGTGAATTACTGTAACTCTTATTAATTTCAAATTCATTCAGAGAAAATTTCATCTCGCATATATTTATCACTTGGTCTTTTCGTTCAATTACTAAATCAATCTGAACATTAGGTGAACTGCTTTTACTTCTCCACGATGCAATTTTACACTGAACACCTGATATCCCAAGCTTTTTTCTAATTTGGTGGACATGTGCCATACATACCTGCTCAAAAGCATAACCCGTCCACGCTCTGTGCTGAGAGGAATCTATGGAAGTAGTCCAGAAATTTTCTTCTTTGAAACTATTTTGCAAAACAAATTTGAAGTAAAATAATGTGTAAAAGTCTGTCAATTGATATAACCCTTCTCTTAGCTTTTTATCTATCGCATTGTATTTTCGAATAAAGTCACATTGCTCCAATTCTTCAAGCATTTTTGAAAAACCTCCACCATCAGATAAACCAGTATGATTTAATATTTCTTCACGCGACAACCCTTTCGATTTTTTCCCTAAAGCTTCAACAATTTTCTCGTAACTTTCATAATTTGTAAAAAGTGATGAGTAAAGATTTTTGTACTCATCTCGCAATATTCCATTTTGCTTAAAAAACAAATCATCTACGGTTTGTGATAGGCTTTTCCCCTTCTTTATCAGACTTAAATAATAAGGTATCCCACCAAAAATCATATAACTTTCGATTATTTGATGACGATTCCATTTGATACCATTATAATTTAAGTACTCTTCAGTTTCTTTCAAGTTAAATGGCAATAATTTTATTCTTCTTGTGATTCGATTATGTAAACCTCCTCTATTATTAATTAATCTGGTTATCATCCAGGATGTTGCCGATCCGCAAACTATTAACAAAATATCATTGCGGCTTGCTGCCCAACCATTCCAGAAATGCTCAAATGCAGTTAAAAATCCTGACTTTCTTGTATCCAACCACGGTAATTCATCAATAAATATTACTTTTTTCTTACTTTTCTTCTTTTCAAGCAGTTTGATTAGTTGAGAAAACGCATCATACCACGATTCTGCCAGATTGTTTTCAACACCGGAATATTTGTTTATAGCAAAATTAAAGTTTTTCAACTGCTCTTTAAAACTTGCATTAGCCAAACCGGTTAGTTGAAAATCAAATTTATCCTTAAAGAATGTATTTATTAAATAGGTTTTGCCAACTCTTCGCCTTCCGTAAACTGCCAAAAATTCTGAATTATCAGAATTATAACAGGAAAGCAGTTCTTCCTTTTCGACTTCTCTTCCAATTATTTTATTCATAACACAGATTTATATTTCGCTACAAATATACATATTTTTATCTTATCGCATGATATAAATTTACACATTTCATGATTTACATTGACTTTTCTTTTCTGGACAGCTGCTAATTGTTTAATAAAGCATCTCAAAAAAACAATAATTTACAAACAACACATGCTCAGTAAAGCTATGAAACTTGGCAATAAGAATACTTACGCAAGTGCCTCAAAAACGCTGAAAGAAGTGAGAAAAATTATTGGTTTTAGAAAGTTCTATTAGGATTATTAAGTTTTCTCAACTTCAAAAAGGCTCAAGCTTACTCAAATTATAGAAACTGGATTCTAAAACAATCCATTTCGACTTGACTATCTCACAAACTTTCTCTTTAAAACCTCATCATCAGTATTAATCAAGATAAAATACATCCCCTGTCCAAAATCGGAAATATCAATATCCTCATAGTTATCTGATACAGATTTCAGTAATTTACCATTGATATCGAATATTTGAACTGAATTAATAATTTTGTCCGACAAGATTGTGATATAATTATCTGCAGGATTTGGAAAAACATCGAAATCACCTTTCCCCATTTCAATAACCCCAATGTATATCGGATCCCTGAAGTTTATTTTAACAGTGTCTGCATCTGTACAACTATACATATTTACATACTGCGAAACTAGAATAAATTCATATATTCCATATCCGCCAACTATGACGCTAGTCTGCAGTGAAGTATTTGATTCAATATCCGCATCATTGCAAATCCATAAGTAATTACAATCGGCATAATGGTCTGTTTCAGTTATTGAAGAGCCAGTTAATTCGCCTTCAAATCCAAAAACATCATGATCAAACCCTGCATGTATTGGATGCTCGTTAAGAAAGTGAATAGTTAAAGGACCGGCGGTGTCAGCACACCATCCATTTGGCATGTATTCAGGTCGGGATTCCTCAATCCAGTAAAAGTCGTGATATCCATAACTTGGAACTGTAACGGAGGTTTCTAAATTCAATGGTGTAAAAATGACTGCTGGATTCTCATTCCACCAATGACCATAAATGCCAGTTCCAGGGTTTTCTGCCCTAAGATGATCAAATGTCAATCCACAAACTGTAGAATCTGCTTCATCAGTTAAAATATTGGCAGTCGGTATTCTCCAAAAAGTAATTACTACCGTGTCTAAATCTGAACAACCTAATGAACTAGTCAACGCACTGTTTGATTCGAGCCAGATAAATGATTTTGACCCGTAAACACTTACGCATGCCTCTGTATTTTGGTCAGAATAATCATCATAAGCCGCCCCATTTGGCATCCATGATCCTACAAATCCGGCACTAACACCTTCTAGCTGTGCACAAGGTCCGCAAACATCCTTGTCGTTTCCCGCATATACAACCGGTATTTCGACAAATTCTACCTGAACGGTATCTATGGAATAACAAGACGGTAACATACTATTCGTTTCTATCCTGCAAAAACTCCATATCCCGACACCTGAGACAAGCACCCCAGAATTATTACTATCAGGAGCACTTATATCACACATATCCCCAACAGGACCTGATCCATAAGACCATACTCCTGATGGAATATAATTTTCCGATTCGGGTATGCTGAATTCCGCCCCAAATACATAATGATTCCCACAAACAGCATCATCTTCACCTGCAAAAGCTTCAGGTTTTTGATAAAAATTCACTAAAACTGTATCTGTACATGGACCGCTTTGGTCTATCCATACAAATTCTAACTGTAACAATGGCTCTGTAAACTCTCCAATAGTAATTTCAACTGAAGTACTGGTATTGTCAGGTATAAATGAAACTGTGGCAGGAGTTCCATCTAAATAGGCTGACCAAAATCCTGTGGTTGCACTAATTACAGTCAAATCAGCGGTTTGTCCGCACACGTCTAAATCTTCTCCGCAATCAGGGTTAGAACACTGTCCGAACACGTTCAGACAACAATATATTACTAAAACTGATACTATTAAAATCTTTTTCATGGCAAATTGTTTTATTTAGTTCAAAGAAAATTATCAAATCGGAATACAACCTTCAGACAATAATAAAACTTATTTCGTTGTATCACATTTATTTTATGAATACGGAGTTAATTAGTTTAAATAAAAAAACCGGACTCAGCCGGTTTTAATTTTTTATCCTTTAAGAGCCTCTGCTCCACTGGTAATTTCAAGAATCTCGCTTGTAATTGCAGCCTGACGGGCTTTATTGTACATTAAAGTAAGGTCTTTTATAAGTTCTGAAGCATTATCTGTTGCCTGATGCATTGCCGTCATTCTGGCTCCATGTTCTGCTGCATTACTGTCAAGTATAGATCTGAATAATTGAATTTTTAAGGATTTTGGAATCATTTCTTCGATTATTTTATCCACACCCGGTTCAAAAATATATTCGGAAGGATTAGCCCTCTCTTCTATTTCCAGCGACATTGGAAGAAAAGTTTCTACTTTTTGATCGTGCACTGCAGCATTTTTAAAACTATTATAAACAATATCTATTTTATCAAAAGTTTTATCTTTAAAATGCTTCATTAATTTACCCGCAATAATATTTGTATTGGCAAACTTCAAATCATCAAAAATTTCGTTTCCTGTATCAATAATTTCAAATTCTGTTTTCTTAATAAAATCAACAGCCTTTTTCCCAATACAATAAAATTTAACTTTATTATTTTCAGCCAGGGCAGAATAATTATCTTTAATGTGCTGTATTGATTTTTTGCAGATATTTGAGTTAAATGCTCCACACAATCCTCTATTCGAAGCCATCAATACTATAAGGACATTTTCGGTTTTACGATTTTCGTTAAAAATGCCTGCATGGTTTTTATCCAGGCTTGAACTTACCTCTGTTAAAACCTCCTTTAATTTCGTTGCATAAGGGCGAATCTGTATAACTCTATCCTGAGCCTTTTTTAATTTAGCTGCTGATACCATTTTCATGGCAGAAGTTATCTGTCGGGTTGATTTTACCGAAGTTATTCTGTTTCTTATATCTTTAAGTCCCGCCATTATCCAAATTATTTTATATATTTAGAAGAGAATTCTTTAGCAACTTTAGTAAGAACATCTGTAATTTCATCACTCAATTCTCCTTTTCCAAGCTTATCCATAATGTCCTTGTGACTTGCATTTAAGAAATTAATATATTCTTCTTCAAAATCTCTTATTTTATTAACCGGAACGTCTTTTAACAAAGCATTAGTTCCGCAATAAATAATTGCCGCCTGATCGGCAACCTTTACAGGACAATGTTCTCCTTGTTTCAGAATTTCAACATTCTTACGTCCTTTATCAATTACTGACAAAGTAACAGCATCTAGGTCCGAACCAAATTTTGAAAATGCTTCCAGTTCTCTGAACTGAGCCTGATCAATTTTTAATGTACCTGCGATTTTTTTCATACACTTAATTTGTGCGTTTCCTCCAACACGCGAAACAGAAATACCAACGTTGATAGCCGGACGAACACCTGCATTAAACAATCCTGACTCTAGAAAAATCTGTCCATCAGTAATAGAAATAACATTAGTTGGTATATAGGCTGATATATCACCGGCCTGTGTTTCAATAATTGGTAAAGCAGTAAGTGAGCCGCCTCCTTTAACTTTATCTTTTAAGCATTCTGGTAAATCGTTCATTTTTGCAGCAATTTCATCCGATTTAATAATTTTAGCTGCTCTCTCCAATAATCTTGAGTGCAAATAAAACACATCACCCGGATAAGCTTCACGTCCCGGAGGTCTTCTCAACAATAAAGAAACTTCACGATAAGAAACCGCCTGCTTAGATAAATCATCATAAATTATCAATGCAGGACGACCTGTATCACGGAAATATTCTCCAATAGCGCAACCGGCAAACGGAGCATAAAACTGCATAGCAGCAGGATCAGACGCAGATGCAGTAACAATAACAGTATAATCCATCGCCCCTGCTTCATCCAATGTTTTTGCAATACTTGCAACTGTTGAGCCTTTTTGACCTATTGCTACATAAATACAATAAACAGGCTCACCTTTATCATAATATTGTTTTTGATTTATAATAGTATCAACTACAATAGCAGTTTTGCCAGTCTGACGGTCACCAATAATAAGTTCGCGTTGTCCTCTTCCAATAGGAATCATTGAGTCAATAGCTTTTATTCCAGTTTGTAAAGGTTCATTAACCGGTTGACGGAATATAACCCATGGCGCAACTCTTTCAAGAGGCATTTCAAAAAGTTCCCCTCCAATAGGACCTTTTCCATCCAATGGGTCCCCAATTGTATTGATTACTCTGCCCAATAATTGTTCTCCAACCATTATGGAGGCAATACGCCTTAATCTTTTAACAACATTCCCTTCTTTGATTTCGTCACTCGGTCCTAAAAGCACAGCTCCAACGTTGTCTTCTTCCAAGTTCAATACTATCCCTTTTACTCCATTTTCGAACTCAATAAGCTCATTGGACTGCACATTGTCTAATCCATGAATACGGGCTATACCGTCTCCGACCTGTAAAACTGTCCCAACTTCTTCGAGACTCGTTTTTGAAGCCAATCCTTCCAACTGCTGTTTTAAAATCCTTGAAACTTCCGATGGTTTAATATCTGCCATAATTAATAACTTATTTTGTTTTATAATTTACGTTCGTATTCGTCTGTTTTTAGAGATTTCCTAATCTCTTTTAGCTGCGTCGCAACACTCAAATCCAGTTGCATATTATCAATTCTGATTATCACCCCGCCTATCATTTCAGATTTTATCTTTTCTTTTATTTCCACTCCTGAATTAAAAGATTCAGAAACTGTCTTAATCAGACTTTCTTTAGTATTATCGTCAATACCATATGGAGTAGTAAGAACTACTTCTTTAACATTATGTCCTTTGCGATACAAATCTGAATATACTCTTGCAATATCAATAATATACTTTTCACGACTATTGTTAACAATCATCTCTAAAAATTTCATTGTTAATGAATTTATTGAAGACTTGAAAACATTAGTTAACAACAAAGATTTTTCAGAAGGCTTGATAATCGGACTTGAGATTACCTCATAAAATTCAACATTTTCTGAGATCGCTTCACTGATTAAAACAAAATCAGTAAACACTTCTTTCTGTACATTTTTTTCTCCGGCAGCTTCGAAAATCGCTTTCGCATATCTTACCGAGATTTTACTTTGATTCATAATCAGTTAAACTTTACATCTTTAAGCAATTCATCTACCAACTTTTCATTGTCAGGTTTAGATTTAAGTTCTCTTCGTAGCACTTTTTCTGCAACAATTACTGATAAATCTAAAACCTGATTTCGCATTTCTTCCATTGCTGCCGATTTCTGTGCAGTAATTTCTAATGCTGCCGATTTTTTCAATTTTTCAACTTCTCTCTGGGCTTCAGATTTAGCTTCAGCAACTATTTGATCTTTAAGCTCTTTGGCTTCTCGCATCATTTTATCTCTTTCTAGACGAGCTTCTGCAATAATTTTTTCATTACCAGCCTGAAGTTGCTTCATTTCCTCACGTGCTTTTTCGGCTTGATTTAAAGCATCTTCAATACTTTGACTACGCGCAGAAATCATTTTATTTATTGGTTTCCAAGCAAATTTTGTCAGTATAAACAACAAAAATGCAAAAATAATTCCAGTCCAAAATATAAGCCCAATACCAGGTGTTACAAGATCCATAATATTTTGTTTTAAATTTTTCTTTTTTAAAACATTTCCCGGAGCCAATCGCTCAGCGGGAAATGTAATTTTGTTTTTAGCTTTGCAACAAAGCAACAACAACACCAAATAAAGCTACCCCTTCGACCAAAGCAGCAGCGATGATCATTGACATTTGAATGTTTTTTGCAGCTTCGGGTTGTCTTGCGATAGCGTCCATTGCAGCGCCACCAATTTTTCCAATACCATAGCTGGCACCAATTACTGCTAATGCAGCGCCAATTGCCGGAATTCCTGTCATAACTGTATATAATTTAAATTAAACATAAAAAACTCTACTTTATAATTTTAATGATGTTCTTCAACTGCCATTCCAATGAACAGAGATGACAACATTGTAAAAATATATGCTTGTAAAAATGCGACCAGTAATTCAAGACAGTTCATAAACAGAACAAATATGAATGATACCGGAGACATTGTAAATGATTCGAAAATAAATATAAGTGATACAAGACTTAGAATAATAATATGTCCTGCAGTAATGTTTGCAAAAAGACGGATTGTTAACGCAACAGGCTTTACAATCATTCCCATAATTTCAACCACGGCTAAAATCGGTCTTACAAAAACCGGAACTCCCGGCATCCATAATGTATGCTTCCAATAATGTTTATTGCCATTTAAATTTATTGCAAAAAATGTAAATAATGCTAATGTCATAGTTACTGCAATATTACCGGTAGCGTTTGCACCACCAGGAAATATTGGAATGATTCCCATCAGATTGTTCAACAAAATAAAAAAGAATATAGTCAACAAAAACGGCAAAAACTTATCTGTTTTCTTACCTAAATTAGGATAAACGATTTCGTCTTTAACGAACATTATTAGCATTTCCATCAAAGCCTGCAATCCATAAGGCCGCCCCGGATGCTTTTTATACGCCCTTGCAACACTTACAAATATCCAAATCAACAGCAATGAAACAATCATCATCGAAAAAACATTCTTTGTAATAGAGAAGTCTAAAGGCTTTTCATTTAAAACAACATGGTCTCCATCTTTTTCTTCAAGTTTTAACTCTCCGTTTTCATCTGCAATGTATATTCTTTCGTGATGCAATATGTATTTATTTCCACCTTTTTCAACAGTTTTATGCCCGTGCTCAAACGCTGATGATAAAAAGATATCAAGTTGACCATCATAATAAACAATTATAGGTAATGGAACAGAAACTGATTTTTCAGTTCCATCCGACTTTTTATAATCAAGAATATGCCATTCATGTGCATCTTTAATGTGATGCATTATTAAATCTATAACATTAAAACCCTTCTCTTCAGCTTCTTCCTCTCCATGCCCCGAAGCCTTTGCAATGTTTCCAAAACCAAAAAGACAAAATATACTGACTAATAAAAATATGTACTTCATAATAATACTATACCTTATTTATGTGGCACTACAAATTTACATTTTCAATTTAAATAATCTAACAAAATCTAAAATATTTTTTCACTCATTTTTAAATTGTCTCACAAGATAAAATACTTCGAATGTAAGATATATAAAATAAATCATAAAAAATTGCAAGACATACTCTTTTCGAAACATGCTGTCACTTAACAACTTCGGCATCAGGAACAAAACTGCTGCAAGCATTTTCACAAGACTAACTCCAAGATAAACATATCCTAGTAAATTTAATCTTGTTTTTTTAAAAATAATTTTAACCGCAATTATTGTTGCAAGAGTAATTATAAACAAAAAAGGATGAACATAAAGAACATCAGGAGCATATAAATTTATTCGAAACCTGTATAATAAAAGATAATGAGCGGCAAAAACAATAATTGCCAAAAAACTAAAATTTATAAAAGCTCTGAATTCTTGTTTACTTATCATTCATCAGTCTTTTTATTACCAAGTAAATAGATCCGATAACAGATAATAATGAAAGGGCAATTGTAAACCAAGGTTTATCATTTTCGAAATAATCGTCTAGCCAATCTCCACCAAAAGCTCCAATAAAAATCATGATTCCCATTTCAAATGCCAGAGAAGAGAATTTAATAATATTATTCAATCCCTGTTTATTGTTTCCTGATTTATCTTCGGTCCCGGTACTAGACATCTGTTTCTTCGGTCGGATCTTCCGAACGGAGATTTCCTCCCATATTACACGTACCTGTAAATATTGCTCCAGGTTCAACAGATAGTCTGGAGGTAACAATATCTCCATTAATTCTAGCTGAAGATTTCAATATTAATAACTCTTCAACAGTAATTTTACCATCAATTTGACCTGAAATTTCAGAGTTTTTACAAAATATTTCGCCCAATATTTTACCGGTAGACCCCAATACCAGCTTTGCTTTTGTGTTAAGATTTCCGGTCAAATTACCGTCAATACGTAAATCTCCATTTGATGAAACATCTCCGTTTATCGAAGTGCCATTACCGATAATGTTAAGGTTGTTTTGTTCTTCTTCGTAACTTCTTGCCATAATATCTTAAATTTTCTTTTACAAATATATAATAATTGTATCATTTATATTTAACTGAAATAAAAAATTGCATTAAAATATCTTAAAAATCAGAAATTTATACAAATTATCCCTGTTTTGTTACATCCAAACCTAAAATTATTCTCAATCAAAAAATATTTCTAATTTTACCACTTAAGAAATATTAAGCTTAATCCATTGGGAAAAAAACAAAAAATATCAATCCCGCATATTGCTCTTGAAGTTAACAATTCCTGTAATCAGAATTGTATTTTTTGCTATAATCATATCCCACATCAAAAAATAGAAAATAAAAGCAATTTTCAGTTACTTAAGAAAGTACTAAAACAAGCATATTCTCATGCCGAAATAAATTCGATAACTTTTACAGGAGGAGAACCGTTACTTGAAGATCGCATTCCCGAGATGGTTTTATATGCAAAGATGAAAAATTCACTTACAACTATAATTTCAAACGGAACACTATTCTCGGAACAAAAAATTAATGATTTGTTACTTGTAAAAAATGATCTTTTTCAACTTCCAATTCATTCACATTCAGAAATAATTCATGATAAAATGACATGCCTAGAGGGTTCTCATGAAAAATCTGTAAACGCAATTAAGATTTTAAAATCTCACGGATCAAATGTTGTTGCTGTAATTGTATTAACATCTTTAAACTCGCAAACTATTTCAGAAACCATTAATTTTATTGTTAATTTAGGAATTAAGCAAATATCCGTTGATCGCTACAATATAGGAGGCAAAAATAAAAATTCGGCTAATCAAATTTTACCTGAATTAAATAATTTAAAAAATTCATACTTATTAATTAATAATATAGCACGTGATTTAAAACTTAATGTTACTTCAAATGTCTGCACACCTCATTGTGTAATAAACCCTGCCCACTTTCCTTTTATACGCTTTGGAAATTGCCCCGAAAACCCATTACACTTTCCACTAACACTCGATATATCAGGAAATGTAAGAGTATGTAATCATAGCCCAATTATTGCCGGAAATATTTTTAAAAATAATTTTGACGAAATTTTAAATTCTACATACGTAAAATCATGGAATATAAATATTCCGGAATATTGCAAAAACTGCAAATTATGGCCTATCTGCCGAGGCGGTTGCAGAGCAGCCTCAGAGCAAATAGGTATGAATAATAAATCTGTTGATCCTATTGTTAGTTTTTTTAAATAATTAGTAATAATAAATTTTAGTCTTTTTATTCTATAATAGAGTTAGATTTGATTATATCCTAAAATAAAACTTCATTTTTTCAACAAATATTTAAAAATTCAATTTAATGTAGGCTTTGATAATACAATATTTTAACAGTTTTTAGATAAATGCAAATTAATTGTTGAAAAAATATTGTGATAAAGAAAAATATATTATTTTTGCAGTCCGTTTGGTCATCCAGCCTATGGAGTAAATATTTTATTATTTATTAAATTTTATTAGTAGTGAAAACATTGAAGTACAAAACGATATCAGCAAATAGGGAAACCGTCAACAAGCAGTGGTTTGTTGTAGATGCTGAAGGTGAAATTCTCGGACGCTTGGCTGCAAAAGTAGCTCTTGTCCTTCGCGGAAAACACAAGACTGATTACACTCCTCACGTTGATTGTGGTGATAATGTTATTATCATCAATGCAGAAAAAATTCAACTAACAGGAAACAAACTTGATGATAAAGTTTATATTAGTCACTCCGGTTATCCTGGTGGTCAAAAAACTATTCCGATAAAAAAAGTTTTAGAAAAAAATCCGGAACGAGTTTTAGAAAAAGCTATCAAAGGAATGTTGCCTAAAAATAGTTTAGGTGATCAATTATTTAGGAATTTATATATTTACGTCGGTGCTGAGCACAAGCAAGAAGCTCAAAAACCGGCAAAGTTGGACTTAAATACAATTAAATAAGCATTATGGAAGTTTTTAATGCAATAGGACGTAGAAAAGCTGCCATAGCAAGAGTTTATCTTAGCGAAGGCAAAGGGAATTTTTCAATTAATGATAAAAAACTGGAAGAATATTTTCCGTTAATGCAATTGCAATACATTGTAAAACAACCTTTTTTAACACTTGATAAAATTGATTGTTACGATGTTAAAGCAAACATTGATGGTGGTGGTATCAAAGGCCAGGCAGAAGCTTTAAGACTAGGAATTTCAAGGGCTTTGTTAAAAGTTGACGCAGAATACCGTGCCAGCCTAAAACCTATGGGATTTCTCACTCGTGATCCAAGAGTTGTTGAACGCAAAAAACCTGGACAGAAGAAAGCTCGTAAAAGATTCCAGTTCAGTAAACGTTAATCCTTTTAGTGAGTATAAATCAAGTTTAGTATCTAAATTACTCGGATTAATTATTTATGAAATTCTACCGAGCAATTGTTACTACAGAATGTAAACTTAAAATTAAAAAAAATGCCAATAGTAAGTTTTGAACAATTACTTGACGCTGGTGTTCATTTTGGACACTTGAAGCGTAAATGGAATCCATCTATGGCTCCATACATTTTTATGGAACGTAATGGTATTCACATTATTGATTTGCATAAAACAGCCATTAAAATTGATGAAGCTGCAAATGCCATGAAAAACATTGCAAAATCAGGAAGAAAAGTACTGTTTGTTGCAACAAAAAAACAAGCCAAAGACATTGTTGCTGAAGAAGTAACCAAAATCAACATGCCTTATGTAACTGAACGTTGGCCGGGTGGTATGCTTACCAATTTTCCGACTATTCGTAAAGCAGTTAAGAAAATGTCCTCAATCGACAAAATGCATACTGATGGAACTTTTGAGACATTGTCAAAACGTGAAAGATTACAGGTTACTCGTCAACGTGCCAAGCTAGAGAAGAACTTAGGTTCTATTTCAGATTTGTCAAGATTACCTGCCGCCTTATTCGTTGTTGATGTTTTAAAAGAAAAAATCGCAGTTCATGAAGCTATTAGACTTGGAATTCCGGTATTTGCAATGGTAGATACAAATTCTGATCCTAAACCAATTGACTTCCCGATTCCTGCAAATGATGATGCTTCAAAATCAATTCAACTAGTTGTAAGTTTGATGTGTCAGGCTATCAAGGAAGGATTGAGTGAAAGAAGCGTGGAAAAGGAAAATAATGTCAAAGCATCTGATGAAAACGATGAAAATATAGAAGTAGATGAAAAGAAAAAATCAATGCGCACTAGAACCAGAGCTAAAAAAGAGTTGATAAAACCTAGTGTTAAAAGCGTTGATATTTCAGATGATGAAGATGACGAATAATTATTAATTTTTAAATTTAAAGTAATGGCAAATATAACAGCAGCTGATGTTAGCAAATTAAGACAAATGACAGGCGCCGGCATGATGGATTGCAAAAAAGCTTTGGTTGAAGCTGACGGCGATTTTGAAAGGGCAAAAGAACTAATTCGCGAAAGAGGTCTTGCAATAGCAAACAAGAGAGCTGACAGAGACGCATCAGAAGGTGCAGTTCTGGCTAAAACAACTAAGAATAACACTATTGGGGTAATGATTGCTGTAAATTGTGAAACTGACTTTGTTGCAAAGAATGAAGATTTCGTTGCAATGGCAAAATCAATTCTTGATGTTGCAGCAGAAGAGTTACCTGCAAATATAGATTCCCTGAAATTATGTAAAATAAATGGAATAACCATTGCTGACATCATTTCGGAGAGAAGTGGCGTAACAGGTGAAAAAATGGAGTTGGCTTATTATGATAAAGTTGAAGCTCCACTGGTTAGTTCATATATCCACATGGGTAACAAATTAGCAACTCTTGTTGGACTTAATAAAGTTGTTGATTCTTCAATTGGGTTTAATGTAGCAATGCAAATTGCAGCTATGAATCCTGTTTCTATTGATAAAGACTCTGTTCCTCAATCTGTTATTGATAAAGAACTCGAAATAGGTCGTGAACAAGCTCGTCTTGAAGGAAAAGCAGAAGAATTACTTGATAAAATAGCTCAAGGGAAACTTCAGAAATTCTTTAAAGAATCTACACTTTTAAATCAAGAATTTGTTCAGGAAGGTAAAATTTCTGTGAAAGAGTACTTACAAAAAACAGATAAAGAACTTACTGTAACCTCATTCAAGAGATACGGATTATCAAATTAAAACTTATTTTATAAATTTAAAAAAGCTGTCCAAAAGACAGCTTTTTTATTGATATTATTTCAAGATTACATTTTCAAAATACTATTTTTGTATAAATAAATCAGTCGGAGTGAATAATAAAATCTATATAGAGACCTATGGATGTCAGATGAATGTGGCAGATTCTGAAACTGTTGCAAGCATACTGGATGTAAATAATTACAAAATTGCATCAGAGATTAACAATGCAGATGTAATAATCATTAACACTTGCTCGGTAAGAGATAATGCCGAAAAAAAAATTTGGAGTCGTTTAGATTTTATAAAAAGTATTAAACGAAAAAACAAAAATCTCATAGTCGGAATAATTGGTTGTATGGCACAAAGAATTGGAGAAAAAATGCTTGAACATCCGATAGTGGATTTTGTTGCAGGGCCAGATGCTTATCGTTATTTGCCTGAACTAATTAGCAACTCATATTTAAATAACAAATTTTGCAATACAGATTTTAATATTAACGAAACATATTCAGGAATACTACAAAAAAAGAAGGATAATGAAAACATGTCCGGTTTCATTGCTATAACAAGAGGATGCAATAATTTCTGTTCTTATTGTATTGTCCCTTATACACGAGGACGTGAACGTAGCGCAAATTATAATGATATAATTAATGAAGTTAAAAAACTCCAAGAAAATAAATTTAAAGAATTAACCCTACTTGGACAAAATGTAAATTCATATTACTTCGAAGACAATCTTAATAAAGTAAACTTTCCTTCTCTTATCGAAATGGTTGCTAAAAATGCTCCTGAAATGAGAATACGTTTTACGACCTCACATCCTAAAGATTTATCAGATGAACTAATTGATGTAATAGCTAGAAATAAAAATATTTGTAATCATATTCACTTACCGGTACAATCAGGAAGTAATAAAATTCTTGAAAGAATGAATAGAAAATATACTCGCGAATGGTATCTCAATCGTATCAATGTTATCAAGTCAAAAATTCCCGATATTGGGCTTTCAAGCGATATTTTTTGTGGATTTTCGGGTGAAACTGAAGAAGATTTTCAACAAACTTTAAGCTTGATGGAAGAGGTTTGCTATGATATGGCATTTATGTTTAAATATTCTGAAAGACCGGGAACTTATGCAGCAAAAAGTCTTATTGATGATGTGCCTGAAGATGTAAAAAAAGAAAGACTAAATAGGATGATTCATCTTCAAAATAAAATTTCGCTAAAAAAGAACAAAGCAGATATTGGCAAAACCTTTGAAGTACTGGTTGAGGGGTTTTCAAAACGTTCTAAAGAAATGCTATTTGGCCGAACAGAACAAAACAAAGTAGTGGTATTTCCAAGTTTAAATAAAAAACAAGGAGATACTGTTATGATTACAATTAAAGATGCAAGCTCTGCAACATTAAAAGGAGAAATTACTAATTCATAATAAAAGGATATGAGTAAAATTCAAGAATTTCGTGATTATCGTTCTAAAATGAATGAAAAACTTTTAAATACAAATCACAAAGTAATAAAAAGACTTTATGGCATTGACACACTGACATATCAAGACTCGGCTTTGGACTCCAAAACTAAAGAAATGCTAGGTTTGGTAGCTTCAATGGTACTCAGGTGTGACGATTGTGTAAAATATCACCTGGAAACCTGTTATAAACTTGGTGTAACGACCGAAGAAATATTAGATATTTTTGGAGTTGCTAATGTTGTTGGAGGTACAATTGTAATCCCTCATACTCGAAGAGCTTTGGAATATTGGCAAGAATTATCAGCCGAAGAGTAGACTTTTTTGCGAAAACTATAATTGTTTTTATCATTTCATCAAAATTAAGTGTTCTATACATATCTTATTTCAAACATTTTTCGTTTTAATATTAAAGGTTCTAATTATGGAATTATATTCCAATTAGAATCTCCTTGAAAAATAACAAAAAAATACAGATATGAAAACGAAAAAATCACCTCAGGCAAATCTCGAAAAAAAAAGAATAATCTTTTTAGAATTGGGATTTATACTTTCACTAGGTTTATGTTTAGTAGCATTTGAATGGCCTTCCGAAGATCTTTCAAAATCTGATCTGGGAAATTTATCACAGATTAACTCGTTTGATGAAGATATCCAAATTACTATTCAAACTCCTCCTCCGGTAATTATTCCTCCGCAATCTTCTGTCATCCCGGAAATATTACTAATTACCGACAAAGAAACTGACGATGATACTGATGATTTAATAACAGATCCCGTTGGTCCTGTATCTCCAATAATAATAACCCCTTACATTCCTGATGATATTCCTGATGACCCTGTTGAAATAATTGACTGGGTAAAAGTTGAAGTAAAGCCCGCATTTCCAGGAGGTGAAGCCGGTTTATTAAAATACATAAGTGAACACACAAAATATCCTGAAATATGCAGAGAAAACGGAATACAAGGGAAGGTTTTTGTACAATTTATTATTGGAACTGATGGTGTCGTTTCAAATGTAAGTATCGCTAAAGGAGTAGATAAATATCTGGATGAGGAAGCCTTAAGAGTTGTAACAAGTCTTCCCGCATGGACCCCCGGAAAACAAAGAGGTAAATCTGTACCGGTTTCCTATATAATTCCGATAAAATTTGTTTTAAGTAATTAAAACTATTTACAGAAAAAACATTGCAACGCCTACAATTGAAATAACGGCTCCTAAAACTTCTAACAACCTAACTTTCTCTTTATTTATCATTACAGAAGGTAAAATAATAATTACCGGTGCAAGTGAAGTAAGGGTAGCAGCTATTCCTGTTGTTGTGTATTTAATTGCCAATAAAGACAATGAAACACCAAGAAAGGGACCGACAAAAGAGCCCAAAGATACGGCCTTCATAGCTGAAACATTTTTTATCCCGGCAAAAGTCTTTTTCCACAAACCGGCAAAACTTATTATTATTACATATCCTACAACCCCTGCAATAATTCGTATCTGACTTGCTGCAAAGGCATCATAATTTCCCATTCCTTTTTTACTTAAAACCAATCCGCCAGCTTGACCAAATGCCCCACCTAATGCAAGCAACAAACCAATCAGAGTAACAGATATTTTTTTCGATTTATTCGATGAATTATTCTTTCTTCTTCCAAGCAAGACTAGTGCAATTCCGGAAACAGTAACAAACATTGCAAAAATTTGTTTACCGGTCATTGTTTCACCTAATATTATCCATCCCAAAATCGCCGTAATGGGCGGGACTAAAGACATGACCAACATAGAAATTCTTGCTCCAATAACAACAAAAGACTGAAAAAGCATTATATCCCCAATAACAAATCCAACAAATCCGGATATTAATAACCAAAACCATGTTTGAGAATCAGCATCAAAAGGAAGAATTAGACCTCTGAAAATCAACGTATATAAACTCATATAAATAAGAGCCATTAACATCCTTATCAGATTCATCGGAACAGAACCAATCTTCTTCCCTGCAGACTCGTAGGACAGTGCACTAATTGTCCAACATACTGATGTTATTATTGCAAATATTTCGCCTTGATAGTTACTCAATTTATCACAAATTTTTAGCAAATATATATTATAAAGTATTCCGAAAATCTATTATTTATTACTATATATAAATTTTAATTCACATGATGATTAGTTGTAATTTTATATAGTTTTGTATTATGGTTAATGACAAAATTAATATACGAAATTTGACCAGTCAAGAGATTGAATGTTTTCTTATAAAGCAAGGAGATAAACCATTCAGAAAAGACCAAATAATAAAATGGTTATGGCAAAAGGGCGTTTCAGATTTTAATGAAATGAACAACCTGTCTGAATCTTTAAGGGAAAAGCTAAGCGCTAGTTTTTATATTGATAAAATAAAAACTGCTGAAAAATTCACAAGCAAGGACAAGACTATAAAAGTGCTGTTTATCACTTTAGATAATCTATACTTCGAAGGCGTATTGATTCCAGATAGAGATAGGGTTACCGCTTGTATATCAACACAAGTTGGCTGTCCTCTTAAGTGCAGTTTTTGTGCAACCGGTAAAATAAAATACATTCGCAATTTAACCATGGGAGAGATATTTGATCAGGTTTTCGAATTAAATAAATTAAGTGAAAATAAATTTAAACGTAAACTGTCAAATATTGTAATTATGGGAATGGGAGAACCTCTGCTAAATTACGATAATACAATTAGAACGATTAATCTTTTAATATCAAAAGATGGTTTAGGAATCTCTCCCCAACGTATTACTTTATCAACAGCAGGAATTCCCCAAGGCATAATGGACCTCGCAAATGAAAAAATAAAAATTAATTTGTCAGTTTCGTTGCATTCGGCTCTTGATTCTAAAAGAAATATTTTAATGCCGGTCAATAAAAAATATAATCTAGAATTATTATCAGCGGCGATAAAATATTATTATCAAAAAACTGAAAAAAGAATAACATATGAATATCTGCTTTTAGGCGATATAAACGACTCCCATGAAGACGCTGTCGCCCTAACAGAATTCACAAAAATATCCGCCTGCAAAATAAATCTTATAGAATATAATCCGACTGAAAATGATATTTATAAACCCTCAAAAAAAGAAAAAGTTATACAATTTGAAGACTATATTAAATCAAAAAACCTTGTTGTAACAATAAGGAAATCAAAAGGTCAGGACATACATGCAGCTTGCGGACAATTAGCAAATAAAAAACATTAATTTTTAGTATTTAAAGAAAAATATCTATATTAGCACACAATTAGAAAACCAAGAATTATGAAGAAAATAATATTATTGATTTATTTAGCAATCATTTGCAGTGTAATTGTTAACGCACAATCATCAACTAGTTTCGGATACGATAAAGAAATTGTTCTGGACAAATTAAATGACTATGTCAGATTGTTCGGTGCTGATTCTGACGGTTTTTATGCTTTAAGAATTAATGAAAGGGACGAGCTGTACCTTGACTTTTTCAATGGACATTCCATGACTAGAGAATCTACCAATCAATTAATTTTACCAATGATTGAAGGCATACAGTCAGAATATCTTGAAATGTTTTATCTTGACGGAAAACTTGTTTTATTTACTCAGGTAATAAACAATACAGTAAAGGAAAAATCTTTATATATTCAACATGTAAATAAAAGTGGTCAGATAATAGGTGAACCAATAATAATTGGAAAGCTGACTAATCAAAACATTGCTGTTAATTTCAACGTGGTACTTACACCAAATCAACAAAACATATTTGTCTATTACAATCGTCCTTTTCAAACCTATAACGAGGAGCCATTCTTTTTTAAGGTCTATAATGCTGATTTGAAAGAAATTTATAACCATCAGGTAAAACTTCCTTTGGTTGGTGATGCTTTTGAAATTGATCAAATTGAAATTGCAAATAGTGGGAATGTATTTATGTTAGCAAGAATTAGTCCCGATCCACGTCAGCTAAAAAGAATGAAGACCATTATTTACGATTATAAACTTTTAATTTTTGAAGTTGCAACTGGAATTGTTACAGACGTTGAAATAAAAGGTAAAAAGTTCATTTTAGTGGATGCTATTTTTGGAGTTGATGAGAATGAAAATGTTGATATTTTCGGGTTTATGGTTAGAAAGGGAAAAGACAATTATGAAGGTATTTTTCACCAAAGATATGATACAAAACTTAAACAATTCGTTGCAGGTGATGCAAAAAAGGCAGATTATATTTTCTCAAAAACTGAAATTCCCGAATTTCGTGCTGACAGATTAATGAAAGTTTATACAGATATGTATAATTACAAACTTCTCGATGTTTTATATTTGTCAAATGGTGGATCTGTGGTAATCTCTGAGCATTATAACTATTGGTCAGACTCAATAATTGTTCCCGGCTCAAAAGAGATAATATATAATGATTACTACCGCTTTAATGATGTTTTAGTTGCTTACTGCAGTCCTGAAAATGCTATGGAATGGATGACGAGAATACCAAAAGCTCAGTATAGTTTTAATGACCTTGGTAAATTCTCATCTGTTGCTGCGTTTGCTGTTGGAGAAAAGGTCTTTTTATTCTACAATGATAATCCGAAAAATCACAAAATGCTCGAACAACAAAATCTCGATGGTAACTTATACAAAGAAATTGTTGGTCCTGACAGGAAGGGTGTTGCTACTGTTGTATCAATCTTCTCTGACGGTAAAGTACACGGAACAGCAATGTTTAATAAAAAGAATAAAAAATACAGGATTGTTCCTGAATTATTTAAAGAATATGATTACAGATATTATCTCATGTCTCAAAGCGGAGCAAAAATAAAGTTTGCAATGTTTACAGGTAAATAAAAAAAAGCCGGTTAAAAAACCGGCTTTTTTTTACATAGCAGCTAATAATAAATCTAAATCTTTAGAAAATATACCATGAATCACGCCGATGTTTTCGTCAGTAAGAATTCCATTGTATAGATAAACACCTTTTCTAGTTCCCGGATTAATCTTAAGGTACTGTGTTATATTACCATACTGTTGCATATTCATTAATTCTCCTGCGATTACATTACTAATTGCATAGGAAGCCGTTCTTGCTACCCTTGATGCAATATTAGGAACGCAATAATGAATTACTCCATGCTTTAAAAATACCGGATTTTTATGAGTAGTTGGTTTGCCTGTTTCAAAAATGCCCCCCTGATCAATGCTAATATCAACAATAACAGAATTTTTCTTCATTTGCATTACCATTTCCTCAGTAATTACAATATTAGATCGCTTATTGTAAATTTTCAGAGCTCCAATTATTACATCTGCAGTTTTTATCGCCGAAAGTAATACTTTAGAATGAATTGTACTTGTAAATACTTTATTTCCAATGTGTTGTTGCAAATTATCGAGCTTAGAAACGGAATTATCAAATACTTTTACCATCGCTCCCATTGAATGAGCTGTTTGTGCTGCATAAGTTCCTGCTGTCCCTGCTCCAATTATTACTACTTCTGTTGGTGAGACTCCCGTTACACCACCAAACATTTCACCCTTACCTTTATGAATATTACTTAAATATTCCGAGGCAATCAGAACCGATGACCTTCCTGCAATTTCACTCATAGACTTTACAATAGGATTACGTCCTTTACTATCCTGCATTGTATCAAAAGCCAAAGCAGTAATTCGCTTTTGCATCAATTTCACAAAATACTCCTTATCCTGACAATTTGAATGTAATGAAGAAATAACTAATTGATTGCCTTTTAACATATCAATCTCTTCAATAGTCAACGGAAAAATTTTAAGAATAATGTCGCAACTAAAAATGTCTGAAAGGCTTTTTGTAATAGTTGCGCCATAATCGGCATACTGAACATCAGTAAAATTTGCCCCTTTACCGGCTCCTTCCTGAATAAAAATTTTAAAACCTTCTTTCACTAATTGCTCAACAGCAAGAGGAGCTAAAGGAATTCTATGTTCAATCCCACTACAATCTGCAGGAATTCCTATTTTCATAGATTTCTTTTCCGTTATTACTTCCAACATTTCTTCTTGAGGCATTAATACTGAGCCATGAATAAAAGTGGAATCTGATTTATGAGTTGAAGCCATAATTTTTTGCTTATAAAGATATCAAATTTCAATACAAATTCAAAAATTATTTTCTATTTCAACTCCAGATATGATAGTTCAAAATCAATTTGTTTCTTTTGTAAGTTTACATTTATTATTTTCACACTAACAACCGAGCCTAATTGATAACATTTTTTAGTATAAGTTCCGTTGATACAGTAGTTTTCAGCATCATAAGTATAAAAATCGTCGTTAAGTGTCCTCATGTGAACTAATCCTTCACAAGCATTTTCTTTTAACTGAACAAAAAAGCCCCATTCTGTTACACCGGATATTACCCCTTCAAATATTTGTCCTACTTTATCAATCATAAATTCTGCTTGTTTATATTTGATTGAAGCACGTTCTGCAAGACTTGCTTGTTGCTCCATATAAGAACAATGCTTGGTTTTTTCTTCAAGGGCAGATATGTTAGAGTTTTTATTCCTTATATAATCAAATAATAATCTGTGAACTAAAACATCAGGATAACGTCTTATTGGCGAAGTAAAATGTGTATAATAATCGAAAGCCAAACCATAATGGCCTATATTTTTTGTCGTATATATTGCTTTGCTCATCGCACGAATCGCAAGATTTTCAATTATATTTTGTTCAGGCTTTCCAACAACTTCAGAAATTAATTTATTCATCGACTTAGCCAACTTAATGTTATTAGATAAGTCCAAATCATATCCAAACCTTTTTATGAAACCTGAAAAACTAAAAAGTTTGTCTTCATTAGGTTTCGCATGTACTCGATACACAAATTCAAAATTCTTTTTTAACTTCCCGATTGTTTCCGCTACTGTTCTATTTGCCAAAAGCATGAATTCTTCTATTAAATAATTTGATTCAAGCGACTTTTTAAAATATACCCCGGTTGGTATCGCATTATTATCAAGCTTAAATTTTATTTCGAAGTGTTCGAAGTTAAAAGCTCCTGTCCGAAAACGGTTAGATCTTAATAATTTAGCCAATTTGTTCAAGCTACTAAGCTCTTCATAGAAATCCCCTTTTCCATTATCAAGAATTTCTTGTGCCTGTTCGTATGAAAATCTTTTATCAGAATTAATAATTGTCTTAGCAATCCTGTAATCAACCAATTCGGCTTTTTCGTTCATCTCTAATATCACTGAAAAACATAATTTATCCTCATTTGGGCGTAACGAACAAAGGAAATTAGACAGCTTTTCAGGAAGCATTGGAACAACCCTATCGACAAGATATACAGATGTTGCTCTACTATAAGCTTCTTTATCCAATTCACTGTTTTCTACAATATAGTTTGACACATCTGCTATATGTACACCGATTTGATAATTTCCATTTTCCAACTTAACCAATGACAACGCATCGTCAAAATCTTTTGCATCTTCCGGATCTATAGTAAAAGTCGGAACATTTCTAAAATCATCCCGAATTTCATAATCATATTGAGTAATTCTATCACTTATTTTAGCAGCTTCATGCTCTATATCACTAGTAAAATTGTACGGAAGACCAAATTCAGCAAGTATCGCATGCATTTCGACTTCGTTATCTCCCGATTTGCCTAAAACCTCAACCACAGTACCTGTCGGATTTTTACTTTTTCTATTCCATTCGATAATCTCGACAATCACTTTTTCACCATCTCGTGCACCATTTAAATTATCAGCAGGAATAAAAATATCATAAACCATTTTTGGATTATCCGGCACCAAAAATCCATATGATCCCGACTTTTCAATTGTACCAACGAATTGTTTGTTTGCCCTTTTAAGGACTTCAATAACCTCACCTTCTATTCTATTCCCTTTTCTACAAGCATAAAGGCTGACTTTAACAGTGTCTCCATGCATAGCAGAATTCAGATTGGCAAAAGGAACATAAATATCATCTGAAATATCAGGACTGATAACAAAAGCATTCCCTGCTTTATTCATGTCAATTTCTCCAATAATATAGCCGGTCTTTGAATTTAATTTATATTTCCCCTTTGAAGTTTCTTTCACATTTCCCGAAACACTAAGCTCTTCTAATATTTTTACTATTAGTGTTCTATCATTTGTACTACTGATATTTAATATCGAAGCAATTTGTTTATAATTTAACTCCTTTTTAGGGCTCTTTGAAAAAATATTTAATATTTCGGATGTAAGAGTTTTTTTGTTCAATCCACTTGTTGACAACCCATTAGCTTTCTTGCGATTTGTATTTTTCATTTTGGCATTAAGTTTGCAAAACCTGTAAATAATAAATTAAAAATTGTTGAATATAAATAAAAAATTGTATTTTTAACCAAAATTTTAAATTAGTAACCAAATTAAATTTTATTACCATGAAGACAACTACATTAAGAACAATTATTTTAGCAATAGGAGTTTTAGGAACCGTATTTGCTTTTTCATCATGTAAAGGAAAGAAAAATGTCGGTGGTGCTGGAAAAAAACCAACCGAAATAACAATCCCATGTAAAGATGAAGGTCGTTCAGACAAGAATTATTTCAGAGCTGACGCTAGTGCAACTTCTCAAGATATGAGCTTATCAAGAGAAAAGGCTTTATCTGCAGCAAAAGGAAAGCTTGCCGGATTAATTAACACCAAAATTAAATCTGTTACTGATCGTTATGTAAACGAAACAGAAGTTGGTCAAAATTCAGATTTTGAGCAGAAGTTTGAAAACCTTACAAGAGAAGTTGTAAATCAAACTTTAGTTGACGTAGCAATAATCTGCGAAAAGAACTATCAGGAAGCAACCGGCAAATACACTACCTATGTTGCAATTGAGGTTAGCAAAGATGCTATGCTAAACGGAATCAACAATAGTTTAACTAAAGATCAAAAATTGAGAGTTGATTACGACAAAATGAAATTCGAGCAAATTTTCAACGAAGAGATGGACAAGCTTGAAAAAGAAGGTGGATATTAAAATACAACAAGATAAAAAGAGGCATTATCTGCCTCTTTTTTTTATGCTTACAAATTTAAAATTAATTAACTATGAAAAAAATCTATTTAGTAAGTGTTTTAACTATCGTTGTTTTAACTACGATTTTTACAAGTTGTGAAAAGAATGTTGAAAAACTAACTGCATCAAATTTTTATGGCGCGTGGAAATCTGTTTATGACACTGAGGATACAAGAATAATGTTATTCATGGAGAATAACAGTATTTATACAAACGCTTCAGCGACTGATGCCTTTGTAATTCTAAAGCTAACATCAACCGATACGATTATAATGTATGAGGGTTCTTTTGAAATTACTGAAGGTTATCTTAGGTCATATAACGATTTTACAAATTATGCCAATGAAATAACCACTTATAAACGAAAAGAATTTATTTTATATTCGGAAACAGCTCCTAATTATGAAAGGATTTATGAAAAAACTGACACCGACTTATTAGAAACAGCTCCACAATAATAATAAAACTTTTAAAACAATTTCAGCTGGGTGTCGGTTAGCTTGTAACTGAGCCTGTGATATTTTGTAATGCCATATTTTAATATGGCATTTCGATGAAATTTTGTCGGATAAGCTTTGTTTTTATCCCATCCATATTCAGGATGTTCTAAATGAATTTTATACATATATTCATCTCTATATGTTTTAGCTAGTACCGAAGCTGCTGCTATTGACATAAACAAAGAGTCTCCCTTAATGATACATTTGTGACATATATCTTTATATGGTTTGAAGCGGTTGCCATCAATTAATAATAACTCCGGTTTTTTCCCCAACTGGTCAACTGCCTTGTGCATTGCACATATTGAAGCAGTCAAAATGTTTATTTTGTCTATCTCTTTATTATCAATATAGGCAACCGCCCAGGCTATTGCATCTTTTTCGATTTCCGGTCTAAGTTTATCCCTTTGCTTTTCGGTCAATTGTTTCGAGTCGTTTAGTAATTTATTTGTATAATCGTGTGGTAAAATAACTGCTGCAGCATAAACAGGGCCGGCAAGACAACCTCTTCCTGCCTCATCGCAACCAGCTTCAATTTTGGTTTTATCAAAAAATGGTTTCAGCATTAACTAGGATTGTATTACTTTTTCGATACACTGCCATAACCTTTGTGCTGACTTATCCCAAGAAAACATTTCTCTTTGTACTTTGGCTTTTTCGATTAGAGAATCTCTTAACTTTGGATTATTAACTAATTCTGCCATATAATAAGCGACTTTTTTATGATCTTCAGGTGAACAAATTAAAGCTGCTTCTCCAACTACTTCAGGAAGAGATGTTCTGTCGCCAGATATTATAGGGACTTCACAATACATTGCTTCGACTAATGGGATGCCAAATCCTTCAAAAAATGGGATATAAACCAAAGCCAAGGCTGACCCAAGATACTTATGCAAAGATTCTAAATCAAGCCTTCCGGTGAATATTACATCATCCTTATACACCATGGTATCCAGTGTTTTTCTAATATCCACCATTTTATGCAATTCGGATCCAACAATCACAAGTTTTTGAGTATAGCTCCCTGATGATTTATAAATCTCAAATGATTTTAATAATCCCGGAATGTTCTTTCTTGGTGTAAAAGCACCAACGAAAATGAAATAATCCTGCCCACTTGTATATGCAGTTTTTACCTCATTTTTTTCGACATCTGCCAAAGGTGTATAAACCGAATTGGAACCATTGTAACAAACTGTAATCAAATCCGGATTAACGTTAAATGTTTCACAGATATCTCTTTTCGAATATTCGGAAACCGTTCCTATGCTTGCAGCTTTTTTGGCATATTTTGGAAAAAAATAATTATAATACTTGCGAACAAAATATGGCAATTGTTCAGGATTATGAACAAAATTTATATCATGAATAATACTAACCTGAGGAATCTTTGCTTTTAGCGAAATGAAACCATCTGTAGAAACAAAAATATCCGCATTTATTCTTTTTAAAACTCTCGGTACTACATATTCAAACCAAATATACCATAAAACAGGATGTCGTGTTGGAGGTCCGGCAACAATAGGGATTACATTTTCAGAAAAAATAAATTCAGGGCTATATTGTCTATCAAAAATGAAAAAGAATTTATGCTCGGGATGTTCTTTGGTTATTCTTTTCAGGGTTTCATAACTAAACCACCCGATTCCTTCGAGTTTATTCTTAAGTAATAACCTGGCATTTACCGCAATATTCATTACAACAATCCTACTTGTTTAATTTTTTCTAAATCTTTCGGGGTATCAATTGATATGCTCTCATGTTCCGTAAATGAGACTTTAATTTTATATCCGTTTTCTATCCATCTTAGTTGTTCCAAACTTTCTGCCAATTCAAGTAATGAAGGTTTTAAACAGGTAATTTCCTTCAGTACTTCTTTACGATATGCATACAGCCCAATATGTTTGTAATACAAGTGCTTTGAAATCCATTTGTTTTCATTTATTCCACGAAGATAAGGTATGGGAGATCTGCTAAAGTATATTGCCTCATTTTTATTATTAATAACTACTTTTGGTTTGTTTGGATTGAAAATATCATCTTTGTTGTTGATAGGTTTGACTAAAGTTGCTATCTGATTTTTCTTCTGCTTAAAACATTTCTTTATTTCAGTAAGTTGCTCCGTTTTTATAAATGGTTCGTCTCCTTGAATGTTAACTATCACATCCCAACTTCTGCCTTCTAATTCTTCTATTTTTTCAATTGCTTCAGAACATCTGTCAGTGCCACTTTTATGTTTTCGTTTTGTCATCACAACCTTTCCTCCAAAATCGACAACAGCATTATAAATTCTATCATCATCAGTCGCGACATAAACATCATTAAAAACTTTTTTTGCCTGAATATAAACATTATGCACCATTGTTTTACCGTTAATATTTATCAATGGTTTCCCCGGAAAACGAGTTGATGCATATCTTGCAGGTATAATCGCAATAAAATCCATAATCAAATTTTGCCTTAAAAATAATCAATTTTAATCTTTTATTATTGATAATCGTAATAAATAGTTTTATTTTGTATTTATGCGAAAATTTGATAAAACATCATTAAATAGTTTTAAATCTAGCAAAGTAATATTACCAATCGTAATTGGGCTAGGAATTATTGCATGGTTTGTTTATCGAGATTTTAATAAAATCGATTTTTCATTGTTTGCTATAACTCAGTTAAGTTTTATTTTTTTTATATGCGCTTTTGGGATGTTGTTTTTCCGTGACTTTGGTTACGTTCTAAGAATGAGAATATTATCAGGCGGAGAATTGACATGGGTACAGTGTATAAAGATTGTCTTTTTGTGGGAATTTGGATCAGCAATTACTCCGTCAGCAATTGGGGGAACAGCTATAGCAACAATCTTTTTATGGAAGGAAGGATTAAGTATTGGAAAAAGCACTTCGATTGTGATGGCAACTTCTTTTTTAGACGAGTTGTATTTTACAATAATGTTCCCGTCAATAATCCTGCTGTTTTCTTCTTCCCAGCTATTCCCATCGGGAGATAGTGGCTATGTTTACAATCATCTGTTGTCTTTTGCTATTATTGGATATAGCTTAAAATTAAGCTGGACTTTGCTGATGGCATATTCTCTGTTTATAAATCCAAAGTTTTTTACTAAACTAGTGAAAGCCATTTTTAAACTTCGTTTTTTAAGAAAATGGAGTCAGGGAGCAGATCAAATGGCAAAAGATTTCTTTATTGCAAATAAAGAACTGAAAAAGAAACATTTCAGTTTTTGGCTAAAATCAGTATTTTCAACATTTATTTCGTGGACAGCAAGATATTGTGTTCTTAATTTTCTTTTACTGGCAATGATGGTTTCAATAGAATCGGGAGATCAAACTATAAACGTTTTTGAACATTTTCTCATTTTTGCCAGACAATTAGTAATGTGGATACTAATGTTAGTTATGCCTACACCAGGTGGAAGTGGCTTTGTTGAAACAGTTTTTACAACATATATGGCTGATTTTGTTCCTGTTGCAGGTTTTGTCGTAATTATGGCGTTAATATGGAGATTAGTTACATATTACCCTTATTTAATAATTGGAGCAATAATTACTCCTGGTTGGCTTAAAAATAATTTTAAAAAATCTCGAAAATGAAAACTATTGGATTTGCATGTGATCACGCAGGTTTTAAATTAAAAAACCATTTGATTGAATATCTAAACTCAAAAGGGTATATAGCTATAAATTTTGGGACTGATTCTGAAGAAAGTTGCGATTATCCGGACTTTGCACACCCACTTGCAGAAGCTGTTGAGAATAAAACCTGTGATTTAGGCATTTCTATTTGCGGAAGCGGTAATGGTATTAATATGACTGTAAACAAACATTCTGGCATTCGTAGTGCATTATGTTGGAATCCGGAAATTTCTGAGCTAGCACGTTTACACAATGATGCAAATATTTGCGCTTTACCTGCTCGGTTTTTAACAAATGAGGACGCTGTTATAATAGTTGACAAATTTCTCAATACAAAATTCGAAGGAGGAAGGCATATAAACAGAATAAATAAAATCCCTATCGCCTCGAAATAAATTATGAAAAGGGATTTGAAATAACTTTTTGTAATTGCTTCAGATATTTTCTTGCTTTTTGGGTTTGCTGGTTGAGTTTTGGGTTCTGTTATTTTAACTTGACCCATAACTATCAAACCTTAAATTGCCATAAGATTACAGCCTCTTACCTCTGCCTGATCGAAACGACCTGTAACAGTAAACGTACCATCAGTAGAAACTGTGCCAAGATCAGATGTCTCGATAAAACAACAAGAATTAATATTTGCGAGATCAATAATATTTAATGCTCCATTACCGGCATCGCTAATTGTGAGTGGATCTGATGTTTCCCTAATATATACTCTCATCCATGGAGGACAATTAAACATTCCATCAGCTTGTGAATATGCCTGTGATAGTAATTCTGTCATTCCAAATTCTGAATGAATTTTTGAAACGCCAAAAGATTTACATAAAATATTATGTAGTTCAGTTCTCGTCAGTTCTTTCCTGCGCCCTTTCATGCCTCCTGTTTCCATTATTATTCCATTATTGCAAGTCACATTATATTTCAATGCAAAATCCAATAAAGCAAAGCTAACTCCCAATAAGATATATTTTCTCTCCTGTTCTTCAAGTTTGGTAATTTGATTAAAAAGATTTTCATAATCATTAAGAAAAAATCCACCATCAGCATTGGTTTGTTTCAAAAACCCATTTACCATATAAACAAGACTCGAATCCTGCCTCTCAATATATGAAGGGAGTAATGCAAGTATTACAAATTTTTCGGGATTACCATAAAAATAATTGAAGGCTTCAGTAAATGATTTAACATATAATTCAACATCTCCGACATAATGTGAAGAAGAAGTTGTCCCTGTAGTCGTACTGGATTTAAAAATTGTAAAATTGTTAAAATCTCCTGAAACGACTTTTTGTGTTTTAAAAAATGATATTGGCAAAAATGGGATATCCTTTATTTTTATTATTTTCTCAGGAATAACATTTAGACAATCACAAAATTGCCTATAAATTAAATTATTTTCAAATTGATGTTTAAAAGCAAAAATTGAAAGTTGTTCGAACTTCTCATTTGAAATATCATTAAAAATCTCCGTCTTATATTTTGCAAAATCCATTTTTTTCATTTTCATATAAACAAAAAAGAGGTATAAAATATACCTCTTAAATATATATCAATTTAATTTAACGCTTAATAAACAGGGTATATTCATTCTCATAATTAAGGAAATATTGACCTTTATTAAGTTTTGACACATTAACAACATTTCCTACTCCTGTAATCATTTCTTCACCAAACTCATTAATGACTTCATAACTTGTATTTTCACTAAAAACTATTTCTTTAGAAACACTGCTTAGTTTTGTCATAATTCTAATAGGTTCTTTATTAACCTTATATACTATTTCATCTGAATAGAATTTTCTTTTTAAATGGTCTATTTGATAAATTCTAAATCTATTTTCTCCGTTAAAAGGATATGTTTTTATTGAATATGATCTGTTTCCGGGACCACCTTCACCAGGCAACTGACCAATTTCGAGCCACTTGCCCCATCTAAACTCTTCAACATAAAAAGTCAGTTTACCGGACTCATTAGCGGTAATAAATCTTAATACATTATCGTAGCCCAGCTCATGAGAAATAATTTCATAAGTACACAGAGGTTTAAGCACTTCCGGGTTAACCAGTTTTGGTGTACAAAACTCATGATGTCTGATAGTAACTACATACTCTTGTCCAAATTGTAAACCGGCATAATCCAAACTTATACGGAATGCACTGGAATTTATAACCTCATTGTATTTTTCGTTATTTATCAAAACTTCGTAAACGCAATATTCCTCACCTGCATCAAGCATAGGATTCATAATATACAAATCTTTTCCCTGATATATACCCTTCAATATCATGTCACTGGAAACTGCTTTTGTCCCAGTTATTAATATTAACATCACGATAATTATAGAAGTATAAATTTTCATTACTTTGTTTTTTTATCAACAAATTATCAACAAATTTAATACAGAATTTATGTTTTACCAATTTTTTTTTCTAATTCTATATTAAAAACACAATATTTACTACAAACCTTCACAACAAATCTTTGATATTCAACTCATTAGTCATTGTTAATTTTTTTGTTTGTAAGATAAAATAATCTCATCCAAATTATTGTTATACAAATACTATTTTTGTGTGATAATAAAAAACATGCCATAAATGAAAAGAAATATTTTTTTCTTATTTATCTTAATAAGTTGTTATACAATTTCTCAGGAATATACAACGGAAAAAATATATTATCAAAACGGTAATATAAAAGAAGAAGGAACGCTGCATATGGGACAAAAATCCGGAACCTGGAAATACTGGTCCCCTGATGGAAAGATTATGGCTGAAATAGAGTTTTATAAAGATGTGCTACATGGAACTAATAAAGTTTATTATCCTGATGGTAAAATTAAAGAAGAATATAATTACTGGGGAAACGAAAGACATGGAGCTTTTGTAGAAAACTATAAAAACGGAAATCCTTCAATTAAAGGATATTACCATAGTAATTATAAAGATAGTGTTTGGCAGCACTACTATGAGAACGGACAATTACAATCTGAAGTAATTTATAAAAAAGGAATTCTCCAAAGAATAAACTCATTCTATACAGCCACAGGTAAGCAAACTGTAACAGATGGCAAGGGCGAAATGATTTCATATTATGATAATCTGCAAAAAAAATCAGAAGGAAAGTTAGAAAATGGTTTAGAGCAAGGTTTATGGGTTTATTATCATGAAAATGGTAAAAAAGCTTCTGAAGGGAATTACAATAATGGAGAAAGGATTGGTATTTGGCACGAATGGTATGAGAACGGAAACAAAAAAAGTGAAATAAGTTTTGAAACCGGAATGAATATTTTCTGGACTGCTGAAGGCAATAAAGAGATGGAAGGGAAAATAATTGACGGAAAACGAGAAGAGGTTTGGACATACTGGTATCCATCGGGTCAGATTAGAAGTACTCATAACTATTTAAACGATCTGAGGCATGGTCTACAAACCAAATACTACGAAAATGGCAATAAGCAATCAGAACTAAATTATTTGGAAGGGAAACTAAATGGAGAAGCTCACTTTTGGTTTGAAGATGGGAAAAAAGATATTGACGGGAATTTTTTAAATGATTTACAGGATGGATTTTGGACATATTGGCGTAGTGACGGAACAAAAGGTAATGAAGGTAATTATATAAAAGGTAAAATGGAAGGAAGATGGACTTTTTGGTATTCGAACGGAAAAGTCTGGAAAGAAGTTGACTATACAAAAGGATTAAAGGATGGCGTATGGAATGTTTTTTATGAAAACGGCAATAAATTCAGAGAAGGAAATTTTGAAAATGATTTTGAAGTAGGCGAATGGAAAGAGTGGTATGAAGATGGAACGTTAGCAATGCAAGGGACTTATGATTTAGGTGTAATGACCGGGACATGGACGACATTTCATGAAAATGGACAAAAGAAGTCTGTAATTGATTATAAAGACGGACTTATTGCTGGCAAAAATTATTTCTGGTATCCTAACGGAAAGAAGCAACTAGAAGAATCTTATAAACTCATCGAAGTAAAATCAGATGATGACTTTAGCATCAAAAACAAATTAACTTCAACACTACACGGCTCATACAAAACCTACAGCATAAAAGGAACTGAAATTATATCGGGGGTATATTACGAAGGTAAACGTAACGGTAAATTTGTTTACAGAAATACCAATGGAGACATTGTAAAAGTAGAAAATTACAAAATGGATAAACCTGACGGAAAGTGGCAAACATATTATGATTTTGGTCCTATTGAATCGGAAGTAAATTATAAAAACGGTGTTAAAGAAGGAAAATCAACATATTACGACCAAAAAGGAGGCATTACTTTTCAGGCAATGTTTCATGGTGGAAGACAAACTGATATTCTAATTGACAGCAACCCAAATCTTCCTCAAAATAAAAGTGGAAGCAGATAATGAAAAAACTTATTCTGTTTTCAATTTTAATCTATTTAAACTTATTCTGCTTTTCTCAGGATAGAAAACCAATGTACAGCGGTGGCATGTTGTTTTTGCAACCGGGATTTACAATTGCTCAGAATCCTCATCAAAAAATTGAAACTTTAGGATTTGGTATAGGAGGAATTTTAAGATTTTACATAAAAGACCACATTTGTTTGGGAATTATTGGTGGCAATCAAAAAACAAATTACAAATCCCTTGAGTCAGACAATTCTTACATTACTTTAGGCTATGGAGGACCTATGTTGGGTTATACATATTCGAAAAATAAATTTCGTTTTTGTGCAGCACTAAGCGTTGGTAAGGGTAAAATAAAAAATTTACATATACAGTCGCAGAACGGAGTATTACTTTCAGATGCCGATTATTACAGTTACAAAGCTTGGGTTGGATATCCGATATTTAGTTTTGATTATCTGATGACAGAGAAAATTGCTTTAACTTCGCAACTAATTTGTTTAGGGGCATTCTATAATAAAAATGATTTGTATTTTTGCCCCGTTTTTCAAATAGGAATTTTATTTAACAGATAAAAGTATGATACAAGAAGATCTTTTCAAAAAAATTATTGCTCATTGCAAAGAATATGGTTTTATTTTTCAATCTTCGGAATTATACGATGGACTTAGTGCAGTGTATGATTATGGACAGAACGGAGTTGAACTAAAGAACAACATTAAGGAATACTGGTGGAAAGCAATGACTCAGTTGAATGAAGAAGTTGTTGGAATTGATTCGGCTATATTTATGCACCCAACTATCTGGAAAGCTTCCGGACATGTTGACGCTTTTAATGACCCTCTTATTGACAATAAAGATTCTAAGAAAAGATATCGTGCTGATGTACTGATTGAAGATTATCTTGAAAAGATAAATGATAAAATAAATAAAGAAGTTGAAAAGGCTGCAAAACGCTTTGGTGACACTTTTGATGAAAATCAATTCCGCACAACCAACGCCAGAGTACTCGAATATGCTGCTAAAATAGAATCTATTAAAGCGAATTTTGTTGCAGCACTGGATGCTAATGATTTGGAAAAAGTTCGTCAGATAATTATTGATGAAGGTATTGTTTGTCCTGTTTCGGGAAGTCGCAACTGGACAGAAGTCAGACAGTTCAATTTAATGTTTGAGACAAAATTAGGCTCTGTAAGTGAAGGAGCTAATACCGTTTATTTACGTCCGGAAACTGCACAGGGAATTTTTGTCAATTATCTGAATGTCCAAAAAACAGGTCGCATGAAAATTCCATTCGGCATTGCTCAAATTGGAAAAGCTTTTCGAAACGAAATTGTAGCCCGTCAATTTATTTTCCGCATGCGTGAATTTGAACAAATGGAAATGCAGTATTTCGTTAAACCGGGCGAAGAGCTTAAGTGGTTCGATACCTGGAAAGAAAAAAGAATGAATTGGCATTTAGCAATGGGCATTAATCCTGAAAAATATCGCTGGCATAAACATGATAAACTTGCTCACTATGCAAATGCAGCATTTGATATTGAATTTGAATTCCCATTTGGATTTAAAGAACTCGAGGGCATTCACTCTCGTACTGATTATGATTTGAATCAGCATCAGATTTTTTCAGGCAAAAAGATACAATTTTACGATAACGAAACAGAAGAAAGTTATGTTCCTTATGTGGTTGAAACTTCAATTGGTTTAGACAGAACTTTTCTTTCATTATTATCTGCATGCTATCAAGAAGAACAAGTGGGAGAAGAAACCCGTGTTGTACTTAATCTCCCGGAATGTCTGGCTCCAATTAAGGTTGCAATTCTGCCATTGGTAAAAAAAGACGGATTGCCTGAGTTTGCCCGTACAATAATGAACGATCTTAAATTTGACATTAATTGCATGTACGAAGAAAAAGATTCTATAGGAAAACGCTATCGTCGTCAGGATGCAATTGGGACACCTTTCTGTATAACTGTTGATCATCAGTCCCTGGAAGACAATACTGTGACGATAAGATATCGTGATACAATGATACAGGAGAGAATACCTGCTGATAAATTGTCAGGTATCGTTAAAGAAAAAACTGATATAAAGAATCTTTTAAAGAAACTTTAATCCTACTTTTCGACTAAAATGGACAAAAGAAAACAACTATTATTAGTTTATTCTCTTCTAATAATATCCATGATATTGTGGGGGACGTCATTTGTTTGGGGGAAAATTGCACTAGAATATTATAATGCTATAACTGTTATTTTTTTCAGACTTGTTATTTCTGTTATTTTTCTCGTCCCGGTATTACTTATAGCCCGAAAATTTGTACTTCCGCGAAGAAAGCATTTGCATTTATTTTTGCTACTGGCGTTATTTGAGCCTTTTTTATATTTTCTTGGTGAGACAAACGGTTTGGCATACGTTGAACCATCTATGGCTTCAGTGATTATTTCTGTAATCCCTCTATTTACTCCTATTGTCGCATTTTATTTTCTGAGGGAAAAGATATCCGTTCTTAATTTGATCGGTATTGTCATATCAATTACAGGAATTGTTGTCTTGGTGTTCGGGAAGGACATGAGTCTGGAAGTTTCAGTAAATGGTTTATTGCTTCTTTTCCTTGCTATTGTAGCTGCTAATGGTTATAGTGTAATGATTAAAAAAATTCCTGATGAATATTCTGTTTTAACAGTTATTTTCTGGCAAAATGTAATTGGCATGTTGTATTTTCTTCCAATAGCATTAATTTATTCAACGGGAGAGATTCTTACAATAGGTTTTGTCAGCAGAGGATTTTGGGCAATAGTCGAACTTGGTATATTAGCCTCCACAGTTGCATTTTTATTTTATATGTATGGCCTTAAGTTTATGCCAATAACCAAGGTAAATGTCTTTACCAATGTTATTCCTATTTTCACTATCATTATTTCTTATTTATTTCTTGACGAACAGATTGGAATAAAGAAAATTATCGGAATAATAATAGTAATTTCAGGGGTGGTGCTATCTCAATTAGGCAAAACGAGAAAGAAGGAAACGTAATTTAATTTAAATTTTGTCTGATAATAAAAATAAACTATATTTGCAATCCATTTTGGTACCTTAGCCGAGTGGCTAGGCACCGGTCTGCAAAACCGTTGACGGCGGTTCGAATCCGCCACGAACCTCATTATAACGCCGATAATCAAATGAAAGATTGTCGGCGTTTCTTATTTTTCGTGAATTTACATCAAAGGTTTTTTATTTTCCTTGAAACGCAATTTCGATGAAGGGCGCTGATTTTCTTTGGTATATTTTTTTAACTTTGCAAATTATTTGCAATTATAATCTGAAATAATTAATCAGTTGAATTATAGAATCTTATTTGATTCTGAAAAATGTAAAAAATTATCTTCAAAATAATACTAATCACCAATGAAATTAAATTTCCGAATACATTACGTTACCGAATGGGGACAAGCAATACAGTTGGCTGTTTTTGGACAAGATAATAAACTGGAA
>JAKQEK010000371.1 GCA_029558535.1 Bacteroidota bacterium | reverse complement strand
GCCCCTCATTAATTTAATGTGCTTAAATTGTGCTAAAAATGAAATATCTTCATTACAAGGGATAGAAAACTGCCTTAATTTAAAGACGTTGCTAATTTCTAATAATAAAATAAGTTCATTAAAAGGCATAGAAGGCTTGGTTAAATTAGAGAAATTATATTTTTGTCCTAATAACCTGAACGATTTAAAAGCATATATGCCTATCTTATACTTGCCTAATTTGAAGGAATTACATTTTAACAGAAAATATCAGAATATAGCCGATTTTAAAAAACGGCTAAAATATATTTCGAATATTAACAATATATGCTTCTATTAAAAAAAACTTGTTTTATAGAAATGGGCGCAAATATTGGAAAATCTGCTTATATTTGTAGATGTACATGAACCAAACACTATGGATTGAAAAATATTGAAGAAAAATAAAACCTTATTTATACATAAACATAATCAATGAAAATGTTGAACATAATTAATGAGGAAATAGATATTTTCTCTAAAGCAGAAAAAAGGCGCAGGTTGAAAAATAATGAACCCATTATAGTATATAGAGGAATATCTAAAACAGGCAAAAACTTTTATAAGGGAAATGCTAAACTCCCATATACCTATTATACGCTGTCAAAAGAAACCGCTTCAAAATACGGAATAGTGAATCAATATGCATTTAATAAAGATTCACAGATAATTAAAATACTTCATGGAGCCAAGTTCTTTGATATGTTCGGGTTAAATGCCGATCCTGAAAACCCTGAAGTAATAGAAAAAATAAAACAAAAAAATTACGATCTAATATTGATGGGAGATAAAATAATACTATATAATGAATCGCTGATATTTAATACGCCGTCGGCATATTAAAGTTTTTTTTGATTTTTTGTGTCATCCATGCCCCCCCATTTTTCTTTATAGAGGCGGGGGATTATTAATAATTTTAAATTACTTTTTTATGGCTATACTTAATTACACAACCAAGATCAAAGCTGAAAAAACCATCATGGAAATTCAGCAGATACTGGTAAAGCATGGGGCAACCAAGATTGTGACAGATTACGAAGGAGGGGTTCCGAAGGCAGTTACATTCTGCCTGATGCTAAACAACAAGATAATAGGGTATTCATTGCCAGCTAACTATTCAGGCGTGCTTAAATCAATGAAGAAGAGCCCAATATCTAAACGGCTTCTTACCGAAGAACAAGCAGTGCGCGTTTCTTGGCGGATAATAAAGAATTGGGTGGAAGCCCAAATGGCGCTTGTAGAAGCCCACCTCGCAGATGTCCCGGAGGTGTTCCTGCCATATGCAATTACAAAAAATGGAAATACCCTATACAAGGAAATCGAAAGCACAGAGATATTGATGCTTGATGCCAGCCAGTGACCTCATTTGTATTTTCCAACAACAACCAACTATATGTTTACGCCGTGATTGAAAAATCAAAAAAAATATAATATTAAAAGAGAAAAAAAATGATCCCGCTCTCATCTCATAAGATTAAATGTGGGGACGGCGGCGTTAAAAATTAATTTAAAAAATTTGTTAAAAAAAAATAAGAAAAAACACACAGCTTTCTTTAAAAGCCATAAAAAACGAGTTTTATGTCATAAAAAGACGTTTATTTCAACCGCTTGAAGATATACATTGGTTTTATCAAACTAGGGAAAAACAGGGGGAAGGATTACAGTTGAAAATATAAAAGCTTTACAATAAAATCCAAATTAATATGACAATTAAAGAGGAGTTGAAAAATAGGCAGATTACTGATACTACTATATCCTATTTAGACTGTTCTAATAGAGGGCTAACTTCATTAGAAGGCATCGAATGCTTATATAATTTGAAATACTTGTCTTTTCACAACAATTATATTGCTTCTTTGAAGGGATTAGAATGCTTATATAAATTAGAAATTTTAAACTGTTCTAATAATATTTTAAATTCGCTAGAAGATTTTAAACACCTGCCCAATCTAAAGTATTTATATTGTTATAACTGTCAAATTAATTCTTTAGAAGGGGTGCAACAATTGACTGAACTAGAAACGCTATATTGTTTTGGTAACAACATAAGATGCCTAGAACCAATCTTAGCCTTAAAAAGTTTAATGTCCTTAAACATATCAAATTCGCCATTACCATTAAACTTTGAACAAATACAACTGCTGAAAACTAAGATCAAATATGTTAAAAACATAAATGCTTTAACTGTCTAACATATAATAAAAAATATGACTTTCAAAGAATGGTTTGACCTGACATATGAAAACGTTGAACCTACTAGCATAACCGAGGTTGACTGTTCTTGTCGCGGCATAACTTCATTGCAGGGCATAGAAGGCTTAATTAATTTAAGATCATTATATGGTTATAATAATAAAATAAGTTCATTAAAAGGCATAGAGGGCTTAATTAATTTAGAGGTTTTGTGTTTATCTTTTAATAGTATAATTTCATTGAAAAACATAGAGAGCCTCCTTAATTTAGAGGTATTAGATTGTTCTCACAATAAAATAACCTCGTTGAAAGGGCTAGAGGGGGCGGTTAATTTAAAGAGATTATTATGTTTTAATAATAAAATAAGCTCATTGCAAGGCCTAAAGAGGCTGGTTAATTTAGAAGTATTATATTGTTATAACAATAAAATAAGCTCGTTGCAAGGCATAGAGCCCCTCATTAATTTAATGTGCTTAAATTGTGCTAAAAATGAAATATCTTCATTACAAGGGATAGAAAACTGCCTTAATTTAAAGACGTTGCTAATTTCTAATAATAAAATAAGTTCATTAAAAGGCATAGAGGGCTTGATTAATTTAGAGCTATTATCTTTGTCTTTTAATAAGCTGTACCATTTAAATGACTTTACCACTATACTAAGCTTGCCCAAATTAAAAAAAATATATTTTGATGAGAAAGCCCATAATATCCCATTTTTGAAAAAACATCTGAAATATATTAAAAATATAAACGACTTGATTATCCCCCTTTAAAAAATTAATGTGGCTGAAATTAACATTCGACTGGTTTAATTCGTATATTTACTAGGCAATAAGCTTTGCATGATAAAATACGTTAAAAATAATAAGAATATCAACAAACAGGAAGCAGGCAAGTTTATGCAAACGCAATTTTAAAAAAACTAAGTTGCATTTTTTTAAAAACTAAAAAAAAAAATATACATGGGATGCCATACAATATTTAAAACTCGCTCCAAATATACAATTGAACAGTTGCGAAAAATTTGGATTGCCCGCCAAAAAGAATGGATAGCCCAATGGGAAGCATATACGAACAACCCCGATCACCCATATAGGCGTGGAATCGACCCTTTGTATGGCTACCCTCAAAAAGAATTTGATTTTAAGTTGGAGGTGTATAAAAGAGAACTTAGGATGGTAGAGAACGGGAGTATAAAATATGCATTCATAAGGCAAATTGTAGACACAGGCGAAACTTCATATGAATGTATAAACAAAGTTATATATTGTGACAATGGAAGCATGCCGCGCGACTTGTTTAGAGCATATGGATACCCTGAAAATCAATTATTCTCACTGGCAGAAACATTAGCTTTTTTAGACGATCCTAAAAACGAATGCATAGAAGGCCATAATGCCCGTGAAAAATTGGCAGATTTCTGGAAAAAATTCCCGGAAAGCGTAATCAGGTTTGGGTAAGTTAAAAATCATATGTATTTTTATCAAACTAAAAACAAAAAATATAATGAGGTACGAAATTATAAAAAATCATGAAACATTTAATCATCGGAGATGTGCATGGAAAAACTGCTTCTTATCAAAAAATCATAGAAGAAACATATCTGCCTACCATCCAAATAGGAGATTTCGGATTTAAAAGCCAACACAATTGGCATTTAAATAATGTCGATAACTCAAGCCATAAAATACTATTCGGAAACCATGACGATTATAATTTCTTGGGCTATCCACATAGCCTAGGCGATTATAAACAAATAGGCAGCGCCTTTTTCATCAGAGGCGCATTTTCAATAGACAAACATTTAAGGACAGAAGGCATAGATTGGTTTCCTAATGAAGAATTGAGCTATTGGCAAATGCAAATGGCAATAGATGAATATGAAAAAAATAAACCATCTATAGTAATATCTCATGATTGCCCCCAAAGCATAAGAAAAAGCCAGTTTAATATCCTAAACAAATCCATAACCTCTAATGGCCTGCAAATAATGTTAGAAGCCCATAGGCCCGATATATGGATTTTCGGGCACCACCATAGAAGCAAAAATATTGTTGTCGGCAGAACCCGGTTTATTTGCCTTGCCGAATTGGAAACTGTCCAAATAGACATATAGAATGGCTACATATAAAAAATTTATCCCCAATTTTTCATGCAACAACCTCCCCCTACCTCATTCTTTTAAAAAAGAAGATATAACCTTTAAAACATTTGAATACGTAGTACGTTATTATCTTAACCCCATTTAGAAATTTTACCTCCCATTCAAAAAAAAACTTGCATTATAACCGCTTATCCCTTATCTTTGCTCTTGTAACCTATTCGTTAACTAACACTAACACTTGATAAAATGAGAGATTTTTTGAAATGTGATAAGGAGGCATTAAGAATGTGCTATTCAGCAAAAATTAATTCCCTTAACGAAGGGCTTAAAAAAGACCTACTAGCACTCAACGTAGGGTTTAATGAAAAAGTCTCTGTCGCTATATGGGCAAGATATATAATAATAGCGCTTGCTAAAGATGAAAAGACAACCGTATGGGCGAGCGAGGTACAAATATACCTCGAACCCTCAAAGGAGGCTAAAATGTCCTACCCAGCAAGCGGAGATTTTGATCCCAATACAGACGAGGGGAGCAAATGGCGGACATTACATGCCGCAGCCATTATAAAAAATTGGGAGCAAATAACTGTGTTAGCACAAAGATACTGTGCAGAATACAGCCGAATATTGGAGGAATACCAACGGATTTTGACCGAACGATTTTAATCCCTATGAAAGAAGGCCCTCTTTTTTTAATAGGATGACAATACTTTTTAAAAAGTTTATCGCCTGAATACTCTATGCGGCATATGGCGCGCAACAAAACATGAAGATAAAATTTTAAAAAAATGAAATTATCGGAAGTGGATCAGTATTATTGGGGCTATGGGGAAAAGTGCGCATTTGTTGAGTGGATGAAAAAAAACCCTAGCTGGAAGGATGCTGAAGTATTAAATACCTCGCCAGAAGACAAAGATTTTTATAAATATATGTATAATGTGGGCTTTTCTTTAAAAAAGAATAATAAAATGTATAATTTTTTTATCAAAAAAAACTTGAGAGGGTGGGGGCACGGAGTACTTGTTAAAAATATAGGCGAAAGGATAATAAAGAAAAGGAAGAATGCCGCCACATATTCGTATAACAATACACAAAACCATGTAATAAACGAAGGGCAGGAATATAAAAATTCTTGCCAATTATGGTGTTTTGCTTCTTTATTGGACATTTCATATGAAGAGGCATATAAACACCTTTCTGCGCAAGGTTGGGCGCCTGACAATACATATTCGTATCAAGAAAGGTGGAAAAAAGCGCTAGGGCTTTTGAATAAAAACCTTGTCGTATATTGGGAAAGGGCAAAAAAAATAAAAGGCCATAGCCTGAAAAATGTTTTAAAAATCGTCCCTCAAAAAGGAAAATTTTTAATTGTGATAAGAGGGCACGTGTTGAGCGTCATAGACGGGCAGGTTTATGACAATACCCAGTCTTCGCCCTATTGCCATATAAAGAAAATATTTGAAATAGAATAAAAATTCATAATTCATAAACATATCAAGAAATGGATTTTAAAAAATTCTTTTACGACCCATACCCCCAAACCCCAGAACAATGGGGCGACGCCAATTATACTCTATATAGGGCATTTAAATTTATTTCTAACCCGGATTTGCAAATCCTAATGCGATTAGTCAAAGAGAATATTCCCGATGAAGGAAATAACAGATACCGCAGGGCAAGATTGTTGGGAATACTTTATTCGCAATTTAGCCAAAGGACTACGATATTCTACCTACAACATTACCACCCTAAAACATGGTGGGTTAGATACCAATGGGATAAAACAAAAAAGAAATACCACCGCTTTTTCAAAACTAAAAAATTTAAAGGCGAAGCATACCTTTGTAATTTAGCAAGCGAAGTTATTGAAGAAAATAAAATTAAATGAAAGACAGGATTTTTTCATTCGATTTCTACAAGGTAAATCCCGATTATAATACTTGGAACCTTATTGCTTAATTAAAAAAACCGTATAAAAATGAATCTAGTATTGTTTCAAATTTGGATAAATAACATGCGCGGCTTAACACAAGCAGGCGCTAATAGCAATAACAGAAAGGCCAAAGTTGCTCAACGCCTTGAAAACACATATCCTGACTTCGAAAGGCTTTCAAACGGCTGGCGTGTGTTTCAAAACCCCGGACAAAGTGATGTTGACTTCATGGAACATTTGGCAAAATCTGAACGAAAAAACTATACTTTTTGGCAAGGCCAGGCCAATACAGAAGAATTGTTTAATTTTTTAAAAGAATATAATTACCTGCATGAATTCAAACAACAATTGCCGCTCCTACTTAAAAATATTGATTGCCCAATAGATGCTCCAAATGGGTTTACTAATGGGCAAGTGAAATATCTGTTAAAAGAAAATAGATATTCCATGCGGGTATTAGTTGCAGAAAAAGAAGGTAAAAAATACATATGGAGCTACCCCCTAACAGGATATGAAAAACATCCAAATGAATATTTCATATCCGAAAGCGAGAATGGGAAATGGGCTACATGGGAAGGAGATGATGTAAAGGTAGTATTTGTTTAAATCCGTTAATTATTTATTGCTTAAAATTTTATTAACTACAAAAATTAATTATAATGAAAAATTTAAAACAAACAGTTAAAGTGGGTAATTACAGCCGTTAAGAATTGTAACCTAAAATAAAAAAAGATGATTACCGAAGAACAAAAAAAGCTTCTTATTGAAGCCATAGAACAAGAGGCAAAAACGATCTCAGAATATTCGTCTTTTGGTACGAATAACCATAAAGAACAATATGAATATGTTTTAAAATTTTTAAGAGAAGGCGAATTATATGTAAACGCGCCCGAAGAATGGAAGATTTATTGGGCCGCAGTGGAAGACCTAGAAGGTTTAATAGACGATTATCTTTGATGGAAACATCAAAATGAATTGAACGCGACAAATAATGGAGCTTCATATATTAAGCAGCGTTATTCATGAGGTCATTATGTCCTTTGAGAAGCTGCCCAAACAACCCCTTAAAAGATTAATCCGTTTTAAAAGTTTTAAATATGAACATACCAGATAAAACATATAAAGCATTTCCCGATATTTCTAATGGCCTGAAAGGCAAAAACAAAAAAATAACAGAAAAACTGTTATCCACATATAAAGATTTAAACGGCAATGATGATATGCTAACGAATGCCTTTATAGTATGGAAAATAATGCGCCCATCTATAAAAGATTTGTCCGCAGAACAACAATTTGAAATCATACACCAAACGACAATGATTGCCTACGATGCAAGAATTAGCGCATTCGATCATATGAAATATTTTAATGAAAAAATCAATAGTTTAAGCATAAAAGAATTGGAAAAATTGAAAGAAAAAAAGAACTCTCTTTAAAAATTTAAAGGTGAAATATATCTCACTAATTGGGGCATTGCTATGGGTATCAACCAGTACAATAATTCAGGCAACCAAATGCCCGAATATGACACAAACAGAATTGTTTTTACATATTCCTAAATCATTTGTATGCAATTGGAATAATTGTTAAATATTATAAAAAAACAATAAACATGGCATTAAAAACAAACTGTCAGACTCCTGATATGGTATATTCAACTCACATTGATAAAAATGAAATCAATATTCATTTGAACCTACCATTTAATTTAAACTTATCAAAAGAAGAAAGCGTTATTCTTGAAAAGAATATTCACAATGTTTTAGAAATTGTGATGAGCAAATATTTTTTAAATTTTATGGCTTAGGATATAAGATATAACAATCTATTTTAAAAATTTTCTATTTATACAAAACAATAATTAATCATTATGGATTTAAACCACACCGTAAAACCTATATACGTATATATAAATGAAAATATAAATGCAATACAATCAAAATATTATAACAATATAGGCTTAAGAACAGAAGATGTATTTAATCTAATTGAATATCACGACTCCTATAAAGATTTATATCCAAACTATTCAGATGAAAATCAATATGAAGAAGATTACTACTTTTCAAGCATTCAAGATGCGTATAAAGATGCAAATGAAATATTAACATTCTTTAGTACATTACCAAACCCAATCCCAATATATCGCTCAATTAAAGTCGAATCAATAAATAATATAGACTACAATTGGTTAGGCGATTCTTGGAGCTTTGATAAACAGTCCGCCATTAATTTTGCTAAAAATCAAGCTAATGGGAATGTACTATTGAGTGCGAAAACTAATTTTGATAATGTCGATTGGAAAAACACAGTCAGATTGTATTATCTCTTTTCCAGCAATTATGATAGTTACGACGAAAACGAAATAAAGATTATTGATTCAGACGAAATATTCAATGTTAAAACAGAAATGATAAAATAATAACTTTGTTTATAATCTTTTTTAAAAATTTTACATTATTATTGGTATGATCTCGCTTGTATATGATCTTTTTTTAAAAATTTTATGCACGTAGGGCCACTACTCACAAAAAAATTTTCAGCCAACCCTCCCCCCTCTTTCGAAACATAACGAATTTTTCTAAAAGCCTTATTTTTCTTACATTCAAATAAATAATATCTGTTTTTTATTATAAAGATTAAATAAAAATGCCCAAGAACACTATAAACATCATCCTCGCCTTATCAGAAACAGGGCAAAAGCTTTTTAAAAAAAATCCTGCATCCTATCATCTATTACATGCTAACCAACTAGCCTAATAATAAATCATTCTTTAGAATTTTATTGATATTTCTTTCAAACAGAATATTATTCTGAAAATTTTCAAAACAGTTCTCATTTGTTCATAGGGGAAAACCAGAACAATATTCTGCCAGTTAAAAAATTTTCAAAAAAGGCTTGTAAATGTCGAGGGATATGGCTATATTTGTGCCAAGTGGTATATAGCAAGGCAGCCGATGCCTGATACTTAACAAAAAAACAGAAAGGAGCGACAAAAGTAGAAAAACTTGAAATGCTAGGGATATTGGGAGGGGAAAGCGAAGGCGGCAATTTAGTGGGCGCACGGCTAGAAAAACTGGGGCCCCACCAGCTTGTGAGCGAGTGGTGCGCATGGGAACTGGGGGATGAGGGGTGGTGGGGGATGATGAAGATTGTGTACGATCTTCTAAGCCGAGAATAACAGTTTAAAAAATTTTCAACCTGAAAAAAAACAAAACATGGATAAGCAAGCTGCTATGGAGATAATCCGCGAAATAGCAACCGATCTGTCCGAACTTGGGGGGAGGGCATATTTTGCCGGAGGGCATGTCAGGGACAAATTATTAGGCATCGACAGCGGCGACATAGACATTGCTGTAGAGGGCTTGCCTTTCGAAAGCGTGCTTGGAGTATTGTCCAAGCGGGCTGAAAAATTTACGCCACAGCCAGTCGGAGGGAAATTTGCATGCGTCATTGCAGAGATCGCAGGGCTAAAAGTGGATTTTGCCCTTTGCCGTGCAGAGCGCAAGATGGGGGAGGCTCACAGCGAGTTTGACCTGTCCTTTGATGTATCTATACAAGAAGACTTAAAGCGGCGGGACTTGCGGATCAACGCAATGGCTATAGACGTGCTTACAGGGGAGCTGTTTGACCCTTTCGGCGGCAGAAGCGACCTATTGAAAAGGGTTGCAGACAATGTGTCCTTCGAGTTCGATGAAGACCCTGTCCGGACAATCAGGGCTGCGAGGTTCATAAGCAGGTTTCGCCTGGCTGCTACAACAAGGCTAAAGGCAACTTGCCTTTTCATGGATAGCGCATCTGTCCCAGCGGAGATGGCAGGGGAGGAGTTTAAGAAGATGGTAAGGCAGGCCGCCGATTTCAAGCTGTTTTTCGATTTCCTTAACGACGTGGGGTGGATATCCCCGCATTTTAAGGAGTTTAAAAAACGGCTGGGCAAGGTTGGCAGCGCAAAGGCAGAAGGCAGCTTCGAATTCAGGCTCATATCGTTGCTTAGCGTATTAGGGCCTAAAGATAGCAAAAAATTTTTAAGGCGGAACAAAGTTTTTTCAGAAAAAAAGATAAAAGCTATAGCATGCGTTTTAAAAGAAAAAAATAAGCTTTTATCTTTTTCTGAATCTTACTGCAATGGGGATAAGCTGCCGCTGATAAAATTTTTAAGGAGGCTGGAAAAAGCAGGGCTATCGTTTGAAAGCTTTGTTGCCTTGAACGGTGGGGAAGGGGGCTTTCTGTCCGAAGCTGCTTTACGAGAGCAGGCGGGGCTGAAGCCTATCATCTCAGGGGCCGATCTGATAAGCGCAGGCTTAAAGCCCGGGCCGCGATTTAAAGATATTTTAGGCTTTTGTTTAGAGGCTCAGGACAGGGGAGAACTTGTTCAGGAGAACAAACAGGCATTTTTAAGACGGCTTGTTGCAAAAGACAGCAAGTTAGGATAAAGCCGTCCGGCGAAGAATTTTTTAACCGTTTAAATAAATATTAAATTTATGAAAAATTTAATTTATGCAATTTTTATTTTGACGATGTGGGCATGCGGGCGCGGTACTGGTGGCGAAGAGAAAGCCGCTGCGCCTGCCATTAAACCAACTGTAAGCGGGGAGGCAAGGATTCCTGACGTTGATCTCAAAGTGCTGATATCCTTAAGAGACGAAATGATTGAGTTCTGTTCCGTTGATTACGGTACGGACATGGCGGATAAGGCATGCCGGGCGGCAGCGTATACATATGGCACTAAGCTGGCTGCGCACGTGCCGTTGTCTAAAGCTGAGAAATCTATGTTAATCCTAGAGCTTTATGAAAAAGATGACGCCCTCCCGGCAAACATCGTTGGTATTATAGAAACAGCGATGAGAAGCCAAGGGGGGGGGAAGCCCCTTTACGACAAGTGATTAAAATAAAATGTGGTGCTATATTTTAAGGTTAGAATGCGCTTTAAAGCGCATTCTTTTTTTTTAGAGGTATTGACTTTAATGATAAGATACAGTATATTTGCATAAACAAAAAAAATAAAATTATGGATTACAAACAATGTAGAAAAGAAGTCGAGGGCAATTGGGGTGAATATAACATCCCCGTCCCTCAAGGGGTAGAAAATTTGCTTTTCTACGACTTGAGGAATTCATATTGCGGGGAAACCCGGCAAGCCTATGTAAGCATGTTAAAGGAGTTTTTAAAAACCTTTGAAAAAAGGTTTTCTATAGACAAGCCTTTCGCGGTTTATCACTACCGGCTAGAAGCCACCCCCCATTTCAAAATAGACATAAGTTTTCATCTGATGCCAGCGCGCCTATCTTTTGGTGTCCATGCTATCATACAAGAGGCACGAGCCACTAAAGGCGGCAGGGCAAGAGTGGAATGGAATAGCATGATCAAAGAACTTAAAGACAGGGGGTTCGATGTTTCTTGGTCAGGGAAATATAACAACTATATTTCTTTTGACAGCAAAGAAGATTTTGAGGCGGAAGGCAAACAGAGATGGCATCGGTTGATGGAAGTATATACAAAGCTAATAGATGAACTTGGCAGGATAGACAGGAATGCCCCAAGCCCCATTGTTGAACAAAAATTTCAAAAATGATATGGCTATGTGATTCTTTTATAAAAGAACAAGAGCTTTTCTCTGCTTTGAGGCATGAGGAAAGAGTGTTGAAAATTATCTTAGCCCGTTTTTTCCCATTAATCCCTAAGCCTTTAAAATTTTCTTATGAATTGAACGATCCCGATATAATAGGGGAGGCCGATTTAGAAGAGATGGTAATAAGAATAAACCTTTCTTATCTTTTTTCTCATGGCGAAATAGAAGGGATAGACACCTTGAGGCATGAGGTGGCACATATATGCTCCTTTTTCGAAATAGGAGATGTGTGGATAAAAAGAAGGGGGAAAGAGGTTTACTGGCCTCACAACAAAAATTGGAAAAAATGGTGCAGGTTTTTGGGGTGCCGGCCCTATGCTAAAATGGAAAAAAATAAACAATGAAAAAAAGTAAACTGAAAAAAAAGCTTTCTTTTAAAGAAAAGAAAAGGGTTGCTTTATTCATATGATTATCATAACTTGTGCTATAATTGTTAACCAAGAAAAATACCTTTTATTTAATCAGGTCAAACTAAAAAGGAAATATGTATACAGTAACAATCATAAATTACGAGGGAAAGAAAGTTTCCTCTGAAGCCTTCCTAAACGAAGAAGCTGCCCAGAAGGAGTGGGAGAACTTGGTGGAAAAATATAAGGCTCAATCCTCTAATTTGGAGGGAGAAAAAACCACAAAAGAAAACAACGGCGGGAAGGCGTGGGCTTATGAACACGAAGGGTTTGGGGCATACCTCACCAAGACCTAAGGCGGGTATCAATTGATAGAGGGGATGAGCGTGGCCGCCATTGCTTCTTATCTGGAAGAAGAGAAGGGCTTTCCAATAATGCAGGCAATGCTTCTATGCTTTCGTCGTAGATAAAGCGTATGCTGTCCGAACAACTCCCCCCATCTTTTTTTTTGCCTTCAAAAAAGGCTGTCACCACAATTTTTTTCATCGTTTTTATTATTCTGGTTTAAAAATTTTTCAAAAGGCATCCAGTTGCCATTTGCCCAATATTAAATATCGCCCTTCAGAACAACATGAAAGGCCATCCTTATGCTTTCCTTCTGGACAGATGCCAGCAGGTAATTATCATTCTTCAAATTTTCGTTTAAGCGCTTGGTATTCCGCTAATTCCTTTTTTAGTTCTTCTTCTTCTTTCGCTTGCTTTTGTATTTCTATCTTTTTATGATAAGCAGCAAGTTCGCCTTTATACTTTTGTTCGAAATATTCAAGAGGCTTCTCTAATTCTTCCCAGCTTATTTCGAAGGAATAATGATCGGTGCCGCACCCTGTGTAAAAGCTTTCGCTATTATACACTATTCCGGACGAAGTTATTTCTATTCCTTTGAAATCCTCCCCCATCCCTTCAAGCTTAGGGATTTTCGCAATGCTATCTAATTTCTCTTGAATTTCTAACAAGAGTGTTTTTTTATTTTTCATGTTTATTTTTTTGTCGTTTTAAAAATCCAGCCATACCTGTACAGCGATTCTACATTGTAATCCGGCAAATCCCCAAACTCCAAGCCGTTCACGTTTACTAGGAGCTCAGTGCCATCCAGCCGAAGCTTAAATGTTTCTACCTGTTCAGGCTTTTCGACGAAGAGGTCGTCAAAATCGTCGCCAGGCCCATAAAATTTCTGTCGAAGTTTATTCTGGGAGTTTTTTACATCCCCGTTTATCATTAGGATATCAAGGCTTCTCCAATCTACCTCCTCCCAATTTTTATGAAGCCAAACTTTCATTGCTGTTATAGCCTCATGAGCAATATCCACCCCCTTATAATAAGTACCTATTAGCCCCTCTCCACTGTATTGTTCGGGCTCGTCCCACCATAGGCGTAAATACCCTCTTTCTGTTTCTTCCACCTCATCCGGGCTTAGCGCTTGCTTTATGAGAGCTGCCACATCGCTTTTTGAGCTTGCGATATTATCTTTAAGCCTGCCCCACAGTCCATCGTAGATCAGATAAAGCTCGGCGCAAAGAGGCAACAGCAGGCCTATGCTTTCATCGAGCTTTATCGAAACGCCGCTGTATCCCATTTGCTTCAAGTCCACGAAACTAGATGGGGCCTGAAGTACGCTGCCGAATGTGGCATCGTATTCTTTAAAAACATTATATCGGGCTTCTCCGACAATTTCTATTATTTTTTTCATTGCTTGTAATTTAGCGCCTCACCGTCCGTTGTTTTCCGCAGAAAACAAAAAGACCGTTATGAAGCAAGGCCAACCAGTTCTTTTATCAGGCAATATTTCGCCTTTTTATTTACTGTTTTCTTTTTTTACCAATGCGGATAGCGCATCAGTAAAAAACACATCAGGTGTTTCAAAATCCCCTGCCACGGCATACCTTATGTCCTTTTGCAGTACAAGGCCGCTGCACGTCACAACTGTACCTGCCTTGTCGTCTACGCCGCCAAGCACAACTTGGATGTAATTGCGGTTGCGGTCATAAACAACGTCGCCGTATTTAAATACGTTGCCTACCATCGGATCAATTGTGCTAGTGTTGCTATATATATCGCCAGGCCACACAGAGATAAGCTCTCCCAACACCTCCTTTGCAGACCGCAATAGGGCTTGCTTCTTCGGCGCCACGCTCTGGAAAGGGTCGCCTAAAGAAACCCACTCCACCCCATCCCACACCGACATCCAAGTGAAAATATCCCTGCCATAGCGGCGGCGGGAATCCACTTGAAAATAATATCCTTGTATTTCTCTATCCCATTTTTCTGGGATAGCCCTTTTTTCAAAGCCTACCATAAGAATTTGTTGTTTTTTATAAAAAAAAGCAATGCCAGATACTCATTTATTCGCTTATTCGATCCACGCCTCTCCCACAGAATTGTTTCCTATGAGGCGGAGCGCCCCTATATAGGCTATCTTGAAATCTTTTTTGTTCGACTTCCTCATTATTCGTTTGTAATATAAGAAATAATGCAAACAAAACCCCGCATGGTATTCATTCGCAAACCCCCATTTTTTCAACCATCCGGGAATATCGCTTTCCTTCCCGTTGAAAGGGTTGTGCAATATCTGGAACGGATAGCCCTCATTTGGGGATGCATTTGTCAATGCAATCCCGTGCCTTGTTCTATATTCCATGTTATTCCGAGTTTAATTCCGAGTTTAATTCTTCTCCATGCGCATCAACCACATCCCTGCATAATTCTACTAGTTTTCTAATATAACGCCCTTCTGTAAAATTTGCGGCATCTTCAGCCTCTTTTATGCCGCCCGCCTCATTTAATACGCCCAAACATTCTTCTAAATCTTTGTGAGCGTTTTCAAACCTAAACTTGCGATAGGGTATATTTCCCATAACGATAAATTAACTTTTATTAAATTGTTCGGCTATCTTTTTTGCCTCCATCTCTTTAATAAGGTTGTCAAACCTTAAAGAGTACGAATATATGCCATCTACCTCTTCCAATATTTGTAGTGTCGTTTCTTTTTTCAGAAGAAACGATATATTATCTGGAAAGCAAGCTGAATGCTTGGGCTGTTAAGGCTAAAGCGGTTGTCACAATGCCCATACGGCATAATACAAGGCCTATGGGCGCGGCCACCTATTTGACAAGCGCAGGCCTATTGGTTTGCCGCAATGGCGAGGCTTTTAAAACCTCTAACATCGGCTGTTATATTGGGCAGGTAGATGTAGGGCGCGCAGCAGACATGATTGAGCAAAACAAACTAGAAGAGGTTTTTCTTGACAAGGAAGGCCGCTTGTATAGGTATTTGAATATCTGTCCAACTTACGATGGCAAAAAGCCTAATATAGCTGAATATTGCGATCATGGCAGGCTGTATTCTGTGTATATAGAAGGCGATTGGTATTTTCCAGAGGATAACGACTATTTGCCTGATATGGCATATCAAATCCCCCTCCATATCAGCGAGTTTTATGCGCTTCCAGCGGGGCTTGAAATATGGGTAGATGCCAACTATGGGGGCGATATACCAGATTTCGCCATTTCGGTACAAAATTTTTAAACCCGTATATATTTAAAAAACCCCCTCTTTTGAAAAAAAAACTGAAGGCTTATCTTATGAAAAATTTTTTAGTCTTATTTTTTTATTTATTTTCAATGCCTCTATTTTCCCAAGTGGGGTTTCTGTGCAGTACAGGGGGAGTTTGGAAATTCGACAACGCTGCAAGCTTTTCTTATGAGCTTGGGATTTATGGCGAGATTGGAAAAAATTATTTTTTTGCGTCATATGGATCAGAAAAATATTCTTTTCTTAAAGCTGGGTGCGGAGGGAAAGTAAGCAATGTGGTGCGCGCCGATTTTGCGTTTGTTTTTTATGCTAACGCAGGCTTTTACGGGGACGTACTGCCGAAGCATTTCGGAGGTACAACAACTTTTTATTTTAACTCGCGCCTGTCTCCCTATATCAGGGCATCTCTTACTACGTTCGCGCCAGCGCTTGAAGCTGGGGTAAGGTATGGCATCCCTTTTATAGAATGAAGGCTTCCTGAGTAATAGAAAAGGAAAGGAGAAAAAAATTTTTATCTCCCCCTTTTTCTAGCCTTAAAAATACTAAAATGTCGGCATGTGTATCTTAAAGTGTTTTTTATTGCCGCTTGCCTTTGCCCTATTGGGCTTTTCGTGCGATACGGAAAAGCCCCAAGCAAAAGAGGCTGGCGCCCCCCCCTGTTTGTATGCCCCCCCTGAAGCGATATTCGATATGCCTAGCTTAGTTTCACACCATTCTTTCAAAGCACAGGGGCAAAGCTCTTTAGAAAAAATAACTTTTAAAAAAAGCATGAACCTCCCTTTTGTGTCGTTGTCTGTGCGGCAGGAGGGATGTTCTGGCATAGAACAGCATTTTGTTTTCGAAGGAGGCGGGGGCGTAGCTGAAAATTTTTCAGCGCTGTGCTCTTTGCATGAAAAATATATAGCCTATTGTTTTTTAGCCAAAAAGCTTGAAACTATATCCCCGTTTCCGCTAGGAGATACAATAGAGGTTAGCGAAAGCTTTTATATATGGGCAGAGCAAACCAATACAGGCTTAAAGGTTTCAATGAGCAGCGACAAAGTTTTTTAATTTCTTGTTAGAAAAATTTGCTTGCTATAAAAAAAACCTTATCTTTACATTTAAGGAGAGGTACTAAAAAAATAAACTCTTTTTTTTAATTATTTATAAAAAAAAAATGAAGAATTATTGGGTAATAGTATTTATAACCTTTCTTGCCATAGCCTGTTGGGGGTTGTGGCACAGTACGAAGCACTATCCTAAGCCGATGCGGTTTTGGGATAGTTACGGCTTTGAAGTGGGGGGGAGATATCTCAAAGAAGATATTACTGAAAACCCTTTCGCTTATAAGCAAGCCCCCGACACTGTAACCGTAACTGAAATACGGGGCAGTTGGCTCAAGGTGGCGGGCGCTAAAGGAGAAGAAGAGGTATACAGGCTTCATTCCGTTGGGATGGATTGGAGCAGGTGGTCCAAAATTATAAACGAGGAATGAAAAGCTTTTTAATAGGGGGGCTGGCATTCCTCACAACTATTGTGCTTGTGGCTCAAGCAGAACAAGCAAGGAAGGTGAAAAACGCTGTTCTGCAAAGCAGGCTGGAATCAGCCTCGAAAAAGCCTGTTTTAAGCTACGTGGCGGCACCTTTAATGGAAATGGGCATGATATACCCATCCGGCAGCTACGGTGCAGGAAACGGCTTAAAAGAGCCGGAGGGCTGGCCTGAGCCTGTACTTTTAGCCGCCTTCCTGAACACAGAATGCAGGAGTTGTTCTTTCAGGGAAAAAAAGCTGGTGTTGGAAGCCCTGCGAAACAGGGCAGAGCAAAATTATGACGGGTTTGGAAATTCAATATTCAAGCAAATATTTGCCAGGCGATACGACAAAAAACATGGGAAGTGGCGCGTCCAGTTTTCAGGCGTAGGCAAGCCCGATAAATTAAAAGAGCTTTTTTTTTATAGACGGCGCGACAAGCACAGTACAGACAACTACAAGGCTGTGCACCAAGTTTTTGTAGAGGGGGAGAGGACGCTGCCGTGCAACGTGACTGATTTCATACACCCGCCTAGCGCGGTGATAGAAAAGGAAATCCAACGGCAAGCTAAGAACAGGTATGCCCCTTATGCAGGGTTTTATAAAGATATGAAGCACCGTTTTGCTTATTCTCCGAAGATAAAATGCTCGGCCCCCTAAATTTAGGGGGAGATATTTGTGTTTTTAAAAATCTTATAAGAAATGAAAGACAAAGATAAAATTACGGTGACGAAGCCCGCATTGATCTGGCTAACCTGAGACGATAAGCTTGGAGGGAGTTTAAAAAAACGCAAGGCTTTTATATAAAATAACATTTTTTAATATACCCCCCGCTAATGTAGCGGAATGATAGCACAAAAAATACTTGTTTTCTTTTTTGCATTGACAATTTCCGGAAATGCAAAGCACGAGGTCTTTGACGATAATCAAGGGATAGCTGCGTGGATAGAAAACAAAGAAATATCTATTTCCATGCGGGGAGGGGAAGTATCCGTCGTTTTGGACGGGAAAAGCCGCCATCAAATCGAGCGCGTTGCGAGGTACGACGGTTGCCTGAATTTCATTTTCAAGGGAGAGAATACGCCGAACGGCAGCAATACATCTCTTTTAATCTGTGATGCTTCTGTCCAATTGTCTACATACAGGTTTGGGGAGAAGCATATTTTTACCATAGCAGGGGAGCAAAAAATAGTTGAGGCGATAGGAGAAAAAAATTTGGATGCCTTGCGAAAAAAGCTTAAGTTTGCAGAACAATAAAAAACAAAAAAATGAATAAAATTCAAGAGATAAAAAAGATTATTGCCAAAGGCAATATAAAAGAGGCATTCAAACAAATAAACAAACTTTCTCTGGCAACAAAACAAGAGGAGGACATATTATTGCTAGAAAGCCAATTTAATTCGGCTGCGAAGCAAAACCGGGTGGGGCTCATAAGCCATGAGGCCTATATGTCGCAGTCGAACCGGATTGCATATGCTTTGCTGTCAATCCTAAACGAAATATCAAAAGAGGTTCAAGATGGAGAGCAGGCAGAAATAGAAAACAAAACAAAAGGCATAGATATGGATATGAACAAAAAATTAAAACTGCTGATTTCGATTTGGCAGGAAGTGAGGTTTGACGCGAGCGTTTCGCGCAACCTCAAAGACGACTTAGGGCAGGCAATGCGCGCCCTGCAAGAATATTCAAAAATGGCGCCTGACCCTCTGTACGATGTGGACGGAAAAATTGGCGCCATGTTAGAAAGCATGGTGCAGGGGTTCTATGATTCGCATTCTCTTGAACTAAAGAAAAGGCGAAAGGTAGCAGTAGCCAAGCTCAAAGAGCTTGTGTTGGCATGCGAAGACGCGCCCACTGCCTACAATGGTGCCCAGTTGGCAGGTGCCTTGTGGGTGCATGACAGTACATTGGATTTCCGCCAGCGCTTTGCCGACGTTTCACATAGCTTTCCCGCGATGGGGAAAGTAATGGGAGAAATGGCGGATGCGGTGGAAGGCCTCTGGGATGAGGTCAAAAACGATTAAACCCTCGTTGCAAGGCATAGAGTAAAATTTTCAAGGGGAGGGGTTGCTTCCTCTTGAAAATTTTTGTATATTGCCTTATCATTATAAAGCAACAAAGATGGATAAAATTAAGATAGGGACAGTATTGACGGCAGGGCAATTTTTTGATTACCTTATCATCTTGTCGGATGAGGGCAGAGGGATCAGAGATTGGCAAGGCCAGCTAGACTTCTCGGAGATCGAGGATATAGCGTACAGAGCAAAAAAATGGGAATTAAAAAAAATCACTTTAAAAGCGTTTGATTGGGTGGCAGACCCAGATTACCCGAACTTGTCGCAGAAATTTAAAGTGTCGCCTATAGCGTTATGCTACGGTAGCGGCGAATACGAAATTTTAGACGGGAAGCATAGAGTAGGGATGGCTAAAGCGGCAAAAAAGGATGAAATGGTAATGTGGGTAGGAGAATTATAAACTTCAAAAATCATTGTATGGAAAACGAATCAGTAAAGGAATATGTATTAGGCAGAAACCTGCCTTTTATAATATGTTTTTTCACTGCCGTCCTTTGTCTGACGGCTTTTTCAAAATGCGCGCTATGAAAAATACCCGCGCTTAAATTTTGGGTTTTTTATTTAAAAGAAATGGGAATAGTTCAGCAAGGTTAGAACGCTTGCTTTGGGAGCAAGAGGCCGCAGGTTCGAATCCTGCTTCCCATACAAATTCTCGGTCAATGGAAATAAAAGAGTATGTTTTTTTAGTGGGAATTCCGGCTTCGGGCAAAACTACATACTCTATGGCGAATATGCCAGATAATTTCGTAAGGTTTAACAGAGATGATATAAGAGAAATGCTGGTGCCTAACCACAACAGCAAAAACAAATGGTATGGGCACGCCGAAATGTGCAGAAGAGAAGAATTTATATCTGGCATGTTAGATTCGCTAAAAGGGCGTTTTAACCATATATGGGATGATAATACCAACCTAGCGTGGTACTGGCTTAGGGAAGCGATAACAGGCTTGTTGTCGCAAGGGTGGAGCGTAAAGGTTATATTCATGGGCGATTCAGAATTTCCATCTCTGTGCGCCCAGCGCGACAGCGAAAGGCAGAGGCAGGTTGGGGCACAGGCTATTGAAAAATTTTATAAAAAGTACATTAATGTTAAAGAAAACATTAATGTTTTCTACGGAAGGATTGAAATATTGTTTATATAAAGCATGAAATAATTTTATTAATCTTTTGCCTGCCACTTGCTTTCTTTTAAAAATGTTCATATATTGCACTATTATTAATCATAAAGAAAAAAACAAAGATGAAAATAGATGCCGAATTTCAAGTAGAAAGGGGGCTTTATGTGCTTCTTAAGAAGCATATAAAGCGGCAATTCAAAGGATACCAGTGTTCTTTCGGGTCTTCGATGGACAAAGCTAAAGGACAGCCTTTTTATAGCCAACAGACCGTTGGCGGCAACAATTGGCAGATGTTGTTCATGCCAGGCAACACCATCAAAGTTTCCTATCAAGGCGTCAGGCGAGGTGCTATGGATGGGAACTGTTTGGGGTGGAAATTCAAGTGGTGCTGGCCCGGCGAAGAAGCCAGCTTCGAAATAGCAATGAACCACGAGAAAATGAACATGAAGCTAGAGCTTTATGGGGCTATCGTAGAATACCATACCTCAGCCCAATGGGAGGGGAAATCCATAGGCTTTGAAGATGGCCCTTTCGTATGGGGCAGGAACGAAGATGTTATAGTACTGAAACGGTCTGCCCTTCCCTCAAATAGAGGTGGGCGTTCGTGCCGAAGAGATAGTGGTGGCGAAGCTATTGAAGTAAAAAAGCCCACTGACGAAGAAGAATTAGCCAATGCAGGCTATGGGGGGCGCGAGATATTGTATTCAAACGAACGCCTAATATATATACATAATAGGTGATTTTATGAATATAATAGATACGCTCATAAAATTGAGCGTAACCCTGAGTATGGAAAACCCCTGCTTGAGGCTTGGGCAGGCACATTTTCTGGCATTGCACAACATAATGCCTGAGCTTGCATTAAAAATAAAATGACCCGTTTTATGATGACAGTAAAATACAAGCCTTTTTTGAATTTTTAATTAGCATGGAGGAAGGCAACGTGGTTGGCATAAAGCCACCAAACGATAATTAGGGAAAATCACTGATATGTGTTTATGGACGAAAAAAAATATTTGACCGGCATACCCCCAGTTGCAGAAGAACATGGCCTTTGCAAGGTATTGTTGGTCAGGCACGAGTCTATCCACCTGAAACATATCTTCACAGAGATATTCGTAAGAAGAAAAGTTGACATATACAAGATATTAAACGCCCTCGATTTGTCATTAGAAGAATATATGGAGATAATGACAAACAGGATGAGGCGAATATACAATTTCAGCCGCCATTTTATAAAAAATTGCGACGAAATTGTAAAAAACAAAAGGATAAGTTTTTTTCCTACTGTGGAATTCTACAGTGGGCTAAAAACCGTTATAGTCTTGGATTTTGACGGGGTTGTGACAAAAAACTCTTTTAGAGAACTATATAGGCTGTGTGTCCAGCGCAACAAAACATACATCTGTAGTGCGAACCCCGGTATTACAGAAGCGTGGTTTGAAAAAAAAGGCTTGCCATTGCCTGCGGGCATTTTTTCCATGAAGGGAAAGAAGAAGAAATTGATACAATTAATAGAAATTTTAAAAAAACATGATATCGTTTTTTTTGTGGACAATGAGAAGGAATATCTTGAATCTGCTTGGGCATTTGGGATAAACACCTATCATTGGGATGGGAAGAGAATAAAGTATTTTTCCATGCAGAAATAAAAACAATTATTTGTAGCGGAATAATCCGCTGCGCCCCCTTTAAACGGCTATAGGCCTTAGAGCCAGTAATAGCACATGTGGCAACGACTGTCTTTGGGGTTTGGCTTAGTAAGTCCCGACGGAAGTTCTTACGGCTAGAAGGCAAATAAAGGGGTAAGCCCCGCTTTATTCAAGCGGGGCTTTTTTATGTTAAAAACATTATGATGTGATATTTTAACATATGTTAAAGTTTTCAATCTGCTTTCTACAACTCTTTGTTTATCAATTAATAAAGAAGGGTAAAAATTTTTTTCTTGCCTATATGCCTTAGTTAAAAACTATAATAAGGTTATTAAATAATAATTGCCTTGAGGTATTGATTTTTATTTGAAAGTCCTGTAAATTGCTTCACTATTCATAAAAAACCATTATGTTATGAAAAATATGGAACAATATATCATCACAGAAAGAAATCAGGCGGTTTATTTTCAATTGTTTCAACATCATAAGTTCAAAACATATATCAACCCGTCTATTTCAAAAGAAAATTTTCCTCATTTCAATTCCAATTTTTTCAACCTAACCGATTTCTATTTAGCAGGATTCCATCAGAGAGATGAAATTATGTCCATAGGTTTTGTTGGTTTATATGGATATAATCAAAAGCATTGGGCTTTATCTTACATTAATGTTCATCCTAAGCATATAAAGAAAGGGTTAGGAAAAAAAACTTTCGATCTTTTGGAAAGCCTCTGTCCGGATAAAATGAGGCTAACAGGGTTCACTCCAGATGGATTCCTTTATCTTCGCCCATATCTTAAAAAGAAAGGATATGAGGTTAAAGATAGAGTGGATTTTTGGCCCTCAGATTGGGATTGGAACAAAATAGACGAATGGAACGCCAAATATTTAAAGGGATAAGCCCCGTTTGAATAAAGCGGGGCTTTTTTATGTTAAAAACATTATGATGTGATATTTTAACATATGTTAAAGTTTTCATTCAAACTCTTATGACTGCCTGATATTCAAATAGAAGGCGGACAGTTTTTTAAAAGTTTGCGCCTATAGGCATATTAAAAAATATAGGTGTTTTTATAAAAAATTTCATGACAGGGGTTGACTTTCGCATAAAAAACCTGTAAATTGCTTTATTATTCATTAAAACCATTATGTTATGAGGACGGTAATATCAAACGGCAGGGAATGGATGGCAGAGGACGTTAGAGTTGGAGTTGATGGAAGGATATATTTGAATTGGGAGGAGGCAAAGGCCAATTGCCCAGAGGGATGGCGTATCCCTACGTTAGAAGATTGGGGCAGCGTAAATATAGGAAAATTAGAAATTGGGTGGAATGGGTGTAAATATGATCTGAACAAAAATGCAGATCATGTTGGAAGGTCTTACTATTGGTCGTCATCGCCCTATTTTTGGGCGCAGGGGATTGAAGGGACAGAAAAAACAGGAATATATATAAAAGGAGGCTCTTTCAAGCAAGAGCCATTCTATGACGACATTTTTTATCCGCTTAGGTATGTTCGGGATCATATTCCGGCTACTTACGTTGTTTTTTTTGGAATGTTTGATTTTGACGATAATTACGTTACCAGCATTGCGTATGCGGGCAATGATAAAGATAAGGCTTATTCTTTTTTCAACCACCCTGATATTGATTCTATTTCAGTGTGGGAGAATGGGTCTGAAGTCAGGGTGATAGAGGTGATAGAAAAGTGATAGAAAAGTCTAGTGGGCAAAGCGAACCATTGGAAAAACGGATTTTTATATAGAGAAGCAGAGGGGAATTTTAAAAACTTAATATTTGAAGATTAAACCATTATGATAGGAACAGTAATTTCAAAAGATCGGGATCATATTCCGACTATTTACGTTGTTTTTTTGGGTACACTAGGTCATGTAGGTAATTATATTACCTATATAGAATATGTTGGGGAAAACGAGAAAGAGGCCTACGCCTATACCCATCATAATGACTTCGACAGCCTTTCAATCTGGCAAGGCGGGAAAAATATCAGAACGATTGAAAAATTCAGATGAATGGAAAAACAAGATCATATCGCAACAATATCGGCGATTGCCGCACTGATGTTGAATTTATTCTATATGTGGTTCGATATGGAATATTTAAAATACCCGATGATTTTGTTGTCGGGGATCGGGATGTGTATTGTATTATTTAAAAAGAAAAAAATTAAAAAATGGAATGGTTAATTTTTTTTATGATAGGGTTATTTTTTCTTGGCGTTGAAATCTTTTCAATAGCCAATAAAAGCAAAGTGAAAAAGTGGAACGAAGAAAAAAGGCATCCTCAATTGTTTTTAGCCATCCATTTTTTTTATCACGTATGGTTATACGTGGGGATATTTTTTTCGGCCCAATTTTGGGCATTTTTTGTCCTTTGGGTTTGTATGAAGTTGAAGGAATATAAAAAAATATCCGCAACGGCGGATTATATAATATCTATGTTTACTTTAACTGCCATTATTATTGGCGGTATATTATTTTACCTCTAAAAAAAATCAAAGCCATTATGTTTAAAATCGAAAAAATTAAAAGCGAAGTTATTGCTTCGCTGAAAAATAACCAAGTTACTATTATTTCTACGCCTACTTCCAGTGGAAAAACAATGTCGGTTCCTGCATGGGCGGCAGAGGTATCGGGCAAAAAAGTTTATTGCCTTGTCCCCCGCATCATAATGGCAAGGCGCGCGGCTGTTGGATCAACAAAGCTTGTCTTTAAGAGAGAGGGCGAAGCAGGATATATGACAGGCAGGGGCGACGTTTACGGGCGAAAGGTAACATATGCTACGGAAGGTAGTTATATCGCCCGTAAAATGGGGCAAAAATCCCATGAAGCTATACTATGTATAGATGAAGTACATGAACAAGGCGCAATCACTGAAGCTGCGCTCTATCTCGCAAAGCAGTGGATAACCGATGGAATGAAATTGGTTATTCTTTCTGCTACAATGGATTGCGGGAAATATGCCGATGATTATTCAGAGTTTTCCACTCAGGTAATTACATTGCCTGAAAGCGAAAGAAAGTTTCAATTGCAATATGAAACGGTTTCAAACCCGCTTCAAGCAATTGCGGATGCAGCAAAAGGAGGAGGAAGGGCTTTGGTTGGCGTTGAAGGGAAAGGTGAAATTGACAAGGCAATAAAAGATTTGTCTTTTTTCCTCAAAGAAGAGGACGGAGTAGAAATTTTCCCTTTCCATGCAGAAATGGAAAACGAAGATCAGGATGAGGCTATGAACTATAAGGGGTCGGCGATTTATGTGGCAACTAATGTACTTCAGAGCGGGATAACTATCCCTATGCTTTCTCATGGCTATTTTAACGGTTGGGGCAAGCGCATTGAGGACAAAAGGGGCATTGCAACCCTTTGCAGATATAAGCTGTCTCAGGCAGAAATGACACAATGGTTTGGCAGGGTTGGCCGAGATTGCGAGGGGGTTATTTTCCAAACCCCTGCTGAGGGGCAGCAATTTGAGCATAGGGATAAAATGCCTGCGGCAGAAATTCAGCTTATCCCGCTGGAAGATATTATGTTGCAGTTTTTTGCATATGATATTGATATGGAAAAAGCTGAGCTTTTGAATAAGCCTGACATTAAAAACATAATGCAGGCAAAGAAAACGCTTGAAAAATTGTTGGTTATCCGGGATAATAAACTAACCGGGTATGGCAATAACGTCATAAGCAAGGGCGCAGGCGTTAGAGGCGGGATAATGCTCAATGCCGGGCAAACGCTTGGTGTTGAAAACACCATGCGAAAGATTCAAGCAATACAGTATATTGGGCATCCTTTCAGGGAAACGCCGGCCGCTTATTTTAAAAATTATAAAGAAGTTAATTATTCCGATTTCATGATATGGCTTAAGGCCATTGAAAATATTATAATGGAATATGGTTATAAGGTTTCTTCTTTGGATTATGAATTGTTCAAGGAAAAAATGGAAGAAATAAAAATTTTCAGAAGAAACCTCACTAAGCTTATGAGGGCATTCCAGAAAATTGACGAGGATTGCCAAGATACGACATATAGCGACGGCGCAGTAAAATGCGCATTGTATATGGCTAACCGCGACAGGCTTGTGAAAGATGGATATTTGGAAGAGGTTGGGTATATAGACAAATCTTTCAAAAGCCTTACAAAGGAAGAAAAATATTTCTTCGGAGATATTATTTCTGTTGGGAGGTCTACCTTCATTGAAGGCGCAACAACGGTTTCTCAAGAGGAAGTTGACAAATTCAATTCCCTTTTGGGGATTAAAGAATAACATAATGGTTTTTAATGCTATCCGTTTATCAGGTTAAAAAAAACTTGCATAAACGGATAGTTTTTTGTATCTTGGTTTAAATAGTCAACTAATGGATACATCAAAGTATATAATAATTGAGGGGAAATATATGGAGAGTCTATCTCATTAAACCTCAAAAGCAAGCCCGAAGATTTATTTTGGGTTAAAAAAGCTTTGGGGCAACTTTTTTGAAAAACAAAATTATGATTTATGATTTTTGAAAAAATTCAACAGAAGCATATTGCAGAAGCATATGCTGTGGATCCTGAGTTTGGCCTGATGATTTGGGCCTTGACTGTGATAGATGACCTCAAAAAAAATAAAACATGGAAGAGGAATCAATAAAAGAAGTAATTTTAGGGGAGATTATTCAATAATAAGCCCCGGTTCTATTTTAATCACTTATCGGGAAGCAGATCAAAACTTGCTTGAAAAATTTGAAGCAGAGGGCCTGTTTTCAAGGTTTAAATGAACATAATAAAAAAAAAAATCATGTTTCCATTAAAAATAAAGGGCTCTCTGTCCAACACTTCGATATTATCGAAGCAATATATAGATCAAAAAAATAAAGCTCCATTTTTAAGAATGTATTTAGATAACCTTTATCATTCTGATATGGGATGGCATGGGGATATTAATTATTTCAACCTATTATCTTTAAACGTCCTTATGTCAGAAACCGAGAATGATATAAGGGCAAATGATATTTTTATTCATAAGGAAACGAAAAAAGAAGTAAGGGTTTCGAGTATAACGAATAAAGAAGTTTTCTATATCCCGGAGGGGCTTAAAGAAAAGTTTTCAATCCCCGTGAATAGGTTAATTGAGGAATATGTTTGGGCCCCTGTATATTTTGCTTGTCAAAATGACAACCTAGCCGTTTTTTATCATACATTGTATAATTTATATGTATGCGAATTAAACGATTTAGAGCGTTCTGACGCAATTTCTTTTCTAAAAAGTATCTTGGTTCGAGAAGGAATAAAAAATGCCGTCAGGTGGCTTAATATAGGAGATGAGCATTTTAAATCGGTTCTGTCCGATAATGAAATAATTTAATTAAATTTGCCGCTTAAAACTTAACGTTAGATTATGAAAATTTTTTCAAAAGAAAAAAATCCAACAAAATTAATTATCATTAAAAATAATGGCGAAAGAAAAACTTTAACTTCCCCGCCTATTGTTTGAAAAAATTAAAGGGATTTTATTTTTTCTAAATCAGATGGAAGAAAAAATATAATTCTTTTCCCACATTTGCATAACATTTGTTCTGCTCCGAAGTAATTCCATCCAGCTTCTTTTATTTTTTTAACAAAAGAAATAAAAGAATCGAATTCCATTTTTTTGAAAAGGCATAATTCGATTTTATCAAAATAAATCTCGTATTATTTTTTCTAAGGCCCCGCTGTAACAATCAACCTTTACAATACACCCCTTAAACATCGGGATAAATAATTTTAAAGATTCAATTATTTCTTCCCATGAATTTAATGCGTCTGTATATCTTAATTCTTCTTCAACACTGTCGAAAAAACTGAAGCGTTCTGTTTTCAGTTCAGCTTCAGAAATCTTCCTCGTCACTTGAAGGCGCCACCCCCACATTTCTTGCGGGAGTTCTTCATCTTCTTGCAAGCTTACACTAAACCGCATTGAATTATCTTCTTTAAGATAAAGCGGCTTATAATTTATATATGCGTAATAATGGACTGCTCCTGAAGCAATACCTTTATACGTCATCACTTTAATCTCAACTTCTCTGATCCCCTGCCTGTTACCGGGATGTGCGACGTATGGCTCGCCCCTGTAATTAACTTCCATCCCAACTCCATAATCAGGAGGAAATGAAGTGGGAAGTGCAACTCCTTCCCTTTTGGAGCATTGTAATTTATATTTTAACATAAATGAAAATTTTTACCCCATTAATTTTCAAATGGGATTGCGGGGCTGTTAGGAATGGTTTTATCTAATTCTCTATTTTTTATCATCAGATTTTTTATATCTTCTGCCCTGATATCCAAATAGGGCGCAAATTCGCGGGAAATAACTTCTATAGAGCTAGAAACTTCCGTTACGAATGTCATTGTTTTGATGTGAACAATCCCTATAGGGTTATTTCTAACCCTGCTGCTTATCCCTGCTTGCCCATCCGGGTTGCCGTTTGCATCTGCATAACAGATGCAATATTCTTCGCTAATCCTCCCAAAATATGAAAAAGGTAATTTACTCATAAGTTTCTTTTTCTTTAAAATAAATGAAAATTTTTATCCCTACAAATATAATTGCATTTTATTTAAGATACAACCCCTTTTTAGAAAAATATACCATATATATAAATTTTTAAAATTAGGCTCGCTCATAATTTTAACATATGTTAAAATTTTCAAACTCTGAATCATAATACATTAAAAATCAATGATATAGCTAATTATACTTATATATATCAGACCTATCATAATATTATTTATAACTAAATGAAAGGTTTTATAATGTACAATGAAGAAAAAGGATTTGTATAATGAATATGAAAAGTTAACCGATAAGAAAAATTTTAAAGGGCTTTCTTTTAAAGAAGAAAAAACTTTGCGAGATATAATAGAAAAAATAATCGTTTTAGAAAATTTTAAAGATGAAGAGTAATAATAATTTTTAGCAGCCTATTGTTTTTTTAAAAAATGTTTTGTATGTTTGTAAAAAATCGACTTATGATAAACTAGGTTGGTATCCCCAAGCTGTTGGGGCATGAAGATAATAAGGCAATTGTTTTGCAATTAGGCATTGCAATGGAAATCCCCCATACTGCTGGGGATATTCTTAATTCAGATTGGCTAAAAATTTTGGGCGATCTGGAAAGAAGCCGTTGCTCTGTGCATCAGGTGGTTGCATTGGCGAATGTGGCGTTCGCCCTTTCCGCAATCCAACCTCATTATTACTGCTTAATAGTGAATAATGCAGTGGAATTTAGCGGGAAGCCGTTAGGATATTATATGACAGCAAACCAGATTCAAATATTAGAAACAATAAAGTCTTTTATTCTCCCAAACCTAACGAGGGTAATTCATTTGTTAAAAACACAACGTATCAGTTGATTAGTTGATTAGTTGATTGAAATAGAAAAAGAGGAGGCGGCAGCTTTAGCCGTAATGAGTAGGAACCGCAACCTGCAAGGAAAAATAATAGCGGGCCGCTGACCTCTTTAAAGATAGAAGCCGCAAATTAACTTGGTGGTAGCCCTGTGCGGGGATAGCGGAGGGGCAAGGGTTCGAATCCCCTAATAACTTTTGTTATGCCAAGTTAACGCTGCATACTCCGTTTAGCAATGTGCAGCAAAAAAAATAAAAAATTCATTGAAAATGAAAAAAAATGATGATAAAGAATTTTGATGTGGAAAACTTGGGGAGAATGGTTCAAGCTGAAGCCCCAGTATATCAAATTAAACGCTGCTTGAAAGCAGCACAAGAGTTTTTGAACGTTAAGTTTAAAGACGTTAGCAGCGCAAAACTAATGACAAACGAAGCCAACGAATGTTGGCAGGCAGTTATTTGATATACTGAAGGTTATAAAGGTTTCGGGATAGCTTTAGGGGATTGGAGATTCCCTGAAAGCGAGCCCACTATGTTTTCCATTTTTTTTATGCCTGAAAAAGGCTACATGATGGAAATATACAAAGGAAATTTTTACGACGTTTTACCACTGTTTCTCCAAACAAATGGGGAATTGGTTACTGCATATAGGCGGGGGGAGGAGAACGCCCAAAAGGGGGTTTATTATAAAATCCCCCGCTCTGAGAACTGGTTTACGTCAGAGAGGGGAGCAAAGGGAATGCGGAGTATTCCTTCTCGGAAAAGGACTTCGCAGATATGACAGTACAAAAAATGGAAACCAAACAATGGTTTCCATGTGAAAAATATGCAAATTATTTGCAGATAAATTGGGAAGATGTAAAAGACGATGTAACGCATCTGCCAATTTACATAGATTCCTGCGTCCTGTCCGGAATAAAAAAATAACGCTTTAAAAATTTTTATAAAAATTCTCAACATAGCCCTTGCATGGAATATGGCAACGGCTGAAAGAACTTAAACAATGGGGGCCACCCCTTTTTGAAACATTAATAAAAAAATAAGGGATAAAATTTTTTAGGACAGGAAAAAGGGAAGGGAGTTTTTTAAAACTTTTTCTGTCCGGTTATTCTTTTATTAAAAAATTATAACTATATTTGGGTATTAGTTCATTGAAATGTTCCCATAGCTCAGTTTGGTCAGAGCAACAGACTCATCGAACTTATTATCCATATAATTGTATAGGTTCGATTATTTTTTGTATATTTGTAAAAAATTAAATATATGAAAAGCAATCGAATTCTAAACGGTTATGTTGTAATTTACAAGCCAGATCACCCTAAAGCGATGAAATCTAAAAATTGGCATGGATATGTTTACGAACATATTGTAATTGCTGAAGAGGATTTAGGTAGGGCGATAGTGGAAGGTGAAGAAGTACACCATTTAGATTTAGACAGGTCGAATAATAGGCTATCTAATTTAATAGTAATATCTAAAGCCGCCCACTGTAAAATACATAGTTGGATAAATAATGGTGCCTTTATGTCGAAAGATATAAATGGAAACCCGGTTAATTCAGGGAAACCTAAATTAAGGTGTAAAATTTGTGAAAAGCCGCTTAAACTTAAACAAAAACATTATTGTTGCGTCGATTGTATGTTGGCAGATAAAACATCTAAAATGGATGGAATAGAACTAGCCGACGTGTTGAAAAAATTATCGACTAGCAATTTTGTCCAAGTTGCAAAAGAATATAATATTTCTGACAACGGTTTAAGAAAATGGCTGTTTACAAAACATGGCTTTAACAAGGCAACCCTGAGCGAAGCCTTAAGTACACTTAAGGAACGTGCAGAGACTAGCGGAGAGGTTCAGCCCTCTTAATAACCGCATTTAACGCCGGGCACCCTAACGTAAAGCCGAGGGTGGTGAGATAGTCCAGCCCTTAACGAAAGTTTTGGATAACTGAATCTGTAGGCCGTAGGTTCAAGCCCTACTGGGAACACAATAAAAAAGTTCTTGTTTATTTATTGGCGGCATGGCGAAATTGGCAAACGCGCAAGACTTAAAATCTTGTCCCCAGTGACGGGGTTCCGGGTTCGAGACCCGGTGCCGCTACTTTTTCATTTTCATTTTTTTGTAACCTCGTTTGTTAATTCAAACGGGGCTTTTTTATTTATATGTTTTCAGTTAGTTTTAAATAAAAAAAACATATTCCCATTAAAAAAATAGGAATAAAGATATTTCCGCTCCCGAAGAAATTTCAAAGGCATTTGATCAATATAAAATAAAGTTTAAAATTGATGGGGGGAGGGGTGAAAAGTTTTTTTTGAAAAAAAAGAGAGATAGGCTTTCTTTTTCAAAAAAAAAACTTATCTTTGTAAGGATTTGAGGGCAACACGAGCGCTCCACGCCCAACTGCCGCCTTCCGGGTAGTGGGTATGGCTCAGGCCCTCTTGCTGGGCATGTTCCGGCAACTTCGCGGGCGCCCTCTTATAATGGGCGCCCCCTACTATCAAAATCCTTGCCTGCCCAATGTGGCAGGAAGGTAAGGGGCGGCCCGGTTCAGTCTCGGAGCCCCCTCTTTTTTTTAGCTTGCCTATTGTTTTGTTCAAAAAATTTCAGTATGTTTGCATAAACTATAACAACGACAATAAAAAAAAAGATGAAAAAAATAATGAGCGAGGCCTTAGCGGCAGCAAACGAATCCCTTTCAATAAGGAAGGGGTACTCCGGAAGAGGGATGTTCGGAGAAGAGTGCTATGCTGTAGTGGGCAGTTTATCAGATATATGGGAGGCATTGGGGGAAATAGGGCTTGCGCCCGATTTTTATTTTTCCTCTGAAGAGGAAAAAGAAGAATTCTACAATGCTCTAAGAAACGGCATGCAGCAAGATAACATGGGGTTGGATAAGATTTTTTATTAATGGCGATCTCAACCTCTCTCCTTTCCTTTCATATGCCAAACAAAACTGTGTTGGGAGGTGGATTGCTGAAGCCTCCTGAGCACTGAGCCCCAAGTTTTGTAGCCCAAGCGGATTTTTTTGTAGGGCTCTTCTTATAGCCTGCCTTTTAGGCGGAACGTGAAGCCTCTTAGCTGGACTGCTAAGAGGCTTTTTGCGCTTGTTTATTTCAATAATGTGCGTTTGCAAGTGCAAGATCAGCGTTAATTTAAGAGGTTATATATTCAGCGCTTTAAGTGTCCAGAATTTATTTTAACTATTGTTAAAATTTTTTATCTACTTTTATTAAACATTTGGCTATCAGTAAATTGTGAAAGCCAATTTATTATATCCCGCTCTATGTGAACAAAATAAAACTAACTGCTTTATTATGCTTTTAATGATGCAGCTTATCGGCTTTTATGAAGGTTGCCATATATAGTATTTGAGGGGCTGCGCTTGCATTTGAGGCAAATCAACAAAAAAGATATGGGCAGGGGGGGGCAGCTTTTTAATGCAATAAAAAAGCCAGCTTCCTAGTCAAAAGAAAGCTGGCTTGTGCTGAAAGTTTAAAAACAAGAAAAAAAAATTTAACAAGTGTTAAAATTAAAAAAATACTTGACAATGAATTTTTTTTCCTGCATCTTTGTGGGGTATTAAATGATTAAGTAACCTTTTAAAATTATCCGCCATGCAAAAGTTT
>JAKQEK010000370.1 GCA_029558535.1 Bacteroidota bacterium | reverse complement strand
CCTCTTTGTTATTCGAACTCCGGGTTCCGTTATCCCAATATCTTCAACGGTTATGCCGCAATTCGGGCATCTAACCTTGCGATAGCAGCAGACAATATTGGTTTTAAAATCAAAAACATTCAAATCTCTTATGTCACGGTCGGTATATGAATGGACCTTTTTACAGGCTGCTCGGCACTTGCTACAAATCGGATTATACCGTTCATCAGGCATTAGAACGACATTGACGACTTTTTTATCGAATTCGACATATTGATCGACAACTTTCGCTTGACAATCGGACAGTAATGGAGTAAGATTTATTTCGGACATTATAATCCCTCTTTCCTGGCAGGTTTTTTGTGGTAAATTAACTTTACCAGAAAAGGGTTATAGTGTCCATTATATTATCAAATACCTAGCAACTTTTTCGGAGAAGAACCAAATCTTTTTTACTTCCCGTAAATAATGTCTTTAAATCGACTTTGAATTGAAGAGCCAGCTTCATCGCCAATACGTTATCATTTTCAACGGAATAGACAAACAACGAATCGGCATTGTTATACAGGATGAAACCCGTCAATGCGGTTAAAATAAGTAATAAAAATAAGTATTTCAATATTTTTTTCATTCAGTTAATTAATTTATCAAATTTTTAATTAGAAGTCAACTATTTCCGCCATTATTTTCAAATCTTAAATTATCATTTTTGCTTCAAATAAATGTTATTGCAAACTAAAAGCGTCAGCAAAGAACTTTTTTTGCGGATCAATTAACGATGTCGCTTTTATTATTATTTCAGTATCGGCATCGACACTTGGTGCGATATAAGTTATCGTATGACCAATCAACCTGTTCGAGATTCCCACCGCCCTGTATGATGCTCCATGAACAATCGGTCTTATCGTATATCGAAATATTTTCTACCCTTTCACGTTCCCAAATTTTGTAATAATTTAATTGCAAGTTATTTAGGGTAATTTGGAACACCCAGAATTTGCGTTCCATTTATATATCACACATACAAGATATATTTTTAAATTCCATATTTGAGCCTGTCCGATAAATATTTTTTAAAACACCTGTGTTTACGCTAAAATATCAAAAACAGAAATTTCGAATATTTTTAAAAAAAGTGTTGACAAAATATAATTAGTGTATTATAATATACTTATATTTTCGAGCAGGAGA
>JAKQEK010000365.1 GCA_029558535.1 Bacteroidota bacterium | reverse complement strand
ATACCGAACTGTTTTGACTTATCCGCAGAAACAACAAACTGCCAGTTACTCGGCGTAATCGGCAGGTCTGAAATATTCCACTTCTTGAATTTTTCATCGTAAATATCGGCATCAGCAAGAGAAACAAGATGCCCCACACACCATGACACGATATATCCGTTGCCCTCCATGTAACCATCCTTTTTGGTGGTCACTCCTAGAGCCTTTGCCAGTGCCATTCCGACACTGTTTTTTTCTGCAATTACTAACTGCATTGAATACCTCCTTTGAAAATAAAAAAAACTCCTCAAGTGAGAAGCTCTTATGTATGAGGAATATTCAATTCTACGTTCCCATTATAAGCATATAAATTCCTACAACGCAAAGCAGCACAGCAACATATTTCTGAAACTTGTTTTTATCCATTTTCTTTATAAAATGCTTTGCTACATATGTCCCTGCTACCATACAAACGCCCATTGAAAGACCAATAAACATTGCTTTCATGTCTATGTTTGTCAACTTGCTGTAAATAACGGTTTTTAGAATGTGCATAGCTGTTGCAGTAGCTGCTTCACTTGCAACCTGCATTCCCGAAAAATTATAGCGTAAAACAGAGCTAAAACCGCGAAAATTCAACAAAAAATATATAAAAAGTACTTGACAAAAGCAAAATAATACGCTATAATTATAGCGTGGATATATTAATACAAAAGGGTGTAAAAACCCAGAAGATAAAAGAAACAGAATATGTTTATATAGACAACCCATATTGGGATAAGGACAAAAAACAAAACAGACATAAAAGAGAATATATTGGTAAATTAAGTGAAGACGGAGAATTTATTCCTAACAAGAAATATTTAGACCGTCAAAACAAAGAAAAGGGTGAGGACAAACACGAAAAAGCACTAATTGCTAGTAGAAAGTTTTTTGGAGCTACTCATTTATTGGATTGTATCGGGAATAAAACAGGGGTTAAAAAAGATTTGGAACAGGCATTTGGTGAAGATGCTTGCAAAAAAATTCTGTCCTTAGTTTATTTTTTGGTATTAGAAGGCGAAAGTTCAATGTATCGCTTTTCTAAATTTGCGAAGACTCACAAACATCCTAATGTAGATGTGATTTCTTCTCAAAGAATAAGTGAACTTTTTTCAAATATATCAGAAAATGAAAAGGCACTTTTTTTTAGAAACAGAATTAAAAAATGTTTAAAAAATGAATATCTGGCGTATGACACAACAAGTATTTCTTCGTATTCAGAAACAATGGATCAAATAAAATATGGACACAATAAAGATTTGGAAAGCTTACCTCAAATAAATTTAGCTGTAGTTTTTGGTGAAGAATCTATGTTGCCTGTGTACTATAGAAAAATGCCTGGAAATATAAGTGATGTTTCCACTATAAAAAAACTGTTAATCGATATGGATTTTTTAGGTCTTGAAAAGATAAATTTTGTTTTAGATAGAGGCTTTTACAGTGCAGATAATATTAATTCATTGTACAGAATGCGTCATAAATTTATAATTGGTGGGCGATCAAATTCAGCATTAATAAAAACCTCTATTGGAGAAGCAGTAGATAGAATTAAGGATTTTTCTAATTACAATATTGAACATAATATTTATTGTCTTACTAAAGAAAGTAGATGGAAGTATGTATATAAAAACAAGAAAGGTGAAAAAGCAAGCGAAAACAGACTTCTCTATATTCATGTGTATTATGATGGTACAAGGGCTGAGTCAGAAAAAAAGGATTTTATTAAAAAGCTTAAGTTGGTAGAAGAAGCTTTTATTGATGGTTCTTGTTCTGATTCTCAAAAAACTCTTTTTGACAAATACTTTATCTTAAAAGAAAAGAATGGCGATAGTGCAGCTTCTTTTACTCATAATCAAGAAACCATAAATTCTCATATGCAGAATTTTGGATACTTTGTACTATTATCTAATCATATAACTGATGCTAATACAGCTATTTCAATCTACAGGAATAAAGATGTTGTTGAAAAAACATTCGGCAATATTAAGAATCGTCTTGATATGAAAAGAACTAAGGTTAGTTCTGAGGAATCTCTTGAGGGAAAAATTTTCATTCAATTTGTTGCTTTGATATATATTTCTTTTATTCATCAAATTATGTCTAATAATAATCTATATAAAAATTATTCTATGGCATCTTTGCTTGACGAAATAGATGTCATTGAAATTTTTGAATATAAAGGTAAAAAAAATCATGTATCTGAAATTACAAAAAAACAACATAATATTTTTAAATGTTTTGATATTATTCTTTAATACTACGCTATAATTTTCGGGAATTTAGGATGTATAGGAGGTATAAGATGAACAAATTATTTTCCAAAATTGTTTCTGCTGTCACGGCTGCGGCGATGACACTCTTTGTATCGTCAGGCAGTTTGCAGACATTCGTTAATGAAATCGATGCACACGCAGCAGAAACGGACGTAATTCTAGGTGACGTAAATGATGATGACAGAGTAGATGTATTTGACTTGTGCTTGATAAAACAAGAACTTTCTTCCTCTGGATCTGCAAGCATTAACAAAGTAGCTGCGGATGTAAATGCAGACGGTGTTGTAGACGTTAAGGATGCCATTGAAATCCAGGATTTCTTGCTATGCAGGACAAAGGGCTTTACGGGAAGCGTGAAAAAGACATTCAGCGAAATTGATAGGACAATTGTTACAAAAAATGTCAATGGTGAAGCGGTCTTCGGAGACGAAACACAAATGACGAATGACATGGCCGCATTAGCCGACACGCTTAGTTCACCGGCTGAGGTGTTTAAGTACATCTTGAACAACTACAAGACGGAATTTTATTACGGATCAAGAAAAGGTGCCGTAGGAACATACGAGGAATGCGGCGGTAACGATTATGATCAGGTCAGCCTTATGATCGCTATGCTGCGCTATCTTGGCTATACGGCTAATTATGCTGTAGGTGAGGTCGTCTTTACCGATGAAGACCTTATCAATATGACAGCAGCCTCAGATATTGAATCAGCAAAAAAGATATTCACAGCTCATGGTAAAACGCTGACGCCCTATGAATCTGGCGGATACCTTACAGAGCAAGCTATGGTGCTTCTTGTTTTGGACGAAGAAAACCAGATGTTCCTTGATCCGAGCTTCAAATATTATACCAAGAAGTCTGATGCAACGGATCTTGATGCTATCATGGCAACGTTGGATTCTCAATATAACTTGTCCGATTCAACATTAGACCTCTATGCTGTATCTAACAAAATCGAATCTGATTATCAATCCGGTGACCTATTGACAACATTCCAGCAATATGAAATTGTTCAGCAAGATATCAATAATACAATGACTTACGATGTGCCGAGCGGAAAAGTTCAAATATTTGATATCACGCTTCCACCAGCAAAATCAGATATGGTTGCT
>JAKQEK010000364.1 GCA_029558535.1 Bacteroidota bacterium | reverse complement strand
GTCATATCGGTTCGACACAATTCTAATTGTTTCGATCTCACCGCTTGAGCTGCCCGCCGTTTTGCCAGGCCATCCCGCGGAGCATTGAATACTGTTTTGTCGCTTTACAATTCTGATTTTAAAAAAATTAACGCACTAATTCGGACAAGTCTGGAGCGACCTTAATTTGTCGCACTAATTCGGACAAGTCAGGAGCCAAAAGGTATATCTTATTTTTTATTAGGGATTTTGATATTTTTCTTAGCAATATATTCTTTCCAATCTTTGCATTTTGCATCTGTTACTATATCGGCACGTTGGTAATAATGACACAAAGCAGCTGCAAGGCCGTCAGTTGCATCAAGTTTTTGAGGCAATTCGTCTAAATTAAGTAATTTCTGCAACATCCCTGCAACTTGTTCTTTTGAAGCAGCTCCCGAACCGGTTATAGCAAGCTTAATTTTTCGTGGAGCATACTCAAATATTGGGATCTGCCTGGTTAGTGCAGCAGCAATAGCAGCTCCCTGAGCACGTCCAAGCTTTAACATTGATTGCACATTCTTACCCTGAAATGGAGCCTCAATAGCAAGTTCGTCAGGTTTAAATCCATCTATAAGTTGCAATGTGCGTTCGTAGATATGCTTGAGTTTATTGAAGTGACCTTCCATTTTGTGCATATCAACAATACCAAAACCAATACATTCAACATTTTTTCCTTTTTCATGAACTACTCCATAACCCATGATATTTGTACCCGGGTCTATACCTAAAATTATCCTGTCTTTACTTTGTTTTGCCATTATTGTGTACCGGATAATTTTCTTAAATTTTTTCGTGCATCAACAGTAAATATACTTCCAGGATATTCAGAGATTAGTTTAAGATAGGCTTCCTGAGCAGCTGACTTATCATTTAATTTCTCCTTTAACACTGCATACTTGAATAAAGCATTGTCCGATAAAATATCATAATAATATGTTACGGCAACCTGATTATAGAAATCTGCTGCTTTATTCAAATCTCCTCCGGCTTCATAAATTATTGCTTTTCTAAACAAAACATCATCCATTAAACTATGCGAAGGAAATAATTCTATTATTGAATCTAACGAAGCAAAAGCATTGTCGTATTGCTTCGAAAAAATATAGAAATCGGCACGGGCAAAAATCTGCATGGTGGTTTCTGTAGTGTCAAGATTATAATTGTCAGCTATAAACATACTTAATTCCATAGCATCATTAGCAATTAATTTTGAAGTACTTGATTTTAAGACATCTAGTTGTGCTTGTGCCCATTTAAACTGTCCTGTGTAATACGCAAGTTTGGCTTTTTTAAACCTTGCTTCATGACCCACAGGGCTTTCAAGTGCCAACTTCTCAACCTGTGCATAAGTAAGTATTGCATCCCAAGGATTATTATTTAAAAAATATATATCCCCTAATAGTAATTTCAGTGATAATTCCTGATCGGGTAAAAATCTTTTCTCATTCAAACACTTTGTTATCAATTCAATTGATTCGTCAAATTTATTGAGATAAAATGCTTTTATATTTACTAATGCAAATATTACTTTATACGATTCTTTTCGGTAAACAATCCCCAATGCTTCTTCCAGCTTTTGTTCAAGGCTCAATAATTCAGTTTTGTCAGGATGTAATTTCGCCGTTGTTTTGGCATACATTACATTCAAATTTTCGATATAGGCAGTATTGTAATAAGAATTTTCCCTTCCCTTGGAAATAATGTATGCAAAAGCCTCCATAGCAAGGTCGTATTCGTTATTATTGAATAGCATTAAACCAAACTCAATAATATCGGAATCTCCTCCTCTCGATCTTTTGTCCATTGCTATCAACTGGTCTAAAGCAAGTTTATATCTTCCGGTTTGTGAATATTGCCATATAAGTAATTTGTTAAAAATCTGCTTTTGAGGTGCTTCCTGAATTTTTTGAATAATCAAAGATTCAATTATTGGTTCAAGACTTTCGTCTATATCATTCGCCATTATATATTGGAGCCTCGACTGTATTGTCTGCAATGACTGTGGATTTTTATCCAAATGCTTGAGATAATATTGCATCATTCTTTCATAATCTCTTTGAATATAAAATAAATTACCCAACTCCATACTAAAATCCGAGTTTGTAAGCTTCTCTCCGGACAAATAAGTCTTTTCAGCCAGGGAATATTGACGATAATAAATAAATGCAGAAGCTGCCCCCATAATATTATTTTTGTTGGTCTTGACAAGATCAATTACCGCATTAAACTCTTTTTCAGCCTCATCAAAACGGTTCGAAGAATAATAAACCATACCAAGATCAATCATCAAATAGTAATCCGTTTTATTTTTCTTTTTTTCTTTTTTTAAGAAAGTTTCTGCCGTATTATAGTCTTTTATTTCAGTCAAACATCTTAAATAATAATCTCTATAATTTTTATAGCCGGTTTCATTATACAATTTTTCATAAATAACAGCAGCTTTATCGTATTCCTCATTCTGATAATAGTTTAATGCCAATTGAACATCAGCATTTTGGCTCATCAGAGAGAAATCACTACAGAAAAGAATTCCTATAATAATTATTAAATATTTAATAATACTTTTCTTCAAATTCTTTCTTTAAATTTACAATCATCGGATGATATATTTTATATTTTTCAGCATGGATTTTTGCAAATTCCAGTTTTGATTTTATTAATTCTTCAATATCTTTTAAAATTGAATCTTCCGTATGAATATAAACATCTATTTCGTCATCCGTAAAAAATCCCTCATCAATATCGTGCCTAAGATTAGTTATTTGAGATTTTGACAAATCAAGTGCATCGGATAATTGTGCCAGATGAACAGAATGCAGTTTTTTAAAGCATTTATCTACTGTCCCATAATTATAGATTAAATCCATAATTGAATCTGTTCTCTCAAAGTTGGGAGGCAATGATTCAAAGAAAGCAACATATAATTTTGTTGTATCATAAATGCTTTTATATGCCACTATTTCAGGAGAAGATAGCTCTTTCTTAAGAATCTCAATCTTTTCGAGCATACTATCTGCTTTTTCAATCCCCTCTTTTTGTTTTTCTGTTTTACAACCAAAAAGTATAAATGAAATTGAAACAAACAATAAAAAATATTTCTTCATGCTATTTGCTAATTAATTCAAAACCAGTGTATTTTTTCAGAACATTTGGAATGCTTATACCGTTTTCTGTCTGATAATTCTCAATTATGGCTGCCATTATTCGTGGTAAAGCTAAAGCACTACCATTTAAACTGTGTGCGAGTCTTGTTTTTTTATCATTATCAGGTTTATATCTTAGTTTAAGACGATTTGTCTGAAAATCTTCAAAATTAGAAACAGAACTTACTTCAAGCCACCTTTCCTGAGCTGCAGAGAAAACTTCAAAATCATAAGTCAAAGCAGAAGTAAAGCTTATATCTCCACCGCAAAGTCTGAGAATACGGTATGGAAGTTCCAGTTTTTTCAACAAACTTTCCACATGATTTTTCATTTCCTCCAGCGCATTGTATGAATCTTCGGGTTTACGTATTTGCACTATTTCAACCTTATCGAACTGATGAAGCCTGTTTAATCCTCGCACATGAGCACCCCATGATCCTGCTTCGCGACGAAAGCAGGCCGAATATGCCATATTTTTTATCGGAAAATCTTTTTCGGACAAAATTATATCACGGTACAAATTTGTCACAGGTACTTCTGCAGTAGGGATTAAATAATAATTATCTGCACCTATATAATACATCTGTCCTTCCTTGTCCGGCAACTGTCCTGTACCAAAGCCACTGTCTTCGTTGACCAACAAAGGAGGTAGTATCTCATTGTACCCTGCATTTTCGGCTTCATCAAGAAAAAAACTGATTAAAGCACGTTGCAATTTTGCACCCTTGCCTTTATAAACAGGGAAACCGGCTCCGGTAATTTTAATTCCCAATTCAAAATCAATAATATCATAATCCTTGATAAGATCCCAATGAGGTTTTTTTACAGTTAAATCCGGAATTTTACCGCCTTGTTTTACAATAACATTATCATTCTCTCCTTTTCCCGGCGGAACAGACTCGTGAGGTAAATTTGGCAACAATACAATTAAACTGTTCATTTCTTTCTCGGCTGCAACAAATTTGGACTCAATGTCTTTTATCTGTTCCTTCAATTCTACTGTTTGCTGTTTAGTCGAATCGGCCTCCTCTTTTTTCCCTTGTGCATACAATTGACCGATTTGCTTAGAAATATCGTTTAAGCGATTTTGAAGATTATCTTTGTTTACTTGAAGCTCCTTTCTATTATCATCCCAGCAAATAATTTTTTCTACTAAATCTTTAGCATCAAAATTCTTAATTTTCAACCTATTGATGACTTTTTCCTTGTCCTCTCTAATTAATTTTAATGTCAACATAAAAATAAATTTAACGTTGCGAATTTACTAATTTCCAACGAATTAATTACTTAAAACAGAATAAAACAAAAAAAGCCTGTCGTAAAAACAGGCTTGATGAATTTATCGTTATTGTTTTTATTCAGATTTTTTGGGTTTTGCTTCTTTCGCAACAGGTTTTTTTGCTGCTTTTGCTTTTGCAACAGGCTTTTCCTCTGTTTTTGCAGTTGCTTTCTTTTCAGTTTTTGCAGCAGGTTTTTTTTCTGTTTTGACTTCAGCTTTCTTTTCAGTTTTTACTGCAGCTTTTTTCTCTGTTTTTACTTCAGTTATTGCCTCTACCTTCTCAACAGGTTTTTCAACTACTTCAGTAACAACTTTAGGCACAGTAACATCTTTTTTTGCTTTAGCAACAGGCTTTTGCTCTGCAATTATAGTTTCGTTTGGTAAAATAGAAACATAAGATCTGTTATCTCTTCTTTTCTGAAAATGAACTTTACCATCAATAAGAGCAAATAATGAATGATCTCTGCCCATTCCTACATTTTTACCAGGATGATGAACTGTTCCACGTTGACGAACAATAATATTTCCAGCTATTGCTTCCTGACCTCCGTATATTTTTACTCCAAGTCTTTTACTTTCTGATTCACGACCGTTACGCGAACTTCCGGCTCCTTTTTTATGTGCCATTTTCTGATATAATTATTAAGCGTTAATATCCTGTATTTCAATCTCAGTCATCATCTGACGATGTCCATTCAATTTCTGATAACCTTTTTTCTTTTTCTTCTTAAAAACAAGAACAGTGTCAGATTTGCATTGTTTAATGATTTTTGCTGACACACTGGCTTTAGATACTACCGGCGTTCCAACAGTAATTTTATCCTCATTATCCAATAAATAAACTTTATCAAACTTTACTTCACTTCCTTCTTCACTATCCAAACGATTGACATAAAGTTTTGTCCCTTTTTCTACCTTGAACTGCTGTCCTGCTATTTCAACTATTGCGTACATTTTATAAATTATTATTATAATATTTTATATTCAAAAAATTTCGGACTGCAAATGTATGAAACTTTATTTTAATAACAAAAGAAATTTTAATTATTTTTTCTTATTCGCAGTGAGAACGACAAAACTGTAAGTTCTAAGCAAATATATGTGTTACAATTTACTAATTATTTATGACAAATAACAACTTGCATTTTTGTACAAGTAGGCTATTCAATAAATCTGATTTTTAATAAGAATAATTAACTATCAGATTAAAAGATTTCTCTGCCTTCCTGCGTAAGGCTTCGAAATGACTTTATGAAATAATTATTATGGTCGGAGACTCAAATTTACCTGTATTTCAAACACTTTTTTGTCCCCGACTGGAATCCTCCAATTTTTCAGTCATTTCGAACAAAGTGAAAATTCTTTTAAATTCTACTGAGTAACTTTTCTTATTGGACAGCAAAAAAAACACAGACAATAGACTCTGTTGAATAATTCAGCTAATCAATAAATGTAATTTTTAGTAATTAAAATAATAAAATATCCGAATAGCAGTTATATCTTTGTAAAAAAACAAGATTGAAAAGAGTCAAATTAATAATATTGTATTTTTTGTTTCCGGCAATACTTATACATGCCCAAAAAGATGTGCCGTTAAATTTACCTAAACTGGATAATCAGGTTGCGCATTTCGGGTATTCTTTAGGTTTGAATATGATGGATTTTACAATACGACCTTCTGATTTATTTCTTCCTTTATACGACACTGTTTATGCAGTTGAAGTTGGTCGTTATGTAGGTTTTAACATTAACATGATTTCAAATCTAAGACTAGCAAATTACCTTGATGTTAGATTTCTTCCGGGCTTAATATTCGGGCAAAGAAATCTGCAATATAAATATATTAAAAATGGAGAATTCCGCAGTCACAACATGATGATTGAATCTACTTTTCTGGACTTCCCGATATATTTAAAATATCGTGCAGCAAGAATCAGTAATTGGAGACCATTTATTATTGGTGGCGTGTCGGGACGAATTGATCTTGCAGCACAGAAAAAAATAAACCCTGCCGAACAACCAAAAATAAGGCTAAAACCATTAGATGCATATTACGAAATAGGCATTGGAGCAGACTTCTTTCTTGAGTATTTCATGTTTGGAATTGAATTAAAATCTTCGTGGGGAATTTTTAATGTTGTCCAATACGACTACTCACAGTTCAGCGAATATTATAAAAGATTAAATTCTCATATGATAATTTTGGCTTTCCATTTCGAGGGAGGTAAAATTGACAAAATTAAATGGTGGAATTAAAATGGTAAAAGAAGCTGATTTTGTATTCTATCCTGAAGAACTTTTTAACGAAGAACATATTTTAAAATCTCTTTCAGAGAGATTTGATATTCCAAAAGAAGAAATAAATTCTTACAGAGTAATTCGCAAGTCAATTGATGCCAGAAAAAAAGTCAAGTATAACGTAAGAATACAATGTATTAGTGCATCTGAAACATTTCCGGAATTGGCCGGAAAATTTGAGTTTAGAGATGTTTTTAAATCAAAACCTGTACTAATTGTAGGAGCAGGCCCTGCGGGTTATTTTGCTGCACTGAATTGCCTTCTTTTGGGAATAAAACCGATAATTATAGAAAGAGGTAAGTCGGTTGAAGAACGCAAATATGATATTTCGCAAATTAATAGAGGTTTAAATCTTAACCCTGAATCGAACTATGCATTCGGTGAAGGTGGTGCCGGAACATACTCAGACGGGAAATTATATACACGCAGTAAAAAAAGAGGAGATGTTTTTCAGATTCTCCAATTATTGCACTATTTCGGAGCTGATGATGATATTCTGATAAATTCTCATCCTCATGTAGGTACAGACAAATTGCCCGGAATAATGAAAAATATCAGAGAAAAAATCATCAATTCCGGTGGAGAAATATACTTCAATTCAAAAGTTACAAAACTAATATTAAACAAAAATCTAATTAAAGGGGTCGAATGTGAAGATGGTAAAACAGTCAGCTCCGATTTTGTAATACTTGCGACAGGACATTCGGCAAGGGATGTATATTATTTTTTAGATAATCAAAAAGTGATGCTTACAGAAAAGGGTTTTGCGATGGGAATAAGGGTAGAACACCCTCAAAACCTTATTGATGGCATTCAATATAAGAGAAAAGAAAGAGGTGAATTTCTCCCCCCTGCCAGTTACAATCTTGTTAAACAGGTTGATAACAGAGGTGTATATTCATTTTGTATGTGTCCCGGAGGAACTATCGTTTGTTCAGCAACAGAAAAAAATCAAATTGTGGTTAATGGAATGTCCAATTCGAAAAGGAACTCTGCATATGCAAATTCGGGTATAGTTGTTGAGCTGCAGGTCAGAGATTTAATTGCACATTCAGAATTTGGAACTTTTGCCGGCCTGGAACTCCAAAAGCAACTTGAGAATATGGCATTTGTAAACAGTGCCTTAGGATTGAAAGCTCCTGCTCAAAGGCTTAGTGATTTTGTAGCCGGAAAGATTTCACAAAATCTCCCAACATCATCCTATCATCCCGGATTGATAAGCAGTCCGCTGCATTTTTGGCTTCCCGACATTATAAGCCTAAAACTGCGAAAAGCATTTAAGGAATTTGACAAACAAATGAGAGGCTTTATTACAAATCAGGCAATTGTTGTAGGAGTTGAATCCAGAACAAGCAGTCCAATACAAATACTTCGAAATCCGGAGACTTTCCAGAGTGTCAACATCGAAGGACTTTTTCCATGTGGAGAAGGTGCCGGCTATGCAGGAGGTATCGTTTCATCAGCAATTGATGGTATGATTGCTGTAAATAAAATAAGTGAGGTAATAAAATGAAACTGCAGGTTTTGTCATGATTTTTGAATCGGGTACTTCGAGACAATCAGCCCACCGGCTGATTCCTCAGTCCCCTTCAAGGCACTCCGCTCTCACTCTGATTCTCACTCTCATTTTGATGTCGGTTTTGTCCTGAATTTAAAAAGGCTAGGGAGAAAGCTAAGATTACGTTACTGCTGATTTTGTTCTGAATTCGGTTGTTCTAAAGTTCGTACTTCAAAACTCTGTTCAAACATCAAATGTTTAATTGTTCTGATTTATTAAAATATTTGAACAGAGGAACAATAGAACAGAAGAACAAAAGAACAAAAGAACAATTAAAAATTATAGCAACTCTTTCCAAATTTCGAGCTTCTCCAAATTGTTATCTCTTAGCCAAATCGTTTGTATTCCAAGTTTTTGAGCAGTATTTATATTTTCCAGATTGTCATCAATAAACAATGTTTCCCCGGGCAATATTTTTGCATCTGATAAAACAAAATTAAAGGCTTTTTCGCCGGGTTTTTTCATTCCGATTTTGTGCGAAAAATAAGTCTTTTCCATTAATACTTCTAAACCATTTACGTCAAAAGCACTCTTGAGTGTTTCAGTATAATATTCATAATGGATTTTATTTGTGTTACTCAATAGAAAAGTCCTGTATTTTAATTTGAGTTTTTTCAATAACTCAATAGTCTCCCAACGATAATTCAGGATTAAAGCATTCCAGCAGTCTTTAATGATTTTATCAGACAGATTTGCTCCTGTTATTTGCCTAAATTCCTCGTAAAACTTGTCCGGACTGATTTTCCCAATTTCCAGTCTGTCAAAAATTTCTTCCTGTGAAGCAAGAGTATATAAGCTTTTAAAATCTGTAAGTCCGAATCGAGCAAATTCTATCTCACTTAATTTTGAGTCAATACTCAATATTACATTGCCCAAATCAAAAATTATATTCTTTATCATACTATTTTTTTAATATTAAAAACTGGTAATTTCTCTTAGCAAATTCAGCAAAAGGGCTATCATCCTGAGCAAGATTGACAAAATAAAAACCTTTATCCAACTTATAGTTTTTTAATATTTTATAGACTTTTGGCGGCAAATACTTTTTTGTACTTAACGAGTACATAAATTCATCATAAAAGAAAACAAGCTTATTATTATCCCCGTAATATTCATCAAAATACAAAACAAGTGAAGAGCATACACTATCTTTAACAGGCGAATATTCAGAGTTGTTCAAATGCGTCACAAATGATTCGATGATGTTGTTTTCATTTGTAATTAGAAATCTGCTTAAGCCAATATGTGCCAATCCAAACTGACCGAAATAATTGCAATCAGGATGCCTCTTAATCTCTTTGACAATACTTCTGAAAATATAATTTTCTCTTCTGGAATGCTCAACACTGTCTTTGCCAAAATTATAGTTGTAAAACCCGAATTTCAATGATTTTCTCATTCTTTCCATCAATTCCTCATATTCAATATAATTATCAAAGAGCAAATCCTTATATTTTGTTTTATTGTACCTATAATCAAGATATATTTTGTCGTATTCCTCCACAATTACATCATAGTCCTCACTGTCAATAAGAGTTTCAAAATCGCCAAGCAACTCGTCTAAAGTTTCAGGCATTACTGTATCTCTAAACAGTAAACGCACCGCATAAATAAAACTATTGTACAGCGAATAATTTTCCAGATCAATTCCGATAATTTTAAACTTATCATCTTTCGGGCATTTGTCATAAAAATCTTTCAGAAATCTGTAATGGAACTCATCAAACTGTCCGTCTTCAGAAATAATTTTAAGACTTTTATTATCCCCCGTTTCCAAATAGTGTTGAGCAATTATTCCGGTTGCGTAGCCTGATTCTAAGAGAATTACTCTGACATTTGCATTTTTATATAAATTTCTAAATATATTTAGAAATATTTTAGAATTTTCTTTATAAAAATGTATTTCACCCACTACGAACAGACGATATTTTGAATAATCTGTATCTGGCATTAATCCCACACTCTCATCATAAGATTTAACATTATTATACAAAAACTCCTTATAATCTTCGTCTGATTGTGACGAAAGATTAAAATTCGAAATAATCAAACAAAAAAATAATATAGCGACCTTAACAAAATGCATAAGTGTAAAAATATTAAAACGCCGCTTATAAAAAAATAATGAGTTGAAATTTTATCATAATTTTATTTAACAATGCAAAACTTTATTAACTGATTAAAAATTGTTTTAGTTCATATCATTATTTGTAGTGGGTTTTGGCGTGAAGTTTGGCTTGGGTGGGAACTAGTATGGCAAATCCAAACTTCATGACAAAACCCCGATTCAGTTCAAAATCCTGACAATCAAAAAAACTTCTATTTACTTGCATTATAAATACAAGTTTTATACATTTGCAGCCTCAAAAACGTTCTGCATAGGACATTTTACGGTTCGTAGCTCAGTTGGCAGAGCACGTGACTCTTAATCATGGGGTCGAGGGTTCGAATCCCTCCGAACCGGCAAATAAAAAGCTTGAAGATTTTCTTTAGGCTTTTTTTATTAGTTGACAACCTAACACAAAAACGCTTCACTAACATTATTTATAAAATAAAGTATTGAATCGTTGAAAAAATAAAAAGCTAAACTCCGATAAAATTTCAAAAAACTTTAAAAAAATATACCAGAGCACGTGGAATTTGTACTTTTTCTATCATCAAGGAGTAAAAAGTGTTAACTAAAAAAAATTATATTATGAAAAAAATTATTTTAATCGCAGTTTTGATGGGAGTATCAATCTGTATTTCGGCTCAAAACGGAGCAATACACGGAAAAGTACTTGATGAAAATGGAGAACCGATTTATTCGGCTAATATCAGTATAATTGATGGGCCTTCGACAACCGGGACAACAAGTGATTTTGATGGAGAGTTTAAAATTAAACCTTTAAATTCAGGGACTTATACCCTCGAAATATCATTTGTAGGCTACAGTCCGACAAAAATAACCGGTATTCAAGTTTCTTCAAATAAAATAACCTTTCTCGGAAATACTACTCTTAGTGTAGCAGCCTATATTATAGAAGGCGATTTCACCGTAATCGGATGGATAGAACCAATTGTTGACCCGGAAGAGCCTTCCCGAATTACAATCAAAAGTGATATAATAGCAAGAACCCCCGTTTCTAAAAACCCTGTAATGCTTGCTCGTGCTTACCAAAGTGACATTCAGGTAGTAAATAATCAAATGGTTGTAAGAGGGTCAAGACCCGGCAGTTCAACAGTTTATATTGATGGGATGAGAGTTGCTGACGAAATGACTTCTTTACCTTCTTTAGGAATAGGTTCAATGGAAATTTATACAGGTGGAATCCCTGCTAGATTCGGTGATGTAACAGGTGGCGTTATCATGATGTCAACCAAGAGTTATTTCGACCTATTAAACGAAAGAAATGCTGCAGAAAGTCGTAGATAATAATAATTAGAATAATTTTACAAAAAACAATAATAAAGCAGATACGTAAAAAATAGAAATGAAAAACCTCAGCGATACTGAAATTATTCAAGCCTTAGATTACAACATGAATAAGGCTCTCGAAGAAATCTATAACAGGTATTCGACTCTGGTTTACGGCGTTTGCCTTAAATATCTTGGTTCGCGTGAAGACAGCCTTGACTCTGTTGTTGAAATTTTTCATATTCTTCCACAGAAAATCAGTAAACATAAAATTGAAAATTTCAAATCATGGTTATACTCTGTTACAAAAAATCACTGTCTAATGAAACTACGTTCAGACAAAAAGCAAACAGAAGCAATGAAAAAATATATCATTTTAAATAATAACGACAGTTCTGATCCTGAAGAAGATATTATTATAAATCAAAATCTTGAAAATGCCATGTGTCAGTTGAGTTACGAACAAAAAACATGTCTCGAATTATTTTATTATCAGAAGAAGTCTTATCAAGAAATTTCAGATATTACTGGGTTTTCTGTTAAATCTGTTAAATCCTTTTTGCAAAACGGTAGAATTAAGCTAAAAAAAATAATGGAGGAATAAAACAATGACAAACGAAAATAATAATAAAAAACTGCTGCGATATCTTAATCGGCAAATGACTGATGAAGAATTATCAGCATTCGAACAAGAAATTGCTGAAGACGAATTTCTTTTAGATGCCTTGGAGGGATTTAAAAATAGCGGTGCTTTGCCCGAAGATTTAGAAATTATTAAACCTGAAATATTTCCCACAAAACAAATCAAAGTAAAAATAAGCTTGATTTTTGCCGGTATTGCGGCAAGTTTAATTATTGTTTTAATGTATTTCATTGTATTCGAGCACAAACCTTTGAACAAAAGAGGAAATACAATAAGCAAATCCATTTTTGATTTGAATATTAATTCTGACTCTGTTCAATTTCAGGATAGTTTAAGCACACACCATCAACAAACAAACGAATTTAAAATTTATGTATCCGAATTGCGAGATAAACCGGAAAAAGTAATTGTCCCCGAAAGCATTCCTCCATTACATATAAATATGAATATTAAAATTCAAAATCGTAATCAAAATTTAGCTCTGAACAATTACTATCAATACAATTCAAACCATTATTATACATATATCAACAATTACAAGGTTGTAAATTATATATATGATAAAAGAATAAACACAAAACACACTGACATCCCAACGCACTTTTTAGTGCCGGACGAACAATCAGATGATCTGGCTATTAGTAAAACCAATTGCAACTATGATGATTTTCTCAGACAAACCCTCAACCAAATGGATGAAAAAAACTTTGAAGAAGCTATTCAGGGTTTTGATATTATTCTTTCTCAATACCCTTCTGATGTCAACGCAATTTTCTACAAAGCACTATGCCTATATGAAATCAATCAAAATGATAATTCTCTGAAACTGTTTGAATTGACATTGTCAAATCGTATAAATACTTTTCATCAGGAATCAAAATGGTATAAAAGCATGATACTAAAAGAACAGAAACAATACGCAGCGACAGAAAAAGTTTTGCTTGAAATTATTAACGATAATGGATACTATGGTGTACAGGCAAAATCAGAACTTGACGATTTATATAAATATTATTTAAATGAATAAAAGGCTATACATATTTATTTTTGTTTGTATCGCAGCAATATCAAATGCCCAAAAACCAATTATGGTTACAGGAAATATCTTTGATTCAGAAACCGGAGAGCCTGTTTCTGAAGTGCACATATACATAAAAGACGGTAAAACAGGTACTACTTCAGACAGTAAAGGGACTTTCTCAATTACACTTAATAACCTAAATGATACCTTATTTTTCACACATGTAAGATATAACGATTATATGCTAGTGGTTTACAGTAGTGATTTCCAAGCACAGATACTTTTAGAACCACGAATTAACATGCTCCCTGATGCAATAGTTAAACCTGTTGTAAATATCAGCAAAGGAATGCTCTTAGATGTAACTGATTATTACTTTCATGGAGATTCAATAATTTATTCAGGCTTTTGTTACCGTTACAATAAACATAGTAATCCGTGGATAATTATGATTTCGCCGAAAGGAGATACTATATTTACATATTGCGTAGGGAAAGAAGGTCACTTTTACGAAGACTGCTTTGGAAATCTTCATTATTTGACAGATGACACAGCTTATCAAATGGTTTTATCAAATGATAGTGTGTATTTAGATTTTCCAACAAATATTGACGAGTTCTTAGAGGTAATGGAAACCTGTAAATTCACAATAGGTACAAAAGCATTATTAAGTCAATACACAAATAAAAATCAGATGTTGATTTATTATTATACAGATATTATTACTTATGAAACAGAAGTATTTAAAATTATTACAGATGAAATTAAACTGAATATGCTAGCCGGTCAAAATTTGTTTTTTGCAATGGGCTGTCCTCCAAATGAACATGACTTAAGATTTGAAGAGATGATGTACAATCCGGTTTTCGCACCAATAATAAAAACAAAAGACACAATTTCTATTATTAACTATACAGATTCAAAAGTAGAATGGTATGACACACTTTTCAATTATTTAGGCGAAGAAATTATATATTTTCAAAATTCCAAATTTTGTCAAGATGAGATACTAGTTGATAAAGTGAGTGGACGAGTATTTGCTGTATATTTTAGAAACGGTAAGACTTCGGTCAAAGAAATTTTTATTCATTCAGGCACAACAGGTAAAGAAATTAGTATCCCTGATTTCTTTTGGATTGAAAACATAAAAATCCATGATAATCAATTGTTTTTTCTTTACAGGAAACAACAAACCGGTGATTTAAGGGCACTATACAGAATGGCACTTGAATAAAAAAGCCGGTTTAAACCGGCTCAAAATCAATTATTTATTTTGAAAGTATCGTAAATTTTTTTGGAAAGCTCCGTAAACTCTTCTGTACTCATTTTGACTCTGGGATTGGCAAATACGAGATCTTTTTCATGATCAATTGGTACCAAATGAATGTGAGTATGCGGCACTTCCAGTCCAACCACAATCAATCCAATTCTTTTACACTCAACATTTCTTTCAATAGCTTTAGCAACTTTTCTTGCAAAAACCAAAATTTTCGAAAGTGTTTCATCCGAATTATCAAAAATATAATCTATTTCAAGCTTAGGGACAACTAATGTATGGCCTTTCTTCAAGGGACTAATGTCAAAAAAAGCTATAAAATCATTATCCTCAGCTACTTTATAACAAGGAATATTGCCATTAATAATTTTTGTAAATATTGAAGCCATAAAATATTATATTGAAATTGACAAAATCTCAAAAGTTACGACTCCTCCGGGAACAGTTATTTCTGCTACAGCACCAACTTTCTTACCAATCAAACCTTTTGCAATAGGAGTGTTAATCGAGATTTTCTTTTCTTTTAAATCAGCTTCCGTTTCTGCTACAATAGTATATTCCATAATAACACCGGTTTTAAGATTCTTAATTTTAACCTTATTCAGTATTTGAACAGTTTCTGTATTAATGTCATTCGGATCTACTATTCTTGCATAACGAACAGTTTCCTGAAGCTTATTGATTTTCATTTCCAGCAAGCCTTGCGCCTCTTTTGCAGCATCATATTCTGCATTTTCAGATAGGTCACCTTTATCTCTTGCTTCAGCTATTTGCTTTGAAATATTCGGCCTTTCTATATTCACAAGTCTGTCCAACTCCTTTTTGAGTTTCTTCAGTCCTTCTTCGGTCAAATAAACAAATTCAGTCATATCGAACAATTTTAATTTCTAAATACATATAAAACAAAAGAAACCTCTTTGTCAGAGATTTCCATGAAACAAATGTAATTAATAAAACAATAACTTCAAAATATTCTTATCAACAATTGTTTTTAATGTCGATATTTTAAAATTAACTTCGAGTTGCACAAAAAAAAGAAAGCCCAAATTGAGCTTTCTAGTAATTTATATAAATTATTATTCTATAGGTTAAAACTTTATGATTTTGCTCCTAGGGTAATTCTAACACCAAAAGTATGAACTCCTCTGAAAGGATTAGTAAATCTGTATGAATAATCTATTGCCATAACAGATTTATTTTCTTTATTTACCGGAACCTGTAAACTCATACCTGCTGCCGGTCCTGTAAATGCAGTCGATCTTGAATCCACGTCACTGCCAATTATACCTTTCTCATAAATATATCCTCCTCTTAAAAAGAAAATATCTTTAAACCCATACTCCATACCAAAATGGATTTGATCTTTGCTAAAAGAATTAGCAGTAAAATTTGCTGCTATTACTAGATTATGATCTGAAGATACTGTTTCAGATACAGCATCAACTTTAGGTGCAAGTCTGAAAGAATATGAAAAACCTATTTTTATTAATGATGGCATCTCAAATTCCTGGCTTCTATGTTCAATGGTCATGCTGGTTCCGTTACTTGAAAAGCCCATAAATGACATCCCATCACCAGTATATTTCATTGTTGAGCCAACATTTTTCATTGTAATACCAAACCTCAAATTATCTCTATTCCTATTACCTGCTTTGTCTTTTCCGATTCCGGTAACATATTGAATTCCGGCATCTAAAGCAAAACCTGACGTTTTTGCATTAAAAATGTTTTCGTTAAGCATTTTCACAGAAATACCACCGAAAATACTGTTTGAAAACTCACGGGCATAACCAAGACCAATAACCGAATATGATGGTTTAAACGTTCCTATTCCACCTTCTGGCAAAGCATCAGTAGTAATATCAATGTCTCCGAAATTCATATTCATCACACTCACACCCATTACTCCTGTTTCACCAACTTTTGTAGCAAATCCGCCACTATTAATAACTATGCCAGAACCACCCAACCATTGCGAATTTGTAAACATAAATTCTGATTTAGGGGTCATCGCCATACCTGCTATATTCTGATACATAGCTTCTACACCAACAACACACGAAACGTTTGCATCACCCCATCCCGAACTTCGAGCCCATGGATTTATCTGCAACTCTGATGCTCCGTTGGAACCAACACGTTGCTCATTTCCGGCTTGCAACTCTGTCGAAAAAATCCCTGCTGCCAAAACTAAGAGTATTGTTGAAATCAAATATAAATTTTTCATATTGCTGTCTATTTATATTACAAATTTTTAGAAATTATTTAAATCTACCGGTCTTAATGCTCCAAACCATTTTACCACTTTTTCGCCTATTCCAGGAGCGTTAATATGAACGATATATACTCCACTTGCAATTGAAATTCCATAAGTGTTCTTTAAATCCCACTCCACAAATGGATTATCATTGTCTTTATTAAATCTTCTAACCAAAGCTCCGCTAGAGTTAAAAATAGATATCACACATGTTTGAGGTAAATTCGTTATTCTTACATAATTATCCAATTGATTATGTTCGTAATATGAATTACCATAATATGGATTTGGTACAACTCTGATAAGATCCAAAGCATTTACTGCTGTTTCATTATGAGATTTTATCGTTTTTACGTCAGCAGTCGTAAACTCAAAGTATGGGAAATTATTATTTTCGGGATCTTCAACTGCAAATTCTTCCATAGCTTTATGATATGGAGTAGCAACCCTAATCTTAATGTGAACATCTGTTGCAAGAAAATCAAAATCAGGATTTTGCAATGGTATAGCACACCACATTGCCCCAGCCCAAGCCCTATTCAGCGTTGTTGTTGCAACACCTGTTTCTTCATACTTAAGCAAGTTTTCATAAATCCACTGACATGAATCATATGCCGGGGCATTGTAAACAGCATTTGGGAAATTTTGATTATTACCCATTATATAAATATAGTGTTTACCACCAAAAACCGGACCTGTAGTAGAATAGATATTTGACGATGGATTCCACATCATATCTGTTCCATTATCTCCAATCAACCATGAATCTTCACCAAAAACTATGTTTAGCCTTTCTCCTGTACGCATATCAATTGCATAACCAGGGAACCAGCTTAAACCATGTGTAGTATCACCAGCAACAACATTGCCCTCTTTATTAACAGAAGGGTCTTTTCTTAATGCAAACTTTTTTGCATTACCACGGCTAAGATAATTTATCCATGGAGTAACTTCTTTTGGTAATCCACAATCATCTTCTGTCCATTCATTTTCACATAATTCTACAACACAGGCTCTTGTCCATTTTGATTTATCACTTGTAATAACAAGGTCTATACTTGATAATGGTTCATATTTTGTAATATTCTGGAAATTTCTCGCACCACTTAAAGATATACCATATTGACCACTATAGGTAAACCTATATGGTGCCCAAGTCCCGCCAAGTATTTTTTCAAAATATTGTTTTGGATCCCATCCAATTAAATCATCCCATCTCTTATCCGGACACTCTCCAATTTCATTACTTGAATAAGTACCAACCCTAATCCAGTTTCTAGAATCCTGATTATCACCATCCGGTAAAAACCATAACCATGGTTTTGTTTCATCAGCAAATTCGAAACTAGCTGTAAGAAAACCATTCTGAAATTCATTTCTTCCCTTTGCTCCGGCATAATCTTCCTGAGAAATTGTTACAGATAATCCTAAATCCATAAACAATTGTTCATTTCCTGCACCATATTGAACGGCTACCTCACTATCAACATAATCGCCATCAGAAAAATATATTGTATAAGAGAAAGGTGTATAATTACTCTTTGTTAATTCAGAATAAGAAGTTCCAATTACTCCAAATGAATTAATCTTTGCTGTATCAGCAAATTTTAATGTATAAACATCGTCCGGAACATTTAGCGGATCAATAATTTTAACATTAATTGGTCCCATTCCGTTCTTATAAACTCTTTTCGAAGCTTTCCATGGATATCCCGACATAATTTCCTCAACAGTTTCATCTGTAAGTTCAATAATATTATTGGCATTTCCATGTCCTTCAAACATAGTTATCTGCAAACCGTCTCCATAATCACTTTGCATAATTGTTCCGTCAGAATCGGCATCATTAATATGAGGTATAGCTTGATATCTCTTAATATTATTACGACCTGCTAAATATGGCTTCTTCTGTCCATTAAATGTTTCCTGTATTGATTGATTATACAACAAACTGTTATTATACCCGTAAGCAATAACAGAATAATAGTATTCTCTGTTATTTATCAATCTTGAATCTCCTGAAGCGAACTTATCATCCTGCAAAACAAAAGTATGAACGATTCCGCTATTGAGACCATTTACCTCTTCAACAGGTACGTTAGCCATTAGCTCATCAGACCATGTATAATTAACTATTTGTGCAACATCATCTTTGATATCACATTGAAATACTTGTCTGACTAAAGAATTATTATATCTGTCTGAAATACTAACAGACCCATTTTTATATTGAAACACTTGATAACCCTGAAATCTGTAATACTCATCACAAGGATTAATATCGGGTGTACAAATTATAGAAGGATCTTTTTCATAATATTCTTCTAGATAATTATTGCTTCCTGACTTATTATAAATATGGAATATTAATTTTTTATCCATTTCTATAATTTTAAGTTCAGGAGCATCCGGACCGTCAAGTACCCGGAAACAATTTTCGAACAAAATTTGAGCTTTATCATCGGCTTTACGCACAGCTTCAACTGATGCCCAAGGACCACCAGAGGGGGCACGAGCATAAACTGCACCAATTGTAATATCATTTACTTGTCCAGGAGTTAGTGTAAAAGGACCAGCAGATTGAACAAAACGTCTGTCTCCTGGTGCATTTTCTTCAGTTTCTTCAGACCAATCAGGCATAGGAATACCTCCTTGCCCCCAACCACAAGGGTCAGTAGTAGGTTTGCCCGGAAACATAAAATCTGTTGGAACACTAGCGTCACCACCACCAGAAGGATGTCCTGTTCCTCCATAACACAATGGTTGTCCATCTTTCCACAATCCCGTTAAGTAATTATAGTGCTCAATCGCTAAATGAGGATCCTGTGTAGCTGGAATTCCAAAAGGAGGATTATTAAAATACAAAAATCTTCTCATCCCCCATCTTTCATTATCATCTTCCCCATCTTGAAAATTAAGCCCATTAATATTTCCGTTAAGAATATCTCCTCTTGAACAGTTTAATACTTTTACTCCATTAACAGTATCATACGATGTGGGATTATCTGATAAATCAGGGTCTTGATAAGGACCTTCAAAAAAGTCAATTCCTATAGCGGGAGGCTGTTCTCCATAACCTATAATACCGCCCGATGATTCATCATTATCATCACCATTATACATATACCCCAAACCTCTCATAACATCACAACCTGTATAATCGTCTTGTGCATATCCCAGATCTGCATCAGTCCATACTCCGAAATAAGTTTCAGTCAAGATATAGGTTGATCTATTTATAATATTATAATTTCCAAAAGTCATATCATTCAATTCGTCATTTGTTGTAAAAGCAAATGCCTGTGCTCTGAACTCCATACCAATTGCAGCTCCACCTGATTCGGTATGAATATTTCCTTTATCATTATAAACCCACCACAAGGTGTAATCACCAAACAATCTGCTTGCTTGTCCACGTGGACGTCTGCAATCCGGATCGTTTGTAATACCTTCATTAGGGAATTCATAATATGGAAAATCTCCTTGAAGAGGGTTATAATAACCATCACCATCTACATCCCACCAAGGAGCAAGATTATAATCATATCCTCCTGCAGGTCCATGAGCAGGCCAATCCGTTATAATTTCAGGAATTTGATAACCCGGAAATTCCGCCTCTACATCACAATTTTCAGGATCCTGAGTACATTTCCACCATTCTCTGAATTCTTTTACCATTGCTTTACTGATAGCAAAATGTTTGTCGTATTCACGACAAATTTCAGGACTGACATAAGCAAATCCTTCCATTGTTAGTGGACCCGGCCAATAATCATAGCCATCCTGTCTAAAACGTTGAGCAGCAATTTTTAATTGCCCATTTTTGTCTTTACCACCTACCCATATAGCTCCTGCAAACAAAGCACTTGCATCACCATCAGCAGGAACGACATAATATGCTTTTCCTTGTAAATCCCACCACATATCTCCCCCTGTGTGTATCAATGCTCTGACATTATTAATACCTAATTCTGTTGACGTTCTTGCAGGATCGCAACCTGCTGTCGATCTTGTAGTAGGAGCAGGATTTACTTCCCCATTCCATTTTTCTGCCAAAATAATATTTGATACAGATAAAAGAACTGTAAAAACTATAATTCCCTTAAAATTTTTCATATACTGTATTTTATATTCAATACTTAAAATTAAAAACTAAACTGAACACCTAACCTAATAGTTCGTGGCAGGCTATAATTATAGGGTGAATTTATGTACATCGCATAATAATTTCTATAAGCTTCCTCATCATTTAATGTCGAAATCTGAGTTTGGTAATCGGCAAAATTCAAATATCCGTCATCATTTGCATTACCGGTATATGAGTAAACATTTATCACATTTTTTGTGTTTAAAAGATTTGACACTTCAAGATAAACATTCATATATGCGTATTTTTCTTTTGTTCCATCTTCCTTTTTGTCAGCAAGTTTTAGCTTAATATCCCTGTCTGCACGCATGTTTATCGTGGTTCTCCAAGGCTTTCTAGAGCCATTTAGTGACCCAATGACATTTCCACTTACAGGTCTATCACGTTTCGTGTAAGGTGAACCGGAACCGCTATTTATTACAAAGTTAACCCCGGTATTTGCCAGAATGCTTTTACCTCCTATTTTTGGTCCATTATATGGTAATCCTGAAACCTTTCCTCCGTAACGATAATCTAATGTAATTGCAAGATTATTGCGTTGGTCAAAATCCAAAGGCAAGGTAGTTCTTAAATTTGGTTTATTAGATTTAACAATTGCAGCCCCTGATTCAAAACTTGATCCGGTACCATTCGCAAACTGCAGTGTATAAGAAGCCCTTAAAGTAACATTACCTGTCCTGCGTAAATCATAAGTTACTCCAAAGCCTTTTACAGTACCAAAGTCAATATTACCATAAGTATAATAATTAACCGGATAAGCTCCGTTAACTGCAATAGCCTGCTGCATATCACGCATTTCACGATAAAATGCCGATAATTTTAATGATGAGGTATTTCCTAATTTTTGTTGAAATCCCAATTCATAATCAATAGTTTTTTCCGTTCTTAAATTTGGATTATTAATGAGATCACTATTTAACTGTCGAATATATAAATATTCAATAGGATTTAAACGATTTGAATATGAAGGTCTTTTTGATAAAATGTCATAGTGAGCGAAAAACAATGCCTCATCTGAAATAGGGAATGAGAATGAAACACGAGGCATAACAACTATCTGAGGTTTATAATCCTCAAAAGCCGAAGTGTTTAATTCTGCATCTGGATCAAGTAGATATGGGGCTATCCCATTAGCCGAAGCAATAGATGCAGGATTTTCAACTTCGGTACCGCTCGAGTTATACCAAACACTACCCACACGGTAGCCATTAATTGCAGTTGGATTGTTCATATCATTAACATATACAACTGCATTATCAGGAATATTTTCCGGATGAGTAACACTTGCAATTAATCCGGCCTCATCATTATCTCCAACAGTATAAGCTTCATGCAATAGGAATTGATCCTTTAAAACCATCTGGTTAGCATCGTATCTGTCAATACGTACACCTATATTAAATATAAGATCTTTAAAAGCGAATTTATCCTGAATGTAGCCTGCAACATAATTCGGTTCAAATGGAGCTATAGGTCTTAATTTATATCCGTTATCGTCAGTTTTATTAAAAAAATCATCAAATGTAGGTTTATAAGTTAATTTATTCCCTGCATAATCAAAACCATAATATGCCACATAAGAACTTCCCTGATTGAAAAGTTCATCAGCGCTAAACCAACTTATATCAAATGTTGAAGGATCGTAAGAATCAACATCTATCCAAGTAAGGTTATTTATTGGTAATCCCAAAGCCTCCCTGAAACTTTTATCAAACATAGACTGACCTTCGGCATTATACAATCTAGGGTAATCAATAGTATCCATAAAAATTCCATTTGCATCGCGATAAACTATAGGACTATTTATATCTTTTTCGAGTATATGATTATTTGTCAAACCCCGGGCTAAAGTCCATAACCCAAAAGGTGCTAGTCCATAATAAGAGTCGCTTCTTTGCTCAAATTCAAAACCTATGCTAATTTCATGACTTTTAATGTCCGCAGACCCTGCAGCAGAAACCCTAAACTGAGTTGCATCACTAATCACATAACTGGTGTATGGGTTACCTGGACTGTTATACATATCGTAAATAGCAGGTGCTCCCATACCATTAAGTAAGCCTCCGCTTGACATCAAAGAATTCACATCCTTATAATAATAATCAGCAAAATAATCAAAGTACTGCTCTGTATATTTCGACAAATCAGGATTAAGTGTCCCTGCTTCATAATCAGTAATACGATAAAAATAAGTTTCCTGTAACCAACCTTCGTAACCTGTAGCGGTATCCACTCCCCACATATAAAATTTCTCAGGGACTGTATTAAATTTACCAACATAACCATATTCAAAGAAGTTATCCTGGAATTTATCATCAAATTGCTTTACATAAGTTTTTGAATAATCAACCTGAATAGAGTAATAAGGATTTTTAATAATGGCAACTTTCTCTTCATCACTATTATCTCTGAATTTTTGTGTCAAACGACCATATACTCTCCAGTTATTATATAATTGTGTTCCATTATTTTCGGAGTTGAATAGCTGATTTCTATAATTGTACAAGCGTGAATTGTCATAATCAAGAGTCCCGCCAAAAGTAAGATTTAAATCTCTTACCGGAGAAACGTCAATTTTTCCGGCTACATTAACACCTTTACTTTCAGCATTTTGTCTGTATTTATAGGGGGTAAAATTTTCAGAATCCAAATAAAGTGCATTTTGATAAATAATTGCACCGCTTTCAGTCTGAATTAATCTCAAAGGATTCTCTCTAATTGCTGCAATAATATCATCATTAGCTCTCCATTCACCAACTGCCGAAGGGCTGCCGTCTTTTACAAAATTTGCTTCAGCAGACAATAGGAATCCTGCAACAGTTCTTTTACGAGTAGTTCCTTTTTCCTCAACTGACCAAATAGGTCCTGATATCATTAATCCACCTAGATTATATCCATATGGGTCAAGGAACTGAGAAGTAACAATTTCTGCTCCACCAAAATATTGTGATGTAGGTCCTTTTGTTGTTACACTAATAACCCCACCTGTTGCATCACCATACTCGGCAGGAAGACCACCGGTAATAACTGTAACCTGTTCAATTGCTGATTTTGGCACCGAGGAACTACCTCTTACCTTAACGCCGTCAACGTAATAAACTGTAGCTTCAGAACGTGCTCCTCTAATACTACCGACTTCGCCGTCTTCGGAATATACACCACCAACTGTTGTTGCCACTGCAGCGGCAGAACGTCCCGGCATTTTTGCAATGTCTTCTGAAGTAACCGTTCCTCCCGATTGAGTTTGGTCTTTTGAAATCAAAGGTACTTTATATTCCTTGATTTCAACTTCTGCCAACATTTCTGCAGAGGCTGTCAATTCAAAATTTTGAAAGGTTATCCTCCCTGCAGGAATCTGAACGTTATTATACTGCAAAGCAGCATAACCGACATAAGACGCCATTACTGTATATTTACCGGCGGGAATAGGCTTTATACTGAAATTTCCGTCAAAATCGGTCATTCCACCGGTAATTATATTTCCATTCTCTTCAATCGACACGTTTGCAAACGGGATTGGCTCTCCGGTTGAGGCATCAGTAACTTTACCATTTAAAGTACCTGCTGACTGAGCAAACAACCCTGCACTTGTTATAAGTGCCACAATAACTATAAGTAATTTCCGTAACATAATAGAGTTTTACTTTAATAATACTTAACCCATTAGAAAAACCGTAAATATAAAACAGTTTATACTATTTACCAAATCTTTTAACCGTAAAAAAACAACTTTTTTTTTGTTAATATACCTAACTGACTAAAAATTAGATGAATAAATAAAAATTGGCTAACTATTCTTTTTTGCTATTCTCTTTGATTTTTTCATCCTTTTATATGTCTTCTTTCCATCAACAATATCCCGACCTCCTCCATTAATAATTTTATTATGTTTTTTTACTGCTTTTTTATGTAATCTCGTATCTCTTCTCTTTTGTTTGTTTTCTTTTTTTTCTTGTGCTTTTTCAATTTTCATTACCCTTCGTTCTTCAGGAGACGGCCGATAATGTTTAGTCTTCTGTTTCTTCATATAATTCTCATCATCTATTCCTCTTCCTGACTGCGAAAACGCACTTGATGACAATAAAAACAGTGATAATACTGTTAGTAATTGCAATAAATATCTTATTTTTGTCATAAATAAAATGTTGTTATGAAATTCAATTTCTCAAAAATACTTATTTTATTAATTTTCGCAAGTTTTTTTTCAATAATTCCGGCTTGTGATAAAGAAGACAGAATTCCTTACGTTTATGTTGATTTTGTAATATATCCTGATTTGCCTCAATACTCTGATTTAAAAACACCGGGCAATTATTTGTATTTAACAGGAGGATACAGAGGAATAGTAATGTATTGTGATTTCACTGACTCATATAAAGCATACGATAGGTGCTGTACTTATGAACCTTCTAATTCAAATGCAATTTTGGATGTAGATTCTTCAGGATTATTTCTTGTTTGCCGGAATTGCAATTCGAAATTTATGCTTTTGGATGGCTCTGTGGTTGAAGGTCCTGCCAAATACTTCCTGACTCAATATGCTACATATCTCGAGGGAAATGCGTTGTATGTATATAACGGGTATTAATCTTTAATACTTTATTCTGCTTGTTTTAGCGGAGTTTAAAATAACTAAGTTATATAAACATCTACATAAAATAAATCACAGGTTACAAACTGATTTACAGTATTTGTAACCTGTGATTTGAATGTTGAAATTATTCTTGCTAATATCTGTAATGATCAGCTTTATAAGGGCCTTCAACAGGTACACCTATATAATCAGCTTGTTCTTTAGTCATTTTTGTCAGCTTAACTCCAATTTGTTCGAGATGCAATCTTGCAACTTCTTCGTCAAGATATTTTGGTAACCGATAAACACCTATTTCATAATTGTTTTTCCATAAGTCTAATTGTGCAAGAGTCTGATTGGAAAACGAATTACTCATCACAAATGACGGATGACCTGTTGCACAACCTAAATTTACCAATCTTCCTTCTGCAAGCATGAAAATTGAGTTGCCGTTTTCAAATGTGTATTTATCAACCTGAGGTTTAATTTCAATTTTTACAGCACCCTTATATTCGTTTAGTTTTTCAACTTCAATTTCATTATCGAAATGACCAATATTACATACAATAGCTTGATCTTTCATACGTTTCATATGCTCCAGAGTAATTACATTTTTATTACCGGTAGTAGTAACATAAATATTACCTTCTACTAATGCATCCTCTAATGTCGTAACCTCAAAACCTTCCATGGCAGCCTGTAGTGCACATATCGGATCTATTTCAGTAACAATTACGCGAGCACCATAACCCTTCATTGATCTTGCACATCCTTTTCCAACATCACCATAACCAAGTACTACAACAACTTTACCGGCAATCATTACATCCGTAGCTCTTTTTATGCCATCAGCCAAAGATTCGCGACAACCATAAAGATTATCAAATTTTGATTTAGTTACTGAATCGTTTACATTTATTGCAGGAAAAAGCAATTCGCCCTTTTCCATCATTTGATACAATCTATGAACCCCGGTTGTGGTTTCTTCCGAAACACCTTTCATATCTTTTACCGCTCTGGTCCATTTTGAGCTATCCTTTGCCAGCACATTCTTTAATAATGATATGATTACTCTTTCTTCATGATTTGCAGCTTCTTTATTTAGATAATTTGTATCTTTTTCAGCAAAATATCCTTTATGTACCAAAAGAGTAGCGTCACCACCGTCATCAACAATAAGATGTGGCCCTAAATTACCCGGGAATGTCAGTGCTTGCAAAGTACACCACCAGTAATCTTCTAGACTTTCGCCTTTCCATGCAAAAACCGGAATTCCACTTTTTGCTATTGCTGCAGCAGCATGATCCTGAGTCGAGAAAATATTACAGCTTGCCCATCTTACATCTGCACCTAGTTCAACTAATGTTTCAATAAGAACTGCAGTTTGTATTGTCATGTGTAACGAACCGGTAATACGAGCTCCTTTTAATGGTTTTTCATTTGAATACTTGTTACGAATACTCATTAAACCGGGCATTTCTTTTTCTGCAATTTCAATTTCTTTACGACCCCATTCCGCAAGATTTATATCTTTAATCTTATAAGGTAATTTGCTAAATAATTCTTCCATGTCTTTATTTTTTTTGTATTATAATAATTGTTGCAAAAATAGTCAGATTTTATGAATTAAAAAAATTAACTGAAATAAGCTTTTGTTTGTTGCTTGTCAATTTTCAACTGGTTTATCAAATCTTCTATTTTCTCAAATTTTTTCTCTGTTCTTAGCCGTTTATAGAACTCTATCCTTGTTTGAATATCATATAAATCGCCTTCGAAATCAGGGATATGAAACTCCAAACTCATTTCATCACCATTAAAACTCGGGCGATAACCAATATTTAACATAGCCGGATAAACATTGCTTCCAAAATGCGCTTTAACTATATAAACGCCATTTGCCGGGATTAATTTATCCAGACTTATTTCGCCAATATTTGCAGTCGGAAAGCCAATTTTTCTTCCAATTTTATAGCCACTCACAATTTTTCCACTTAAACTATAATTATAGCCTAACATTTCTGAAGCTTTTTCAACCTCTCCACTTTCAAGAAATTTTCTAATATTTGATGAGTTTACTTTTTCAAAAACTTCCATCTCAAATTTATTAAACCTGCGTATTGGTATAACCGGCTTTTCGTCAATTGATTCAACAATATTCTTATTGCCGAATGAATTGTTATATCCCATAATTACTGCAGAACAAGACAACTTCGAATATAAAATCGTATTTACAAATTTCCCAAAACTTAAGGATGCCAGATTTTTATCAAATTCCAAAATTAAAATATTTCTTATACCTGCTTTTTCAATTAAATCAATCTTCTCATCAAGGGTATTCAACAGTTTCACGGTTCTCCCAAGTACCAAAGCAGGATGTGGCCACAAAGTAATTACAAGTTCTTCTGTACCTGATTCAACAGCGAGTTTCTTAAGATTATCAAGTAAATAACGATGCCCACGGTGTAATCCATCAAAAAAACCTACAGTAACTACACAGTTCTTTGGAATATTTTCGTTTATATTTGTGAAAATTTTCAATTTGTAATTTTTCGCAAAAGTAAAAAATGAAATTAACAAAAACATTATCTAATATCAGTTCTCAGCATTTTTTTTTATACACTCTATTAATATTAATGGTAATAATATGGTCTTGTAGTTCTGATAAAAAAAATTCTATCATTTATGGTAAAATTGACAATGCTTCGGGAAAAACAATTATACTCGAAGTTTTATCTCCGGGAAACACTAAACAAATTGCTGCTGTAACTATAGATAAAAATGGAGATTTTAAAATAAGCTGTGATAGCTTAAGTAATAGTTTCCACAGATTAAAAATTGACGACAAAAATATCATCTATTTAAAAATCAATAATGGTGAAAAAATAGAAATTATTGCTGATTATCCCGATATTCAAAGGAATTACTCAATAACAGGTTCTGATGATTGTGTCTTACTTAAAGAAATGAATGCAAGACTCATAAAAAGTTCCGACAGATTGTCCGAATTAAAAGACAGTGTAAACAAATATAAACTCATACCCGATTATAATATTGATTCTCTTTGGGAAAAAACAAATGAAGAAGCAAGAGCATTATATGATTCTGACAAAAATTATCTTATTGACTTTGTTAAAAAAAATCACACATCTGCAGTAATATATATGGCTTTATATCAATATATCGGGATTTCTCCAATTTTAATGATTGAAAACGATTTGGAAATTTTTGAATATGTATTGGAAGAATTGCAAAAATACCATCCCGAACTTGAGCAAGCCTCTTTGCTTGAATCTGAAATTTCAAAATATAAGTTATTAATGAAACAAAGGACAAATGATTATATTTCTTTAAAACCGGGTATGCAAGCTCCTGACTTCATTTTACCAAATATTAATTCAAACAATATCTCGCTATCATCTTTTAAAGGTAAAAAAACTATTTTATGTTTTTGGTCATCTTGGAGTAAAACCTCTGTTAACTCAATAAAGAAACTTATACCATATATAAATAATTCAAATATTTCAATAATTCTAATATCACTTGATACAAAAGCAGAATCTTGGAAAGCATCAATAAACAACAATCAATTTGATAGTTTTGTTAATCTTTGTGATTTAAAAACATGGGAAAGTCCTGTTATTAAAATATATGGGATTAAACTGTTGCCAACTTTTATTTTTATCAATGCAGTTGGAGAAATTGATGTTATAACTGAAGACCCAGCTGAATTTTTGAATTTAATCAGCAATACTAACTGAAAATATTTACAAATTGAAATCGGTTGTTTTATTATCATTAATCATAATGCTGTTGTTTGAATCAGCACTTTCACAACAATATTTTCAGCAAGAAGTTAATCATAAAATAGATGTTAGGTTGGATGTTGATAAAAAATGTCTTTATGGGAACATTGAAACAGAATACATTAATAATTCTAGAGATACTCTATATTCAATATACTATCACTTATGGCCAAATGCATATAAAAACAATGACACAAAGTTTGCCAAAGGTCAATTAAAATTGCGTCAGACTGATTTCTATTATGCTCTAACGGAGGAAAAAGGATATATTGACAGTTTATGCTTTGTAGTTGATGGTCTAATTGCAAAAACAGAATGCACAGTTTTTGGGATTGATGTAATTTTATTAGTTTTACCCGAACCTCTTTATCCTAATGACACTACAACCATTACAACAAATTTTTACGTCAAAATTCCAAAAGTTTTCAGCAGAATGGGCTATGAGGACAATACTTATTGTTTAACTCAATGGTATCCAAAACCCGCAGTTTTCGATAAATATGGTTGGCATCCTATGAACTATATGGATATGGGAGAATTTTACAGCGAATTTGGAAGCTTTGAAGTTAATATTACTGTCCCAGATGACTACATTGTTGCTGCAACCGGCAATCTTTTAACGAAAAAAGAACTTGAACGACTCGAAGATTATGCGGAAATTTGCAATTCAAATCAGGATATAAACACTTTACCGTTATTTGGTAATCCTACAAAAGAAAAAACAATCACTTTTTACGAAAAAAATATACACGATTTTGCATGGTTCGCATCCAAAGACTTTGCTGTTGATAGAGATTATATAAAACTTCCAGATTCTGATAAAACCGTAATTTGTTGGACTTTTTATAATAAATTGAATAAAGAACTATGGAAAAATGCCATAAATTATGTAAAACAGTCTGTTAGTTTTTATTCTGAAGAAATTGGTGATTATCCATATAAAAACTGTATCGCTGTAGAGGGACCATTAAGTGCAGGTGGTGGTATGGAATATCCAACAATAACCGTCGTGTCAAGTTCATCTTCATCATCACTGGAAAATGTAATTATTCATGAAGTAGCACACAATTGGTTTTATGGAATGCTGGCAAGTAATGAAAGGAAAGAACCATGGATTGACGAAGGATTTACGTCATTTTATGAATCAAAATATTATGACAAATATTACCCAAAACAAGGCCTGCTGGAGCAAAATCTTAGCATTAAATCAAATATTTACAAACTTAACGAACTACCAGCAAGATACTTTAGGGAGCTTGGGTGGATGTATCTAATTAAAGAAAATATTGCACAAGCATCTGATTTAAGTTCTGAAGAGATGTCTATGTTCAATTACTACATTATGTCATATCTGAAACCTGTTTCTGTCCTATATATGATTGAAAAATATTTAGGTTATGATAGTTTTAAAGATGTTGTTAAGAATTTCTACAGAAAATACAGATTTCAACATGTTTATTCTGAAAGTATTATTGACTTTTTTGTCTCTGAAACCAATGACTCCACCTTAAATATTTATTTTAATGAACTACTTATTGGCAATACTATTCCTGATTACAAAATCAGCGGTCGTAAAAATGACAGTATAATTATCAAAAATAAACATTATGCAACAACTCCTTTATTTTTATACATTGACGATTCGTTAGTTATTGATAAGGGATTTAAAGGGACTAAAAAATTCTTTTTAGCTGAAAAGAAAAAAGTCACTATTGACAAGGAATTTTATTGTCCCGACCTCAATAGAAATAATAATTACTACAATAGTGGTTTCATGACCCCAAATAAACCGTTTAAACTAAGTTTAGGCGGCATAATGGATAACCCGTTGGTAAATGAATTTCCTATTTTACCCATATTTGCTTACAATACCGCCGATGGATTTATGCCGGGTATAATGTTTTATACTACACCTTTCCCAAAAAAGAAATTCGAATATCAGATTATCCCAATGTATGGTATAAAATCAAATAATTTAGCCGGGATTGGTAACTTAAGTTTTTACATACATCCAACTAAATCACCAATTAGAGAATATGAGTTATTTACAAAAGCTGCAAGATTTGGCATTGATAATGAAAGCCATAAAACAAGAATAAAATTTGAATATGGCGTAAAAATTAAACTCAGAACTGACCCTAAAGAATTTTATGAATCCACAGTTATAGTTAGGCAAATTTATGCAACTGATTTTTATTCGGGAGTAATAAAAAATTATTATCAAGTAAAATCATGCTTCAACGATTACAGAAAAATAAACCCATGGTCTTTTGTGTTAAATGTCGAAACAGGCAATGGGTTTGCAAAAACTAGTGCTGAAATTATCAGCACAATTACTTACAACCAAAAAATGAAAGGATTGAGCATAAGATTTTTTGCAGGTAAGTTTTTATATAATACACCCGAATATTACGGGAATTACAACTTCAGATTAGCCGGCAATTTAGGTTCTCAAGATTATTTCTATGACAATCTCTTCATTGGTAGATCCGAAGATGTCAGAATTAATCCTGAATCATTCTGGGCTCATCAGTTTATAAGAAATGATGGCGGTTTTACTCTCTACACACCATTTGGTCAAACAAACAATTGGTTGACTGCATTAAATATTAATACTTCTACCCCAATAAAAATTTTAGATCTATATTTTAACACCGGTATATGTCCATCAATATCATCTGATAAATTTGTAGATTTATTTTACGAAACCGGAATAAAACTGAATATATTAAATGATTTTATATGTGTTTATTTTCCTTTAAATTGCAGTCCAGCAATTTGGGAGGCAAGCAATAACATTTACACAAATAATTACTTTCAAAAAATAAGATTTACATTATCTTTGGACAAAATTAATTTATTGACATACAGAGAAAAACCTTATTTGTTATTTTGACAGAAAAAACTAAAATATATTTTGTATCTGATGTTCATCTTGGGATTGATGATGAATATACTTCAGAATTTCGAGAAACACTTTTAATTAAGTGGTTGGATATGATTAAAACAGATGCCTCTGAAGTTGTTTTAAATGGTGACATTTTTGATTTTTGGTTCGAATATAAACATGTTATTCCTGTTGGATTCTATAGATTAATTTCAAAAATTCGCGAATTGTCAGACAGTGGAATTAAAATAAGCTATTTTACCGGCAATCACGATATGTGGATTTTCCATTATTTACCGAAAGCTATGGGTGCAGAACTTATAAGGGGAGTACAAATTCGTGAAGTTAATGGAAAAACGTTTTATATAGGTCATGGAGATGGATTAGGCCCCTATGATAAGAGCTATAACTTTTTAAAAAAAATATTCTCTTCAAAATTCTTTCAATTTTTATTTAAAACCATACACCCTGAAATCTCGTTTAGAATAGCTCTAAAATGGTCATCAACAAGTCGCAGCAAACATAAATATCCTAAGAATATTGATTTTGATGAAGAATGGCTTGTAAAATACTCCAAAGGAATATTAGAAAAACAACATGTTGACTTTTTCATTTTTGGTCACCGACATATACCATTTCAATTACAGCTTGAAGGAGAGTCAGTTTTTACAAATCTTGGAGATTGGCTTTTCAATTTCAGCTACGCAGTCTTTGATGGTAAAAATGTTGAATTAAAAAGATTTAAACCCGATAATGATAAATAGTTTTCACGAATTCCTATATGACTTAAAAAATTTTCTTTCATCTTCTGTCTTTTTATATCTTTGTAAAAAATAATAAAATGAAACTACATACTTCGGGATTAGTAAAGAAATATGACAAACGAACAGTAGTTAAAGGAGTTAGTGTTGAGGTAAATCAAGGTGAAATAGTTGGATTGCTTGGCCCAAATGGTGCAGGCAAAACTACCACTTTTTATATGATTGTCGGACTTATTAAACCAAACGAGGGAAAGATATTTTTAGACGAAACTGAAATCACACAAGAACCTATATATAAAAGAGCCCGGAAAGGAATTGGATATCTTGCACAAGAAGAATCAATTTTTCAAAAAATGAGTGTACAAGATAATATCAAATCCATTTTGGAAATGACAAAATTAAGCAGAGGCGATCAGTTACGCAAAACATCACAACTTATGGAGGAGTTTGGTTTGACTCAAATTCGTAAGAACAAGGGCTTCCAACTCTCAGGCGGAGAAAGGAGAAGGACTGAAATTGCCAGAGCTCTTGCCATTGACCCTAAATTTATGTTGCTTGACGAACCATTTGCCGGGGTTGATCCAATTGCAGTTGAAGACATCCAAAATATCGTACTTCACTTAAAAGAAAGAAATATTGGCGTTCTTATTACCGACCATAATGTCCATGAAACGCTATCAATAACAGATCGCGCCTATCTGCTTTTCGAAGGTGGAATTCTAAAAAGCGGTTCTGCAGAAGAGCTTTCTAACGACGAGCAAGTGAGGAAAGTCTATCTTGGAGAAAATTTCGAACTTAGAAGATAACTAAACGTTTATAATTTAAGTCAAATGAAATCTTTTTATACGATTTTATTGCTAATAATTTCAAATATCTTTATGACTTTTGCTTGGTATGGACATTTGAAATTCAAAGAATTCCCATGGTTTGCTAAACTCTCATTGGTTGCTGTTGTCCTAATCAGTTGGGGCATTGCATTATTTGAATATTTTTTTCAGGTTCCGGCAAATAGAATAGGCTTCAGAGCAAATGGCGGTCCTTTTAGTTTGGTTCAATTAAAAGTCTTGCAAGAAGTCATTACTTTAATTGTATTTGTAACTTTTTCTTTGTTATTTTTTAAAACAGAACAATTTCGAACAAATCATATAATCGGTTTTATATTTTTAGTTCTTGCAGTATATTTTATTTTTAAGAAATAAAACAACCTATTAAATCGAAGATTATTTTTTCTTTAAATCAACATAAGTGGGCAAATGATCACTATAACCTCCATGATATTTGTATCCAATATATGTTCTGTTTACTCTTTTCCCGGTATATTTTTCGTCCGGTTCCAACATAAAGTCTGGACTAAAAACATGAGCATTGTCCGGAGTAGTATATATATTTCTGGTTGTATCCAACAATGTACCTGAAACAATAATCTGATCTAAAATTCCCCATTGTCCATCATATTTATGAGTACCCAGCTTTTTTACTTCTTGCAAATAGTAAGACAGATTATATAGCTTGTCCGATTTAATCTTTTCAAAACTGGTATTTGTTTTTAAAGATTCTAAAAGACTCCTGTCAGTCGGGTAATCATTCAAATCGCCCATTATTATAATATTCGCAAAAGAATTTAATTTAAAAATTGAATCTGTTTGCGTTTTCAATAATTTCGCAACGAACATTCTTTTCTCCTCAGTTTCCATTTGTCCGCCCCAACGTGAAGGCCAATGATTTACGAATATGTGCAAGGTGTCTCCTTCTTGTGTTGTACCCGAAACATATAGAATATCTCTTGTCGTTCCTTTTCCTATACTTGCCGGCCAAACTACTCTAACGGGCTTATGATTTATTGGTTTAAATAATTCGGAACGATAAAGAAGGGCAACATCAATACCTCTTGCATCAGGAGATTCATAATGAATTATTTTATAATCGGTTTTATATAATGGAGTAAAATTCAATAAATCCTCTAGTACTTTTCTATTCTCGACTTCACTCAGTCCTACTAATATGGGCAAATCCCATTCTCCAACAGCTACAATAACTTTATAAATATTACTTAGTTTTTGTTTGTATCGGTATTCAGACCAATACCTTGACCCTTCAGGAGTAAACTCATTATCATTTTTTTCCGGATCATCCATTGTGTCAAATAAATTCTCCACATTATAAAACATGACTCTATAAGAACTTTTCGAGAATTCAGGACTTTGGATTTTATCTACAAATTTTCTTTCCGATACACACGAAACGATAAAAAAAATCAAAAAGAAATACAACAGGTAATATGAAAATGCTTTCATTACTTTTTTTTTCAAAAATAACAAATTTATATGGGATTCTATAAGTTAATTAAAAATTATGATTTCTTAACAATGACGAAATAAGGATTAAAACTTAAATTTTACTTTTTATTTCCGTTAAGTTTCTTCATATATTTACTCCAGAATGTCTTCTGATCGTCCTCGACTCCATAGCCGTAACCATAACCGTAGGTGTAGCCGTAACCCTTAAATCTTGCCATCTTCACATCATTGATTACT